>JAKITO010000063.1 GCA_021648025.1 Paracoccaceae bacterium
AAGTCCAACCTCAGGCCGAGTTGTGCAACACAGCCCAGCGAACGCGTAACCTTGATTTATCCGTGCGGATCGCGATATAGTAAGGGAGTATTGCTAAAGGTAAGGATTTGAACGATGCAGGAGTCGACAGTAACGGTTAAAGGCCAGACCACACTGCCGCGGGATGTGCGGCGTGCGCTTGGCCTCGCGAGCGGCGACAAGGTGCGCTACGTCATTCTCGATGGTGAGGTCCGGTTGTTGAAATCCCGCCCCGTGAACGAGCTTGCTGGTATCCTCGCCAGGCCCGGGCGCAGGCCGGTCAGTCTTGACGGGATGGAGGCGGCCATTGCCGCTGGTGCAACTGATGACGCGGATTCCAAACCGTGATCGCCATCGACACCAATGTGCTGGTGCGGTTTCTGACGCAAGATGATGCGGCGCAAGCAAAAGCCGCCAGCGCTTTCATGGCTGGTCTGAATGTCTCCAATCCCGGCTTCATCTGCCGTGAGGTGATGGTTGAACTGGTCTGGGTGCTGGAGCGGGCCTATGGCTGCAGCCGCTCTGAAGTTGCGTCCGCGCTTGAGGGCCTTCTTTGCGCCAGTGAACTTGAGATCGAGGTAGCAGACGACGTTGGCACGGCAGTGTTTCAATACCGCGACGGTGGGTTTGGCTTTGCCGATCTGATGATCGTCGCTGCTATGCGCCGGGCCGATGCCATTCCGCTGGCTACGTTTGATCGCAAGGCTGCGCAGATCCACGGGGTGGAATTGCTGAAAGTGTAAGGCGTTCATTCCTCAGCCTCGTTTTCAGACCGGCGTTCCGATGTTTCCTGATCCGCATCATCCGCTTTCCCCTCATTGTCGGCGTTCTGGGCATTACCCTGACCCGGTGCCTGCGCGGGCGACCCCGGGCGGCGGAAACCCAGTCCCACGTCCAGTTCGCGCTGCCGCTCCGCCGCAATCTCGTGCTCGACCTGCTCGGCATCATAGCCGCGTTCCGACAATGCCTGGGTGCGGGACTTCAGCCCGGCCTCGATCTGCAGGATTTCGGCAGAGGCATCCTTCATCGGATCAATCCAGTCCCATTTGGTGGGCAACCACATGCAGGTCTGGTGCTGACGCCGTTTCGCGTCATAGTCGGGCAACTCCAACGCCCCGGACAAAATGGCCATATCCATCCCGCGCATCCAGACCACGCGGCACATCTGGCAAACCAACACGCCATGCGGCCACCAGGCCGAGATGCGCCTGAACAGATCGACAAGCTCATGCCATGGGACTTCAATCAAGCGTCAGGCGTCAAGATGAAATCTGGACGCGCTGTGCGCACCGCTTTCTATAGGATTATCAAGCGCAATCAATGGGGTCGCGGGTGGTCCTGCTGCACCTTATTTCAGTGTTACCGCCTCAATGTCCGCCTTGGTACCAATGCCCAAAGTCAGGGGAAACGAGACCTGGTGAAAGCGTGTCGTGACGTTGTCGTCATGCACCGAAAGACCGATGGTATAGACGCCGCCAACTTCCAGGATTTTGTCGTCCAGCGGATTGCCGGTGTCCAGCTTGCGCCGGAATACAACGGTGTACATGCTGTCTTTCCAGGTGCCTTTTGCCCAGTCGTTGTCACCGGCCGAGCCTTCGGTTTGTGCGCTCAGAAGACGACCGGGAAGAATATCGCCTTCCTGGAACCCGGCATTCGGGTCATAGGGCGTAGCGTTTTGTTCCTCGATGATGAATGTCGGCTTGCTGGAATCGGTAAAGTCCTCGACCCGTAGCGCGCTGAACCCGACTTTGGCTTCATCGAACATGAATTTCGGGGTCATGGTCTTTTTGTCGATATTCCACGAAAACATTTTCCTGCCCGCGTCAAACAGCCGGTATTCCAGCACATAGCCATCGTCGGCCATGCCGACAGGATTGGAGCGCGCGGCGCGCCACTGCATCAGATCAAGGAACTGGCCGGCGGCTTTGAGTTCGGCAATTTCCCCGGGTGTCTTCAGGGTGTCCCAACTGGCTTCTTCGTCGGTTCGCGACAGGGGCAGGAACTTGCGCACGTCCTTTTTGTTCAGGATCGCCCCGAGATAGAAATTCTCCCTGACCGCAGCGGCGTCCGGGGGCTCTTGCATATCGCGCATGCTGTCGTGGCAGGCCAGCCAGCAGCCCTGCTCGGCGAACCCCGGCACCGAACCGTCATCGAGCATTATGGCAAGACGGTCTTCATAGATCGGTGGCTGCGCCCCATCAATGACCGCATCCTCGGCGCGGTGGCCGCCAAACCACTGCCACCCGGTGCCGTCATAGCGGACCATGTTGTGCATGCGGCCCTCGCGGTCCATGTTGGTCTTCCACTGGAAGCGGAAGTAAAGATATTCATCGTCATGGGCGGCCTGCACCGCCAGATTGAGAACCCCGTTCTTGTCGGCAATGGGGGTGGGTTCCAGCGGCCCCTCCTGAACCAGCTTGTTGCCAAGTGCAGCCTCCTGACCTTGATGGCAAGAGATACAGCGCTGACCCTGAACATTCCCCTTTAGCGGGTTCTTGTGCCCGGCAGAGCGCAACCACTGATAGGACGTCTCGCCAGGGAAAAACAGCGTCACGTCCTTGGTGGGAATTTGCGACCAGGTGATTGCGTCGGGTTCGGTCGCAAGCGCGGGCCCCGCGACTAAGACAGCTACGCCTATCACAAATGCTGCACGTTTCATGGCTCTCCTCCAACTGCAATATAAAAGCATTGATCCACCACAGATTGCGGTGACCGCTGGTCTATAGCTGAACACGAGTTCGGGCCGTTTACATTGACATAGGTCTATTTCTTACAAAAAGTGGCTACTGACCCCGGACCCGCAGGTCGCCGCGCAACACAATCCGGTCCCGCGATCCGTCGCCCAGATCCGGTGCAAACAGTTTGCAAGGAACAAAGACAATCATTGCCTTGTTGACTTGGATCATAGCATTGCGGTTGCCTTGCATTCAAATATGAGCGGGAACAGGTCAAAAGGTGTCACCTGTCGTTTTCACATCCGGGCAAATGATGGTGGGAAATCAGATGAACTTCACTATCAGGCAGGGTCTGGACATATCCCTTAAAGGATCCCCCAGACAAGTTATCGAAGGTGGGCGCAAGATTTCCTCTGTGGCCGTTCTGGGCCGGGACTTTGCCGATATCCGTCCCAGGATGCTGGTCGAACCCGAACAGAAAGTCGCCGTTGGACAACCCCTGTTTTGTGATCGAAGCCGCCCCGAGATCGTGGTTTCTTCCCCCGCGGCAGGTCTTGTTTCCCGGATTGAGCGAACCCACCGGAGCGACTTTGAAGCCATCATTATCAGATGTGAAGGTGACGATGTCGTCGCCTTTGATACCTCTGGCGAGGTCCGCAAGACGCTGTTGAAATGCGGGCTTTGGACAGCATTGAAAACCCGGCCCCTTGGACGTATCCCCGACCCTGATGCCGGGGCCGAGGCCATTTTGGTGACGGCAATCGACACCAATCCGGGCGCGGCCGACCCAAGCGTTGTCGTGCGGGACGCCTGGGACGATTTTGAGCGGGGGCTGGGGGTTCTGGCCTCTCTGAACGCTGGCCCGGTTTTTGTCTGCCAGGCTCCGGGTGTTCCCTTGGCGCGGCAACAGGACAAAAACATTCGCATTGCAACCTTCAGGGGCAGACATCCCGCCGGCTTGCCCGGCACGCATCTTGACCGGCTTGGGCTTGCCGGCAAACCGATCTGGCAGATCGGATATCAGGATGTCATTGCCATCGGCCATTTATTCCTGACCGGGCAGCTTTCGACAGAGAGGATTGTTGCGCTTGCCGGCCCCATGGCGCGCGATCCACGGCTTTTGCGCACGCGCCGTGGTGCGAACCTGAAAGAGCTGCTGAAAGACGAGATACCGGGGCGCGATGCCAGGGTCATTTCCGGTTCTGTCCTCTCGGGAGGGACGTCGGGTTTTCTGGGTCACACGCATACACAGGTCTGCGTTTTGCAGGGCGTACCCCGCAAAACAATGTTCTGGTCTTTTTCACGTTTGCGTGCGGGCGTTCCAACGCCTCTGCTTGCGAGTGAGGCCTTTGAAAAAGTCCTGCCTCAGGACATTCTGCCTGTCCCGTTGATGCGCGCCCTAAGCGTTGGCGACTGGGATGCCGCCCAAAGGCTGGGGGCGGCTGATTTGCTGGATGAGGATGTCGCGCTTTTGTCCTATCTGTGCCCAAGCGGCAACGATTATGGCGCGCTGCTAAGGCTGTCGCTTGATAACCTCGCCGAGGTTGCGGGATGAGGCTGCATTCACCGGTTGCCCCGCCACGTGCCGCTGGCGCCCCATGTCTGCGCAGTGTCTGGACTTTCGACCTGATTTCCCTGGCATATCTGCTTTGCCTGATGCCCCCCCTGGGGGTTGCGTTGCTTGCCAGGGGCTTCGATCTGTTTCCGGCCATCGCCGTTTCACTGGTATCCGTGCTGGTTTGGCAAGGCATGTTCGCCTATGTGCGAAAACGCCCGCTTGGCTGGGACGCAATCGCAACCGCGCTGGTCTTTGCGTTGATCATCGACGGCTCCATTCCGCTTTGGCAGGCAGCGCTCGGGCTTTCATTTGGCGTGGTTGTCGGTGAACAGATATTTGGCGGACGCGGGTTCAGTTTTCTGAATCCCGTGGTGGTTGCACTTGCCTTTCTGACATTTTCTTTCCCCGGAACATCCTTTTCAACCGCAGTCCCGTGGCTGGCCTATGCAACCCTGCCCGGCGCGGTTTTCCTGGTTCTGGCGCGCCTGATTTCCTGGCGCATGCTTGCGGGGGTCCTTGTGGGGCTGTTTGCCATCAATTTCCTGGCGGGCGGGGCGCTTGCCCTGACCGACCTGTGGCGCGGCAGTTTCCTGTTCATCATCATCTTTCTGGCCTGTGATCCGGCCAGTTCCGCATCCACCAATCCCGGACGGTTGGCCAACGGGTTTCTGACCGGCGCCCTGATCTGGGTTTTCACCCCGACCGGTGGTTTGCCCTCCGATCCAAGCGCCCTGATACCGGCCATCCTGCTGGGCAGTATTTTTGCGCCCTTGATTGATACCTGTGTGGTCATGTTCAACACCTACAAACGGCGGCGGCGCCATGGCTGATCTGAACCCCATCAACTGGTGGCGCCGGTTTCTGGCCTTGCCGAACGACAACCTGACCAAGACCCTTGGCTTTGCCTTTCTGGTTGCTTTCACGGCGTCAATTTTTGTGTCGGTCGCGGCGGTGACGCTGAAACCCTTGCACCTGCAAAACCTGGAACGCGAGCGCCAGGCACGGATGGCTGCGATGGTCGCCGCACTGCCCGGAATGGCGGATATTCTGGCCGAGGCGGGCACGGACGGGCTGGAGGTTCGTATCGTCGAGCTTGCCAGCGGAACCTTTGCCCGGGGCATCGACGCAGAGAGTTTTGATCAGCGCGCGGCTGCGCTTGACCCGGCACAAAGCACCAAAATCCCCGGCGAAGCCGATGTCGCGGGATTGAAGCAGCGGGCGAATTTTGCGCCGGTTTACATCCTGCGGCGCGACGGCGTGCCCGCGCTTGTGGTGCTTCCGGTGCGCGGTGTTGGCTATCAGTCGATGCTCTATGCCTATCTGGCGCTCAAGGCTGACGGGAATACGGTTGCAGGTCTCACATTCTATGAACATGGCGAGACGCCGGGCATCGGTGCGCGTATCCAGGACCCCGATTGGCAGGCGCTGTGGCCTGGCAAGGAACTGGCGGACGATGCCGGCAACATCCTGATTTCCGTTGTGCGCGGCAAGGCCGTCGGACCGTTTGAGGTTGACGCCATTTCGGGTGCCACGCGCACCGGCAGCGGTGTTTCCAACATGTTGCGTTTCTGGCTGGGCGAGCATGGCTTTGGCCCCTTCCTGAAACGGCTTCGGGCCGGGGAGCTGTGAGCATGAAAGCGTCGCTCGGCTATCTCATCGATCCGCTGATCAAGGGCAATCCCATCACCTTCCACATTCTTGGGATATGTTCGGCGCTGGCGGTGACTACTTCGCTGGTGACCGCCCTGACAATGTCCGGTGCGCTGACGATCGTGCTGGTCCTGTCAAACGTCACCATCAGCGCCATACGCAATCACATTCCGGACTCGATCCGGCTGATCGTCCAGATCACCATCATCGCGTCGCTGGTGATCGTGATAGACCTGTTCCTGCAAGCCTTTGCACCTGAGACAAGCAAGCGCCTGTCGATCTTTGTCGCCCTGATCGTGACCAACTGCCTTGTGCTGGCCCGGGCCGAGACGTTTGCCAGACAGAAACCGGTCTGGCCCAGTTTGCTTGACGGATTGGGAAACGGGTTGGGCTATAGCATGATCCTGCTGATCGTCGGCAGTATCCGGGAACTGTTCGGAACCGGCAATCTGCTGGGCTATTCAGTCCTTCCCCTGGTTGAGAACGGCGGCTGGTTCCAGCCCCTGCGCCTGATGCTGCTTGCCCCGAGCGCGTTCTTTATCATCGGTTTTCTTGTCTGGATCATCCGCAGCTGGCGACCAGAGCAGATCGAGGAACCGGAGTTTAAAATTCTCACCCCGGACGGGGCGACGCGGCCATGACCGATCTGTTCCTTTCATCGGTCTTTGAACAGAACCTTGCGCTGTCGTTTTTTCTGGGTATCTGCACATTTCTTGCCGTGTCGCGCAAATTCGAGACCGCGCTGGGGCTGGGGATTGCGATGATCGTCGTGCAGGCGGTTTCGGTTCCGGTAAATCATCTGATCTTTCAATGGCTTCTGGTCGAAGGCGCATGGGCCTGGATCGGTCTGCCCGATGTCGATCTCAGCTTCCTGAAACTGCTCAGCTTCATCGGCGTCATTGCCGCGATGGTGCAGATTCTGGAAATGGTTCTGGACCGCTATGTCCCGCCGTTGCACCGTGCGCTGGGAATTTACCTGCCGCTGGTCACCGTGAATTGCGCAATCCTTGGCGGCAGTCTTTTCATGGTCGAGCGGCAATACACCTTGGGTGAAAGCATGGTTTACGGGTTTGGCGGCGGCATCGGCTGGGCGCTGGCCATTGTCACCTTTGCCGCCATCCGCGAGCGCCTGAAATACAGTGATATTCCAAAGGGCCTGCAGGGGCTTGGCGCGGCCTTTCTCATTACCGGTCTGATGTCGCTTGGGTTTGCGGGATTTGCCACCGGGGGTGTGCCGTGACCGAAATCCTGCTGGGTATTGCCCTGTTCACACTGATTGTGATGATCCTCGTGTTGACGGTCCTTGTTGCGCGCAAACTGTTACTGAGGTCGGTCCGGGTCACTGTCACCGTCAATGGCGACAGGGCATTGCCTGCCATGACCGGACAAAAGCTTTTGCAGGTTTTGCATGGCAACGCGGTTTTTGTTCCCTCGCCCTGCGGCGGTCTTGGCACGTGCGGCTTGTGCCGGGTCACAGTTGCGCAAGGCGGCGGGCAGGCCTTGCCGACGGAACGGGCGAAACTGAGCCGGGCGGAGTTGCGCGAGAACACTCGCCTGGCCTGCCAGGTTGTTGTGCGCCAGGATATGCAGGTGCAGGTGTCTGACGACATTCTGGACACGGAGGTCTGGCAATGCAGGGTCACTTCCACGCGCTGGCTGGCCCCGTTCATCCGCGAGATCGTGCTGGAACTGCCACCGGACGTGACCCCGGACTTGCGCGCCGGGGCCTTCGTGCAGGTCGCTGCCCCGCCACATGAGGTGCGCTTTGCAGATTTCAAGATTCCGCCAGAATACCACCACGCCTGGTCGCAAATGCCCCTGCGGAAACTGACCTCGCAAAGCAAGGCAGAGGTTACGCGGGCCTATTCCATCGCCAACAGGCCGGCGGACCGGGGCAACATCGTGCTTAACGTTCGTCTGGCCGTGCCGCCGCCCGCGATCAAGGACGCACCACCCGGCATCGTTTCGTCATACCTGTTCAGCCTGAGCCCCGGGGAAACCGTAAAGGTCAGCGGGCCGTACGGGGATTTTGGCGCAAAGGACAGTTCGCGGGAAATGATCTTTATCGGCGGCGGCGTCGGCATGGCCCCTTTGCGGGCGATAATATTTGACCAGCTGGAATGCCTTGGCACCGGTCGCAGGATTTCCTTCTGGTACGGCGCGCGCGACCTGAGCGAGCTGTTTTATGTCCGGGAATTCGATCACCTTCAGACGCAGCACAGTAATTTCAGCTGGACCGTTGCCTTGTCTGATCCCAAGCCCGGGGACAATTGGCACGGGCCCACCGGGTTCATTCACAACGTGGTATTCAAAAACCATCTCGACGGGCATCCCGCACCGGAAGAATGCGAATATTATCTTTGCGGCCCACCGCTGATGATCCGCGCCGTGATGTCGATGCTGGAAGATATCGGGGTGGATCAAAGCAGCATCTTCAATGACGATTTCGGGAGCTAGGCAAATGTCGGTGAACAGAAGAACCCTGATGCTGAGTGCCGCAGGTGCCGCAGGTGCCCTGGTGTCCGGCGTGCTGCCGGTGTTTGCGGATGGCGCACAGGTCATCGGCGGCCCGGCCTTTGGCAGCTGGTGGCGGGCCAGCCTGCCGCAATCGGCTGACGCGGTTCAAATGCGGGCAGAGATCGAGGCGGTCATCGAGGCAGTTGATGCGGCGATGTCGCCGTTCAGGGCCGCCTCGGAAATAAACCACCTGAACGCCGCCGCCGATAAACGCTGGATACCGGTTTCCGCCAGGACGGCGTCGGTGATCGCACAAAGCCTGCGGATTGCCCGGCTCACCGACGGGGCATTTGACCCCACTGTCGGTCCGTTGGTCAGCCGTTTCGGCTTTGGCCCGATAAAGGGCGCGGCGGGTGTTGGCCACCGGGCGATCATTCTTGGCGATAATGCGCTTTTGAAACGCGTGCCAGGGGTCACCCTGGATCTTTGCGGGATCGCCAAGGGTCATGCGCTTGACCGCATGGCGCGCGCGGTTGAAGCACGCGGTACCCGTTCCTTCGTGCTTGAGGCAGGTGGAGAGGTGCTGGCACGGGGCCATCATCCGGGCGGACGGTCGTGGCAGGTGGCGATAGAGGTCCCGAATACCGGTGCGCCTGCGTTTCAGCGCATTGTGAAGCTGGACGGGCTGGCGCTCGCCACGTCAGGTGTCGCAATGAATGGTGGCACCGGGGCCGGGTTGTCCTACAATCACATTATCGACCCGCAGACAGAGCGGCCGGTCACAAACGGTGTCGCCTCTGTGTCGGTGATCGCCGGATCAGCGATGCGCGCCGATGCCCTGGCCACCGCTCTGGTTGTCATGGGGGCGGAACGCGGGCTTGCTCTGGCTGAACAGGAAGGGATTGCGGCCTTTTTTCAGATCAGGCAAGGTTTCGGAATCATCGAAAAAATGTCCCGGCGTTTTGCCCGGCATATCGTCGTCTAGAGCGCAATCCGAAAAGTGGAAACCGGTTTTCGGACTGAATTGCGCGCAGAAAGGAAAGGAAAGAGCCGCTCCGTTGATTCAGACAAAAGGGGCGCGGCTCTGGGAAGGTGGGAATGGCTTTATTTGTTCTGGTGTTCTTGATCACGGCACTTTCGATTGCTGGGCTTGGCGTGGGGATCATTTGCGGGCGCGCAGCCCTGAAAGGCACCTGTGCCACGGGACCCTGTTCCAGGGCATTCAAATGCAGCGGTTGCCAGGGGCGCAAAACAGTGGAGGACAAAGCATGACAGGGTTTCCCTTGATCCGTGCGTATATGGCGAGAGACCTGATTACCCTGTCTCCCGACACCGAGATCAACAAAGCCATGATCGTTTTGTTGGAGGCAAGGATTTCTGGCGCGCCGGTGGTTGATGACATGGGTCATCTGGTGGGTGTTTTGTCCAAGAAAGATTGCCTGAAAGCCGCCCTTAATGCGTCCTACTATCAGGAATTGGGGGGGGCGGTTACGGATTACATGAGCACGGAAGTTCAAACGCTGGATGTGGAACAGGACATCGTCGCGGCCGCCGAAACCTTTCTTGCCAGCCCGTACCGGAGATTTCCTGTCATGAGCGACGGCAAGCTGGTTGGCCAGGTCAGCCGAAGTGACATCCTGAGGGGCCTGACCGAGCTGTGGGGTTAGGATTTTTCCCATGTAGGAGGGCGGGACAGGGCGTCTTTTGTATCCTGTCAATAGTTCAATGGCTTGTGCATCGGATACGGCGGTGTTGCATAGAGCACCCTTCAAACAGGCTCCTCCGTTCCCCTTGGGGTCAGCCGATTTTCACGCTCACCGGCATGGTGAGGGCGGTGAAGCGGTTAAGGGTTTTGGGTCGGCCAAGCTTTGCAGGCTAGAATGCAATGGGCGCTGGAGCGGGGAGGCCGCATCCGCCCAGACACCGGAGGCGGTGTTGCCGCGCATCCGGGCCTTTGTGGCGCGCCTGAAGGAACAGTTCGGCATTTGCAATCATGTCGTCGCGCACGGCTTTCAGGTTCCCACCGGGCCAAGCACGAACAGGTTGAAATCACGGTGGGAAATGCTGGCGGCCAGCCTGATGGCATCGACCGCCCGGTCCTGACCGATCAGCCCTGCGATATCGGGAATTTTGGCCGCCGTCGCAAAGCCAAGCGCAGCAGGGTCTGTCTCGCGCTGCAACACGGACGGGTCAAGGCTTTCTGGTGCGCCACTTGGGTTCTTTACCATTCCGGTCCGCCCTCTGTGCAACTGGCGTACAGTGTGCCTCATGCTGTTTGTTGTGGTATTGATGTGGGTCAAGACGATGTGCCGCGATTTGACCCAATATCTGGCCAGCAGATAACTGCGCTATCGATGGGTAATGACACTATAGGACCACGACAATGGGCAACCACGCGAAACCGCCAGAACCATCCGGCCCAAACCCGTTGATGCGGTTGCTTTGGCCGGTGATTTTCTTCATGGCCCTGTATGTTCTGCTATCGACAGTGGTGCCCCCCGACACACAGGCCCCCAAGGTCGTTTCCTACAGTGAGGTCAAGGATTTGATCCGGGATGGCGGCGTCACTGATGTGACGCTTGAGGCGGCGGCGATCATCGCGGTTCTGGAGGCAGAAGAGACTGACGGCACCAAAAGCGTGCGCGCGATAACACCACAGCAACCCGACCCGACCCTTCTGCCACTGCTTGAGGACATGGGCGTGACGATCACCGCCAAGGCACCCGAGGAGCAATCGATTCTGGTCTATTTCCTGCCTTGGATACTTATCCTTGGGGTCTATTTCTGGATCAGCCGCCGGGCAATGGGAGGCGTCGGCGGTATTGGCGGCATTCAGGGCGGTATCGGCGATTTCCTGAAGGGGCGAGCCGCCAAACCGGCAACAACCAAAAGCAAGGTCACTTTCGCTGATGTCGCGGGGCAGGATCAGGCCAAGCGCGAAGTGTCGGAACTGGTCGAGTTCCTGCGCGAGCCGGAGCGGTTTCAAAAGGTCGGGGCAACCGTGCCGCATGGGGTTCTGCTGATGGGACCACCGGGCACCGGCAAGACGCTTTTGGCGCGCGCGCTGGCCGGCGAGGCGGATGTGCCGTTCTTTTCCACTTCCGGCTCTGAATTCATCGAGGTTTTTGTGGGCGTTGGCGCAGGCCGGGTGCGCAAGATGTTCGAAGAGGCCCGCAAGCAGGCCCCATCCATCATTTTCATTGACGAACTGGACAGCGTCGGGCGCACACGCGGCACTGGCCTGGGCGGTGGACATGACGAGCGCGAGCAGACGCTGAACCAAATTCTGGCCGAGCTTGACGGCTTCAACCCGCAGGAGGCCGTTGTGGTTCTGGCGGCCACCAACCGCCCCGATGTGTTGGATCCGGCGCTGCTGCGTCCGGGGCGGTTTGACCGGCATGTGACGCTGTCGTTGCCGGACAAGGGTGCGCGGCGCGCCATTCTGGATGTGCATTCAAAGAATCTTCCGCTTGGTGATGATGTCGATCTGGATCAAGTGGCCGCCGGGGCACCGGGCTTTTCCGGGGCCGACTTGAAGAACCTGCTTAACGAGGCGGCGATCACCGCTGCGCGGCACTCGGCCTCGGAAATCACCTCTGAGGATCTGGACGAGGCGCGCGACAAGGTCATGATGGGGACGGTGCGTACGCTGGCAATCCAGCCCGAAGAGAAACACCGCCTTGCCGTGCACGAGGCCGGTCACACAGCTGCGGCGTTCTACGAGCCGGGTGCAGACCCGGTTTACAAGGTGACGATCATTCCACGCGGACGCAGCCTTGGCGGAACCCATATGCTGCCGGAGAACGAGCGCCATACCCTGCCCGAGGACTATCTGAGGGTTCAGTTGACGACATTGCTGGCCGGGCGGGCGGCGGAAAAGCTGTTGCTTGGGTCGGTGAGTTCCGGGGCCGATGATGATATCCGGCGCGCGACCGCTCTGGCACGCTCAATGGTGGCGCGCTGGGGCATGGACCCGGAAATTGGCCCCGTCGACTTGCGCGAAAGCGAAGATCATCCGTTCCTTGGCCAGCAGATTTCCCAGCCGCGCAGTTGTGCGGACGAGACCGCAGCCCGCGTGGATCAGGCGGTGATAAAGTTGCTGCACCGGGCCGAGAAACAGGCGGGTCAACTGATCGGTGACAACCGTGCACGGGTCGAAAACCTTGTTGAAAGGCTGGAACTCGAAGAGACGCTGGATGCCCGAACCATCAAGGCTTGCCTCGACCCCGACAACAAAGTCACGCCTTTCGTGAAAAACCGCAAAGAAGTGTGAAGCAACAAGGGCCGCTCAGGTCCGCACCTGCTAGGATGGTGGTGTTCAAGCCATTTATCGTTTGAGCAGATTCCCAACGGCAACCGCTACCAGCTGCGTCCAACGCACGGGTAGGTGACGCGATTGCCGTCAAGGTCGATCTCAAAGCTGCGGCCAGTTTCGCAAATTGCGAATTCCCCTTCGCCCATCTTTGCAGAATGGCTGAGCAGCGACCAATCGTGGAATTCCATGAACAGGTCGGTGTCAGCGAATTCAAGTTCTCCCTGGATTTCAGAAATCAGACGCGGGACTGAAAATGTTTGGCCCTGTTCGGCCGGGGACAGCTGGTCCTTCACCTCGATGCGATATTTGGTGACCGTTTCTGCAAAACCTTTGCATTCGGTCTTCGAAATCGCTTCGGTGATCAGCTTCTCAAGACCGCCATCAACGCGGCCAGTCACGGAAATCTCGATTTTGCCGTTGTCCGACTCGGAGACCGTTACGCCTTCGCATTTTTTCAGTTCCGACACAATTTCCGGCGTCGCCGTGATGGTGTGTTTGAACGTGGGTTCCCAACCCTTGACCAGGTCGCCTGATCGGCGCAAAACTTACCCAGCCCGGAAGTGCAAAAATAATAATTTCCACCACTTTCGAGACACCACCGAGACAAACCGCCCTGAAAAAACCAGCGCCACT
>JAKITO010000064.1 GCA_021648025.1 Paracoccaceae bacterium
GATGAACGGGTTGGCCAACCGGATTTCGGTTCGCAACGAAGTTCTGGTCAGCGCGCCGGACCGCCCCGCGTCCATACCGTTCCACGTGCGCAAAAGCTTTCTTGGCTCGTCTCTGCTGAACCCTGAAAACCGGCCTTCAAACGTGGTGGACATACCGACAGCCGATTTCGCGGATGTGTGTGATACTTTGTCGCCGACCGTATTGGTGATGGATATCGAAGGCGGTGAACTTGAGATCCTGCGCCATGCCGACCTGAGCCGGTTTCGTGCCATCGTGCTGGAGTTTCATCCGAAGGTCTATGGCGTCCCGGGGATGCGCGAATGCAAGAAGATCCTGCGCGATGCCGGGCTCGATTGTGTGAAAGAGAAATCCAGGCGCACCGTCTGGACCTGTTTGCGGCCCTAGATCCGCCTTTGTTTCACCTGAATTTGACGACCCGCCGATCAGTGATCAAAACTGACGGCACCAAATCCAGTGTCACCACTGGCCACGGCAGCGAACCAAGCCCGCAATGGCCCTGAGGATTCAGAGGGAAACTCGGCAAAGCCCGGCCCGGGCACATAGGATCGTGCCGGACTGCCGAAACGCAAAACGCGGCCCCTGAACAGGGACCGCGTTTCGGAAATTTTTCGCAGGTTTGGCTTATGCCAGTGCGAGATTCACAGCGGACTCACGACCATCACGGCCGGGTTCGATGTCAAAGGTCACTTTCTGGTTGTCGGCCAGGCCGGTCAGGCCGGAACGCTCAACAGCCGAGATGTGCACAAACACGTCCTTGCTGCCGCCATCGGGGGCGATAAAGCCAAAGCCTTTTGTGGTGTTGAACCATTTGACGGTGCCAGTTGCCATCGTCGTTTCTCCTGTTCAGTGCTGCCCACGGAATGTGGCAGGTCGGCAAGTTCAGCATGATCGAAGACTGAGCCGATATAGGAGCAGTGGGGTCGATAGCGTAACATCGCATGGTTCATATGGGCCGAATCGGCCCTAAAAGCAAGAGATATGTCGCTCACAACCGGAACCCCAAACGGCCCGATGCCCAGGTCATTGCCAGGTAAAGAACAATGGTCAGGCCACAACCGGCGATCAATGCGGGCCAGAATGCCCACCCCCGCTGCAACAGCATCGGGATAACCAGAAACATCGGCAAGGACGGCAGAACATACCAGAACGTCGCCGTTGAATGCTCCGCCATATGTGCGGAATCCGGCTTGTCTCGCCACAGCCAGATCATACCCATCACAGAAATCAGCGGCAACGACGCGATCAACGCACCGAACCCCGGCGCGCGTTTGGCGACCTCGGAAACGATGGCGATGATAATCCCTGAAATCAAAGCCTTGGCAATCAGATAGCCCATAACATCCTTTTCAAATTCATCTTCCCAGTCCAGTTACCGATCTTTCAGGAAACCCTAGATGGGTGCAGGCACCTATCCTATGGCACCCTAGGTCAACTTCCAGTTTATTGAGATTCCTCTTCTTCCTGATGGCTTTTCCGTAAAACCACTTGCTCACACCTTTGCACATTTTGCGGATAAAATGACACCGGCTTCAGTGATCGCCACCATGCCACCGAACACCGCGACACCAATTGCCTTTTGACTGGCGGCACCGCTTTTTTCTACAGTTTCAGCATTGGCCCCCGTGTAACCGGCACTAACGTTGACAACTGGCAGAGTGACATCCGGGAACTGGGCCACTGGCAAAGCCATATAGCCAATCAATCCCATGGTGGTCAGTACCACGAAATCACAATCGCAAATTTAGGGCGCGAGATAAACAAAGATGAAATATTGATCTAGTCTCTGACCTGATTGGCTGGACCGGACCTACCTTTGCGCCGGGACGGATTCGTTGTGCCCTCGACCGCAACACACATACATAACCCCATCGTCCCGGCAAAAAGTATGCCGGAAATCTCCTATTGGTCTGGTCACTGACCCGGCGATAAATCCCGGCAACCGAAACCCCGGCCTCTAAAGGCAAGGCTCTATTCAGGATCGGCCAGATGCAGACGACGCCTGCACGCCGAACACCCCTACTCTGCCGCCTCGACGTAATCCTCCATAGGCGGACAAGAACACACCAGATGCCGATCACCCCAGGCATTGTCCACCCGGTTGACCGGCGGCCAATACTTGTCCACCCGGAACGCACCCGGCGGAAAACAGCCCTGTTCGCGGCTATATGGCCGGTCCCAGTCCCGCACCAGATCCTCCATCGTGTGCGGCGCATTCTTCAGCGGGTTGTTCTCGGCATCAATCCGCCCCTCTTCAATGTCGCGTATCTCCTCGCGGATCGCCAGCATCGCATCACAGAACCGGTCCAGCTCGGCCTTGGTCTCGGACTCCGTCGGCTCGATCATCAAGGTGCCTGAAACCGGCCAGCTCATGGTCGGCGCGTGAAACCCACAATCAACCAACCGCTTGGCAATATCATCCACCGTCACCCCGGCACTGTCGACAAAGGGGCGTGTATCAATAATGCACTCATGCGCCACCCGCCCCGTCTTGCCGCGATACAAAACATGATACGCGCCTTCCAGCCGCTCAGCGATGTAATTGGCGTTCAAAATCGCCACCCTTGTCGCCTGCGTCAGCCCCTCGCCCCCCATCATCAACGTATAGGCCCAGGAAATCGGCAACAACGAAGGCGACCCGAACGGCGCCGCCGACACCGGCCCCTCACCGTCGCCCCCGGTCGGATTACCCGGCAAATGCGGGATCAGATGGGCCTTGACACCAATCGGTCCCATACCCGGACCACCGCCGCCGTGCGGAATGCAGAACGTCTTGTGCAGGTTCAGATGGCTGACATCGCCGCCCAGATCACCGGGACGCGAAAGCCCCACCATGGCGTTCATATTCGCGCCATCGATATAAACCTGCCCGCCATTGGCATGGACAATCTCGCAAATCTCGACCACCGAATCCTCAAACACCCCGTGGGTCGACGGATAGGTGATCATGCACCCCGCCAGATTCTCCTTATGCAACTCCGCCTTGGCGCGAAAATCCTCAACATCAATATCGCCATTCTCGGCCGATTTGATCGGCACCACCTTCCAGCCCACCATATTGGCGCTGGCCGGATTGGTGCCATGCGCGCTCATCGGGATCAGACAGACGTCGCGATGCCCCTGCCCCTGCGCCCGGTGCCACCCCGCAATTGCCAGCAACCCGGCATATTCGCCCTGCGCCCCCGAATTGGGCTGCATCGAAATCGCCGCATAGCCGGTGATATCGCATAATTTGGACGAAAAATCCTCGATCAACTCGGCATAGCCTTCCGCCTGATCCGCAGGCACAAACGGATGCAGCGACGAAAACTCGCGCCACGACACCGGCATCATTTCCGCCGCCGAATTCAGCTTCATGGTGCAGGACCCCAACGGAATCATCGCCCGGTCCAGTGCCAGATCACGATCCGCCAACCGCCGCATATACCGCATCATCTCGGTCTCGGCCCGGTTCATGTGAAACACCGGATGCTCCAGAAACGTGGTTTCGCGCAGCATCTCCTCAGGCAGGCGGTATTCCGGCGTCAGATCATCCGCCTCAAGGATAATGCCAAACGCCGCCCAAACGGCAACAATGGTCGAAGGCCGGGTGCATTCGTCCAAAGTGATCCCCACCTTGGTGTCGCCAACACGGCGCAGGTTCAACCCTTCGCGCACCGCCGCCTGCAACACGCCGCGCTGCATCAGGCCAACATCGACGGTGATGGTATCAAAGAAATGCTCCGGTTCGACCTTGAACCCAGCCGCCTCCAGCCCCTTGGCCAAACGAACGGTCTTGCGATGAATACGCTGGGCAATCGCCCGCAACCCCTCAGGCCCGTGAAACACCGCATAAAACGACGCCATCACCGCCAGCAAAGCCTGCGCCGTACAGACATTCGACGTGGCCTTTTCCCGGCGGATATGCTGCTCTCTCGTTTGCAACGACAACCGGTACGCCCGGTGCCCATGACTATCAATCGACACCCCCACCAAACGCCCGGGCATGGAACGCGCATAGGCCTTCTTGGTCGCCATATACGCCGCATGCGGCCCACCGTACCCCATGGGCACGCCAAACCGCTGGGTTGATCCAACAGCAATATCCGCCCCCATTGCGCCGGGCTCTTTCAACAACGTCAACGACAGCGGGTCAGCGGCAATGATGCCAATCGCCTTATGTTCATGCAGTGCGGCAATCTGATCGGTAAAATCCCGCACCCGACCCAAAGTCCCGGGGTACTGAAACACCGCCCCAAACACGACCGACGCATCCATATCCGCAGGCCGCCCGACAATCACCTCGATCCCCAAAGGCGCGGCGCGGGTCTTGATCACCTCGATATTCTGCGGATGACAATTGCGATCGACAAAAAACGCCCCCGCCTTCGACTTGGCCACCCTCTGCGCCATGGTCATCGCCTCGGCACAGGCGGTTGCCTCATCCAAAAGCGACGCATTGGCAATCTCCAACCCGGTCAAATCACTGACCATGGTCTGAAAGTTCAGCAACGCCTCCAGCCGCCCCTGCGAAATCTCCGGCTGATACGGTGTATACGCCGTATACCATGCAGGGTTCTCCAGAATATTGCGCTGAATGACCGGCGGTGTAACCGTGCCATGATACCCCTGCCCGATCAGCGAGGTCAGAACCTTGTTCTTGGACGCCACAATCCGCATATGATGCAGCAATTCGCGCTCAGACTTCGCCTTGCCAAAATCCAACGGCTCCTTCTGGCGGATATTCTCAGGCACCGTATCCTCAATCAGCCCATTCAGACTGTCTGCCTTCACCACCTTCAGCATCTCGTTCATCTCTTCCGGCGACGGGCCGATATGACGGCGGTTGGCAAAATCGTATGGCAAATACTCAATAGGTTCGAACGGCATCACATTTCCCCTGATCACGAAACCGCCCCAACAAGGAACCGGCTCCCTTCTTCATCTTGCTAAATAAACTCCCGGCCCGCTGCCCGTCAGGGCCTGCTTGCAGGCCCGAGAGGGGAGGCTCCTGCCCCAGCCAAAAGCACTAGCCGATAAATTCCTTATACGCGGCTTCATCCATGTATTCTTCCAACGGCGACGCATCCGAAACCTTCATCTTGAAAAACCACCCCTTACCGGTCGGATCTTCATTCACCTGCCCCGGATTTTCAACCAGCGCCTCGTTCACCTCGACAATCTCACCATCCAGAGGCGCCAGAATATCCGACGCCGCCTTGACGCTTTCAATCACCACAACCTCTTCATCCAGCGTCACCTGCGTGCCCACCTCAGGCAGTTCAACAAACACCACATCGCCCAGTTGCTCGGCGGCATGGGCACTGATGCCCACCACCATCAAATCACCCTCAGCCTCAAGCCATTCATGTTCTTCGGTATATTTCATCTGTTTTTCCCTTTTGATTTCAGCGTTTGAAATTAGCTGCCACAAATGGCAACTTTGTGACAGTCAAAGGCAGGCGCTTGCCGCGCAATTCGCCAAATATTTCCGTGTCCGGCGTGGCCAGCCCGACGGGCACATACCCCATCGCCACCGGCCCGCCAACAGTTGGCCCAAACCCGCCCGAGGTAATCCGCCCAATCACCTCGCCACCGGTGGCGGCCGCAAATAATTCCACCCCTTCACGCATCGGCGCACGCCCCTGCGGGCGTAACCCCACCCGCCTGCGCGCCGGTCCATCCGTCATCTGCGCCAGAACTTTATCCGCGCCCGGAAATCCACCAGCCCGCGCGCCGCCACCCCGGCGGACCTTCTGAATGGCCCAGGTCAAACCCGCCTCACCCGGCAAAGTTCCCTCATCAATGTCATGGCCGTAAAGACACAATCCCGCCTCCAGCCGCAACGAATCCCGCGCGCCCAATCCGATCGGCATCACATCATCGTGCGCCAGCAACGCCCGCGCCAATTCCTCTGATTTGTCCGCTGGCACCGAAATCTCATAGCCGTCTTCGCCGGTATACCCCGACCGTGAAACCCAACACTCGGCCCCAACCAATTCAAACGTCGCCACATCCATGAACCGCATGTCCGCCGCCGCACCGTTCAACCCCGCCAACACGCCTTCGGCGGCCGGACCCTGCAACGCCAGCAACGCCCGGTCCTCTAAATACGTCACCGAAATTTCAGGCTCCATTGCCTCCCGCATCCGCGCAATATCCGCAGCCTTACAGGCGGCATTGACCACCACAAACAGATGGTCCCCCCGGTTGGCAAACATCAGATCATCCAGAATGCCACCCTGTTGATTGGTGAACAACCCATAGCGCTGACGCCCCTCGCCCAGGCCACGCACATCCATCGGCACCAACCGTTCGAACGCCACAGCAACGGCATCGAAACTCTCAGCCCGCAGAATAACCTGCCCCATATGGCTGACATCAAACAGCCCGGCCCTGGCGCGCGTATGACTGTGCTCACTCATGATCCCGGCGTACTGAACCGGCATGTCATAGCCGGTGAACCCGACCATCTTGGCACCCAGTTCTACGTGCAGATCATAAAGCGGCGTTCTCAGCAGATCACTCAGATCATTCATGGCCTCGTCCCCGTCTGATTAGGCCTCGTGTGATGTTTCGATCATCTGCGAAATTCACACCGGCATCCCGTTCACTCAACGCAATTGCGTGAGCAGCGATGCCCCCTCTGTCCTTTCGCCTGAGATCGTTATCCCTTCGGCGCCCCGATATCCCGGGGTCTCTCCAGAGTACTTTTTTGCATGCGGTCCCTTTGGCCTGAGAGTTTCCGGGGCGGTTGCTCCTTCGGCACTGACATAAACGCCAGTTCTCCCGCATACATCAGTATGCTTAACGCTGAAGCCTTGAGTCGACAAGTCCCTATTCACCGCATTTTCGCGGGCATTCTGTGGTTGTTGTCCCGAGGGCCGGGGCGGCCAAAAGTGGACGCCCCGGCCTTTGCTTTATTGCGTGAACTTCTTGATCTCACCTGACTTCAGGCGCGTGGTGTAGGACACCAATTCGGCCTTGACCACCTTCATCAGGAAGTACAGCGCAAAGATGTTGACCACGGCCATGGCAAAGATCGCCGCATCCGAGAAATCAATGACCGGACCAAGGCTGGCCGCCGCACCGATGACGATGAAGATGCAAAAGATGATCTTGAACACCAGTTCGGTGGTCTTGCCTTCGCCAAACAGGTAGGTCCAGCTTTTCAGCCCGTAATACGACCAGGAAATCATGGTCGAAAAGGCAAACAGGATCACCGCAACCGCCAGAACATACGGGAACCAGCTGATACCGGATGCAAACGCCGCCGATGTCAGACCAACCCCGGAGGTGCCGCCGACAGTGGCGATCTTGCCACCCTCGACCATGTACAGACCGGTTTCCTGGTCAATCAGCAACTGACCCGAAATGATGATCACCAATGCGGTCATGGTACAGATCACCACTGTGTCGATCAGTGGTTCCAGCAGCGACACGAACCCTTCGGTGATCGGCTCGTTGGTACGCACCGCCGAGTGGGCAATCGCCGCCGAGCCAACGCCCGCCTCGTTTGAGAAGGCCGCCCGCTTGAAGCCCTGGATCAGCGCGCCGACAAATCCGCCCGCAACACCCAGGCCGGTAAAGGCCCCTTCGAAGATCTGGCCAAAGGCCCAGCCGATCAGGTCATAGTTGATCACCAGGATGATCAGCGCGGCACCGACATACATCAGCGCCATGAACGGTACGACCTTTTCGGTCACCCGGGCGATGGACTTGACGCCGCCAGCAATCACCGCGAACACAATTACGGCAAAAACGATGCCGGTGATCCAACCGGGAAATTCACCAAAGATGCCGGTAAGCTGCGCATGCGCCTGATTGGCCTGGAACATGTTGCCCCCACCCAGCGCGCCAAGAATACAGAATATCGAAAACATCACGGCCAGGACTTTGCCCCCCGGCAGGCCCAATTCCTTGAACCCCTTCGAGATATAGTACATCGGACCGCCCGAAACGGTGCCATCCGGGTATTCGTTGCGATATTTCACACCCAGCGTACATTCGGTGAACTTGGACGCCATGCCCAGCAATCCCGCAAGGATCATCCAGAACGTCGCCCCCGGCCCGCCAATGCCGATCGCAACCGCGACCCCGGCGATGTTGCCAAGGCCGACAGTGCCGGACAGGGCCGTTGCCAGCGCCTGAAAATGGCTGACCTCGCCCGCGTCCTTGGGATCAGAGTAATCGCCCTTCACCAGCGATATGGCGTGTTTGAAATAGCGGAACTGCACAAATCCGAAATACAGCGTGAAAACCGTCGCCGCGACCACCAGCCACATGACGATCCAGGGAAAGCTGGTGCCGGGAAACGGGGCAAAGATCAGATTGACAAACGGGCCGGTCAGGCTGGCGAACGTCTCGTTGACCCTCTGGTCCAGCGTCATCGCCTCCTGGGCCAGCGCCGATCCGGCGGTGGCCGCAATCGCCAGCGGTGCCGCCAGCAGTACTTTTGAAAAACTCATTTTTCGTCCCCTTGATTGACAACCGTCACCGGCACGCTGGCGCTCATCACCAGATTGGATGTGGCACTGCCGAATATGCGATTGGCAAACCCGCCGTCAGAGGCCCGGCTGACGATTATCTGCTCGGCCCCTTCGGACTTGGATATGGCGTTCAGCGTTTCGGCGACATCGCCGTGGCGCACCACGCCCCGGGCCTTGAACCCGGCCTCGCTCAGCGCCTTTACCGTCGGATCGACCACCCGTTCCATCGCCGTGGCAATTTCCTCTTCACGCCGCTTGTGGCGCTGTTCATTTTCCTCGGCGGTCTGGAATGAAAACGGTGACCATTCGATGACATAGGCCACGATCAGTTCACAGTCACCAATCAGCTCGGCCAGGCGCTTGGCATAGTCCACCGCGCGCCCCCCCGACTGATGGCCATCCATGCCGATTACCAGTTTTGTTGTCATATTACTGTTCCTCCATGTTGGTCCGACTGGCCCTTCCCCTTTTGGGTTTACTACCAAGGGTTGCAGGCCAATACTATTGGCAAGAATCACTTATCAGAGCGACCCTCAATTAAAGTATCAGGCATAAAGACTAGTACTAGGGCCGGAATATAGGTATATTGCAGGCAAATAGCCCATAATTTAGATTATAACAGGAAAAAAGCCTAAATGAGCAGGGAATTAGACCAAACCGACAAACGCATCCTCAGGGAGCTTCAGGTCAGTGGCCGGCTATCAATTGTTGATCTGGCGGAACGTGTGAACCTGACCAAGACACCCTGTTCCGAGCGGGTCAGGCGGCTGGAAAAGGCCGGTGTCATCAGCGAATACCGCGCTGTGGTGTCACCGCTTGCGGTTGGATTGAACCATTTGACGGTGGTGCATATCGACCTGACCCAGACCAGCCAGAATTCGCTTGAGGATTTCAGCCGGGCGGTGATGGACATCCCCGAGGTCGAAGGCTGTTATCTGATTGCCGGGTCTTTCGACTTCATGCTCAAGGTGCGTACCCGCGACATCACCCATTACCGGGAATTGCTGGGCGATGAGATAAGCAAACTGCCGGGGGTCAAGCAAACCCATTCCTTTGCCGTGATGGAGACGGTAAAGGAAAGCCATTTCATCGACGTTTAAGGGCGCAGGTTTGCGGCGCTTCAGCCGATATGATCAACCACGTCCAGATGCTGCGACAGCCGGTTGATCTCATCCATCCACGGGGTCACCAACCGTGGATCGTTTGGTGCCGCATGAACCCCGGCAGCAATTGACCGGCTCAGGACCGCCTCAACCGCCAAGGCAACGGTTACAGAAACCAGCCGCGCCATCGCTGTGCCGCGCCCATCACCCCAGGCATCCAGCACATAGGTTTTGTGCCAGACCGGCGCGCCACCGCTTTCGGCCTTCAGGTCAACGCACAGGATCACCCGGTCAGCTTCGCCATCGGCGTAAGCATGATCATCCCAGAACTGATCCGACATTTCTTTCAGGCGCGCCTCGCCCTCCGGCCCAACCAGGGTTTCCACCTCTTTGAATACAGGGTCCCAGGCCTCGGCCCAGCCATTCAGGCGCAGGGTGCCCCGCACAAATTCCCGCACCTTCCAGCCGTCGTCGAAACCGTATTGCGCCATAAACGGCACACTGTCGCGGTTTGGATAAACCTCAAACGTTTCCGGGTTCGGCAGAGGGGCAGTATAACTTGAAATCGCATCCCACGGGCGGTTGACCGACAATTCCACATAGTTGCGGATCGACCGAGACGGAGACCGCAGCGCCTTGAGAACACCAAACGGCGACCAGCTGAATTTATACCGGAACGGGTTGGGGTTCTTGGGCACACCACCACAATAAGAGGTAAAGCTGAGGTGATTGGCCGCGTCGAACGCCGCTGAGGCGCGGTAGTCATCCATCAGCGCATGCGCCATCAGATGGTCGATGCCGGGGTCAAGCCCAACTTCGTTGACCAATGCCACACCAGCCTCAAGGGCCACATCGTTCAAGGCCTGCATTTCCGGGGAGATGTAGGAGGAACTGACAAAATGCGCCTTGTGGGCAATGGCCAGTTCCGCCAGCGGCACATGCCAGTCGCCGGGCAGCATCGAAACCACCACATCATCCTGGCGCAGGGCATCGCCCAGCGCCTCAATGTCAAAGGCGCGAATATCTTTGGTCAGATCGCCCACCGCCGCCTGCGCTTTGATGGTCGAGCGGTTCCAGACGGTCACGTCTTGTCCGGTTTCAATCAACCGGCGCAGGCCGGGAATGGCCGAAAGACCGGTGCCGCACCAGTGGATTGTCATTTGGCAGTCCTTTTGTTCACTTGTAGATCAACTTGGCAGTAACAATTGCGCCAACAAACAGGATCGACACAATGTTTGCAACAATCAACGGCCAGGCGCCAAGCAATATTCCGTAAATCAGCCAAAGCATAACCGTCGCCAGAATCAGCAGGTTAGCCCAAAGCGACAGGTCTTTGGTTTCTTTGGTGCGCCATGTTTTCAGCGTCTGAGGCAGCCAGCAGATCGTGCCAAGGATGGCGGCAAGATAGCCGATGTAATCAACCATTTTCAGCCTCTCAAAGGTTTTTTCAGATGAGTATCGAACAGCGCTTTGGCCCGGCCCCAGACGCCAACGTCCAACGCGGAAAGCGTCAGCAGCGATGGCAAAAGTTGCCCGGCGAAATCCTGCGAGGATTCAACCGGCAGCAGCGATGGCAGATTGTCAATCGCCGTCACATCCAGCACCGGCTCAGCATGCACCCGCAAGGCGGGCGCGTCCCAATCGGTGGCACGGTCGTAAACTTTGATCGGCGAAAACGCACTGTCCGGGTCACAGGCGATATCACCGATAACGCTTAACTTGCGCGGGTCGGTTTTGGTTGACTCGGGAATGAATACCGGCGTGCCGGGGCGGGCCAGAATACAGTTGAAAAACAATTCATGGGTAAGGATTTCCGGGAACGGCCCGCCGTGCGCCGTCTCGGCCATATCCCATTTTGTGACCCGCACGCCCATCGCCTCGCACAGGTCCGCCGCCCCGGTGCCGACCCGGCCCAAAGCACCGATAACCATGGCCGATGGGCGCGGCGTTGCGGTGGCATCCAACTCTGCACTCAGATCGGCGCGCAATTCAGCCGAACCACGACAGACCGATACCGGCCCGGCGATGCCGCCCTGTTGCTGTGCCGCCCAGCATTTCAGCGCAACGCCAGCCCCCGCATACCCGGCCCAATAGCCAAAGGCGGCAACGCGGCGGCCCGCAGGATCGACAAGGTATTCCAGATCATACAGCGTACCCCCCCCGGCCCTGAACCGCGCCAACAGGATTTGCCCGGCTGGCTGCGCCTTATAGGCGTGCCCAAACAGGATGTGACGGTGGATCAGGGGGCTGCCATCTTCTGGCAGTTCTTTGAGGCCAAAGATGATGGCGTCTGCCGGCGCTTGCGGCCAGCTGTTTTCAGGGGCAATGGCACACCCCGCGTCGCGGTAGCCGTCAATCGCAATGGCCCGGACCGAGCTTTGTTCGACCGTTACCTCGATGCCCGCCTCAAGCAGCGCCTGCGCACCTTCCGGCGAAATTCCTACCCGTTCTTCATTAG
>JAKITO010000065.1 GCA_021648025.1 Paracoccaceae bacterium
CGGGCGTATATGCCCTAAGGTGCGCTTGTGCGAAGGTATATGCACGATTGAGCAATCTGGCCACGGGACCGTTACGATTGGCTCAGTCGAGCGCTACATAACTGATAATGCCTGGAAAAATGGCTGGATCAATCCGATCAAACCGCCGCGTGAACGTAAGCAATCTGCGGGAATCATTGGCGCGGGTCCGAGCGGCCTTACGGCAGCAGAGGAGCTGCGCCGCAAGGGGTATCAGGTCACGATCTATGATCGCTATGACCGCGGTGGCGGCTTGTTGATGTATGGTATTCCGGGATTCAAACTCGAAAAGGATATTGTTGAACGCCGCATAAAACGGCTGGAAGACAGTGGTATCACATTCAAGTTCAACACTGATGTCGGCGGCATGATACCTCTACGCCAAGTTATGGATGACCATGACAGTGTGCTGATCGCCACGGGGGTTTACAAGGCCCGCGATTTGAAACTGCCAGGCGTCGGTGCAAATGGTGTGTTTCCAGCGCTGGATTTCCTCACCACGTCTAACCGAAAAGGCCTTGGAGATGCCGTTCCGGCCTTTGATGACGGCACACTGAACGCCGAGGGCAAGCGTGTCGTGGTGATTGGCGGCGGCGACACGGCGATGGACTGCGTGCGTACAGCGGTGCGTCAGGGCGCGAAATCCGTCACCTGCCTGTACCGCCGTGACCGCGAGAACATGCCAGGCAGCCCGCGCGAGGTGCAGAATGCCGAAGAGGAAGGCGTGGTGTTTGAGTGGCTGTCTGGCCCGGAAGCGGTGCTGCATACGAAAGCCAATAAAGTCAAAGGCGTGAAAGTGCGCCGGATGCGGCTTGGTGCACCGGATGCTTCGGGCCGTCAGTCGCCGGAGAAGACCGATCAGACGATCGAGATGAAAGCTGACATGGTTATCAAGGCGCTCGGCTTTGACCCTGAAGATTTACCGGTTCTGTTCGATGAGCCGGCGCTGACAGTGAACCGCTGGGGTGCGGTACGGGTCAATTTCGACACAATGCAAACCAGTCTTTCTGGCGTCTATGCGGCTGGCGACATTATTCGCGGTGCATCGCTGGTGGTCTGGGCGATCAAGGATGGGCGCGATGCGGCCGAGTATATGCATGCCGCGATGAAAACAGAGCAGGACGTAGCGGAGCAGACGCGATGAGTGACACCGTAGCAAAATACCTGATCGAGCGCGAAAAGTTGATAAGTGCACACGCCTATGATCCGGCGCACGAGAAAGATGCTTGCGGAGTTGGTCTGGTCGCCGCGCTGGATGGCAAACCGACGCGCGAGATCGTCGAGATGGGCATCAAGGCGCTGAAAAATGTCTGGCATCGCGGTGCGGTCGATGCGGATGGCAAGACCGGCGATGGCGCGGGCATTTTGCTGGATATTCCGGTACCGTTTTTCTTTGAACAGATCAGGCGGACGGGGCACGAACCGAACCCGGATCAGATGATGGCGGTTGGGCAGGTGTTTCTGCCACGCACCGATTTTGGTGCTCAGGAAGCGTGCCGGACGATTGTCGAGACCGAGGTTTTGCGCAAGGGTTATACCATCTACGGCTGGCGGCATGTGCCGGTTGAGGTGGGGTGTCTGGGCGACAAGGCCAATGCGACCCGACCCGAGATTGAGCAGATTCTGATTTCCAATTCCAAAGGCGTGGACGAAGAACGGTTTGAACGCGAGTTGTATGTGATCCGGCGCAGGATCGAAAAGGCGGCGGCGGCGCAGGGGATTGCCGGTTTATATGTGGCGTCTTTATCGTGCCGGTCGATTGTCTACAAAGGCATGATGCTGGCTGAACAGGTGGCGGATTTCTATCCTGACCTAAGGGATGCGCGGTTTGAATCAGCGTTTGCGATTTATCATCAGCGTTATTCGACCAATACGTTCCCGCAGTGGTGGCTGGCGCAGCCGTTTCGGATGTTGGCCCATAACGGCGAGATCAATACCCTTAAGGGCAACGTCAACTGGATGAAAAGCCATGAAATCCGCATGTCTGCGGCGACATTTGGCGATATGGCAGAGGATATCAAACCGATCATTCCCGGGGGTTCTTCGGATTCGGCCGCGTTGGACGCGGTGTTTGAGGTGTTGGTGCGCGCTGGGCGCAGCGCGCCGATGGCCAAGACCATGCTGGTGCCCGAGAGTTGGAGCAAGCAGGCGGTTGAACTGCCCCAGGCGTGGCGCGACATGTATTCCTATTGCAATTCGGTGATGGAGCCGTGGGACGGGCCGGCCGCGTTGGCGATGACCGATGGGCGTTGGGTTTGTGCCGGGTTGGACCGCAACGGGTTGCGCCCCATGCGCTATGTTCTGACCGGCGACGGGTTGCTGATTGCCGGGTCCGAGGCCGGGATGGTGCCGGTGGACGAGGCGCGGGTGATTGAAAAGGGTGCGTTGGGACCGGGGCAGATGCTGGCGGTGGATATGAAGACAGGCAAGCTTTTTCATGACACCGAAATCAAGAACAAGCTGTCGAAGGCGCGGCCTTTCGGTGAATGGGTCGGGCGGATCAATGACGTGGATTCCGAGCTGACCGGGGTAACCGAGTTTGCATTGTTTGAGGGGCGTGAGCTGAGGCAACGTCAGATTGCGGCGGGCTATTCGATTGAAGAGCTTGAGCAGATACTGGCACCGATGGCGGAAGATGGCAAAGAGGTTCTGGCCTCGATGGGGGATGACACGCCAAGTGCGGTTTTGTCCGAGATGTACCGCCCGCTTAGTCATTATTTCCGGCAGAATTTTTCTCAGGTGACCAACCCGCCGATTGATAGTTTACGCGAATTCAGGGTGATGAGCCTGAAGACGCGATTTGGCAACCTCAAGAACGTGCTGGATGAGGATTCCAGTCAGACCGAGATTATTGTGTTGGAGAGTCCGTTTGTTGGCAACGCGCAGTTTGATGCGTTGTTGCAGACATTCAACGCGCCATTGGCCGAGATTGATTGTTCGTTTGAGGCCGGGCCGGGCGCGCTGGGCTATGCCCTGACGCGGATCAGGGATGAGGCCGAGGATGCGGTGCGTTCGGGGGCCGGGCATATTGTGCTGACGGATCAGCATTCCGGGGAAACCCGCGTGGCGATGCCGATGATATTGGTGACCAGTGCTGTGCATTCGCATTTGACACGCAAGGGGCTGAGGACGTTTTGTTCGTTGAATGTGCGCAGTGCCGAGTGTGTTGATCCGCATTATTTCGCGGTGCTGATTGGCTGTGGGGCAACGGTGGTGAATGCGTATCTGGCCGAGGATTCTTTGGCGGACCGGATTGGGCGCGGTTTGGCGAAGGGGACGCTGACCGAGAATATTGCCAGGTACCGTGCGGCGATTGATCTGGGGTTGCTGAAGATCATGGCCAAGATGGGGATTTCGGTGATTTCCTCGTATCGCGGCGGGCTGAATTATGAGGCCGTGGGGCTAAGCCGGGCGATGTGCGCCGAGTATTTTCCGGGTATGACCAGCCGGATTTCCGGGATTGGCGTCAGTGGCATTCAGCATCAGGCCGAGAAGGTGCACAAGGTTGGTTGGGGCGGGCAGGATTTGCTGCCGATTGGCGGGTTTTACAAGGCGCGCACGGCGGGCGAGACACACGCCTGGGAAGCGACGTCGATGAAGCTGTTGCAGATGGCGTGCGACAAGGCGTCGTTTGAGTTGTTCAAGCAGTATTCGGCGCAGATGCAGGCGCGGCCGCCGATCCATTTGCGCGATTTGTTGGCGATCAAGCCGTTGGGGGATGCAATTCCGCTGGAGGAAGTCGAGAGCATCACGGCGATCCGCAAGCGGTTTGTGACGCCGGGGATGTCGTTGGGCGCACTTAGCCCTGAGGCGCATAAGACGTTGAATGTGGCGATGAACCGGATCGGGGCCAAGTCGGATTCGG
The DNA here is from genome assembly GCA_021648025.1 of Paracoccaceae bacterium. Lineage (GTDB taxonomy): Bacteria > Pseudomonadota > Alphaproteobacteria > Rhodobacterales > Rhodobacteraceae > NVQY01. The sequence continues at coordinate 3,884 of JAKITO010000065.1, forward strand.
GTGAGGGTGGCGAAGATCCGGCGCATTTTGTGCCGGAACCAAATGGCGATAACCCAAGTGCCAAGATCAAACAGGTGGCATCGGGGCGGTTTGGCGTCACGGCAGAGTATCTGAACCAATGTGAAGAGCTTGAGATCAAGGTGGCACAGGGTGCCAAGCCTGGTGAAGGCGGCCAGTTGCCGGGGATCAAGGTGACCGAGCTGATTGCAAGGTTGCGCCATTCGACCAAGGGGGTGACGTTGATTTCGCCGCCGCCACATCACGATATTTACAGTATCGAAGATCTGGCGCAGTTGATTTATGATCTTAAACAAATCAATCCGCGCTGTAAGGTGACGGTGAAATTGGTGGCCTCTAGTGGCGTCGGCACCATCGCCGCCGGGGTGGTCAAGGCCAAGGCGGATATCATTCTGATTTCCGGCCATAACGGCGGGACGGGGGCCAGCCCGGCCACAAGTATCAAATATGTCGGCCTGCCCTGGGAAATGGGGCTGACCGAAACGCATCAGGTTCTGGCGATGAACAACCTGCGCGAGCGGGTGACATTGCGCACCGATGGGGGCCTGCGCACGGGGCGTGATATTGTCATGGCGGCGATGATGGGGGCCGAGGAATACGGGATTGGCACGGCGGCTTTGATCGCCATGGGCTGTATCATGGTGCGCCAGTGTCAAAGCAATACCTGCCCGGTGGGTGTGTGTACGCAAGACGATGATCTGCGCGCCAAATTCACCGGTAGTGCCGACAAGGTGGTCAACCTGATCACCTTTTATGCGCAGGAAGTGCGCGAATTGCTGGCGTCAATCGGCGCGCGTTCGTTGGAAGAGGTGATTGGGCGCGCCGACCTTTTGACGCAGGTTTCGCGCGGGTCGGCGCATCTGGATGATCTTGATCTTAACCCGTTGCTGATCACGGTCGATGGGGCGACGGGCATCAAATACAACCGCAACAAGGACCGAAATGAGGTGCCCGATACGCTGGATGCCGAGATTGTGCGCGACGCGGCAAGGTTTTTGAAAGACGGCGAAAAGATGCAGTTGTCCTATGCGATTCAGAACACCCACCGGACGGTTGGCGCGCGCACATCAAGCCATATTGTGCAGAACTTTGGTATGCGCAACAGTTTGCAAGCCGATCACCTGACGGTGAAACTGCAAGGATCGGCGGGGCAATCTTTGGGCGCATTTGCCGCCCCGGGGCTTAAGCTGGAAGTCAGCGGTGACGCCAATGATTACGTGGGAAAAGGCCTGTCGGGGGGCACCATCGTGGTGCGCCCGCCGCAGATCAGCCCATTGCAGGCAGATCAGAATACCATCATCGGCAATACGGTGCTTTATGGTGCCACAGCCGGATTCCTGTTTGCGGCGGGCCGCGCCGGCGAACGGTTTGCCGTGCGTAATTCAGGTGCCAGTGTGGTGGTTGAGGGGTGTGGGTCAAATGGTTGCGAATACATGACTGGCGGGGTGGCGGTGATCCTGGGCGGGATTGGCGCCAACTTTGGCGCTGGAATGACGGGTGGGATGGCGTATTTGTACGATCCTGACGGGGTGGCACAAACCTTGATGAACCCGGAAACGATTGTTACCTGCCGGGTTGCCGGGGACCATTGGCTGGGCGAGTTGAAAGGGTTGATCAAGAGGCATGCATCTGAGACTGCAAGCCGCAAGGCCGCCAAGATACTGCAACATTGGGACAACGAAAAAGAGCATTTTCTGCAGGTTTGCCCGAAAGAGATGCTGGCACATTTGCCAGCCCCGTTGCCGTACGAGGACAGGGCCATTCCAGCAGAGTGACATTTGCCCGTCAGAACGATGGTCGCTAAGGTATCAACATGGCGAAAGGTGGGTGCAACCCCCATCTTCCTTTCAACCATTCGTAACCTAAAGAGGGGTGAAAACACCCATATTCCAAGCCGTGGAATGGCCGTTTCTCAGGTTTTTTAAATTGTGCCTTATTTTTGGCAAAGTCTCGGGGCATTTTAACGGTTGAGCGCTAGCAGCAAAAAAACGGGGCAAAAATGCCTGCAACATATACAGACCAGTTTTTCATTATTGATCCCTTTAGCCCGCCGCCGCCAGGCACGGCGATGAATTTTTCAACATTCGATCTGATTGATCAGAATGATGACGGTGACATTGACCGCTTTGACAATGACATGGTCGATGGCTCTGATGTTACCAGGTCCTGGCCTGGTGACACGGTTACCGTCAATGTTCCGGGGGTTGGGATTGTCACCTATGTTGGGACAACGTTTTATTTGGCCGATGGGCGGCAGGTGTTTACCCCGACAGACGGTCAGGTGCTTCAGAACGGGGTGCTGGTCAGTGCAACGGGTGTAACAACTGAAGGGCCTTTGGATGTTGGTGATCTGGGTCCGCCTTGTTTCACGCCGGGAACGATGATCGAAACAGATACGGGCGAACGGCGGGTTGAAGACCTGTTGCCCGGTGATCTGGTACTTACCAAAGACAATGGGTTGCAGGCGATATTGTGGATTGGTCGGACCACGGTTCGCGCAATCGGAGATTTCGCGCCGATCCGGTTCGCGCCTGGCGCGTTGGGCAATACCCGGACCTTGCTGGTTTCGCCACAACACCGGATGCTGATTGACGATTGGCGGGCGGATTATTTCTGTGGCTGCCATGAGGTTTTTGCCGCCGCCAAACATCTGGTGAATGGTACGACCGTTACCCGGGTTGAAGGCGGGGTTGTCGACTATATCCATCTGCTGTTTGAACGCCATGAGGTGGTCTGGTCCGAAGGCATTCCCAGCGAGAGCTATTTCCCGGAGCACGCGCTGAATTCAGCCGATCGCGCGGCGCGGGCCGAGTTGACGGTGTTGTTTGGGCATCATCACGAAATCGGGCACACAGGGGTGGTTGCCCGTCCGGTTAGCCGCAAACGCGAAGCACAGATGATTGCAATGGCGGCCTAGGGCCGACCCTAAGGTAAGTCAGTGCTTTCCTGCACTGGTTGAGGGGCCTATATAACTGCGCCATGGTACGGGCAAAAAACAAACCCAGGAAATCGGCGAAGCGGCGCAAAAAGCCAGCTGGGCCGAGACGGATTCTGGCTTGGGTCGGATTCATCCTGCTGCGTAGCACAACGGTTTTCATTGTCACTGTCATGGTGGTGGTCGTGCTTTATACCGTGATCAACCCGCCGATCACCCATACGATCTGGTCAGAATACCGCCGGTTGGGCGCTGTTGATCGCGAGTGGGTGCCGATCGAGGATATCGCCCCTGTCATGGCGCGTTCGGTTGTGGCGGCAGAGGATGCCAATTTCTGCCTGCATTGGGGATTTGACGTGGCGGCGATTCGTGCGGCGATGCAAGGCGGCGGGGCGCGGGGTGGGTCGACCATTACCCAGCAGGTGGTGAAGAACGTGTTCCTTTGGCAAGGGCGCAGTTGGGTCCGCAAGGCGTTGGAGGCGGCGATTACCCCGGCGGTCGAGGCGGTCTGGACCAAGCGCCGGATCATCGAGGTTTATCTGAACATTGCCGAGATGGACGAAGGGGTGTTTGGGGTTGAGGCGGCGGCGCGGAAGTATTTCAATGTGGGGCCAGAGGCATTGAGTGCGAGGCAGGCGGCGTTGATTGCCTCTGTGTTGCCATCGCCCAAGACCCGGTCGGCGACGAACCCAAGCGTTTCAATGCGCAAACGCGCGGTTTTGATCGGTGACGGGGCGGCGACCATCCTTAGCGATGGGCGGTCCGGGTGTTTCGAGGATTGAATTGCGGGCGCGAAACGGGCATTGGTTTTGGGCGTAAGGTTTAGTTCTGAATTATCTGGATAGTCTGAAAAAGTTATGGCCCGATTGTTTCACGTTCCCTTGTCTCCGTTTTGCCGCAAGGTCCGTCTGTCATTGGCGGAAAAGAAGATCGAGGTTGAGCTGGTCGAAGAGCGTTATTGGGAGGGCGACCCGGATTTCCTGCGCCGCAATCCGGCCGGGAAGGTGCCGGTGCTGAAGCTGGACGGGCATATGATGGCCGAAAGTGCGGCGATTTGCGAGTATATCGAAGAGACCCGGCCAGAACCTGCCTTGATGCCGAAAGACCCGCTGGGGCGGTTGGAAGTGCGGCGGTTGGTTGGCTGGTTTGATGATAAGTTCCATTCCGAGGTGACCTCGAAGCTATTGTATGAGCGGGTCAACAAGAAGGTTGAGGGGGCGGGGTATCCAGACAGCCGAAATATCAAGGATGGCGCCAAGGCGATCAAGTACCATCTGGATTATCTGACCTGGTTGCTGGACCATCGCAAGTGGTTGGCAGGCGATGAGATGACCCTGGCGGATTTTGCCGCCGCCGCGCATTTGTCGTCATTGGATTACATTTCTGATGTGGATTGGAACCGCAGTGAGGTGCTCAAGGATTGGTATGCCAAGATCAAATCAAGGCCCGCGTTTCGGGGGATTCTGGCGGATCAGATTTCGGGTTTCCTGCCGCCGGCGCATTATGCCGATCTTGATTTCTGAGGTGATGGTTAGGTGGGGGGCTGTCTGCCTGCCTTATCCCGCCTCAAGGATATTTGTGGACCAATGACGAATGGGTCAGGTGCTTAAATCGCGGTTGGTCGAGCAGGCCCTGGCTGAGGGTTTTGTGGCGTGTCGGGTGTGTCGGCCTTGGGATGTGCCTGAGGTTTCGGGGCGGTTGGCGGCGTTTTTACAGGCCGGGTATCATGGGCAGATGGGCTGGTTGGCCGAGCGGACGCATTGGCGGGGCGATCCGTCAGTTTTGTGGCCCGAGGCGCAGTCGGTTATCATGCTGGCCGAGAGTTACGCGCCGTTGCATGATCCCAGGGAAGTTTTGGCGCGTCGTGACCGGGGGGCGATTTCGGTTTATGCGCAGAACCGGGATTATCATGATCTGGTGAAGAAGCGGCTGAAGCGGCTTGCGCGGTGGTTGATTGCCGAGGCAGGTGGCGAGGTGAAAGTGTTTGTCGATACCGCCCCGGTGCCGGAAAAGCCGCTGGGCCAGGCGGCGGGGTTGGGCTGGCAGGGCAAGCATAGCAATCTGGTTAGTCGGGACTGGGGTAACTGGGCCTTTCTGGGGTCGGTGTTTACCACGCTGGACTTAGAGGTGGATGCACCAGAGGTGGATCACTGCGGGTCATGCCGGGCCTGTCTGGATGTGTGTCCGACCGATGCGTTTGTGGCGCCTTATCAGGTGGACGCAAGGCGGTGCATTTCGTATTTGACGATCGAGCATAAGGGGGTGGTTGAACTTGGGTTGCGGGCCAAGTTGGGCAATCACATTTACGGCTGTGACGATTGTCTGGCGGCGTGCCCGTGGAACAAATATGCGGTTGCGGCCAGTGATATGCGCTACGGCGCGCGGCCAGAATTGGTGGCACCAAAGCTGGCGGAACTGGCTGGGTTGGATGATGCCGCCTTCAGGGCGTTGTTTTCCGGCTCACCTGTCAAGCGGATCGGGCGGGACCGGTTTGTGCGCAATGTTCTGTATGCGATTGGCAATTCGGGGGACTTGGGTCTGCGGGGTGTTGCCGCCGGGTTGACTGAGGATCCAGACGAGGCTGTCGCGGATGCCGCGTGTTGGGCGGTTGGTCGCCTGAATGGCATTCTTTAGGAGAGAGACCATGCGAAAGTCAGTTCTGGTCACAGGCGGTGCGCGCGGCATTGGCCGCGCCATTGCCGGGGAATTTGCCAAGGATCATGATGTGGCGGTGGTTTGGCGAACAACCAGACCAGGCGTGCTTCCTGAGGGTGTGCATGCCATTCAGGCCGATCTGACCAGACCTGAAAGCTGCCAGATGGTGATAGATGATGTGATTGCCCGATTTGGGCGGCTGGACGTGATTGTCAACAACGCAGGCCTTATTCAGTCCACACCTCTGGATGGGTTTGATACGCAAGCCGCCCGTGATATTCTGGACGTGAACCTGATTGCCCCCGGTGCCTTGCTTGCGGCGGCCCTGCCGCATCTGCAACCGGGGGCGGCGATTGTAAATATTTCTTCGGTCAATGCGGTTTTGCCACCGAAAGGTGCGGCCATCTATGGTGCCAGCAAGGCAGCGCTGAACCTTTGGACCCGGGCCATGGCCAGGGAACTGGGCGCGTGCGGTATTCGTGTCAATGCGGTCGCTCCGGGGGCGATCAACATTCCGGAAAACCCGCGTCCGAAAGAACTGACGCAGCTTTTTGTCGACGAAACGGCGTTGGGGCGGGTTGGCACAGTGGATGATATCGCCGGTGTCGTGCGGTTTCTTGCCAGCGCCCAGGCCGGTTTCATTACCGGTGAGGTTCTGACCGTCTCCGGCGGGTACAGGCTTTAGCAATCGCGAGGAAAGCCCTTCAGGGCTTGAGGAGCGCTAGGATGTCAGAGCGCGTTTGGGTAAGACCCAGTCGGGGCGCGGGAAATGGCAGGTATAACCTTGCGGCAGCCGTTCGAGATAGTCCTGATGTTCGGGTTCGGCAGCCCAGAAGTCGCCGACCGGTTCCAGTTCGGTTACCACATTGCCGGGCCACAGGCCCGAGGCGTTGACGTCGGCGATGGTGTCTTGCGCGACGGCCTTTTGGCCTTCGTCCTGGTAGTAGATTGCCGAGCGGTAGCTGAGACCGCGGTCGTTGCCCTGTTGGTTGATCGTGCTGGGGTCGTGGATTTGAAAGAACAGTTCCAGCAGGGCGCGGTAGCTTAGCACGCCCGGGTCAAACAGCACTTCGATTGCTTCGGCGTGGGTGCCGTGATTGCGGTAGGTGGCGTGAGGTACATCGCCGCCCGAGTATCCGACGCGAGTGGCCACAACACCGGGGCGTTTGCGGATCAGATCCTGCATGCCCCAGAAACACCCCCCCGCCAGGACAGCGCGTTCAGACGCGCTCATGCTGTTTCTTCGATCTGGTCAAGATAGTCGCCATAACCTTCCGCCACCATATCGGTGCGGTCGACAAAGCGCAGCGAGGCCGAGTTGATGCAATAGCGCAAGCCGCCCCGGTCCGCGGGTCCGTCGGTAAAGACGTGGCCCAGGTGGCTGTCGCCGTGGGCCGAGCGGACTTCGATGCGCAACGACCCGGTTGAGCTGTCGTCGCTTTCAAGCACATGCGCAGCCGCGATTGGTTTGGTAAAGCTGGGCCAGCCGCAGCCGCTTTCGTATTTGGCGGACGAGGCGAAAAGCGGCTCTCCTGAAACGATGTCGACATAGATGCCAACGGCTTTGTTGTTCAAAAGCGGCCCGGTGCCGGGGCGTTCGGTGCCCGATTGCTGGGTGACGCGGTATTCTTCGGCGCTTAGGGCGGCGATGGCTTGGGCGTCTTTGGTGTATTTGGTCATATTGGGGTCTCCTGCCAATCCGTTACAGCGTTTTGCGTTTGATTTGGGGCAAAGTGATTCTATTCGAACGCGAAACGCTTTTAGTTCAGTAGATGGGGGGCGTGCGGGCATTGCAAATGGTTATTTCAATTGCCTCACACGGGTTTGACTGAAGGGCGGCGGGCAATCTGAACCGCAAGGATACCCATGGCAACCACAAGCACGCCGATACCATCCCAAAGACCAAGCGGTTCACCCAGAAGGATCGCGGCGATGGCAACACCAAACACTGGCGTGAGAAAGTGAAAGGTGGCGGCGCGGGTGGCACCGATACGGTTCAGCAGGGTGAACCAGATCAGAGTAGCGGCAAGGCCGGGGATCAGGGTGGTATAGGCAAACGCGGCGGCCAGTGGCCAGGTCG
>JAKITO010000018.1 GCA_021648025.1 Paracoccaceae bacterium
CTGACCAGTCACGCTTAAGGGTCGAAACATCCTCGACCAGACCTTCGGACATTGCCCGGTTCACCTCCGGTTCAATCCGACTGAAGGCGGCAATCCAGGCGTCGTATTCGGGACCGGACGGGGCTTCAAATCCTTCGGGTGCGTCGGGAATTTCATCTGCTGCCTGTTTGGCCGCGGCCTGTGCCACCTTGGCTGCCTCCAACAGCGCGCGCACCTGCGTCAGCAGTGCGGTGGCTGCGGGTTTGTCACCACCCTGGATATGCCCGTTGGCCGGGGCCAGCGCCTTCAATATCTTGGCCGCGGTTTCTTTGTTTTCCAGCTGCCCCGCCTGATTTTCAAAGTTCTGCACCAACTGTGTCAGCTTTATCATCTGCGGGTCGGGTGGTGGCGGGGGCGGTGGTGCTGCGGATTTGATCTTTGTCAGCGCAGCCTCCAGCTGGCTGGCACCGGCGGCGGCTGTGTCGAGATTTCCGGCCTTCAGAGCAGTCACAACCTTGGCCAGGGCGGCGCTCAGTTTCTCGGCCGCAGGGCCATCTATCCCACCGATTCCGGCCTTTATTTCGGTCAAACGCTTGACCAGCTCGGCGGTTGAGGGCGGCGCGGCCGTCTCGGTGGTCGGAGCCTCTGTCGCAACCGGTAGTTTCGCCAGAACGCCTTCGATAAGCCCCAAAGACTTGGCCGCCTGAGCAAGGTTTTCCGCCTTTATCTCACCCACAACTTTTTTCAGAGCCGGGGCCAGCTTTTCCGCAACCGGTTTGGGGGCCGCGGCGATGCGTGGCTGCGCCGCTTTCACGCGCGCAATCAGATCTGCGGTACTCAGTTCCTCCTGCGCTTCTTGGACTGGTGTATCATCCTGAAGATCGGGATCGTCCGGCAAGTCCTCGATGTCGGATTCCAGCAACACACCGTCGGCATCCAGAATCTCGACGTTCAACGCGATCTTATTGGCCTTGAGGAATTTCTTGATTGTCTTGGCCATGGTCGGAACCACAACTTCGCACTGCAACTTCATCACCTTACCTTCGACCAGGCAGGTACCAAAGGCGGCCTTTTTGCCGACCCCTTCTTCCTTGGCGGCCTTGGCCAGCGCCCTGGCAGGCCGCTTGCGATGAAGGGCAAAGTAATGTTCGTCAGGCGATTTCCCGGGATTGAAAGCAAAAGGCAACGCCCCTTTGCTCGCCAGCTTTACCATCTTCTTGAGTTCGGGGCCTTCGAGGGCAAATTCGGACATAAAAGCTCTCTTTGTTAAGAATCAGTGTTAAAACCGGTATGTAGGGTCAAGCTAGCGTGGAATTTATAGTCGTACTAGCCTGAAGTATGGTGTTGCCAAGGAAACACTATGTATACTTGAAGCGGTGCGAATTTGCGTGGTCCAGTCCCAAAAAAAGCGCGAGAAATCAATGGCGGGTAAATGCCAAAATTGCGCTTGGGCAAATATTGATGGGCTGTCCCAACTGTTCCATCCCGGATGATCAGATAGACACATCCCATCCAAGCGCAGTATGAACGCATGCCCAAGGCAGTGATCAAAACCGGGTCAAGAACACCGAAGCCCGTTGGACGCCCGACAAAGTACAGGCCGAGATTCTGCTCGGTGGGGTTGGAGATCGGCGCGCAAGGCGGATGGCTTTGTGAAATGGCCGAAGCATGCGACGTTCACCGAAGCACAATGGACGAATGGGACGCGAAGTATCCTGAGTTTTCCGAAGCGTTAACGCGCGCGAGGCAAAAGGCTCAGGCATGGTTCGAGCGGGCGGGACGCGAAGGGCTGACTGCCGATCGGTTCAACAGCGCGTTATGGTCCAAGCAAATGAGCGCGCGCCACCGGGACGAATATTCAGAGCGCCGCGAAATCGCATTGACTGAAGCAACCGTTTTTGACGTGGTGATTCCCGGCCTGGACGGCGCACCCATGCACCGGCCCCGGAGCTGACGCCAGTCAGCGTTAATCGCCGGAACTTCCCGCAAATTCCGGGGCAAGCCGCTGCGAGGTGGGGGATGTCATGGGGGATGCGACTTTCACGTATCCAGCAAAAACAACGACTTAGGTAGTTCAAATGGCGGACCGAGGAGGATTCGAACCCCCGACCCCCTGATTCGTAGTCAGGTACTCTATCCAGCTGAGCTATCGGTCCACTTCAGAACAGGCATTTAGCTTTAGCTGATCGCCTTTGCAACCCATAAAACATCCCCTGAACAACTCTTGATTCGGGGCCGTCAGGGTTGCGCCAAAGTTGCCGGAGTGGGCATGCTGGTTTTTGCGCTGCTATGACCGTCAACCGGCCAATCGCCCTACCGCCCGGTCACTGGCGTCGGTAATATCGTTCAAGGCCGTTTGCAGATTGCATCGCAAGGCTTCGGTCTGGGCGTCCGAGGCTTTACGCGGAACCTGATGGTCCCATTCCCGGCACATCAACACGCCCCGCGTAAAAGGTGCCGGTAGCATCATTTGATCCCAAGTCGGAAACCTGATCACCCGGCGTGCTGCGAATGACACCACGAATATCCGTGCCCCCGATGCCCGGGCCCACACCAGCGGCACCGTCGACGCAACCCGCGCAGGCCCACGCGGCCCGTCCGTGGCAATACCAATCGAAAAACCATCGCGAATACGGCTTAAAATTTCCCGCGACAGGGCAATGTGACGTTTGTGGCTGGACATCGCAATCGTCTCAAACCCAAACCGTGCCTGAACCTGCCCCGCCAGACGCCCGGCCCGCGCCGATGATGTCAGCGTGCACATTTTCCCTAATGTGGCATCAAACAGATAGGGCGACATCATCAACCGCTGGTGCCACAGCGCGACAATCACCGGTTCACCATTCCTCAGGGCCTCGTCCATCGCTTCAAATCCTGACCGTTGCCAGCGCGATGTTCGATGGGCAAACCGGATATAATTGGCAAACAGCCCTTCGACCCCAGCATTGAACCACGCAGTGTCTGCGATCTTTCTTCTCAGGCTCACGCGGCATTCCTTTCCCTTGCTCCCTTTCATAGACCAACAGGGCGGCGGGGAAAACGGCTTATGACAATGCGAAAGGTACAGCGCCCAAATGCCCACCCTTAATCCCCATCCTTAATCCCGGTGGTTTTGACATTTATCGCTTGAGTCCCAAGCGCCACTGAACTACGACAGGCACGACCTCAGGGGTTTAGCTCAGTTGGTAGAGCATCGGTCTCCAAAACCGAGGGTCGTGGGTTCGAGTCCCTCAGCCCCTGCCAGGACCTTATCCAACAAATACAAGTGCATACGCCCTGTGTTGGCGCGACAATCTGTCCATCGCCATATCTCCCTTTACAGCACCCTTTATACTTGAGACGGCGGTTTTGTCAGATTCCCTTCATTCGGCACGATGTAATTTCAAGAGAATCCCATCCGATATTTCCGGATTCATCGCTGCATAAACACCAATCATCCGAGAGGCGTATTCAACCGACCATCCCATGTGGATCGCGATTTCGCGCAAACTTGCATCCGCTTCGAACAATCGTGTCACAGCCGTGCCGCGCGCATCGTAAAGGCGCAGTTCGGATCGAACTCCGGCTTTATCACGACGACGCCCCACAGCCTGCCCCAAAGAGGCAGAGGCGGTGAAGGGACGGCCGGAGCCGCCGACAATAATCATCATTTGATCCTTCGGGGTAGCGTCGATTACTTCGGCCATGCGCGGTGTGACCGGGATCGACACCAAACGCTTGCGCTTTGCCGTCCTGATCTGGATACGTCGCCCTTTCGGCGTTGTCTGGATATGGCTGCGTGACAGGATCGCCAAGTCGCCCGGGCGCAACCCGGTTTCGGTTGCTGCAACGATAAGGCGCTTGAGCCAGACCGGCGCGCGTCCAGATAATTTCTGATCGATCATTCCTGTAGAGGTTGGACATGCCCGCAAGATGGTTGGTTGTCAGATAGGAACGGTCCACCGCCCAGTTTACAATGGCAACCAGATGCGTTTTGAACGTGTCGGCCACCCGATCTGACGCAAAGCTGTCGCGCCAAGCGTAAACGATCTTGCGGATACCAGGATGACTGAATGTTCCGATAGGTGCGTCCCCGAATTTGGCGTCGATACCTTTTTCATGGCCCATGGATCGCTGGTAGTCTTTCTTGGTTCGCGCTGAAAACCTTTGGTAATCGCGACTTTTCAGAAAGCTTGCAGCACCTGCCGGAACTTGCCAGCCGCCGGGGCCGCTCCTTCGATTGCCTTCTGGTAGGCGTCCCAATAAGCTGGCCCGCCCTCCGTGATGCCATCCGATGTGGACCAGACCCATTCCCATCCGGTGTTGTGACAATCTGTGCAACTCATTCCGCCGCGATGTTCTCCGGCGTATTCCCGGGCTGATGCAGCCACGCCGGTGCGCCGTGATTGTCGATCCTCAGCGGCATATGGATGAACCCCGCATCGGGGCAACCAGCCAGGGTGATAAACGCCGGATCACCGGGACTTTGCTGACGGAACGTGGCGCGCGGCGTGGTCTCGCCAAGCAGACGCGCCGCTTTCACCAGCTTCGCCATATACGCGACATTCCAGCCATAGGGCTTTGCGGGGCCGGTGTTCTCAACCTTCGGCACCACGCGCCAGAAATCGGGGAATGTCCCCTCAACTTCGGTGACGGTCACATAGTCGCGCGGGCGAAACCCGGTGTTCAGCGTGTCAGCCTCGCCATTCTGGCAATGACCCCGCAAGGGATGCCCGCATGAAGCCCCTTTGCGCCATTAACCACCAATCGGCGGACGCCAAGCTCTTTGCGCGGAACTTTCGGGGCTTTGTCATTGAAATTCAGGGACAGGATCGCCTCACGCGGGGCAAACCGGCTTTCTGGAAACCGGCTTTGCCCGGGCTGACGAACGCTACATCGCCGTGATGAGGCGCTGATAGACCACAGGGATCAGATCCCCGTCGCGGGTCAGGCGTTCGCGCACCACCACGATGCGGCTTTCGCGGCCTTCAACGTTGAGCTTGCCCTGGCCGAACAGGTGTTGGTCGTCATACGGCTTAAAGAATACGCCCGAATTTGAGTTGTCGTAGCTTCCGTCTGCATTTGAATTTCCTTTTGGTCCGATAAATGAGGGGGCAGGGCAATCAGCCCCATCCGTCAGTGTCAGTGTCAGTGTCAGGGGCGGCGCTGGTGCGGTTGGCCGGCACTATGGGCGCGGCCTTTTTCACCTTGTCGTAAAACACCGGCGCGGGTGGGATTTCGGAACTTACATGGCCCCGGAACGTGTCGCATTTGGCGATGTAATGTTCCTGCCATTCCGGGCTGGCCCCTATCTGTCAACGCCAGGGGTGCATTCGGTTCGCGCCCTGCCAAATCATACGATGGGGAAGAAGGAAACATACAAGGGTGCGCATTTTGCACAGGATCTTTACCGGAACGATCTGCGGATCGCCAAAGCCAACCTATTCTGCCAGGTTGAACCCGACGATCAACTGGCGCAGACCCACTGCCGCCCCGGCAAAAATTGCCAGAAACGTGACCGGGGCACTGATCGCCAGCACGCTGAACGCCGTCAGACCCTGTCCGACGGTACAGCCCAAAGCAATCACCGCCCCCATGCCCATGATCGCCGCCCCAATGATCTGACGGCGCAATTCGCGGGCGTCTTCGCAGGCTTCCCAACGGAAATGGCCGCGGATCAATGTGCCGGCAAAGGCGCCGACCAAGACGCCGCTGACTGATCCGACGGCAAATGACGCACTGCGGGCGGACCCGGTCATGGCATACAACAACGTCTCGCCCACCGGCGCGGAATAAGAGTGTGATACCACCGGCAAAGCATCAAACCCGGTGTCAAATACCCATTGCGTCCCGGCCCAGCCCGACACAATCGCCAGGCCAACAACCACCGACCAGAACAGCGCCTTAGGGTCGCGCCGCAACCCCGGAGAGGCAAGCCCCAGCGCGCAGAACCCCAAGCCGACGGCGATACCGATGCCCGCCACCGGCAGACCGGTCCAGGCCGAAAGGTGATGCGCCATTCCGGGGCGGACCCCATTGGTAACGTCGCTTTGATGGAACAACAGATCGCGCAGCGGTGCCAATGGCCCGGCCAATACCATATAGGCCGCAACCCCCATCACCAGCACAATCACAAATGACCGAAGATCACCCCCGCCCAGCCGCGCAATCGCGCCGTATCCGCAGTTGCCCGACATTGCCATGCCATAACCAAACATCAGCCCGCCAATAATTGACGCGGCTGGCATCCAGGAAATCGACAAATAGTAAGTGTCGCCTGCGGTCAATAGCCCGGTGCCCATCAAGGTAAAGCTGCCGATCACTGCCGTGCCAATGGCCACCGCCCACATCCGCATGCGTGTGTCACTACCGCCATACAGCACGTCTTCGATGGCGCCTAAGGTGCAAAATCGCCCCAACCGAGCGGCCAACCCCAGAAGAACGCCGCCAAACGCGCCGATCATCACCACCATCTGGCTTTCAGAAACCAGGTTCAGCAAAATCTTGGGCCCTCCCGGTACAGAGTTTTGCAGGCTCTCGGTATCATCAGACCTGGCAACCTGCCGTAGGATGGGTTTCACCCATCATGCTTTCAGTTGGGTGCCGACGAAGATGGGCAAGCCACACCCTGCAAAATGCGAACAGGTCAGTGATCGTATGATATGTTAAGTGCAGTGTGGCCAGTTTTGTCGGTTTGATCAAGGCCCGCGTGTCTCAGGCTGTGTCACAGATGGGTGACGTCTGGAAAAGATACATGGGCCAAAGATACATGGGCCAAAGATACATGGGCCGACGACAGACAGCAATTAAACGTTAGCGCGCTTGGCGCCCTCGGCGATGGCTGTCCTCAGCTTTTTCTCAAGCGTGGCCTGTTTCGACGTTGAATGATATTTCAGTCCGAACATATCCTTGACGTAAAACGTATCCACCACCTGTTCGCCATAGGTGGCGATCACCGCATTGGCGATATAGACATTGGCCGCCGCCAGCGTACGGGCCAGATCAAACAGCAACCCTGGCCGGTCGCGGGTATCAACCTCGATGATGGTATAAATCTCGGATCCTTCGTTATCGAACGAAATATGGGTATCAACCCGGAACGCCTTTTCACGTTTGCGCACCTGATCGCGTGATTTCAAAGCGTCGCGCGGGTGCACCTCGCCCTTAAGCGTCCTTTGGATCATCTTGGTCAGTTTGTTCAACTGACGCGCCGCGTATGGGTGGCCTTCGCTGTCCTGAATCCAGAACGCATCGGTCACATAGCCGTCCTTGGTGGTGTAACTGCGTGCATCAACGATGTTGGCCCCAACCAAAGCCAATGCGCCAACTATGCGGGCAAAAATGCCCGGGTGATCGACCATCACAAAACAGGCGCGTGTGGCGTCGCGGTCTTGGTCCGGGTACAGATGGATCACCACCTTGGCCTCATCCTCGGATGTGTCCATCTGCGCCAGCATGCCGGCAAAATCCACATGCGCCGTCACATGCAGCCCTTGCCAATAAGGATCGTAATGCCGCGCCGTTTCGCGCTTCAACGCCGGTTTGCTCCACTTGGGCAGCGCCGCCCGCAGCGCCTTTTTGGCCTCTGCCCCACGGTTTTCGCGGTTCAGGTCTTCCATCCCGGTCTCTAACGCGCGCCGGGTCTGGCGATACAGTGCCCGGATCAGCACCGCCTTCCAGTTGTTCCAGACGTTCGGGCCAACACCGCGAATGTCACAGACCGTCAGCACCGTCAAAAGGTCAAGGCGGCGCACGTCCTTGACCGCCTTGGCAAAGCCGCGCACCGTGCGCGGATCGGCGATATCGCGTTTTTGGGCCATGTCCGACATCAGCAAATGATACCGCACCAACCATTCAACCGTCTCACAGTCAGCCTTGTTCAATCCCAGACGCGGCGCCACCCG
Organism: Paracoccaceae bacterium; assembly: GCA_021648025.1. Taxonomy (GTDB): domain Bacteria; phylum Pseudomonadota; class Alphaproteobacteria; order Rhodobacterales; family Rhodobacteraceae; genus NVQY01. The sequence goes on from JAKITO010000018.1 coordinate 7,863, forward strand.
GCGGGCGATCTGGGCGCCAAGGATCGAATGATCAACCGGCTGGCCCTTGCCGATATCATGCAGCAACAGGGCGACATACAGCACCTTGCGGTTCACCCCTTGTTTAAGGATGCCCGAGACAATCGGTAATTCCTCAATCAACGCGCCCTTTTCAATTTGGGCCAGGTTGGCAATGCACTGAATGGTATGTTCGTCGACGGTATATGAATGATACATGTTGAATTGCATCATCGCGACGATGACTTCGAACTCGGGCACAAAGGCGGCCAGAACCCCCAGTTCATTCATCCGCCGCAGCGCCCGTTCCGGGTTGCCATGTTTCAGCATCAGGTCCAGAAACAGCTTTTGTGCCTCTTTACTGTTGCGCATGTCGTCGTCAATCAGATCAAGGTTTGCCGTGACCAGCCGCATCGCATCGGGATGGATCAACATACCGGTGCGCAAGGCTTCTTCGAACAGGCGTAACAGATTGAGCTTGTCCGACAGGAACACATCATCATCAGCAATGGCCAGGCGGTTATGGATCACCTTATATCCGGCTTTGACCTTTGGCTTGCGTCGGAAAATCCGTTCCAGCAGTGGTTCACTTTTGGCGTGAATCGCCTCTAGACCGGTCAGGAAAATTCGCGTTACATCACCCACAGCGGTGGCGTGGCGGAAATATTCCTGCATGAAAACCTCGACCCCGCGCCGCCCGGCCCGGTCACGGTATCCCATGCGTTCGGCCACCTCGGCCTGCATGTCGAAACTCAGAACCTCGCTGGCGCGCCCGGTGATCAGGTGCAGATGCGACCGGGTGGCCCACAGGAATGCCTCGGCCTTGGTGAAGCGTTCAAATTCTTCCGGGCGAAATACCCCCAGATTGACCAACTCGCCGGTGTCCTGCACGCCGTGGACGTATTTGGCGATCCAGAACAGCGATTGCAGATCACGCAAACCGCCTTTGCCTTCTTTGACGTTCGGTTCGACCATATACCGCAGGCCTTGCTTTTTGTGACGCGCTGCGCGCTCGGCCAGCTTGGCCTCAACAAATTCACGGCCGGTATTGGCAAAAAGATCAGTCTTCAGGGTCTGGTCCAACTCGGCCGCCAACTCTGCGTCGCCGGCCAGAAAATGATGCTCCAGCATGGCGGTCCGAATGGTGAAATCATCCTGCCCCAAACGGATGCATTCCCGGATGGTGCGGCTGGCGTGACCGACCTTCAGCTTTAAATCCCACAGGATATACAGCATCGATTCAATCACACTCTCGCCCCAGGCGGTCAGCTTGTAAGGGGTGAGGAATAACAGATCAACATCCGAAAACGGCGCCATTTCGCGCCGGCCATAACCGCCGACGGCAATCACCGCGATGTGTTCGCCGGATGTTGGATTGGCCAGCGGATGCAGCAGGGTGTCCGCCACATAAAGCGCCGTGGTGACAAGCCCGTCCGTCAAATACGTGTAAGAGCGGGTCAAGGCACGCGCCGCAAACGGAGAGATCTCAAAGGAATTGGCAATGGCGGCGCGCCCGGCTTTGTTGGCCTCGGCCAGAATGCGCACGCTCGCTGCCCGCAAGGTGGTGTTGTCGGTGATGCCTTTGGTCTCGGCGGCAATCTTTTGGCGCACAAGCACAGCGTCGAAAACCTCCAGAGCCGGGCAGATCAACTCGTCGTCGATTGCCCCGACCTCTGGTCCCGCAGGACTCAACCCGCCCATGCCGGTCGGATCAGAACCCGGCACCAGAGAAGCTTTTAGGTGCGGGATCAATCACAACCACCTGGCGATTCTGAACCGTGGCGACCGCCAGACCGCGTTGGTTGGTTCCGTTGGGCAGCAATCGGAAAATGCCGCCGACACCCTGGAAACCCGCGCCTTGGGTCAAGGCCGCGCCGGTCAGAGCGTCGGACTTGCCGGCCCCGACCAATGCGCCAATGGCGGCAATACCATCATAAGCCAACCCGCCGATGGGATGCGGAGCACCACCATAAGCCGCCTGATACCGGGCGCGGAACTGCCCGGCCACAACCGGGTCGGGTATGGCAAACCACCCACCCTGAACCCCGGGCAGGCCCAGCGTTTGCGCCGGAATGTCCCAGCGGTTCAGGCCGATGTACTGGATGACTTCGGGGTCTACCCCGGACTCGGGCAGCAATTGGGTCAGCAACGGCAAGGCCCCGGATGTGGTGGCGGCCAGGAACAGCGCATCGGAATTGGTGGCGCGCACCTGATCGCGAATTTGCTGGACCGAGGAAATCACGCCTTGCTGGGACCGCTCAAAGATAACCGAACCGGATATGCTGGCAGCCGTACCGCCCGCCGCCTGAATGATGGAATCACGCCCCAGATTACCGGCGGCATCATTGGCATGCACCACCATAACCGTACGTTTGCCCTGCGCAGCGGCATATTTCATCAGCCGGTTGGCGGTATTTGAGAAGGTCGGCCCAAGCACAAATACATTGCCCCCGGCAATGGCGGTGTTGTTAGAAAACGACAACACATTGATACCCCGGCCTTTGACAGCCAGACCTACGGCATTGGCCGATTGGGCATAGACCGGCCCCAGAATGATCTTGGCACCGTCCTGAACCGCTTCAACGGCTTTGGCGGCGGCGGTGGCCGGGTCACCTGCCGTGTCGTAAACCCGCAGATCAATTTTCACGCCGCCCAGATCGGCTATCGCCAATCTTGCTGCATTTTCAAGACTTTGCGCCAGGGTTGCATCCCCGGCCTGGCCCGACCCCTTAGGTACCAAAAGGGCGATAGGCACCGGTTTTGACAGGTTGATGGATGGTCCACCGCCGCCGATACCACCGACGTCACATGCACTCAGGAAAATAGCGGCACTCAGCGACAAGAGCAGCAGGACTGCCTTGCGGGTTGGTTCAAAAAAGCCAATCATGTAATAGAAACTCCCTTACCCGGCGCAGATGCCGGTGGTTTGTAATATCAGCGATCATAAACGTCCCGAAAGGCGGGTCCAGCATTGAATCATCAAATGGTCAAATTGCCCCCCGGGCTTTACTTTGTCGCGACACCGATAGGTACGGCGCGTGACATTACCTTGCGGGCATTGGATGTGTTGGCCTCGGCAGATATGATCGCGGCCGAAGATACCCGCAGTTTGCGTCGCCTGATGGATATCCACGCGGTGCCCTTGGCCGGTCGGCGGATACTCTCCTACCATGATCACAGCCCTGAAAGCGCACGGGAACGTTTGCTGGGCGCCCTGGCACAGGGGGAATCGGTTGCCTACGCCTCAGAGGCGGGCATGCCGCTTATCGCTGATCCGGGTTATGATCTTGGGCGGGCGGCGGCGGATGCGGGGCATCTGGTTACAGTTGCCCCCGGCCCTTCGGCGGTTCTGGCGGCGCTGACGCTGGCCGGGCTGCCCACCGACGCGTTCTTTTTCGCCGGCTTTCTGCCAAATGCCCGTGGTGCGCGCAAAGCCCGGCTGGAATGCCTGGGTAACATACCGGGAACATTGGTGTTTTACGAATCCCCCAAACGGGTGGCCGCCTGCCTGACCGATATGGCAGAGGTTCTGGGCCCGGATCGACCGGCTGCCATGTGTCGCGAAATAACCAAGAAGTTCGAACAGGTCAGACGTGGTACTCTGGCAGAATTAGCGCAGGAACTGGCCGGAAAATCCATCAAAGGCGAGGTTGTTTTGCTGGTTGACCGAACCCGTTCGCCGATTGTTAAGAGGTCTGACATAGAATCGGACCTTAGGGATGCGCTGAAAGAAATGTCGCTCAAGGATGCGGCTGATGTGGTGTCGGAAATGCACGGTGTAAAACGACGAACAGTGTATCAGATGGCGCTAAAACTTGGGAAGGATGTGAAATGAACGCAGTTCGGGCGCAACGCCAGATGGGGTATTACGGCGGGTTGTCTGCCGAACAGCGGATTGCCCAGGATTATGAACGTCGTGGATTCGCCGTGGCGCGGCGGCGCTGGCGCGGGGATGCAGGCGAAATTGATCTGATTACCCGCGATGCCAATGGATTGGTTTTTGTCGAAGTCAAGAAAAGCCGGTCAATTGCCCGCGCCGCCGAACGTCTGGGCGCCCGGCAAATGGCCCGCATCTATGCCTCGGCCTCGCAGTTTTTGGCTGGCGAACCGGACGGGCAATTGACCAATGTTCGCTTTGATGTGGCGTTGGTGGATCATACCGGTGCCTTTGAAATCATCGAAAACGCATTTGGGCATGGGTGATCCCCACTAACCTCCATTGAATCCGCCATTGAATCCACTGGGCCTCTGGGTCATGTAACAGGTATCACACAGGAGCCTGGGACATGAAGATCGCCTTTCAGATGGACCCGATCGGGGACGTGGACATAGATGCCGACAGCAGTTTCCGCCTGGCGGAAGAGGCGCAATCGCGCGGTCATGACCTGTTCTTCTATGGACCGGATCAGCTGGCCTTTCAGGAAGGGCGGGTCACGGCGCGCGGACAGGATATGCAAGTGCAAAGGGTGGCGGGAGATCCGGCGATCCTGGGGCAGTTGCGCGAAGTTGATCTGAGCGATTTTGATGTGGTCTGGCTACGTCAGGACCCGCCGTTTGACATGAGTTATATCACTGCAACCCATATTCTGGATCGTCTGGCAGGTCAGACTTTGGTGGTGAATGACCCGTTCTGGGTGCGCAATTACCCTGAAAAGCTGTTGGTGCTGGATTTCCAGGACCTGACGCCACCAACCACCATTGCCCGCGATCTGGACACCATCAAAGCGTTCAAGGAAAAATACGGCGACGTGATCCTGAAGCCGCTTTATGGCAACGGCGGGGCCGGTGTTTTCCGGCTGGACCGCAACGACCGCAACCTGACCTCGTTGCACGAACTTTTCACCGGGTTTTCACGCGAGCCTTTGATCGTCCAGCAATTCCTGCCCGATGTTTCGGCCGGTGACAAGCGGGTGATTTTGGTGGATGGTGTGGCGGTTGGGGCAATCAACCGGGTTCCGGCCAAAGGCGAGGTGCGTTCGAACATGCACGTCGGCGGGCGGCCTGAAAAGGTCGGGTTGACCAAACGCGACCATGAAATTTGCGAGGCAATCGGCCCATTGCTGCGCGAAAAGGGGCAGGTGTTTGTCGGCATCGACGTGATTGGTGATTATCTGACTGAAATCAACATAACCTCACCCACCGGAATTCAGGAGTTGGAACGTTTTGACGGGGTGAATATTGCCGCGAAAATCTGGGATGCAATCGAGGCGCGCCTGTGATGTCCCAGCCCTGCATCATCTGCGTCGCCATTACCGGTTCGGTTCCGACCAAGGCTGACAATCCTGCGGTGCCGATAAGCGTTCCCGAACAGGTGGAAAGCACCCAGGAAGCATATGAGGCCGGGGCCACCATCTGCCATGCTCATGTGCGCAACGATGATCAAAGCCCAAGTTCCGATCCGGAAAAGTTCGCCCGCCTAAAAGAGGGTGTTGAGAAACATTGCCCCGGCATGATCATCCAACTGTCGACCGGGGGCCGTTCCGGGGCGGGCAAAGAACGCGGTGGCATGTTGGGGCTACGGCCCGACATGGCCAGCCTGTCGGTCGGGTCCAACAATTTCCCCACCCGGGTTTATGAAAACCCGCCCGAACTGGTGGATTGGCTGGCCAGCGAGATGCGCACAAACGATGTGAAACCAGAAGTCGAGGCGTTTGACCTGAGCCACATTTTCATGGCCGCCAAAATGCATGCCGAAGCGCGAATCATCGACACGCCCTATGTGCAATTTGTGATGGGCGTGAAAAACGCCATGCCAGCCGACCGCGAGGTGTTTGATTTTTATGTGAAAACGGTCAAGCGCCTGTTCCCCGAAGCACCCTGGTGTGCGGCGGGGATTGGTGCCAATCAGATCGTCTTGAACAAATGGGCCGTGGCGGCAGGGGGGCACATCCGCACCGGTCTGGAAGACAACATCAGGCTGGATCGCACCACCCTTGCGCCGTCCAACGCCGCATTGGTGCGGCGTGCGGTTGATGTCTGCGATCAGAACAATCGCCCGGTGGCCAGCCCGGCTCAGGCCCGTGAAATTCTGGGCCTGCGCCCATGATTTAAGGTGCCTGGTTTAAGGTCAGTTTACCCGCTGCCAGTCCTGGCCCCGGCAAATCAACCCACCGGCGACACAGCCTTTGACCTCCAACGTGGACCCGTTGAGGGCCATTTTGGATTTATAGGTCTTGTCAACATCCGGCGCCCAGATTTTGCCGCCACTGTAAGAACCTTCGCCGTCGACATTCATATCCCAGATAATTTTCTTGCCCAGATGCTCATAGTTGGCATCCTGCACACCCGCCTTGTCAAAGGCCGCCCTGATAGTGCCGCAAAGCTTGGCACCGCAAGAGCCGATGGCCACATGCAGATACCCGCCGGTATCGCCGGGCGCGGTTTTCCAGGTGCCGCCAACCGGATCGGCCAGCGCCATGCCAGTGACTCCAAGGCCCATTCCAAGACCCAATGCGGCGCTGAGAATAATATGTTTCATCTGTTTTCTCCCTCTACCTGTTCACTGTGGCGTGATTTGACCATCGGTTTCAAGCCTGACCTGCGGTCGCGTTGCAATTGTCGCCTGTCTTGTGCCATATCCCGCCGATACCAAGACCTTTATCGAAAGCACCCCAATATGATCCTGTATCCTGCCATTGATCTCAAAGACGGCCAGGCCGTGCGATTGCTGCGCGGTGCAATGGACAAGGCCACCGTCTTTAACGAAGACCCGACCGCGCAGGCACGCGCCTTTGTGGCCGCGGGCTGTGAATGGTTGCATCTGGTGGACCTGAACGGCGCGTTCGCCGGGGAACCGGTGAATGCCGAACCGGTCGAGGCGATCCTGAAGGCCTGCGATGTGCCAACCCAACTGGGGGGTGGCATTCGCGACATGGCAACAATTGCCGCCTGGATCGACAAAGGCCTGGCGCGGGTGATCCTGGGCACGGTTGCGGTGGAAAACCCCGACCTTGTGCGCGAGGCGGCGCGGGAATTCCCCGGACAAGTGGCTGTGGGGATTGATGCCCGCGACGGGTTGGTGGCGACCAAAGGCTGGGCCACCGAAACCAACGTCAAGGTGACCGATCTGGCAAGATCGTTCGAAGACGCGGGCGTGGCGGCGATCATCTATACCGATATCAATCGCGATGGGGCCATGTCAGGCCCGAATGTGGAGGCCACAGCGGCACTTGCCCGGGCGGTTTCAATTCCGGTCATTGCCTCGGGCGGGGTCAGTTCGTTGGATGATCTGCGGGCGTTGCGCGATTGCGGCGCCGGTCTGAACGGGGCGATTTCTGGGCGCGCGCTGTACGACGGCGCGATTGATCTGGGCGAGGCTTTGACCTTACTTAAGGGGTAATCCGATTTCAACGTTGACCGGCCTGTTCCTGCTGGCGTTCAGCGCCGCCACCCTGTTGCCGGGGGGATCAGAGGCCGGGTTGCTGGCAATGCGCGCGCTTTCACAACACTCGGACCTGACGTTGTTGGCGGTGGCGAGTGTTGGCAATACCCTTGGGTCAGTTGTGAATTACGCGATGGGCCGGGGGGTAGCCCGGTTTCAGGGCCGAAGATGGTTCCCGGTGTCCGATACTGCGCTGGCCCGAGGGCAGGATTGGTTTTCCCGTTGGGGCCAGGGGGTTGTGTTATTGGCGTGGGTGCCAATAATCGGCGATCCGATCACTGTGGTGGCCGGGGTGATGCGGATGCGGTTCCTGCCTTTCCTGATTCTGGTAGGCCTGTCAAAAACCCTGCGCTATATGGTGGTTCTTGGACTGTTCAATTTGTTGACGTAACAAACCCCCATTGTCACCGGACGGCAGGCGATTTATGACGCACCTATGTTGAAAACCCGCATCATCCCTTGTCTGGACGTCGCTGATGGCCGCGTGGTCAAAGGCGTGAACTTTGTCGATCTGGTGGATGCTGGTGACCCGGTGGATGCTGCACGGGCTTACGATGCGGCCGGCGCGGATGAATTGTGCTTTCTGGACATCAACGCCACCCATGAAAACCGTGGCACCATGTTTGATGTGGTCAGCCGCACCGCCGAACAATGTTACATCCCCCTGACCGTTGGTGGTGGCGTACGCGAGGTGCAGGACGTGCGCAATCTGTTGATGGCCGGGGCCGACAAGGTCAGCTTTATGTCCGCCGCCGTTGCCCGCCCGGATGTGGTGGCAGAGGCGGCGGACCAGTTTGGCAGCCAATGCATCGTCGTTGCCATTGACGCCAAAACCGTATCTCCCGGCAAATGGGAGGTTTTTACCCACGGCGGACGCAAACCCACCGGCATCGACGCGATTGAGTTTGCCCGCACTGTGGTGGCCAAAGGCGCGGGCGAGATATTGTTGACCTCAATGGATCGTGACGGCACGCGGTCGGGCTTTAACATTGCCCTGACGCGGGCCGTGTCGGATGCGGTCGCTGTGCCGGTGATTGCCAGCGGCGGGGTTGGCACACTTGATCATCTGGTCCAGGGCGTGACCAAAGGCGGGGCCAGCGCCGTTCTGGCCGCCTCGATCTTTCACTTCGGCGATTTCACCATTGGTGAGGCGAAACAGCATATGGCGGCGGCGGGTATACCAATGAGGCTGACATGAGTGTTCTGGACGACCTGGCAGCGACCATTCAGGCCCGCAAATCCGGCGATCCGGATTCCAGCTGGACCGCGAAATTACTGGCCAAAGGCCCGGAAAAATGCGCCGAAAAATTTGGTGAAGAAGCGATTGAGGCAATCATCGAAGCCGTCAAAGGCGACCGTGCGGCCCTGACCCGCGAGGCGGCGGATGTGTTGTATCATCTGTTGGTAATGCTGGCAGCGCGCGATGTGACGCTGGGTGCTGTTCTGGCAGAGCTTGAGCGGCGACAAGGCACCAGCGGTATTTCCGAGAAAGCCGCCCGACCTATAATTTCGAAGAAATAATCCCGGTATTGAACCCGCCCATACGCAACTCACCAAACAGGCGCTGAAATTCGATCTTGGGACAGCGGTTCTGCACCACTGCGATGCCCTGCGCCTGTGCAGTGGCGGCGGCCCCGGGGTGTGAAACGCCAATTTGCATCCAGATCGTGCGCAGGCCTTTGAACTGGGCAAGCGCTTCGTCCACGATAGCCGGAACTGCCTCGGGGCGGCGAAAGATGTCGATCATATCCACCGGCTCATTGATTTCGCCCAGTGAGGCGCGCACCGTTTCACCAAACAGCGTTTTGCCCGCATGGCCGGGATTGACCGGGATCACTTTGAACCCCCTTAGCCCCAGATACCGCGCGACATAATAGCTGGGGCGGACCGAATTCAGCGACACCCCAACAATGGCAATCACCTTGGTTGTGGTCAGGATATCCTTGAGAAAACTGTCGGTATATGTGTCCATACCAAAGGTCTTAATTCAGCCTGGGATTACTGCCAACAAAAAACGCCCAAGGGACAGACCCCTGGGCGCGAAGTATGGAACGAGGGACAGTAGTTTGGCGCAGGAGGTTCCGCTTGCGCCTTTATGACATCTGGGCGCATATCCGGCGAAAGAAACCCCGCCTCGCGGTTTTGTGAAAACTGTCTGCAATTTGCGTCAAATCGCAGTATCATTCATCCAATACGTCCGGCCAATTGGCATTGGCCCGTTCGATATGTCCGGCAGCATCCAATTGCCACAGCGCACGGGAAAAAATGGTGCGGATCAGATACAGCTTTCCATCTGATATAACCCAGGCTTTGGGTTCCGAAGGGACGCGGTTACCGTTGGATACTTCGTAAGCGCAATACCCACCATATTGCGGTGCAAACGCCCTTGGGTTGGCTTCGAATTTTTCGCGGTTGGACTGACTGGCAAACCGCCAGATCACGCCTTTCCACATCACGGCGATATTCTCTTTGCCTTTGACCGATTCGCCCATGGTGAAATAGGCAACTGTGTCATAGCCATTGATCGCGCTGGCCCCACCGGTATAGAAAATCGGCGTGTCGGCCCGCACAGCAAGAGGCAAAGCCAAAAGCCAGGCAAGTAAACCAGTAAGAAACAATCGGTGGATGGGCATGATAACGTCCATATCTGAAAGCCATGTCAGAATGCCCCGAGAAAGCGCCCTTGCAAAGCCCTGGGCAATGGAATCTGGCGCGAAATCGCACCTATGTGACAGGAAGTTACCGACAACACTGCAACAACGGCTTCGGCCACATGCCTTTTTTGGTCAAACTGCTATGGTTTGGACGCATAAAGCGCGATGGCGGCCGCGTTTGAGACATTGAGCGAGCCGAATTCGCCCCCTGCATCAATACGAACCAATTGGTCCACCGTGTCGCGGGTCTTTTGGCGCAATCCTGGCCCTTCGGCCCCCAGAACCAAGGCCACCGGATCACTGCGCCGCCCGTGCATTGCGGTTTCGATTGTCACCTCGGCCTCTCCGTCCAAGCCCAGAACATAGAACCCCATACGCTGCAATTCGACAATGGCTTCGGCCAGATTGCGCACCCGCAGATACGGCTGACGTTCCAACGCACCACTGGCGGACTTGGCCAATGCGCCGGTTTCCGGGGCCGAGTGGTGGCGCGTGCCAATCACTGCACTGGCCCCAAGGACTTCGGCAGAGCGCAGGATCGCGCCAACGTTGTGGGGGTCTGTCACCCGGTCCAGCAACATCACCCGTGGCACTTTGGCACCGATACAATTCTCGGCCAATCCACCCCATTGCAACGGCGCCACCTCAAGGGCGGCACCCTGATGCACAGACCCTGGGTCAATTGGCGCTGAAAACCCGCGCGGTTCACACATTTCCGGGGTGATTCCAGCCTCGGCAATTGCGTCTTCAAGCCGATTCTGAGCGTTTCGCGTCACGATCAGCCGCAGTTTCTTGCGTTTGGGATTGGCAAGCGCATCACGCACCGCATGCAGCCCAAACAGCCAGACGGTATCCGCCCCACCCGATTTGCGCGCCTGTTCCTTTTCCACCACCCATTTGGGTTTCTTCATGTCGTTTGTCCGCCAATGTTTCTACGATGTCGCTTGTCAATTGGGGCGACATTTGCGGTTGACGCCCCATAGACGCGCTAGTAATCACGCCTTCACGTCAGGCGCAATGCGCGCCTTATGTTGGGCGACAGGCCGCAAGGTGTGGCAGGGGACTGTAACTCCCTCGCGGAGACGCACGCCTGGTTCGATTCCAGGGTCGCCCACCATCCACCCAACCAATTGAAAAATATGTTGCTTTGGGCGCTCTTAAGTCAAGATAGACCGATTTAGACCCTTTTACGGCTAAGCAAAATCGGCGAAATGTAGCCAATGTGGGTGCCGCCGTCCCCAACACGGCTCACCGTTCTTTTCAAGGGCTTAGCGGGGTTCTCCAGAATTCAAGGTAGGGTACCCGAAACTGTTACCGTAGGATAAGTCCGGCCTCAGGCCGATTTGTGCAACAAAGCCCATCAATACCCACAACAACGCCATTAAAAGGTATCATGGAGAGGCAAATGAATACGGTTGGAAAAATCATTGAAGGCTTGGCAGTTCCTGTAATTGCAGTGAATGTAAACCTGCAGGTTCTTGCGCTGAACAGTCTTGCTGAACAGGCCTTTACAGATTTGAAGGATACGGGGGGATTTGACAGCTTTCTGTCGCGCATTACTGGTCTGGAACCATTGCTGCTAAGCACGCTGGATGACGGGAAAACGACCACAGCCAAGGTGAAACCCAAAGCGGGCTATCGTTCAGATTACAACATTACGATAAAGAATATCGGGGCGATAGACGGAGTGGAGTCGCCTGTGCTGTTGATGACATTCGAGGACCGCTCTTTGTCTAATGACCTCAAGGCGATGCGGATTGGGTTTGTCGCGAATGTCAGTCACGAAATACGGTCGCCTTTGACAGCGATTTCAGGCTTTGTCGAAACCCTGCAAGGACCCGCAATCGAAGATGTTGCCGTACGCGAACGGTTTCTGGGGTTGATGGCAAAAGAAGTGACGCGCATGACCAATCTGGTTTCTGATCTATTGTCACTGTCGCAGGTCGAGGCAAAAAAGCGACGTGACCTTAAGAACAAGGTGGAAATGCGGCCGGTTATTGAGCAGGCGGTTGAAGCAACTTTACCCGTTGCCGAGAAATGGAACAAAACCCTGACTGTTGAAATTAACGGTATTTTGCCCGCCATTATGGGCCGACAGGATGATCTGCTGCGGGTGCTGATCAACCTGCTTGAGAACGCGATCCACTATAGCCGCCAAAATGGCCATATCCATATGGTGGCATGTGTTGATCACGGCGAAAACCCGTTAGGGTGTGATGCTATTTCAGTTTCAATCAAAGATGATGGCGAAGGGATTGCGGCCAAGGAAATCCCTTTTCTGACCCAAAGGTTCTACCGTGTCGACAAAAGCCGATCGCGCAATATGGGGGGCACCGGTTTGGGGCTGGCGATTGTGAAACACATTCTGGTGCGCCATCGCGGTGAGCTGGTGATCGAAAGCACGGTGGGGCAGGGATCAACCTTCACTATTTACCTGCCATTGGCTTTGGATGAAAAAATCAACCCGTCATAAAACTGTTACCCAACCGTCATAAAGCTGAATCGTTCCTGTTTGATACAGGCGGCGCCCAATCTGGGGCGCTTTTCTTAACAGGAGACGATGAATGTCTTTTCGCTCTACTCTGACAACCGCCACAGCGCTGTTGCTCATCACGGCCCCCGCAATGGCCCGTGACCAAATTAACATTGTGGGGTCTTCCACGGTATTTCCATTTTCAACAACAGTTGCCGAACGCTTTGGCAAATCAACCGATTTCAAAACACCGATTGTTGAAAGCACCGGATCGGGCGGCGGGTTGAAACTGTTTTGTGCTGGTGTTGGCGAGAAATTCCCTGACATCACCAATGCGTCACGCCGGATAAAATCAAGCGAGGTTGAGCTTTGTGCCTCAAACGGTGTGACCGAAATTGTTGAGGCAACGATTGGATTTGACGGGATTGTTCTGGCGAACTCGACCAAAGCCACCCAAATGAACCTGACGTTGCGCGACATTTTCTTGGCGCTGGCCAAGGATGTTCCAGCCGGTGATGGCACCACGCAGCCGAACCCATACAAGACTTGGGATCAGGTGAACCCTGATCTGCCAGCCGTGAAAATCGAAGTGCTTGGCCCGCCGCCCACATCCGGCACACGCGATGCTTTTGCCGAACTGGCAATGGAGGGTGGTTGCAAGACATTTGACTGGATCAAGGCGCTGAAAAAGGAAGATAAACCTGCCTACAAATCCCTGTGCCACACGTTGCGCGAGGATGGCGCCTATATTGAAGCTGGCGAAAACGACAATCTGATCGTTCAGAAACTTCAGGCAAACCCAGCCGCAATCGGTATCTTTGGCTACAGCTTTCTTGAGCAAAATAGCGATGTTGTTCAAGGGTCGATCGTGAACGGTGTCCCTGCTGAATTCGAGGAAATTGCTGCGGGGAATTACCTCATCGCACGTTCGCTGTTTTTCTATGTGAAGAAGGCGCATGTCGGCATGGTTCCGGGGATTGAGGAATTTCTGGCTGAATTCACCGCCGAGGACACTTGGGGTGACGAAGGTTATCTGGCTGACAAAGGGTTGATCCCGCTGTCTGCTGCCGAACGCGAAAGCTGGGCCGCTAAAATCAACGGGCTTGCCCCGCTTGATATGTAATAAATCAATGCTCTGGGTTGGCATATGTCAGCCCAGAGCGCTTTTTTCAGGTGTTTGAAAGTTCAAACCAATGGTTGCCAATTCCATCAACATCTCGACACCGGTCCGCCCCATGTGGGGGGACCGTATTGTTGTATCCATCCTTGCCACCTTTGCCGGCGTTGCCATCATTGTGACAATCGGCATCGTGCTTTCGCTGATATTCGAGACGATCCAGTTCTTTGGCAAGGTCCCGATTACGGATTTCCTGTTCGGTCTGGAATGGAGTCCGCAAACCGCGATCCGCGAAGGTCAGGTTGGATCCGGCGGCGCTTTTGGCGTCTTGCCTTTGATCAACGGCACCTTGCTGATCTCGGCGATTGCCATGCTGGTGGCCACACCGCTTGGTTTAACCTCGGCGGTTTATCTATCGGAATATGCCTCGAAACCGGCTCGGGTCTGGATCAAACCGGGGCTGGAAATTCTGGCAGGCATTCCAACCGTGGTTTACGGCTTTTTTGCCGCCCTGACGCTGGCCCCCTTCATCCGCATGACAGGCGGGCAGTTCGGGCTGCAAATCGCCTCGGAAAGCGCTCTGGCGGCCGGGATTGTCATGGGTATCATGATAGTGCCGCTGATTTCGTCCCTGTCGGATGATGTGATGAACTCGGTTCCACAATCTTTACGAGATGCCTCATTCGGTTTGGGCGCGACACAGTCCGAGACCATCCGAAGAGTTGTTTTCCCCGCCGCTTTGCCCGGTATTTCAGGGGCACTTTTGCTGGCAGCCTCGCGTGCGATTGGCGAAACCATGATTGTTTTGATGGCCGCCGGTCTGGCCGCGAAACTGTCTCTAAATCCTCTGGATGCGGTCACAACAATCACCGTGCAGATCGTCGCCCTTTTGACCGGAGATCAGGAATTTGACAGCGCCAAAACCCTGTCGGCCTTTGCGCTTGGGTTGTTCCTGTTCGTTATCACCCTTTGCATCAACGTCGTCGCCTTGCACATCGTGCGGAAATATCAGGAAAACTATGATTGATTTCACCAAAAAGGCGGGTTTCAACCTGATCAGGCGCCACCGTGCAGAGCGGCGTTTTCAATGGACAGGGCGCGGTGCCATTGCCATTTCACTGTTGTTTTTGTTGTTCATGGTCGGCTCGATTCTGCGCGATGCATCTGGCGTCATTCGCCAAACGCAGATCGCATTGGTTGTGGACTTGAGCGTTGAAAACATTGACCCTGCGGATCCGGCAAGTGCCAGCTATGGCGGTTTGGTGAAATCCAGCCTGCGCAACATGTTTCCGGATGTGACTGACCGCAAAGACAAAAAGCGCCTGTATAATCTGGCCAGCCCCGAGGCGAGTTTCGAGATTGCTCGGATGGTTAAGGAAAACCCTGAGCTGTTGGGCACCACGCAAACCTTGTGGGTCACGGCGTCGGATGATCTTGATCTTTATATTCGTGGCAAGGTTGATGTCAGCCTGCCCGAGCGTCAGCGGCGCATAAGTGACGCCCAGATTGCATGGGTGGACGTTTTGCAAAGTAGTGGCAATATCCAGCGCATTGCCAACTGGATGTTCCTTA
Source organism: Paracoccaceae bacterium (assembly GCA_021648025.1). GTDB lineage: Bacteria > Pseudomonadota > Alphaproteobacteria > Rhodobacterales > Rhodobacteraceae > NVQY01. The sequence continues at coordinate 23,057 of JAKITO010000018.1, forward strand.
CAAATGGTGACAGCCGCGAGCCTGAAATTGCCGGCATCCTCAGCGCGCTGGTCGGCTCGGCCTATTCATTGGCGGTTTGCTTTGCGCTGGCCTTTCCGATTGGCATCGGGGCTGCGATTTACCTAGAGGAATTTGCGCCTGCCAACCGTCTGTCCGACCTTATCGAGGTGAATATCAACAATCTGGCCGCGGTGCCCTCTATTGTGTTTGGACTGTTGGGCCTGTCGATCTTTCTGGGCTATATGGGCCTGCCGCGATCCTCGCCGCTGGTCGGGGGCATGGTGCTGGCACTGATGACGTTGCCAACGATGATCATCGCGGCACGGGCATCCTTGCAGTCGGTGCCACCGTCCTTCAGGGAAGGCGCGCTTGCCTTGGGCGCGAGTCCGGTTCAGGCGGTGTTTCACCACGTTTTCCCCGTGGCCCTGCCCGGCATGTTGACCGGCGCCATCATCGGCATGGCGCAGGCCTTGGGTGAAACAGCGCCTTTGCTGATGATCGGCATGGTGGCCTTTATCGTCGACATTCCGGATTCGATACTGGAACCTGCAACCGCCCTGCCCGTGCAAATTTTCTTGTGGGCCGATAGCCCCGAGCGCGCATTCACCGAAAAAACCGCCGCCGCCATCATCGTTCTTTTGATCTTTTTGATCCTGATGAATCTGATCGCCATCCTGCTGCGCCGCAAACTTGAAACAAGGTTCTGAACATGGCTGATCCAATTATCACAGCGCGCAATGTCAATATATTTTATGGCGCCGCACAAGCAATCTTTGATGTCGATCTGGACATATTACCGAACAAGGTGACCGCCCTGATCGGTCCCTCGGGCTGTGGCAAATCAACGTTTCTGCGGGCGATCAACCGCATGAACGATCTGATTCCGATTTGCCGTATAGAGGGGGACTTGAAAATTGCCGGGCAGGATATTTATAGCCCCTCTGTCGATGTTGTTGCCTTGCGCGCGCAGGTGGGCATGGTGTTTCAAAAACCCAATCCGTTCCCGAAATCAATCTTCGAGAACGTCGCCTATGGTTTGAAAATCCATAAACTAACATCCTCCAAAACCGAGCTACAGGACCGTGTAGAGTGGAGCCTGAAAAGTGCCGGCCTCTGGAGCGAGGTTGCAGATCGCCTTAATCAGCCCGGCAACAGCCTGTCGGGGGGGCAGCAGCAACGCCTGTGCATTGCGCGGGCCATTGCGGTGGAACCCAAGGTGATCCTGATGGACGAGCCATGCTCGGCGCTGGACCCGATTGCGACGGCTGTGGTCGAGGAATTGATTGATAATCTGCGCAAGGATTATACCATCGTCATCGTGACCCATTCGATGCAACAGGCCGCGCGGATTTCACAACGCACCGCGTTTTTCCACCTTGGCACGCTGGTTGAATTTGGCGACACCAAAACCGTATTTACCACTCCTGCGGATGAGCGCACGCAAAACTATATCACCGGACGTATTGGTTAGGATCGCACTATGGAACACGAACATATAGTCACAAAGTTCGACAAGAACCTCGATAAAATCAAAACGAGTATTGTTGAAATGGGGGGGCTTGTCGGCCTTCAGCTTAACGATGCCACAGCCGTTCTGGCAACTTTTGACGCCGCCGAAGTCGAGCGGATCAAGACCTATGACCGTATCGTAAACGGCTTGAACAAGGACATACATGACCGGGCTGAAATCCTGATCATTCGTCGGCAACCGATGGCACTTGACCTGCGCCAAACCCTTGTGCCGATCAACATCGCGGGTGAGTTAGAGCGCATTGGCGACCATGCCAAATCCACCGCCAAACGGGCGCATATCGTGCAAGGCGCTGCGGCGCTGGATATGATCGGGGCGATGAGCGCGGTTGTTCAAGCGATGCTTGCAGATGTTTTACGCGCCTATGTTGACGGTGATATCGAACTGGCGGCCAAGGTTCGCAAGCGCGATGAAGAGGTTGATGCGTTGAACAAGCAGCTTATCTCGAGCGTTATTGAAACACTTTCAAGATTACCAGAAAATGCAGAATGCCTGATCCACATCACGCTGATTTCGCGCAATTTTGAACGCATCGGCGACCACATTTGCAACATTGCCCGCTATGTGCACCAGATTGCCACGGGCGAAGATTTGAAAGCGTCGGTTTAGCCAATGGTCAAGCCTGTGGAAATCGATCAAACTCAACCTGCCAATCCCCGAACGGATACAAGATGAGCGTCATCGCCCCAAGAATTCTGGTTATAGAAGACGAGCCGTCACAGGTCGAGATTTTACGCTTTAACCTGCACCAAACGGGTTTTGAAGTGCAGGTCGAGATGGACGGTGAAGAAGGTTTGCAGGCCGCATATGAGGATCCGCCGGACCTTATACTGCTGGACTGGATGCTACCAAATTTGTCGGGCGTTGAAATATGTCGCCGGTTGCGGCGCAACCCGCAAACCCGTGAAATTCCGGTTATCTTGCTGACCGCCCGCTCGGAAGAACGTGATAAAATCCGGGGTCTCGACATCGGTGCCGATGACTACATTACCAAACCCTATTCAATCAAAGAACTGATCGCCCGCATCCGCAGCGCCCTGCGCCGCCCTATGGCAAGCATTGTGGATCACAAACTAATTGTAGGTGTGATTGAGGTTGATCTGGAAAAACACAAGGTGGTGAGCGAAGGCGTGGCGATAGATTTGGGCCCAATCGAATTTCGCCTGCTTGTCACCATGATGCAAAGCCCCGAGCGGGTATTCTCACGCGAACAATTGCTTGATCTTGTTTGGGGTATCTCGGCTGAATTGGAAACCCGGACCGTTGATGTTCACATTGGTCGTATTCGACAGGCCTTGGCCGTAACAAAAGGTAAAGATCAAATCCGTACCGTGCGCGGTTTTGGTTATGCAGTTAACTGTCACATCCCGCCGGGTAGTAAGGTCTTTTCCTGAACAATTCTGGTTTTAGACTGTACCATTCTTTCATTTCTTGCACCGGCGTCCTGGCCTTCAGAGCTGATTGCGGGGGTTGCGTGTTGTAGATCTGCACATAGCGCATCAGGGTCTGCTCGAGATCTTCGCGACTGTTGAAGTGGTGGCTTTGCAGCCCGTTTGCGCAGGTCGAACAGGCGATCGGTGAACTCCTTGCCGTTATCCGTGAGGATATGGTTGATTCGCATCGGGCACGCGTAAATGCCACGATGCGATTGCTGCTCGGAAGGCTCATGCCGTTATTCCACCGCGCAAGAACGCCAAGCTCTGGAAGCCTGATACGCCCGGGGCAAGGGCCCGAAACGAAGCGGTCCGTTCCTCAAGGTATCTGGGCCGCGCATTGTGGCGGCAGCTAACCGGATACCACCGCCGAAGCCGCGTCGAAACCACCCTTTCATGGATTGCATGCAATCCACTTCCGGGCGACGAATGCATTGTGTGAAATTGCTTGGTCAACGCGTATCCGCCAGAGACTTTGATCGCCAGGTCGCAGAAATCCAAATCCACCTTGGCATATCGATGCCATCGGGGGGCAGGTCATCATCAAAGCCGGTTGTCAGAATAAACTTCGGTATTGCGTTAAAAGGTGTAATAAGGTACTGCAATACGTGAATAGAGAGTGTGCAGCATGTTTGACAAATTGACAGTCGGGGTATCGCAAGCCAGATCAACCAAGGTTGATCGCGACAGAACCGTAGATTTCATGGGCGAGGATTGCCGGGTCTATGCGACCCCTTCTCTCGTCCGAGACATCGAACACACCTGCCGGGACCTTATTTATGAATTGACACCCGAAGGTGAGGATTCGGTCGGGACCCTGGTCTCGATCACCCATATGGCCCCAACCCTGCTGGGTATGGAGGTCGAGGTAACGGTGACAATCGCCGAGATTGACGGGCGCAAGGTCGTGTTCGACGTGGTCGCGAGCGACTCCCTGGACACGATTTGCAAGGGCCGCCACGAGCGGTTCGTCGTCAATGTGGAAAAGACCCGGCAAAGACTGGTTGCAAAGGCGGCAAAAGTCCGGGAGTCCTGAAAGGCACCAGCCATGAACAAACCGGGCAACCCGTTACGCAACAGCGTATCATCTTACTGTTATCAATGTGTCGCTGGTCCCGACCTGCTCAAGGTCGATACAATAGACGGGGTGCCGTTTCAGATCCGGCCAAACGGTTCAGCGGCAAAAATCCATCCCGCCGCCGGCAAGGTTTGCGTCAAGGCCTTCGGGCTTATTCAGAAAACCAACAATCCACACCGCATCCAGACACCGATGATGCGTACCAACCCCAAAAAGGGACGTGGCGAAGATCCCGGATTCGAGCCGGTAAGTTGGGATGTGGCGCTGGAGGCGATTTGCGAAAGGCTTAACAAGGCGCGCGCCGACGGGTTGAAAGACGCCTCCGGCTTTCCCCGCGTGGCGGCCAGTTTCGGTGGTGGTGGTACGCCAACCGTCTATATGGGCACATTCCCCGCCTTCCTGTCGGCCTGGGGACCGATCGACATGAGTTTTGGCAGCGGGCAGGGGGTTAAATGCTATCACTCTGAACACCTCTACGGAGAGTTGTGGCACCGCGCCTTTACCGTATCGCCGGACACGCCGCTGGTCGAGTTGATCCTGTCGTTCGGGGCCAATGTCGAGGCTTCGGGCGGGGTCTGCGGGGTTAAACGACACGCCGATGCGCGCGATCGCGGTGTGAAACGCATCCAGATAGAGCCGCATCTGTCGATCACCGGGGCCTGTTCGGCCCAGTGGGTGGCGATCCGGCCCAAGACCGACCCGGCGTTCATGTTCGCGCTGCTGCATGTGCTGCTGCATGAAATTCCGCGCGAACGGCTGGACATCGCGTTCCTGAAGCGGCGCACATCCTCACCCTATCTGATTGCTCCGAACGGGTTCTATCTGCGCGACCCGGACAGCCGCAAGCCGCTGATCTGGGATCTGAAAACCGCGCGTGCCGTGGCGTTTGACACACCTGATACCGATCCGGCGCTTGAGAGGGAATTCACCCTGTCCGGGCTTGAGGTCGGGCCGGATGATGTTGAATGGGCGCATGATGGCATCACCTGCAAACCGGCGTTTGCCCATCTTGTGGCGCATGTTGAACCCTACAGCCCGGACTGGGCGGCGGCGATCTGTGATGTGAAGGCCGGGGTGATCCGCGACACCGCGCAGCAATATATCGACCATGCCCATGTGGGCGAGACCATTGAAATAGATGGAAAACCCATGCCGTTTCGCCCGGTGGCAATTTCGCTGGGCAAGTCCGTGTGCAATGGCTGGGGCGGCTATGAATGTGTCTGGGCGCGCACGCTCATGGCTTGTCTCGTCGGCGGGCTTGAGGTGCCGGGTGGTACGCTGGGCACCACGGTGCGGCTGAACCGGCCTGCCGATAATCGCTGGTCTTCGGTGGTGCCGGGGCCGGACGGGTTCATGAGCTATCCGATGAACCCGACCAGAAAGGGCGAATGGCAAAGCAGCCCGTCCGCGCGTCATGCGCATCAGACGCTGGTGCCGCTGGCCGCCAATTCGCCGTGGTCCCAGGCATTGGGGCCGACGCATCTGGCGTGGATGATGCAAAAGGAAGGTTTTGATCATCTGCCCGAACCGACCCAGCCGGATGTCTGGTTTGTCTATCGCACCAATCCGGTGGTCTCGTTCTGGGAAACGGATGTGATCAGTGACGCGATCGCCAATTTTCCGTTCACCGTGTGCTTTGCCTATACGATGGACGAAACCAACCACATGGCCGACGTTCTGCTGCCTGAATGCACCGATCTTGAAGGGCTGCAACTGATCCGCATCGGCGGGTCGAAATATGTGGAACAATTCTGGGATCATCAGGGCTTTGCCCTGCGCGACCCGGCCGCGGCACCCATGGGAGAGGCGCGCGATTTCACCTGGATCGCCACCGAACTGGCGCGCCGCACCGGGTTGCTGGCGAAATACAACACGTCGATCAACAAGGGGGCCGCCGGGGTGCGGCTGTTTGGCGAGAATTACGATTTCTCACTGGATGTTGATACCGCCCATTCTGTCGAGCAGATCTGGGACCATTCCTGCCGCGCCGCCAGCGCCGAGCTGACCGACGGGGCCGAAAGCCAGGGGCTGGAGTATTTCCGCGAATATGGCTTTCGAACCAAACCGTTCCCGCGCGCGCAATGGTATCTTTACCCGGCCATGGTGGCGCAGGATCTGCGGTTTGAGCTGCCCTATCAGGAACGCCTGCTGCGCATCGGTCAGGAACTGGGCGCGCGCCTGCACGAGGTGGGCATCACCTGGTGGGACCGCCAGTTGCAGGAATACGAGGCGATGCCCCATTGGCAGGATCTTCAGGGCCTGTGGGAGGACGCGCTGGAAAAACGCTATGACGTCAAGATCGGTGATTACCCATTCTGGCTGCTTTCCGCGCGTTCGATGCAATATTCCTGGGGTGGCAATGCCGGATTGCAGATGATCCACGAAGTGGCCGACAATGTGGCGGGCCACGGTGGCGTGATGATGAACCCGGCGGCGGCGCAAAAACTGGGGCTGAGCGAGGGCGAGCGGGTCGAGATCGCCTCGCCCACCGGCACCACCACCGGTGCGGTGATCCTGCGTCAGGGCATCCGCCCCGATACTTTGCTGATGATCGGCCAGTTCGACCACTGGAAGACCCCGTTCGCCAAGGATCTGAAAACCCCCAGCATGAATGCGCTGACGCCGATGATGCTTGAGTTGACCGATTCCACCGGCTCGGGGGCCGATCTGGTGCGGGTGGCCTTGCGCAAGATCGGGGCAGGGGCATGACGCGTTATGCAATTGTCGCCGACCTGAACCGCTGTGTCGGCTGCCAGACCTGCACCGCGGCCTGCAAACACGCCAATGCCACGGCACCCGGCATCCAGTGGCGCAAGGTGCTGGATTTCGAGGTTGGTGAATACCCCGATGTCACCCGCGCCTTTCTGCCAGTGGGCTGCATGCATTGCGATGATCCGCCCTGCATGGATGTGTGCCCGACCGGGGCCACACGCAAACGCGATGACGGTATTGTCACGATAGACTATGACATCTGCATCGGTTGCGCCTATTGCGCGGTATCGTGCCCCTATCAGGCGCGGTTTCGGGTGGACCAACCGGCGGCGGCCTATGGCGGCAAGGCGATGCGCCACGAGGCGCTGCGCGAGGATCCGGCGCGCATCGGCGTGGCGCAGAAATGCACGTTCTGCGTCGAGAGGATCGATGCGGGGTGCGCGCAGGGGCTGGTGCCGGGGGTGGACGGGGCGGCGACGCCGGCCTGCGTCAATTCCTGCATCGCCGGGGCGCTGCATATGGGTGATACCGACGACCCGGACAGCAATGTATCCGTGCTGCTGCGCGAAAACCGGCATTTCCGGATGCACGAGGATCTGGGCACCGGGCCGGGCACCTATTACCTTTATGACAAGAAAATCGGCGATGACACGGCGGGTGACACGGCGGGTGAACCTGTGCCGATGATCGCTGAACCGGCCGGGCTGGCGGCGGTATCGCCCAGGTTGCAGACCAACTGGGACTGGCGCGCGGCGGCGAATTTCGTGCTTGGCGGCACCGGAGCGGGGTTGTTTGTCGCGACCGTCCTGGTCGCGATGTCGACCCATGTGGCGTGGTGGGCGGCGTTCATTGCGCTGGGACTGGTTGCGGTCGGGTTGTCCTGTGTCTGGCTGGAAATCGGCCGACCCTGGCGGTTTCTCAATGTTTATCTGAACCCGAAATCCAGCTGGATGTCGCGCGAGGCGGTTGCCGCCCTGCCGTTCTTCGGATTCGGCGGGCTGTACCTGCTCTGGCCGGGGGCACTCGTCGGTCTGGCGGCGGCGGCTTCGGGGCTGGTGTTTGCCTATTGTCAGGGGCGAATCCTGCGGGCGGCCAAAGGCATTCCCGCCTGGCGCCAGGCGGGTATCGTGCCGCTGATCGTGGTCACGGGGCTGGCCGAGGGGGCGGGAATATTCACCGTCATGGCGGTCGTGGCGGGGTATGAATTCATGCTGCTGTCGACCATCGGGTCGGGGTTGATGGCGCTGATCGCGTTGCGGGCGATGCTGTGGCAGGCCTATCGCGGTGCGCTGGGCGAGGCTGGCGCACCTGCCGGGGCGCTGAAGGCGCTGGATGGCGGATTTCTGAACCTGTCGGGCCGGGTGCAGGCGGTGGTGCTGGCGGTGGCGGTGGCCGGGTTGCTCAGTCCACCGGTTCTGGCGCTGGCGGGGCTGTTGGTGCTGCTGACCGGCTGGGGCTTCAAATACCGGCTGATCACCGGGGCGGCGTTCAATCAGGGTTTTGCGATCAATCGCATGCCGGCGCGCGGGGCCGGTAAAAGCGGGCCGGGGGTCAAGCCGGGCTGGACGGTTTCCTGACTGGACAGGATCCGTTGCAACAACGACATGGGGGATACGACATGGGCAATCCACAGATAACGCAGGATGATTTCGAGGCCGATTTCATGTTCGACCGAGAGGCCGAAACGATGCCCCGCAAGGCAATTGCCGGGTTGCAGCAAGAGCGCCTGTCATGGTCGCTGCGGCGCGCCTATGAAAATGTCCCGCATTACCGGCGCGCCTTTGACGCCGCCGGTGTCACGCCGGACCGGCTGAAATCCACCGCCGATCTGCGCCATTTCCCGTTCACCGTCAAAACCGATCTGCGCGACAATTATCCGTTTGATATTTTTGCCACCCCGGTCAACAAGCTGGCCCGCCTTCACGCGTCGTCCGGCACCACCGGCAAGCCGACGGTGGTGGGCTATACGGCGGGCGACCTGGATCGCTGGGCGGGGCTGATGGCGCGTTCCATGGCCGGCGCGGGCGCGCGCCCCGGTGACATCCTGCACAACGCCTATGGATACGGACTGTTCACCGGCGGGCTGGGGGCGCATTGCGGCGCCGAAAAACTGGGCTGTGTGGTGGTGCCGATCTCGGGCGGGGGCACCGAGCGGCAGGTGATGCTGCTCAAGGATTTTGGCCCGGGCGTGCTGTGTTCGACCCCGTCCTATGCGCTCAACATTGCCGAGGTGGCCGAAGGCATGGGCGTTGATATCGCCGCCCTGCCGGTGCGGCGCGGGCTGTTCGGGGCCGAACCATGGAGCAACGAGATGCGCGCCGAACTGGACCGGCGGCTGGGGCTGAAATCGGTCGATGTCTATGGGCTGTCCGAGATCATGGGGCCGGGGGTGGCGTGCGAATGCGACGTGGCGCGTGACGGGCTGCACGGCTGGGAGGATCATTTCCTGTTCGAGGTGATCGACCCTGAAACGCTGGAGCCGCTGGCCATGGGCGAGGTGGGCGAGCTGGTGATCACCACGCTGACCAAAGAGGCGATGCCGATGATCCGCTATCGCACCCGCGACATTACCCGCCTGACCGACGAGCCGTGTATCTGCGGGCGCACCCATCTGCGGATCATGCGGGTCACGGGGCGCGACGATGACATGATGATCATCCGCGGCGTGAACGTGTACCCGTCACAGATCGAGGCGGTTCTGGTCGGGCTGGACGGCCTGTCGCCGCATTATCAGATCAGGCTGTTCAAACAGGGGGCGCTGGACGCGATTTCAGTAGATGTGGAGATCCTGCCGGGCACGCCCGACAGTGACGCCGACCTTGCCGCCAGGGCGCAACAGGTGCGCCATCACATCAAGTCGGTCATCGGCGTGAGCAGCGATGTCTGCGCCAAACGCCCCGGCGAGGTGCCGCGATCCGAGGGCAAGGCGGTGCGGGTGCTTGATCAGCGCTAGGTGCTGTTGTCGCGGGCTGGCGACAGCGGTAACCGGCAAAAACCCTGCGCCGGTATGTCGAGGGCGGCATTGTATTTGCTCGACATGTTCTGGAAGGCGATCAGCCCGCACAGCTCGGCCAGCGCGTCATCGTCGAAATGCTCTTTCAGCCGGTCCATCAATGGCGCGCCGACCTGGCGATCGGAAAAGGTTATCGCCTCGGTCAGTTCCAGCGCCAGAGTTTCCTTTTCGTCGAACCCCGGATGGTTTCGCCAGTCCGACAGATGCATGACTTTTTCCTCGCTGGCCCCGCGTTTCAACAGGGTTGACGCGTTGATGTCGATGCAGAATTCGCAATGGTTGATCTGCGACACCCGTACCGTCACCAAAGAGCGCAACGCCGGGTCAATGCGTCCGCGCCGACGGTTCAGCGCACCATAGAGCAACGCCACGCCGACAAAGACGCCGGGTGATCGCGCCCAGAGCATGCCCGGTTCCAGAACCTTGCCATAGGTCTGTTTCTGCTTCCAGAAAAACAGGCGGATATACCAGGGATAGTCAGAGATCGGCTTTGGTGGGATGAACATGCAGAGATACCTTTCCTGGAAAAGTGAGCCGTGCGTCCGGCACCCGGCCCTATACCTCGAACGCGGCCTCAAGCGGGGCGATATCACCCACCTTGTCCGACACCTGCGCGCGATAAGGCGCACGGTTGCCGCGATAGAGGATGCCGGTGTTCATGCCATCATCGGTCATGATCCGTCGCGCGGCACGTGCCGGATCGTCGGTTTCCGGGACTTGTGCGGCATGCACCGTGTTCTTCCATTCCTTTTCGTCGGGCCGGAAGGTGACGCAGGGGGACAGGATTTCGACAAAGCTGAAGCCCGGGTGGTTGACCGCCTCTACAAGGGTGCGGGTGCTGGCCTTGATATTGCCGGAAAACTCGCGTGCGACGAAATTGGCACCGGATGCCAGCGCGATCACCAGCGGGTGAAACGGCGAAAGCCCGGTACCGCCCGGCGACAGGGCGCTGTCCCAGTCCGGTTCGGTGGTCGGCGAGGGCTGGCCTTTGGTCATGCCATAGACCCGGTTGTCCATCACCACATAGGTCATGTCGACATTGCGCCGGCAGGCATGCAGGAAATGGTTGCCGCCAATGGAAAACCCGTCGCCATCGCCGCTCATGACCAGCACGGTCAGATCGGGGCGGGCCACCTTCAGCCCGGCGGACAGCGCCAGTGATCGCCCGTGCACCCCGTGAAAGCCATAGCAGTTGGTATAGGCCGGAATGCGCGAGGAACAGCCGATGCCGGAAACCACCGCGATATCCTTGGGCGCGCGGCCCAGTTCGGCAAGTGCCTTGGTGATCGACATCAGCACGTGGAAATCGCCGCAGCCGGGGCACCAGATCGGGTCGATGTCGGATTTATAGTCGCTGGCTTTGAACTTGGGCGCGTTCATCGGCTGTTCCAATCTCGGATGTGGGTGGCAATTTCATCCGCGCCGATCAGATAGGGGCCTTCGCGGTTGAACCGGCGGGTTCCGGCGGGCAGGTCGTAATGCGCGCGGATATGGCGGTGGAACTGGCCGGAATGGGTCTGTTCGACCACCAGCACCCGCGCCGCCCCCTTCAGGGCCTCGCCCAGGGCTTTGGTCGGAAACGGCGATATCTGGCGCAGGGAAACCAGCCTTACGGCGCAGCCCTCGCGCGACAGGGTCTGCATTGCTTCGCGCGCCGGGCCGGTCATCGACCCCCAGGTCAGGATCACCGTGTCGCCGGTGCCCTCGGTCAAACCCCAGTGGTCGCCAAAGTCAAAGCCATCGATCTTGGCCTCGCGCTTGTCCATCTGTTCCTTCTGGTCCGACTTTTTGCTTGAGGGGGTGCCGCGGATCGTATGGGTCAGCCCGTCGGCGGTATACTGCCCGCCGGTCTGGCCCGGAATGGCCATCGCCGATATGCCGTCCGCCGTCAGCGCATAGCGGCTGTAATCCTGCCCTTCGACCGCTTCATAGGTCTTGCGCCGCGCCATAAAGGCCACATCTGCGGGCCGCTCGATCAGCACCCGCGCCTGGCCCAGCGACTGGTCCGACAGCACGATCACCGGGGTTTGCAGCGCTTCGGCCATATGCACCGCCCATTGGGTGGTGAACAGGCAGTCGGCCACGCTGAGCGGGGCGACCACCACGTGCGGTGCGTCGCCGTGAAAGCCGTAGACGGCCATGTTCAGGTCGGATTGTTCGGATTTGGTGGCGATGCCGGTCGATGGCCCGCAGCGCATCACATCGACCACCACGATCGGCACTTCGGCGGCAACCGCCAGCCCCAGGCTCTCCATCATCAGCGCCAGACCGGGGCCAGAGGTGGCGGTGATCGACGGGCAGCCGCCATAGGAGGCGCCGATGATCATGTTGATCGACGACAGTTCATCCTCGGCCTGCACCAGCGCGCCGCCAATCTCGGCCAGCGCCGGGGCCAGGTATTCCAGCACCTCGGTGGCCGGGGTGATCGGATAGGCGGCGGCAAAGCGCACCCCGGCGCGCAGCGCGCCAAGGCCCACCGCCTCGTTGCCGGTGATCAGCCAGCGTTTGGCGGTTTTCGGGGGGGGCGTTTTCAGGGCATAGCTGCGCCCAAAGCCCGCCGCCTGGGCCATGCCCGCCTCGATGCAGGCCCGCCCCGAGGCCACAACCGTTTCGCCCTTGCTGGCCAGCCTGGTCTCGACAACCTGCATCAGCGGATCAATCGGCAGGCCGATCAGCCCGGCGACCAGGCCAATGGCGATCATGTTCTCGCGCCCGCCCGGGATGTCCTTGGCCAGCGCCTTCAGGGCGCAGTTTTCGACCATGGTCGTGGCATCGGTGATGGCACCGGGAACCGGTCCCGCGTCGGGATCGGCGATCACCAGGCCGCCCTTGGCCACCGGCATGTCACCGATGAAACGATCGGCGTTCTTCCAGTCGATGGCCACCAGGATGTCGAAATCCTTGCTCATGCATTCCGCCGGTCCGGTGGACAGGCGCACCAGCGCCGCCGCCTCGCCGCCGCGTATCTGTGGCCCGACCGAGCGCACCAGAACCCCGTACCAGCCGATTTTCCCCGCCGCCTCCTGGATGACCGACCCGGCAGTGATCGCCCCGGCGCCACCGCTGCCGACAATCGCAAATGAGACATTCTCAAGTGATGTGTCCAGAGGCGCCATTTCTGTTCCGATCCGTTTCTGGCAGGGGCCGCATGGTACCCGGGGTGCTTGCCGGATTCCCCTATTGACGTGAAAGAAGTATTACAGTACCAATTTACGTAATAGAGATTGCGCGCCCTGTCAATAACGCTGTTGCGCCAATCTGTTGGAGGGAAACATGGCACGACGCTGGAGGATGGTTTCAGGTGCAGAGCCGCTGAAGCTGGAACAGTTCGAACCGGGCGATCCGGGGTCGGGCGAGGTGCTGGTTGAAATCGCCGGTTGCGGCGTGTGCCACACCGATCTTGGTTATTATTATGACGGCGTGCGCACCAACCAGCCGCTGCCGCTGACCCTGGGCCACGAGATCAGCGGCACGGTTGTCGCCACCGGCGATGGGGCGGGTGACTGGATGGGCCGGACCGTCATCATCCCCGCCGTGATGCCCTGCGGCGAATGCGACGCCTGCAAACGCGGCAAGGGCACGATCTGCCGGACGCAGAAGATGCCCGGCAACGATATCGAAGGCGGCTTTGCGTCGCACATCACGGTGCCCGCGCGCGGATTGTGCCCGGTGGATGTGGACCGGTTGAAGGCGGTCGGGCTGGAGCTGGCCGATGTGTCGGTCGTGGCCGATGCGCTGACCACGCCCTATCAGGCGGCTTTGCAGGCCGGGGTCGGTCCCGGCGATCTGGTGGTGGTCAACGGGGTCGGCGGGGTCGGCGGCTATGCCGTTCAGGTGGCTGCGGCCATGGGGGCCACGGTGGTGGCCATTGATGTGGTGCCGCAAAAGCTGGCCGCGCTGGACGGATACGGCGCGGCGCTGACGCTGGATGCGCGCGATTTTGATCCGCGCGCGCTGAAAAAGGAAATCATCGGTTTTGCCAAACGGAACGGGTTGCGCACCACCGAATGGATCATCATGGAATGTTCCGGCACCGCCGCCGGTCAACTGGCCGCGTTCGGCCTGCTGAATCACGGGGCCACCATGTGCGTGGTCGGGTTCACCATGGACAAGCTCGAGGTGCGCCTGTCCAACCTGATGGCCTATCACGCCCGCCTTCTGGGCAACTGGGGCTGTCCGCCCGAACTGTATCCCGGCGCGCTGGAACTGGTGCTGAATGGCAAGGTCAAGCTGAGGCCGTTTGTCGAACATCACCCGCTGGATCACATCAACGACGTTTTCAAGGCCGTGCATGACGGCAAGTTCACCCGCCGCGCTATATTGGTGCCCGGCACCAGCCCGACTTCCTGAGGAGAGACCCATGACCACCGCATTTGAATTCCTGCCCCATGATCTGGTTGCCGACAAGGTGCGCGAGGCGATCACCGATCAGGTATTGTTCGAAAAGCGCCCGGCGCTCCACCCCGACGGATCGGTTGCCGAGGGGCTGTATAACGCATGGATAACGCTGAATAATCCGACGCAGTACAATTCCTATACCACCGATATGGTGAAATCGATCATCCTGTCGTTCCGCGCCGCATCCAACATGCGCGACGTGGTGGCGGTGGTGTTCACGGCGGCGGGCGACAAGGCGTTCTGCACCGGCGGCAACACCAAGGAATACGCCGAATATTACGCGGGCCGACCGCATGAATACCGCCAGTACATGCGCCTGTTCAACGACATGGTTTCGGCCATCCTGACCTGTGACAAGCCGGTGATCTGCCGGGTCAACGGCATGCGCATCGGTGGCGGCCAGGAAATCGGCATGGCCTGCGATTTTTCCGTGGCCCAGGACATGGCGCGGTTCGGTCAGGCCGGGCCAAAGCACGGCAGCGCGGCCATCGGCGGTTCGACCGATTTCCTGCCGGTCATGATCGGTTGTGAAATGGCGATGAATTCCGGCATCCTGTGCGAAAGTTTCACCGCGCAAAAGGCCATGCGGCTGGGCATGCTGACCGACATCGTGCCGGGGCTGAAGGTGGATGGCGAATATATCGCCAACCCGATGGTGATCACCGAAATGAAGACCGATTATATGGGCCGCATCCTGCACGGGGACCTGAAGACCGGCAATGATCTGGCCGCCGGCAAGGCGCTGATGAAAACTGGCGTGATGGACCTGAGCGCGCTGGATGCCAAGGTCGAGGAACTGTGCACCAAGCTGATGCTGACCTTCCCCGATTGCACCACCAAATCGGTCGAGGAACTGCGCAAACCCAAGCTGAACGCCTGGAACGCCAACAAGGAAAACTCGCGCGCCTGGCTTTCCCTGAACATGATGACCGAGGCCAATACCGGTTTCCGCGCCTTCAACGAGGGCAACCGCGAGGTGGGCCGCGAGGTCGATTTCGCAAGCATGCGGCGTGAACTGGCCGAAGGTGCGTGCTGGACGCAGGAATATATCGACAGCCTGATGCCCGGTGCCCGTGGAGGTGCGCGTAAATGAGCACCTGCCTTGGCATAAATCTGGCAACGGAGGGCGCGCTGCTGCGCCTGACCCTGAACCGGCCCAAGGCAAACATTGTCGACGCCGAGATGATTGCGGCACTGGATGGTGCATTGGCGGATCATCACGGCAATCGCGACCTTAAGGCCGTGTTGCTGACCGCCGAAGGCCCGCATTTCAGCTTTGGCGCGAGCGTGGAGGAACATCTGCCCGAAAGCTGCGCGGCAATGCTGAAAGCCCTGCACGCGCTGGTGCGGACCATGCTGGAATATCCGGTGCCGATCCTTGTGGCGATCCGTGGCCAGTGCCTTGGCGGCGGGCTTGAGGTGGCAATGGCCGGGCATCACCTGATCTGCGCGCCCGATGCCGCCCTTGGCCAGCCGGAAATGATGCTGGGGGTGTTTGCGCCCGCGGCCTCGTGCCTGATGCCTGACCGCGTCGGCCAGTCGCGCGCCGAGGATCTGTTGTGGTCCGGGCGCTCGGTTTCGGGCACCGAGGCCGGGCAGATCGGGCTGGTGGATGCGGTGTCGGACGACCCCGAAGGCGCGGCGCTGGCCTATTTCGACACGCATCTGGCCCCCAAAAGCGCCAGTTCCCTGCGTCTGGCCGTGCGCGCCGCGCGCGCCGGGTTCAGCCGACGGATGATTGCCCGCCTCCAAGAGGTCGAAGACCTCTACCTGAACGACCTGATGTCAACCCGCGACGCGGTTGAAGGCCTTGAGGCCTTTATCGCCAAGCGCCCGGCCAAGTGGGAAAACCAATGACCCAACCAACCACCTCTGAAATTATTGCCCGCTGCGAAGAGCTGTACCAAGACCTGAATTTCACCGCCGCGCGGGTCTGGAAAGAGGCCAAGCCGGGCCGCAAGGTGATCGGCTATCTGCCGGTCTATGTCCCGCGTGAACTGATCCATGCGGCCGGAATGCTGCCACTGGGCATCATGGGCGGGGGCGATAACCTTGAGGTAATCCATGGCGACGCCTACTATCAGAGTTATATCTGCCGCATCCCGCGTTCGACCATCGAGTTAGGCGTGTCGGGGCGGCTGGATTTTGTCGACGGCATGTTGTTTCCGTCGATCTGTGACGTGATCCGCAACCTTTCCGGCATGTGGAAGATGCTGTTTCCCGAGGTTTACGCCAAGTATTTTGACGTGCCTCAGACCTATAAGGATGAGATCGGCGGCACCTTCTATATCGGCGAGATGCGCGAATTTCTGAGCGACCTGGAAAAGATCGCCGGGCGCAAGATAACGGACGAGCAGATCAACACCTCGATCAGGGTCTACAATGAAAACCGCCGTCTGGTGAACGAACTTTACGCCCTGCGCGCTGCCGTTCCGTGGCAGGCCCCGGCGTCCGAAGCCTATCTTGTGATCCGTGCCGGTCTGTTGCTGCCGGTCGAGGAACACAGCCGTCTGCTGCGTCAGTATATCGACGCGGCCAAGGTCGAAGAACGCCCGATCAAGGACAATTGCAAGGTCGTCGTGACGGGCATGTTCTGCGAACAGCCCCCCCTTAACCTGATAAAATCACTGGAATTGTCAGGCTGCTATGTGGTGGATGACGATTTCATGCTGGTTTCGCGCTGGCTGATCGGTGATGTGCCCGAAAGTGGCGATCCGGTTTACAACCTGTCTCAGGCCTTTTTGCACCGCTCTATGTCTACGGCGGCCAAATATGAGCCGAACCTTGAAGAAAAGGGCCAGTTTCTGGTGCGCGCGGTGCGCGATACCGGGGCAGAAGGTGTCATCTTTGCCTCGACCAGTTTCTGTGACCCGGCATTGCTGGACCGGCCCATGCTGCAAAACGTTCTGAAAGCGGCTGATATTCCATTCATCGCTTTTAAATATGCCGAAAACTCTGGCCAGATGCAGCCCATTCGCGAACAGGCCGGAACCTTTGTTGATTCAATCAAACTGTGGAGCGTCGCATGAGACCGTCTATTGTCAAGGCCCAGCCCGCCGACGTCCTCAAGGACGCCTCGATGATCAAACAGAAAGAGATGATGGCGAACCATTACAATCGCCTCACCTCTGCGCATGAAACCGGGGCCAAGGTGGCCTCGACCTTTGTGCCGGGCAATCTGAACGAGCTGATCATGTGTTTCGATCTGGTCAACAACCTGCCCGAGGTCAACGCCATCCAGTCCGGGCTGCGCAAGCAGTCGGGCGCCTATATCATGGAGGCCGAACGCGCCGGGCATTCCGAGGATGTGTGTACCTACGTCAAATCCGACATCGGCATGATGATGAAGGGCAACATCGGGCCCAATGGCAAAAAGCTGCCCGACCCGGATGTGCTGCTGCTGTCCTACACCGGCTGTTTCACCTTCCTGAAATGGTTCGAGCTGCTGCGCGAGCAGTATAAATGCCCGACCATCTTTCTTCAGACGCCCTACATGGCCGACGGCAAGGTCACGCCGAACATGATCCAGTACATGGTCAAGCAGTTGAAAGAGGATGTGATCCCGACGCTTGAGAAGGTGTCGGGGGTGAAGTTCGACATTGATCGTCTGCGCGAATATCTGGCCAAGTCGGCCAAGGCCGAAGATGATTTGGTTTACATCCTGCAAAGCGGCAAGAACAAGCCATCGCCGATTGATGCCTATTTCGGCGGCATCTACTATATCGGGCCGATCTTCGGCGCGTTTCGCGGCACGGATGATGCCATCGACTATTACCGCTTTCTGCGCGAAGAGGTGGACCAGCGCATCGCCGCAGGCCTGGGACCGGTCACGCCGGACGGGCCGATGGGCGAGGAAAAATACCGCCTGGTGGTCGAAGGCCCGCCCAACTACACCCATTTCCGCCAGTTCTGGAAGATGTTCTATGACGAGGGCGCGATCGTCGTGGCCTCAAGCTATACCAAGGTTGGGGGCACCTATGACTACGGGTTCCGCCATGACCCGGACCGTCCGCTGGAGACGCTCGCCGAATATTGTCTGGGGGTCTACACCAACCGATCCCTGCCCATGCGCATCGACATGCTGTGCGACTATATCAACGAATACGAGGCCGACGGGCTGCTGATCAACTCGATCAAATCCTGCAATTCATTCTCGGCGGGTCAGTTGCTGATCATGCGCGAGGTGGAAAAGCGCACCGGCAAACCGGCGGCCTTCATCGAGACCGATCTGGTGGACCCGCGCTATTTCTCGGCCGCCAACGTCAAGAACCGGCTGGAAAGCTATTTCCAGATGATCGAACAGAAACGCAGCAGCGCGGGGGCGGCGGCATGAAAACTTTTGTCGGGATTGATCTGGGATCGACCACCACCAAGGCGGTGCTGATGGATGAAGACGAAAACATCCTGGGGCGTGGCATCACCAATTCGCGGTCCAACTATGACACCGCCTGCCGGGTGGCCCAGCAAGAGGCCGCCGTGGACGCGCGGTTCACCCTGTTCAGGCGCGAATTCGGCGCCGAGGATGGCAGCGCGAAAGAAGTCCAGGAATTCCTTGCTGGTCTGGAACGCGCTTTCCGGTTGGAACAGTTCCTTGAACAGCTCGACGATCTGGAGGAAACCTGCATCCGTCAAGTGCGCGGAGAGCGGTTCGAGAAAAACGCCGATGGCGTAAAGGCGGCTCTGGGCGAGGTGTTCAGCCGCCTGCGCACCGAGGCTCCGGCGATGTTCGCCCCCGGCGCTTCGCGCAAATCCGATTTTTTCCGCGACATAGCCGGATCGCGTTACCTGAACCTTGCCGAAGACGTGGCACGCGAGGCGGGTCTGCCTTACGATTTGCTGCTGAATGTCTATGACAAGTCGATCATCGCGGTGGAAAACCGCCCCCCCAAGGGCGAGCTGAGCGATAAATTTCACCGCGCTCTGGAGCGTGTGACCGAACAGGGCATCGGTCTGGATGGCGAGATGGAAAAGCCGGTCAAACGGGCGCTGGGTATCGAACTGGAGGAAACCTATCTGGTCGGCACCGGCTATGGCCGCGTGACCCTGCCGTTTTCCAAGGAACATATCCGCAGCGAAATCCTTTGCCACGGGCTGGGTGCGCATATGATGTACCCCGAAACCCGCACCGTGCTGGACATTGGCGGGCAGGATACCAAAGGCATTCAGGTGGATGCGCAGGGCATTGTCGAAAATTTCCAGATGAACGACCGCTGCGCCGCCGGATGCGGGCGCTATCTGGGCTATATCGCCGATGAGATGAACATGGGCCTGCACGAATTGGGACCGATGGCGATGAAATCGGAAAAACCGGCGCGGATCAATTCGACCTGTACGGTGTTTGCCGGGGCCGAGTTGCGCGACCGTCTGGCGCTGGGTGAAAAGCGCGAAGATATTCTGGCGGGGCTGCACCGGGCGATCATCCTGCGGGCGATCTCGATCATTTCAAGATCGGGCGGGGTGAGCGATCAGTTCACATTCACCGGCGGCGTGGCCAAGAACGAGGCGGCGGTGCGCGAGCTTAAGAAGCTGGTGTTGGAAAACTACGGCGAAGTGACGATCAACATCGACCCGGATTCGATCTATACCGGGGCGCTGGGCGGGGCCGAATTTGCCCGCCGCGCAGCATTTGGACGCATGGAAGGAGTGGACGCATGACCCTGACGGCAGGAATTGACGTAGGCACGGGCGCGGTCAAGGCGGTGATTTTCCGGGTCGAGGACGGCAAGGAAGAATGGCTGTCACGCAGCACGCTGCGCATCCGCCAGCGCGACCCGATGCAATTGTCGCGCGAGGCGTTCGAACAGACGCTTGAGGACGCGGGCGTGGCCGAAAGCGATCTGGATTATGTCGCCACCACCGGCGAGGGCGAGGCGATCCCGTTTCACACCGGGCATTTCTATTCGATGACCAGCCACGCGCGCGGCGCGCGCCATCTGGACCCGAAAACGGTTGCCATCCTGGATTGCGGCGCGCTGCACGGGCGCGCCATGATCACCGACGAACGTGGCAAGGTGACGAATTACAAGATGACCAGCCAATGCGCCTCTGGCTCGGGCCAGTTTCTGGAAAACATCGCCCGTTATCTGGGCATCGCGCAGGAAGAGATCGGGCCGCTATCGCTACAGGCCGATGACCCGGAGGAGGTCAGTTCGATCTGCGCCGTGCTGGCCGAAACGGACGTGATCAACATGGTGTCGCGCGGCATCACTTCGCCCAACATCCTCAAGGGTATCCACCTGTCGATGGCGTCGCGTCTGGCGCGTTTGCTGAAATCCATCGGTGTCAAGAACGACCTGATCATGATGACCGGCGGGCTGGCGCAGGACGAAGGGCTGTGCCAGGCGATGCGCGAACAATTGGCCAAGATGCGCGGCGTCGAGGCCGAGGTTAAAAACCACCCCGATTCGATCTATGCCGGGGCCGTTGGCGCCGCCCTTTGGGGGGCGTTCCGGTCGGACAAGCTGAAATCATCCGGGGTGATGCTGAAAGCGTCCTGAACCCTGAAAAACAAGGAGAATACAGATGGCACTGATGATCATCGACCCCTGCACCGCGTGCGATGCCTGCGAACCGGTCTGCCCGAACGAGGCGATCAAGGAGGGCGACCCGTTTTACATCATCGACCCGATGAAATGCACCGAATGTGTCGGCGAAGAGGACGAACCGCAATGCAAGCTGGTCTGTCCCGAGGCCTGCATCGTCGACAACCCCGACTGGGTCGAGAGCGAAGAGGAATTGCTGGCCAAGCACGAATCCTTGCAATGATAAGACCACTTGGGAAAAGCGTCCGCAGTTGTTTGGGGTCGTCGGTTTTCTGCGGTGCCTGAATGCCGAACGGGTCCGCTATGCTAACGAAGCGCCAGTTCGAAAAGTTTACACCAATGATGGCTACCGGGCCCATTATCGGTCGTTCGTGGCCATTGAGGCGAAGTGCCGGTTTGAACCCTTCTGCGACGATTAGTTTGTGAATATTAGACCCTTTACAGATAGATGAAATATTCACATCATTGAAAACGACGTCATTTCGAAGCTGATCGGCAGGATTGGGATACTCATGGGCAGAGCCTAAGAGCTAATGATGGAGATGGAAGAGGCCCTATGGGAAGAGGGCGACGCATCTTTCTATTGCCCAAACTGCGAAGATGATGTCGACGGGTCAGTTGATCTACCAGTTGTTTACGAACACGGACATGAAGAAAACTTGCCAGTGAGTGTCCTCTGCTTTGGCTGCAATAACAGTTTTGACGGCTGGGTCAAAACCGACTGGGACAGCTGTGAAATAGAGCTTGATGACCACTCTGACATTGAAGTTTTAGCCGGCCCAGCACTGGGCTCCTCCCATGATTATGATGATTATGATCATGAGTATTATGAATGGCTGGAACAACAAGAGCGCTCTCCACGGCCAGTATATCTGGCTTTCTGTAAGACAATCGGCGACGTGAAAGCTCTGACTTCCGGTGTGGCATTGGATCAAAAGTCCCAAATGCTGGCACGTATGTTGCTATCGCAAAGCATCACAGCACTTGAGGTGTTTCTTGCAGACACGTTGATCCTAACCGTTGCGAACAACAAGGATGCTCAAGGTCGGTTGCTAAGGTCAAAAAGGTTGGGAATCGGCAATGCACAGTTCAGGTTAGCGGATGCAATTGGCGTCGAAGACTTTTCAAAAGAGAAGCTACTTGAACATCTTCGCGCCGTCTCATTCCATAACCTGAAGAAGGTAACGGGGCTATTTTGCGTGGGGTTGGGTATCGACATCATGCCGAAGGACGAGGAACTTGAGCGGATCCAAAAAGCAATAATAATGCGCCATGACTGCGTCCATCGGAATGGCTTAGATAGAGAAACCGGCGAAGTACAATAGATAGACCAAGCAATGCTTCTTAGCTTGATTGAGACTCTTCTATGCATGATCAAGTCGGTGGACAAAAAAGTTAATGACTCTGAGGCCCTTTCTAACGCTCCTGTGGGAACTGCCCGAAACGAATGACCGCTCCGTCCCGCTGAGCGGTCATTGACGTTAATCGCAGTAAACGCCCGCTTCCCGCCCATCCTGACGAATTTCTGCGGCGGCCGTATTTGTCACAAAGGGCTTAAAGCGGACCAACGCAAAATCCGACGCACTTCTCCCACAGCCTTCACCCCAACCGCCGAACCAGCGACACCCGCTGTGCCGGGGCAAAGCCGCTGGCCTCCAGATAGGCGATCAGCCCGACATCGTTCCAGTCGATCTCGGTGCGCACCGTTTCCACCTGCAACATCGCCAGGCTGGCAACCAGCTGAGACATCAGCGCGCGGCCAACCCCCCGACCCTGATAGCCGGGATCGACGCCGATTGTGTCCATTTCGGCCTCGGCGCTGGCATGGCCGAATTCGCCAAAATCCACCCGCGCCATGATGAACCCGACGGGGTAATCCTCAAGCTCGGCCACCAGGGACACGTGAACGCCGGTTTCCTTCAGGCTTTCGTGTTGCTTGCGGGCCAGATAATCGCCCCGGTCGGTGCCGGTATTGGCCCTGTCGATGGCAATGATCTTGCGCAGGTCGCTCTCATTCATCGTGCGGATCGGCACCTGGTCATGCGACAGGGCGTCGACATCGTCGCCATCAGGCGAGCTGTAATCCGGCTCGTCGTCCCAATCGTCCTCGCGCCCCTCGGCCAGTTGCGGTGCGATGGGGGCGGTGGACCGGGTCAGCACCAGCCTTGGCGCCAGTTCAAACCCGGCGCTGGCAAAAAACCCGAGCATGGCCCCGCCCGGCCAGTCGACCTGACAGGCCAGCGTGGCGACGCCCTTGTCGGCCAGAATGTCGCCGACCGACTGCAACAGCTGCTGACCAAACCCCTTGTGGCCATGTTCGGGGCTGACACCGATGGCATCCAGCGACGCGCTGGCACCGGGTTTGCCGAATTCTCCGCGCTCCAGCTTGGCCAGGGCGAAACCGGCCAGTTGGCCGTCTGCCAGCACGCCGACATAGACGTGTTCCTTTGGCCGCCTTGTTGCCGTGCCTAGGCGTTTTTCGAAATAGCCGCGCCGCGAGGCACCGGTGTTGGCCGTGTCGATGGCGATCACCGCCTCAAGATCCCGGGGGGTGAGCGGGCGGATGGTGCCGGGTGCTGGTTTGCTCATGACAAGGCCCTCTGGTCAGGTGTGCGTGTTTGCGTAACGGGTCGACAGTTCCATGTCGGTTTCGTCGTCAAGAATATCTTCCAGCATCGGCAGCAGCGCCATTTCCTCTTTCTGGATATGGGCGAACATGCGTTCGATCAACTCGCCGGCAAATGTGCGGAACTTGGTCCATTCATCGCCTGAAAACCCGCTGTCCAGTGCGCGCGCCGCGCGATCTGCAACCTGCTGACCCAGCGGCAGGATCGCCGCGTGTTCTTCGCGCAGATGGGCACCGATTGCCACATCTCCCATTTCTTCCAGGCGGGTGAACAGTTCATCCTCCTCAAAGGCAAAATGCTTGTTGATTTCGTCCTTGATGGCGCCCGCGGCAGATTTCAGCACCGCGCGAATACCCGGATCATTGGTGTCGGGGGTGGCTTTGCGGGCCTTCGCGATCATCTGGTCAAGCGCCTCGATAACGGCAATCGTTGCCTGATGATCCTCGTGTAACAACTGGGCTGTCCGGCGGGTGAAATGCATGAGGTGTCCTCGCTCGTAAACATTAATAGCCTTATTCAAGTACCGTAATGCGTAATTAGGGTAAAAACAAGCGCTTTGAGTGTCCCACCGGGGTTTTGGCGTGGTTCAGGCCCGGTTTGACAGCGCCCACAGCCTGACCACAAGAATGATCGCAAACGTCAAAAATGCCAGCGCGCCGAGGGTTCCAAGCGCCGCTCCGATCCGGATGCTGAGGGTCAGATCAAACACTATTCCGGCCATGACCAGGGTCAGAGCGGCGAAATGGCACACAGCATGAATTCGCAACGGAAATTCTGCCGTAAGGTCTGACAACAGGGCCGGCACACCCGCGTGGCCCGAAGCGTGCATCGAGGCCAGAAACGGCATGATTCTTTGCAAAATCCCGGTCAGGAAGGTCAACAGCCAGCCCGCCAGAACCACAAAGCCAAACAGCGCCGGGCCGCCGGGCAATGCCAGCCCCAGCACCAGAGCCAGGCCGATCAGCAGGCCAAGGCCCAAAAACCTCCATGACGCACGGATCAGGATAAAGGACAGGCCAAGCCGTTTGCGCATACCGGTGCGAAAGGCCGTGCGCATTGCTGCGAAATGGGCAATCACGGCACCGATGCCAGGCACAAATCCGGCAATCATCAGGCCCGGATTCTGCATCAGCACCCCGGCCCCGACAAGGCCAAGCGCGGCGATGCCCGTCGCAAGTTGTGCCCAGCCAAGGCGCGCGGGCAGGCCGCGCGACAGCACGAACATCGGGATCAGAACCTGGGAAAGGCCCAGCACCAGCAGCCCCATGAAACCGAAGCTGGCCAATATCATGTGAACCAGCGCCATTTCGCGGCGCTCCGTCAGCAGACCAAACTGGAAATCAGCGATCAGCAGCACCCCGATGGCGACAAACCCCGCCAATGCCACCAGAGCGCCCCAGCCATGCGCCGCAACAACCGCCATGTTGCCCGCCCGCCAGAGATTGTTGCCCGTCAGGATGGCAAACACCAATAGCCCGGCACTGACCAGGCCACCCCCTGAAAACAGCGCAGGCAGCGCCGCGTTTGCCATGCCATATGCCAGCAACAGGGTGCCGGGGGCCACAAACCAAAAGCTAAGCCGTGCAGGCCATGTGCGCGCCATGGGCCTGCGGGTAACGACCGGCAGCAGTTGATAGCTGGCCCCCATGGCGCACAGCACCAACACACCGAGGGTCAGCAGGTGAATGGCGGCCAGAACCGGGCCGGTGCCGCCTGCATACCCGGCCAGGTCGGGCGCCCCGACAAACAGCATGGCCCAGGCCAGCACCTGAAACCCGGACGCTGCCAGGAAAAACCGGAACGGCACCGAGGCGGGCAGCAGCCGGTTCTTGGCACCGCCCAGAAACGATCCGGCCATGCTCATGGGGTGCGGTTCAGGCGTAGGCGAATCTCGCCGGGATCGCCGGGGATTTGCGTGCAAGTCCAGCCGCGCATCGCCAGTTCCGGGAACAGGTAGATCGGCTGGCGGTCGTGATGCACGGTGACCGGCCCGCTTTGATCCGGTTGGTCCAGCTGCCCCAGAATGGCGACCATCGGCTCGGGTGGGTCAAGGCCGCGCACGTCGATATGCAACCCGTCGCCTTCCTGCCAGTGGCGCCCGGGCAAGTGGCGCCCGGGCCAGTCGCGATCAGGCAAACCGCCCGTCATATCAACGAGCGCGCCAGCCGCATGGCCAGTGCCGCCACCGACAATCTGCGATAATGCGGTGCGATTGTGGTGGTGCGCTGGGGCGAGACGCCTTTTTGCATCCGCTTTCCCAGTGCCGCGAAATACGCCTTTGGGTCTTCGCGGTCTTGAAGTGGGGGAACGTCAATACCGACAGGTCTGGAATTGGTGCCGGTTACGGCAATCGAAATTTGCTTCGCACCGTCCGGCGTGGTCAGGCAGGCCACCGCAACCCCTGCCAGCGGAAAGTCGATGGCACCGCGCACCCGGATTTTGTCATAGACCGATGCCGCATCTGTCGGCGGCACAATCACCGCAATCACGATCTCGTCACGGCCAAGGGTCAGGTAATCGGTGCCGTCCTCGCGGTATAAATCCGTCAGGGCAATACGCCGGATGCCCTTGGGTCCGGCAATATCAACCTGTGCCCCGTATACCATCAGGGCAGGCGCCAGATCGCCGCAAAATGCCGCGCGGCAGCGCTTGCCCCTTGGTGCGACATGACAGATGTCGCCGCGATACTTCAGGCAGAAATCAGTGGATTTCCGCCACCAGTGGCTTTGGTTGTAATAAAGGCATCTTGTGTCCTGACACAAATTGCCGCCAATAGTTGCCGCCTCTCGGTGGCTTGGTCCGGCAACCGCACGCGAAGCTTGCGAAATTGCCCGGTAAGACAGGGCGATACCTGCGTGATCGGCCAGATCGCGCAGGGTTACCCCGGCCCCGATGCGCAGGCCGCTTTCGTCCATACCGATGGTTTTCAGATCACCAATCCCGCTCAGATCAACCAGGGTTTCTGCCGCGACCAGCCCACGCCGCATATTGACGATCAGATCGGTTCCACCGGCACAAAGACGCGCGCCGGGGGTGGCGCGCAGGGCATCAAGCGCCTGCTCAACGCTTTCAGGGCGCAGCAGTCTGAATTTAGGGAGTGCGCGGCTCATGTCACGGCCTCCTTTTTGCGGGCTGCCTTTTGGTATTTGATCAGCGCCGCCAATACCCGGTCCGGGGTCAGGGGCAGGAAATTTGCGTCCAGCCCGATCGCATCACCAACCGCATTCACCAGCGCCGGGGGAAAGCCCGACAATGCGCCTTCGCCGGCCTCCTTGGCACCAAAGGGTCCAAGCGGGTCGATGGTTTCGACGATCTGCACGTAGATATCGGGGGATTCGACGATGGTGGGAAAACGGTAATCAAGGAAATTCGCATGGGCAGGCAGGCCCTCGACATAGCGGGTTTCCTCGCTCAGCGCCTGCCCCAATCCCATCCAGACCGACCCTTCGATCTGTCCCTCGACCGCCAGCGGGTTGATGGCAAAGCCACAATCCAGCGCCGCCCAGACCTTTTCAACGTGAATCTGTCCGGTTTCGGCGTCCACCGCGACCTCGACCACCTGCGCGGCATAGGAAAACCCCATGGTCGAGCCGACAGCGCCGCCGCGATGCTTGCCGCCCTGCGCCTTTTGTGGGGTGGTGAAGGTGCCCTTGACGGTGATTGTGCCCTCGCGCGCCAGCGCGGCGATGGCCACCTCGTGAAACGACAGGGCCGATTGCGTGCTGCCCTCGACAAAGAAACTCTCGCCTTCGCAGGTGATATCTTCGGGGGCGACCTCAAGCTTCGCAGCCGCCGCGTTTATCAGCTTTTCACGCAGGGCGCGGGCCGCCTCGATGGCCGCATTGCCAACCATGAAAGTCACCCGGCTGGAATAGGACCCGTTGTCCTTCGGGGTGATCACGCTGTCATTGCTAACCACCCGGATGCGGTCCATATGGATGCTCAGAATTTCGGCGGCGGCAATGGCGACGATTGTGCTCGATCCCTGACCGATGTCAGAGGCACCGGTCAGCACCGTGACCGACCCGTCGAAATCCAGCTTCATCGACACCACCGCGTGTGGCTCTCCGGTCCAGTGCACCGGCTTGGCCGCCCCGCTGACATAATGCGAACAGGCCATGCCCAGACCGCGCCCAAGAGGCATCCTGCCCTTGCGCGCTTGCCAGTCGCTGGCGGCCTCGACCTTGTCCAGACATTCGCCCAGCCCATAGGAATTGATCATCAGCCCGTTATCCGTGAACATCGGTGCCTCCAGCAGATTGGCGCGCCTCACCGCAAACGGGTCCAGCCCCAGATCGCGCGCCATCCGGTCCAGAACGCATTCGAACGCGTGACGCACATCGACCGTGCCGTGACCGCGCATCGCCCCGCAGGGCGGCGTGTTGGTATAAACCCGGTAGCCGTCGAATTTTACCGCCCCCACGCGGTAAATCCCCTGCAACAAGGCCCCGGCATAAAGGATGGTCACCAGCCCATAACCCGCATAAGCCCCACCTGCCATCACTGCCTCGCAACTCACCGCAGTGATCTGGCCCGACTTGCTCAGTCCGATTTTCATGCGAACCCTGGTATCGGGACGCCCGCGATGGGTCAGGAAATTTTCCTCGCGGCTCAGGCGCATCATCACTTTGCCCCCCGCCGCACGGGCCAGAAGGGCGGCGATGATCTCAAAGTTCAGGGTCTCGGTGCGCGCACCAAACCCGCCGCCGACAAATGGCTTGACCACCCGGATCCGGGCACTGTCCATCTCAAGGCAACGCGCCAGCGTCAGATGTACGTAAAACGGCACCTGGCTGACCGAGTGCAGGGTCAGGCGGTCGCGTTCGGGGTCGTATTCGGCAAGGGCCGCGTGTGGCTCCATCTGCGCGTGGTTGACTTCGGCGCATTCAAAAACCTGTTCGTGGATCAGATCGGCCTGGGCAAATCCGGCCTTCACATCGCCAAACTCGTGATGCACCTCGCGTTCCAGATTGCCCGGCTTTCCCTCGTGCAACTGCTCTGCGTCCGGTGCGCGTGCCTCAGTGGCGGTGTAAACTGCGGGCAGGGCTTCGATTTCCAGCTCTATCAGCTCCAGCGCCGCCTCGGCGGTGGCCGCGTCCACCGCCGCCACCGCCGCCAGCGGTTCGCCGCGATAACGGACCTTGTCGCGCGCCATCGGGTATTCGTTCATCGCAATGGGAATGACCCCGAAGGTCAGCGCGCAATCGGCGCCGGTGACAATCGCCACAACCCCGTCCAGCGCGGCGGCGGCGGCTGTGTCGATGCGCAGGATCCGCCCGTGGCTGACCGGGGATCGCAGTATCCGCCCGATCAGGCAATTGCCAGTTTCCAGATCACCCGTGAACCGCGCCCGCCCGGTGACCTTTTCGATCCCGTCAACCAGCGGCTGCGCCCTGCCTGCTGCGGTTCGGACATTCATGGCGCCGCCTCTCTTCCCATCCCGGCCGCCGCGCGTACCGAGCGGATGATTTTCACATATCCGGTGCAGCGGCACAGATTTCCGCCAAGCGCCGCTTTGATCTGGGTATCATCCGGGGTCGGGTTGCGCCGCAGCAGGGCATCGGCGGCCATGATCATTCCTGGCGTGCAGAACCCGCATTGGGCGCCAAGGCTCTGATGAAAGGCGCGTTGCAGCGCCGACAGTCGCCCGTTGGTCGCCTGACCTTCGATTGTCTCAACCTCGCGGCCTTCACAACTGGCCGCCAGCGTGATGCAGGACAGGCGCGCGCGCCCGTCAACCAGCACCGTGCAGGCACCACATTCGCCGCCGTCGCAGCCCTGTTTGGTTCCGGTCAGATGCCGTGCACCGCGCAGGTAATCGATCAGCAGGACGTTGTCGTCAATGGCGTCCTCGACCGGGGCTCCATTGATTTTCAGGGTAATAATCCGCTTCATGCAAAGACCCTTTTTGCTGGCGCTGACTCTCTAAAGCAATATAACAGTACCATAATACCTAAATTAAAGCTATAGTCCATGGATCAGGGTGAAACCGAGCAGTCGCACGGGCTATTGACGCCTTTCATTGCGCCTTTTGAGGGCGGACTGGCACGCAACGCTGGATCGGTTGCCAGAACAGGTGTATCTGGTCTATATATTTTGGACTTTTGGGTCGGCACAGGCGGGCCGGATGCAGAAAAAGGGCGATCAGATGAACCAACCCGAGCTTGCCAGCACTATTGCCATCCGTCGGGTGACGCAGGGCGATTTGGGTGACGTGGTCGCGCTGGACAAGCGGGTGACCGGGAACGCAAAACCGGATTATTGGCAGGATATTTTTGAACGCTACGCCACCAGACGGCTGGATCAGCGGTTCTTTCTGGTCGCCGAGGCCGACACGGGTGCGGCGCAGTTTCCGCTGTTGGGCTATATCGTCGGCGAAGTGCGCGGCTGGGAATTCGGCTCAGAACCCTGCGGCTGGATATTTGCCTTTTCGGTAGAGCCGGACACGCGCCAGCAGGGGGTCGGTGAACATCTGTTCCAGGCCATGTCAGCGGCGTTCAAAACCGCCGGAATCGGCACCATGCGCACGATGGTGGCGCGCCAAAACCAGTTGCACATGGCGTTTTTTCGCAGCGAAGGTATGGTTGCGGGACCGTATATTCAGTTGGAAATGGAAATTGATGACTAGTTGGCCCTGCCTCGGGTCCGGTCACGAATAATGGGGATTTGAACGTTGCAGACATCAAGCCGACTGGCAATTTATGCCCTGATAGAACTGGCTGCAAACCCGGAGCGTCAGGTTTCAGTATCCGAGATCGGTGAAAAATACCGGATATCCTCGCATCATCTGGCCAAGGTGATGCACACGCTGGGCCGGGCCGGGCTGGTGCGCTCGATCCGCGGGGTCGGCGGCGGCTACAGCTTTAGCGGCAATGCCAAACGCACCACGCTTCTGGATGTGATCGAACTGTTCGAGGATGCCACGGGCGACTGCAAACTTGCGGATCCATCAAAGGCGAACGACGCAGAGTGGGTTCTGTTCGACGTGATGTGCGAGATCGACGACATCGCCCGCGCCACCTTTGGCGCGATTACCCTGGCAACCATGCTCAAACAGATCGGGCGGCGCACCAAACAGGCCAGAGAGCGCGCGAGCGGCTGAAAAAGTCATCCGGCCGGAATGACGGCCGTGGCCTCAAGTTCGACCTTGCCGGGATGGTCCAGCAGGTCAGAGACGAAAATCATGCTCATCGCCGGATAATGGTCGCCCATCAGGTCGCGCCAGATCCGGCCCAGCGCTTTGCGGGCCTTTAGATACCCGGGTTTGTCGCAGCAATAAACCGTCATCCGGCAGATGTGATGCGCCCCACCGCCCCCCGTTGCCAGAACCGCCAGAACATTTTTCAGCGCCTGTTCGAACTGTGCCACCAGATCTTCGCTTTCAAACACCTGATCGGTGTTCCAGCCAACCTGCCCGGCGACATAAATCGTATGTCCGCCCGTCGCGACCTTGATACCGTTTGCATATCCGATTGGTGGCGCCCAGCCTTCGGGAAGTAGTGTTTGCATGAAAATCTCCATTTGCACGAATCTTAAAAAGGTATAACAGTACTAGAATACATATAAGAAGATTGAAAGCGCTGCAAAAGGACGCCTGAATGGGGACGCCGGAAACATACAACGCTGTTCAGGACATGGTTGACCGCAATGTCGGTCGCGGGTTTGGCGCCAAGCCAGCCTTTGTCGACCCGGACCGTTCGTTAAGCTATCAGGCGCTGCAAACCCGCACCTGCCAGATGGCCAACGCCCTGGGAGATTTGCAGATCGCCCGTGAAACCCGCGTGGCGATGTTGATGCATGATACGGTCGATTACCCGGTGGTATTCTGGGGGGCAATCCGCGCCGGGGTCATTCCGGTATGCCTCAACACGTTGCTGACGCAGGCGCAATATCGCTATATTCTGGCCGATGCCCGGGTTCAGGTGCTGTTCATCGCCGCCCCTCTGCTGGACGTGGTGGCCTCGTTGCTTGATGAATTGGAATTCCTGCGACATGTGGTGGTGGTCGGCGGCGAAGGGGGCGATTATCCAAATCTGGAGGGGCTGCTGGAAAAGGCCGGGGCAGAGTTTGAAACCGTGCGCACCTGCGCCGACGAGACGGCATTCTGGCTGTATTCTTCCGGCTCTACCGGGGACCCCAAAGGGGTGCGGCACGTTCATACCAGCCTGATGTATGTTGCGGAAAACTATGGAAAGAACATACTGGGCATTCAACAGGACGATGTCTGTTTTGCCGCCGCAAAACTATTTTTCGCCTATGGAATGGGGGCTGGAATGGGCATCCCGATGTCGGTCGGGGCCACCACGATCCTGCTGCCCGGACGGCCAACGCCGACTTCCGTTCTGGACATCCTTAAGCGCTATAACCCGACCTTGTTTTTTGGCGTGCCGACCCTGTACGCGGCGCTGCTGGCAGATCCCATGTGTCGGCCACAACACAGCTCGGACCGTTTGCGGCTGTGCATTTCCGCGGGCGAAGCACTGCCCGAGAACATTGGCCTGAGTTGGCGGGACCGCATGGGGGTCGATATTCTGGATGGCATCGGCTCGACCGAAATGCTGCATGTGTTCCTGTCCAACCGGCCCGGAGACATCCGCTATGGCACGTCGGGCCGTGAAATTCCGGGCTACCGGCTACGGCTGGTTGACGAAGACGGCCAGGATGTGGGTGAGGATGAGCTGGGCGAATTACTGGTTTCTGGCGGTTCGGCGGGCGATGGGTACTGGAACCAGCGTGCCAAATCCCGCGCCACTTTTGTCGGAGAATGGACCCGCACGGGTGATAAATATACCCGCGACCGCGATGGTTATTACCATTATTGCGGGCGTACGGATGACATGTTCAAGGTTTCGGGTCGCTGGCTGTCTCCGTTCGAGGTGGAACAGGCGCTGACCTCGCACCCTTCGGTGCTTGAGGCCGCAGTAGTAGCACACGAGGACGACGACGGGCTGATCAAGCCAAGGGCCTTTGTCGTGCTGACCCGACCGGGGGCACAGGACGGGGTTTTCGAGAACCTCAAAGCTCATGTAAAATCTGCGGTTGGCCCATGGAAATATCCGCGCTGGATCGAATTTGTCGATGATCTTCCCAAGACGGCCACCGGTAAGATCCAGCGTTACAAACTGCGCGAGGGTGAATGCAGGCACAAGAATGCGGGCAAGAATGTGGGCAAGGACGAGGTAAGGTCGCATGCTTGAGATTGTGATACTGGGCCGGGGCGGGCAGGGGGCGCAGACGGCGGGCAACCAGTTGGCGCAGGCCTATTTTGCCGAAGGTCGGTTTGTTCAGACCTTTGCCACCTATGGCGGCGCACGCCGTGGCACCCCGGTTACATCGTCGATCCGTGTGGATGAAACCTCGATCCGCCTGCGCTGCAATATCGACAACGCCACCGCGCTGCTGTGTTTCGACGAAAGCCTGCTGGACCGGGATTTTTTGCGCCTGGCCAACAGTAAAACGCTGATCGTGGTGAACTCGGCCAAAGAAAAAGAAGCCTTTGCCGGGGTGGGCGCGTACCGGATATTTCCGGTGGACGGTCGGGCCATAGCGCGCAGAAACGACATGGGCAAGGTTGTCAATTCAGCTTTGCTCGGGGCATTTGCGGCGGCCCTCGAACATCCCGGCATCAACACGATCTGCGATGTGATCGAACGCTCGGCCCCGGCCAGGAAACAGCAAAACATCGCTGCCTGCCGCGAGGCTTACCAGCTTTTTCAAACCGCGGATCAGGGGGTCTGACAATGAACACCCAAGCCTCACCTCTCTGGACCGATGTCTCAACCCGGGCGCGTATGACCGGCACCTGGCGCAGTGACACGCCGGTGTATCGCAATATTGCCTCGCCCTGTCTGGGGGCCTGCCCGGTTGGCGGGCGGATCGCCGAATGGATCGGCCAGATCGAGGCGCGCGATTATCACGGCGCATGGGTGACGCTGACGGACAACAACCCGTTCCCGGCCATTTCCGGGCGGATTTGTCATCACCCGTGTGAAACCGCCTGCAATCGCCGCCAGTTGGATGAAACCGTCGGAATTTGTTCGCTTGAGCGGTTTATCGGCGATATGGCACTGTCCGAGGGCTGGAAATTTCCCGCGCCCAAGGCCGAGCAGGCGGCATCGGTCGCCATCATCGGCACCGGGCCTGCCGGATTGTCCGCCGCCTATCAACTGCGACGCGCGGGTGTTCGGGTTTCCATGTATGAAGGGCGCGATCAGCCGGGCGGGCTGTTGCGTTACGGTATCCCGGCCTATCGGCTGGACCGGGCGGTTCTGGACCGGGAAATCGCGCGCATTCTGGAAATGGGAATCACCCTTGAGGTGAACACCGAAATTGCCGATGTGGCAGCGCTGCGAACGTTGCGGGGCGCGCATGATGCGGTGTTCCTGG
>JAKITO010000066.1 GCA_021648025.1 Paracoccaceae bacterium
CCTAATTCCCCAGTGTTTTACTAGGGTTCTAAGCGTTTGTTTTATTGGGTAAATTTGGTTGCGGGAGTAGGATTTGAACCTACGACCTTCAGGTTATGAGCCTGACGAGCTACCGGGCTGCTCCATCCCGCGCTAAATGGTGCATGCGTTACTTAGTCCTGCCACTGACCCGGCGCAATGGTAAAATCAACGATTTTCGATCAAGATCGAAATTTGTTGTCAAAAATAAATCCATACCAATCTGTCTAAAGGCTGACCCGCAGGCCGGGTTTCCCAAAAGCTGTGAATTATGGTTCAATTGCCGGGCATTTACCAACACATCGACGATGGATCATGACAGCTATCGGGCTTTGACAAGGATACACCGGCGAGAAACGGTATTTCATCTCTGAATCATCAGCTTATCCCCCTGCCTGACAGGGTATGCGCAGCATCCCCGAGAAGGGTTCTTGAAGGAAGCTGATCACACCACACGACTCTCGGGTGTTTTGGAATTTTCAACCATGGTTCGACGGCGGCACGTGGGTCGCTTCTCAAGAGTCTTCGGACCTAGTCAAAACCGGTGTGGAACCAGGACTTCGCGTAGTGACAATGAGATTTTCGCGCCAGTTCCCCCTTGCCATTGAGGACTGAAGCCGTCTTGCTGGTCCACGCAGTTCAAAAAATTTTGGCCTGGTCCATCCCAACGGGTCATTCAAACAAATCGCTCTGCCCCTTGGGGGCCGCCATCCCCAAATGTGCCCAGGCCTTATGCGCCAACATCCGTCCCCTCGGTGTCCTCTGTATCAACCCTTGCTGTAACAAAAACGGCTCAATCACTTCTTCAAGCGCGTCGCGCGATTCACTCAACGCCGCCGACAAGGTCTCAATCCCCACCGGCCCGCCTTGATAATTCTCGGCAATCAGCCGCAAATACCGCCGGTCCGCCCCGTCCAACCCCAGGTGATCCACGCTCAGCCGGGTCAACGAACTGTCCGCCAATTCCCGTGAAATCGTCCCGTCCCCTTCCACAATCGCAAAATCCACCACCCGCCGCAACAACCGCCCGGCAATCCTCGGCGTCCCGCGCGCGCGCCTTGCAATCTCGTGCGCCCCATCGGTCGCAATGGGTATCCGCATCAGCCGCGCATTGCGCGTCACAATCTCATGCAACTCGTCGATGGTATAAAACTGCAACCGTGTCGGAATGCCAAACCGGTCCCGCAACGGCGTCGTCAACAACCCCATCCGCGTCGTCGCCCCAACCAGCGTAAAAGGCTGAAGCTCGATCCTTACAGTCCTCGCGGCCGGCCCCTCACCAATCACCAGATCAAGCTCGAAATCCTCAAGCGCCGGGTATAAAACCTCCTCCACCGCAGGATTAAGCCGGTGAATTTCGTCGATGAACAACACATCCCGTGCCTCAAGATTGGTCAGGATCGCCGCCAAATCCCCGGCCCGCGCCAGAACAGGCCCGCTGGTCATACGAAAATTCACCCCAAGCTCGCGCGCCATGATCTGCGCCAGCGTGGTCTTGCCCAATCCGGGTGGCCCATGAAACAACGTATGATCCATCGCCTCGCCACGTTGCTTTGCCGACTGAATGAATACCTTAAGATTGGCTCGCGCCTCGGCCTGACCAATAAACTCGGACAACGCTTTGGGCCGCAACGCCCGGTCATTATCCTCGGGCTGCATCTCAGGGCTTAATGACGGATCGACATCACTCATTCCGGATCACCCCTTGGGCGCCAAAAGTTTCAACGCCGCCCGGATCAACCCGGACTCATCCGCATCCGGCACAACCCCCGACGCCTCGGCGACCGCAGCCGATGCCTCTGCCGGGGCATACCCCAGGTTACTCAACGCCGACAATGCCCCCGCTTGCGCCCCGGCATTTGTCGTCGGCTTTGGAACCGCTACGACATCAGCAGGCTCAATAACCGCATCCACCGCCCCCTCCATCGCGTCCGTAACCGTGCCACCCATCGCCATCACGCCCGGTGCTTTGTCCTTCAGATCAAGCACAATCCGCTGGGCCAGCTTTGGCCCGACGCCTTTGGCCGACTTGACCATGTTCCAGTCACCCATCGCAATCGCCCGGCCAACCCCGTCCGGCCCCAGCGTGCCCATGATCGCCAATGAAACCTTGGCCCCGACCCCCTGAACCGACGTCAGCAACCGGTGCCATTCCTTCTCGACCAGCGACAGGAACCCAAACAGCTGCAACAAATCCTCGCGCACCAGCAAGTCGGTATATAATGACACCGCCGCGCCAACCTTCGGCAACGCCGCCATGGTCCGTTCGGAACAATAGACAATATACCCAACGCCGCGCACATCAATCAGCACATGATCAATGCCGCGATAATCCAACCGCCCCGAAAGCCTGCCAATCATGCGACAACCTCCCGCAATTTTGGCCCCTCAGCCCCACCATAATGCGCGTGACAAATGGCAATCGCCAATGCATCCGCCGCATCCGGCCCCTGCGGATCACAGCCGGGCAATTGCAGCCTTACCATATGCAGCACCTGCACCTTATCCGCGTGCCCGACACCAACAACCGTCTTTTTAACCCGGTTCGGCGCATACTCCCCAATCGGCAAGCCAAATTGCGCCGCCGCCAGCAAAGCAACCCCGCGCGCCTGCCCCAGCTTCAGCGTCCCGGCCCCGTCCTTGTTTACAAAGGTCTGCTCAATTGCCGCCTGATCCGGCATGAACCGCGCCAGAACATCGGTCAACTGCTCGTGCAGCGACAACAACCGCCGCGCCAGATCATCACCCGAGGATTTGCACACCCCGTTGGCCACATGGCTAAGTCTTGACCCATGTGATTCGATCACACCCCATCCAAGGTTCCTCAACCCAGGATCAATGCCTAAAATCCGCATATTCCACCCTGCCTTATCCGGACTCTATCTGTGCCCTGATGCTATTTGTTGCTTTTCTGACGCACTAGCACGAAACACGAACATTAGCCAAGCACTTTGCAACCGATCCAAAAACGACACGGCCAGCAGCCACCGGCGACATCCCGCCGGAATTCGACATCAAATAACACAAAAACGACGCCTGGTCAGTCGATTTTTACCCTTATTTCAAACAACTTACACCCCTTTTGGACCTATGCAGAAAACGCATATCACCCTTGCTGTTATTGCAGCTAGTCAAAGCGAAACTCCATACCTAAATGCCACTCATCAGAACGATCAACAAACCAACCAACCCAAACATAAGGAACATGGATATGACTGCTTTTGACACCTCCCGCACCCACTTTGGCTCGCTCTCGACGGCTGGCCTTATCGGCACAACATTCACTTCGATGTTTGGCCTCAACAACGTGACCAACACCACCCCCGCAAACGCCATCTCGGTTGATCTGAGCGAGCGTGTCGGCCTAAGTTTCTCCGCCATGATCGCCACATTGCGCGCCTGGAACGACGCCCGCTCCACCCGCAATGCTCTGAACAGCCTGTCTGAGCGTGAGCTGAACGACATCGGCCTGTCGCGTGGCGATATCGACCTCGTTGCGCGCGGTACCTACACCCGCTAACCACAAACGACCAAAAACGGCGTCAGTACCGGGTGGCTCTCCCAAAAGCCCGGCACTGGCGCCTTTTTTTGTGCCTTTGATCCAATCCCGGGCATCGCCACTTGCCCGAACCACCCCACCCCGATAGTTTCGTGCGAAACAGCCCGAAAAAGCCGCAATAAACTCTGGGGGAAAAACAAACGTGAGCCATATCGCCGCCATCACAGGCACCGGGGTCTTTACCCCCAAACAGATCATCACCAACGCCGAACTGGTGACAGCCTTCAACGCTTACGCCGATAAGACCAACGCCGATAACACCGATGCCATTGCCGCCGGTGACATGGCCCCGATCGAACATTCCTCGGTTGAATTCATCGTCAAGGCCTCGGGCATCCATCAGCGGTATGTGATCGACAAATCCGGCATTCTTGACCCCGAAATCATGCACCCCACATTGCATCAACGCGCCGATGATGCCCCCTCGGTGATGGCCGAAATGGGCGTGGATGCGGCCAACAAGGCGCTGGCACAGGCGGGCAAGACGGCGGCGGATGTGGATGCAGTCATCTGTGCCGCGTCCAATCTGGAACGCGCCTATCCGGCGGTCGCAATCGAAATTCAGGAGCTGCTGGGCATCAGGGGCTTTGCCTTTGACATGAACGTCGCCTGTTCCTCGGCCACCTTCGGCATTCAGGCGGCGGCGGACATGATCCGCGCAGGTTCAATCCGTTCTGCCCTGGTGATCAACCCCGAGATTTGCAGCGCCCATCTGGAATGGCGCGACCGCGATTGCCACTTTATCTTTGGCGATGTGGCCACGGCCACCTTGATCGAACGGGCCGAGAACGCCAAAGGCGCATATTTCGAAATAAAATCAACCCGTTGCGCCACGGTGTTTTCCAACAATATCCGCAACAACAACGGTTTCCTGCGCCGCTCGCGTCCGGACGGCGTGGCCGACCGGCGCGATATGCAATTTATGCAAAACGGGCGCAAAGTGTTCAAAGAGGTGCTGCCGCTGGTGGCCAAGCACATTCAGGACCACATTGCCGACGAAGGCGTGGACCGTGATGACCTGAGACGCCTGTGGCTGCATCAGGCCAACAAGGCAATGAATGATTTCATTGGCAAAAAGGTGCTGGGGCGCGCCCCGGAACCGGGCGAACAGCCCAATATCCTTCAGGATTACGCCAATACCTCATCCGCCGGGTCAATCATCACCTTCTCGAAATACTCGGACGATCTGCGCCCCGGAGACTTTGGGCTGATCTGCTCGTTCGGAGCCGGATATTCCGTTGGTTCAGTGCTGGTGCAACGGCGGGGCAAATGAATTAGTCGGTCACGTTTTCCAGTCCTTCAGGCTGGCCAACCACCACAAACCGCAACCCCTCGGGTTGCAGCAATTCACTGGCAACCCGGTTCACATCCGCCAATGTCACCGCCTTGACCCGCGCATTTCTGGTGGCGATATAGTCAATCGGCAGATCCTGCATCTGCATTGCCACCATGATGCCGGCAATCCGTGCATTGCCATCAAACCGCAGCGGATAAGCCCCCGTCAGATAGGTCTTGGCCGCATTCATCTCGGCCTGGGTGATGCCGCCCTGCGCCACCTTGGCCCATTCGTTGGAAATCACCGCAATCGTCTCGGCAATCTTGCCATTGGCCGACGATACCCCACCGCGATAAGTTGCCGCCAGATCGCGCGGCGACAGATAGGAATAGACGCTGTAGGTCAGCCCGCGCTTTTCGCGCACCTCATCCATCAGACGGCTTTCAAACGACCCACCGCCAAGCACCTGATTAAGCACATAGGCGGCAAAGAAATCCGGGTCATCCTGATCAATCCCGGCGTGACCGAACAAGGCCACCGATTGTGGTGTGTCAAAATCCACCACCGTCACGCCACCGGTCAAACCCACCGTCGCCGGGCCGGGAATGGTGGCACCTGTTGCGGGTAAATCGCCCAGAAGATCGTCAATCAGCGCGCCCAGTTCCTGCGCAGTGATATCGCCAACCGCACCAATATACAGGTGTTCGCGGCTGAACACCACATGTTTGGCGGCAATGATGTCATCGCGACTAAGACCCGAAATCGTCTCAATCGTACCCGCCCCGTCAGTCCCGTAGGGATGGTCGCCAAAGGCCAGACGCCGGAACGTCGCGGCCGCAATCTGATCCGGGTCTTTGGCGTCGGACCTGAGGCCGGAAATCACCTGTCCGCGCACCCGGTCAATCGCGCTTTGATCAAACCTTGGGTTATGCAACGTGTCGCGCAGCAAGCCAACAGCGGCCGCGCGGTTCTCGCTTAGGAACCGGGCCGAGACCGAAACCGAATCGCTGTTGGAATCAAACCCGAAACTGGCCGCCAGCCCTTCAAGGGCACGGGCATAGGCGCGGGCGTCCAATTCTCCGGCACCTTCCTCAAGCAGGGCAGTCATCAGATAAACCGACCCGCGTTTACCCGGCGCATCAAGTGACGTACCCCCCCGAAACCGCAATTCCAACGCGGTGAAAGGGATCGAATGGTCCTCGACCAGCCAGGCGGTCAGCCCACCGGGCGAGATGACCTCTTTGATCTTCACTTCGCCCATTACCGGACCCGCAAAAACCAGCGTAATCATCAGGATAATCAAGTGTTTCATTGGCTTACCCCGGCTTCAATTCCTGCATCCTGCATCAACCATCCGGTCACAGACGTCTCAACCCGCAGCACTTCGCGCGCCGCCGCGATGATCTGTTCACCAGTCACCGCCTGCAGGATATCCGGCCAGTCCTGCACATCCCTGATCGTCAACCCGGA
This sequence comes from Paracoccaceae bacterium, assembly GCA_021648025.1. Classification (GTDB taxonomy): domain Bacteria; phylum Pseudomonadota; class Alphaproteobacteria; order Rhodobacterales; family Rhodobacteraceae; genus NVQY01. The sequence continues at coordinate 6,324 of JAKITO010000066.1, forward strand.
ACTAAGCGCGCGGCCATAGCGGTTGGCAATCCCGTCCACATTGTCGCGCGCATAGATCTGCGAGGCGCGCAATTGCATCTTGATCCGCTCCAGTTGGTCCGGATCAACACCGCGGTCGATAAAGTCAGCCAGGCCTTTGTCCATCGCCGCCTCGACCTGCCCCAACGACACCCCTTCGGCGGGCACAACAATCACGCTGAAGGTGGTCTGATCCAACGACTGCCCGGAATAGAAAGCACCCGTATAAACCGCCACTTGCGTGTCAAACTGCATCTGTTCAGCCAGATATGACGTGGTCCCACCCCCCAGAATTTCCGCCAGCAAATACAGCGCCGCCGCGGTTTCCTGATCGCCACTGTTGCGTTCGGGTGCAAGATACGACCGGCTGACATATTCCTGCGCCACGCGCGGGTCTTTAAACTGCATCCGCCGCGCCGCGGTTTGCGGCGGTTCCTTGGTGCGCACCCGCTCAGGCAGGTCAGGATTGGCCGGAATGACGCCATAGTGCTTTTGTGCCAACACCCTGACCTCCTCCGGCGTCACATCGCCCGACACCACCAATATGGCGTTGTTGGGCGCATAATAGGTGCGGTAAAACGACAACGCATCGTCCAGGTCCAGCGCCTCGATCTCGTGGCGCCACCCAATAATCGGCACGCCGTAGCGGTGATTGAAAAACTGGATCGCGTTTTTTTGTTCGCTAAACAACGCCCGGGCAGAGTTTTCGACCCTTGTATTTCGCTCTTCCAATATCACGTCACGTTCGGTTGTGATGTTTTCTTCGGTCAGGCGGATATTGACCATCCTGTCCGCCTCCATCCGCATCATCAGATCCAGGCGATCGGCGGCAACCCGTTGAAAATATGCGGTATAGTCGTAAGACGTAAAGGCGTTGTCGCGCCCGCCATTGGCGGCCACCGTGGCCGAAAGTTCGCCCGCCTCAAGCGTGTCAGTCGCCTTGAACAGCAAATGTTCCAGGAAATGCGCCACCCCTGATGCGCCGCGCGGTTCATCCGCGGAACCAATGCGATACCAGATCATATGCTGCAAAACCGGGGCGCGGTGGTCTTCGACAACGATCACCTGCAATCCGTTATCAAGCGTGAAACTGGTCACCAGTTCTTTGTTATCCGGGGATTTTTGCGCCAAACCCGGTATGGCGGCGGCAAATGTAGCGAAAATCATAGCCAAAGCGCGGATCATCAAAAGTCCTTCCAGTTACGTCCAGTTACGTCCAGTTACGTCGGCAATCTGACATTGCCGCCCCTCAATCTGTGCCTAACCTACGCACCAATTGGTCACATTCAACAACCCGACACGAAACATGGCGAAAACGTGAGTACTGGGCGCGTGCCATCAACATCGCCTGACCCATATTCTGAATCGCAAAGGTTAATTCTTCTTTGGTGGGACGGTCGGTATGCGAATACCTGCGTTCTGAAATCGACCTGCCTGGTGGAACGGGTCAATAGTCTGGGAACTATACGACTGTTCATACCGATCGACCTTGAACAGCCGGAATTTCGACAGGATCGCCTTGCGTTTACGGAATTGCGCGTCCTCTTCGGCCAATGTCACCCGTGTATTGGCCGGAACACCGTACCGCGAGGCCTGGGCCACCAGAACCCCGTCTGAAGTGGAAACACCGTTATCTGCATAAAGGTCTGGACGCCCGCCAAGGGCGGCTGCCGCGTCGGCAATCGGGTACTGATCAACCAGATTGGCCCCGCCGGGGGTGGGGGTTGGCAAGCTGTTGCTGTCGGGCGGTGGCGTCAGCGGCTTGTTGGGCAGGATCAGAAATTCATCCGGTCCGGCGCTGGCTCTTGAAAGCTCGCGCAAGCCACCCCCGGAACATCCCGCCAGGGCCAGGGCCGCCACAATTATTATACCAGGCGATAGTCGCATGGGGTTTACTCCTGCCTGTTTCGCGCAGCTTTAGCGCAATTTTCATCCCGCGTCACGCGGCGTTTTTCTTGCCCCGCCCGGTCTCGAACAGAATCAGCCCGGCCACGCCGGAAAAAATGAACACGTCCGCGACGTTGAATACAAACGGATTGTTCAGCCCACAGCATGACATATTCAGGAAATCCAGCACATAGCCGTATAGCAGCCGGTCTGCCACATTGCCCAGCGCTCCGCCGATCAGCAACCCGGCGCTGGCCATCATCCGCCACGATTCCCTGTGCCAGCGCAGCACCCAATAAAGTACGACCCCTACAACCAGCAATGAAAACACGATCAACACCCAACGCACCAAATCGGTTTCACCGGCAAACAGGCCAAAGTTGATGCCCCGGTTTTCGCCGTACCTGAAATTCAGAAAGGGCGGCCAGACGTCAATTGCCAGAATCCGGTCAAGACCCATCCAGAACACCACCAGATACTTGGTCGCCTGATCAATAAACAAGGCCCCAAAAGCGAATCGGATTAACAGGCGCATACCTCTTTGTCTCCTAGTGCCTGAAATGGCGCATGCCGGTGAACACCATGGCCAGCCCGGCGGCATCCGCGGCTGCAATCACGCCATCATCGCGCATAGACCCGCCTGGCTGAATCACGGCCGTCGCCCCGGCCTTGGCCGCCGTGATCAAACCGTCCGCAAAGGGAAAAAACGCATCCGACGCCACGACGCTGCCTTTGGTCAGGGGGGCGTCCAGCCCCATTGCCTCGGCCATATCTTCGGCCTTGCGCGCGGCGATCCGTGTGCTGTCGACCCGGCTCATCTGGCCGGCACCGACACCGACGGTTGCCCCGTCTTTGACATAGATGATGGCGTTGGATTTGACGTGTTTGGCAACGGTCCAGGCGAACAGCAGATCAGCCAGTTCCGCAGCAGTCGGCGCGCGTTTGGTGACCACCTTCAGATCATCCAGCGAAATATGCCCCACGTCCTTGTCCTGCATCAGAAACCCGCCCGAAACCTGCCTGAGCATCAACCCCGCCTCGCGCGGGTCCGCCAACCCCCCGGTTGTCAGCAGACGCAGGTTCTTCTTGGCGGCAAACACCGCTTTGGCCTCATCATCGGCCCCGGGTGCAATCACCACTTCGGTCAGAATACCGACAATTTCGCGCGCGGTATCTCCGTCAAGCATCTGATTCAGCGCGATAATCCCGCCAAATGCGCTGGTACGGTCGCAATCAAACGCCCGCGCGTATGCCTCTTTCAATGTCGCCCCGCGCGCCACACCGCACGGATTGGCGTGTTTGATGATGGCGCAGGCCGGGCCGCCTTCAGGGCTGAACTCGCTGATCAATTCAAACGCCGCATCGGTGTCGTTAATGTTGTTGTAACTCAGCGCCTTTCCCTGATGCTGAACCGCGCTCGCCACTCCGACCCGCGCCGTTCCATCACTATAAAACGCAGCACTCTGATGCGGGTTCTCGCCGTATCTCAGCGTTTGCACCAACGTCCCGGCGACGGCCCGGCGGCGTGGTGCTTGCAACCCCATTGCCCCCGCCATCCAACCCGACACCGCCGCGTCATAGGCGGCCGTACGGGCATAGGCAATCTGCGCCCGCTTGCGCCGGAAACCGGCACATGTGGCCCCATCATGCTGGTCCATATCGCCCAGCAAAGTATCATAATCCATTACATCGACAATCACCGTGACAAAGGCGTGGTTCTTGGCCGCCGCCCGGATCATCGCCGGGCCACCAATATCGATATTCTCGATACAAGCGTCAAAATCACCGCCTTTGGCAACGGTTTCCTCGAACGGGTACAAATTGACCACCAACAGATCAATCGCGCCGATTCCATGCGCCGCCATCGCCGCCACATGATCGTCATTGTCGCGCAAGGCCAAAAGGCCGCCATGAACCCCCGGATGCAGGGTTTTGACCCGCCCGTCCATCATCTCGGGGTAGCCTGTCACATCCGCCACATCGCGCACCTCAAGGCCTGCGTCACGCAGGGCGCGGGCCGACCCTCCGGTGCTTAGCAATTCCACCCCGCGCGCGGCTAAGGCACGGCCAAGGTCAATCAAACCAGTTTTGTCAGATACAGACAGCAAAGCGCGTTGAATGGGCAGGTCAGTCATCGTTCAAATAATCCCCGTTTGGTCAGCTGTCATAGCCAACATCAAATTCCATCTCATCCCGGTTCAGATCGCGCACAGCCACAGCCGTGTCCTGTGCCTTGCTCAATGACCAGCGGATACGGGTCGCATAGTCCATCGCCCGGCCAGATAAAACGATCTGTTTTGTCGCGCGTGGCTTTAACCTTGTGCTTTCCAGATAAACGCTTGGTTCCAGTGATAATTTGCACTTACCATCGTGGCGGAACACCCAGATTTCTCCGCTTTTCTGCGCCATCGACACCGCCGCCCCGCCCAAATCCAACGCCGCATCCACATCCGGATGCAGATGCAGGCGGATTTCAAAGCTGACCCCGGTCAACCCGGTGGCATCCACCGCGCTGTCAAATCGCCGCTTGGACGCATCGTCCATCGCCAGCAACATGTCTTCGCCTGTCATGCCGCGCCCGTCAAACGCCAGTTCAAGCGTCCGCGCATGGGTCAGGCCATAGATGCGGCTATAGCCATCGTGCCCCCCCTGAAACCGGGTGCCGTCCGACATCTCGGATATCTCGATCGGCACATGGCCGGGCCGTTCAATCAGAGGTTCGCGCGCGTGGGTGCCGGTTGGCTCGCCCAGCGAGGCACTTGAATGCCCCGCCACGCACAAGGTCGAATGCAGCGGCGTGGCGCGCCCGGCGCGCCGCCATTCGGTGCCAAATGACGCCCCCGATCCGCAATTGACCACCAACGGGCGACGACCCGAAGTCAGTTCGAACGCCAATGTCGACGCATGCGCGTTGGCCGACATCGCCCCACCCGGCGGCGGGCTGGCGTCGACAATGATACTGGTGCGCCGGGCCGACAGACGGGCATAACCCATCGACAGACCTTTGGCCTGCTGCGGCCTGACCTGACTGGCGGCCAGGGCATGATCCAGACGCCCTTCCAACCCCCGCCCACCGCCATGAAACCGCGCCAGCCCGCCATCGGCATGACGCAGCACCCGCAACGTCGGCGCGATCCGTTCAATCGCCGCAATATGTGACGGTGACGCGCCGCGCCCGACTTCGTTCAGGACAGCAGCGGCCCAGGTCAGCAAGGTGAACACCGCCAACAATTCTTCTGGATT
>JAKITO010000019.1 GCA_021648025.1 Paracoccaceae bacterium
CCAAAGGCCGTGTCATCGTCTCGGGCATGGGTAAATCAGGCCATATCGCCCGTAAGATCGCGGCGACATTTGCCAGCACCGGCACCCCGGCGCATTTTGTCCACCCCGCCGAGGCCAGCCACGGCGATCTTGGCATGATGGCGCAAGGCGATGTTGCCCTGGTCCTGTCCAATTCGGGCGAAACCCCGGAATTGGCGGACCTGGTGGCCTATAGCCGCCGGTTTGCGATCCCTTTGATCGGCGTCGCGGCTAAAGCCAAATCAACTTTACTGACCCAGGCAGATGTGGCCTTGGTCTTGCCAAATGTCGAAGAAGCCTGTGGCACAGGCATCGTCCCCACTTCTTCAACCACCATGACCCTGGCGCTGGGCGATGCGCTGGCCATGGCGCTGATGGAACACCGGGCCTTTACCCCAGAGCATTTTCGCGACTTCCATCCGGGCGGAAAACTGGGTGCGCGCCTGTCCAAAGTCAGCGACCTGATGCACAAGGGCAACGACCTGCCTTTGGTCAGCAAGACGACCCACATGGGTGACGCATTGATCGAAATCAGCCAAAAGGGCTTTGGCGTGGTGGGCGTTTCCAACCCGGACAACACCCTTGCGGGTATCATCACCGATGGCGACCTGCGGCGGAAAATGGACGGGCTTCTGGAACTGAATGCTGCCCAAGTCATGACCACAGAACCCACCACCATAAGCCCGCATGTTTTGGCCGAAGAGGCCGTCGCCATCATGAACCAGCACAAGATCACTTGCCTGTTTGTGATTGATCCCGCCGGGCCGCGGGTTCCGTTGGGCCTGCTGCACATCCATGACTGCCTGCGCGCAGGTCTGGGCTAGGCGCGCGCGGTGGACCTTCGATCCCGCATGGTTGCCCTGTTCAAAGTGCTGCTGCCTCTGGCTGCACTGGCGATCCTGTCCACCCTGTTCATGTTGTCGCGCAGCCTTGACCCGACAGCCACAATCCCCTTCGCCGAAAACGAAATGGCCGACCGGATGCGCGACCAACAGGTCACAGCGCCCTTCTTCTCCGGCACCACCCCCGAAGGCGACGAAATCACTGTCAGCGCCAGCCTTGCGCGTCCCGGCGGCGACGGTACGCCCGCCGAAGCCACCAACCTTACGGCCCGCCTGATGATGGCCGACGGGGTCAAGATTACAATGACCTCGGACACCGGCACGGTTGACGTGAGCGAAAGCATCGCGACATTTAACGGCAATGTGGAAATTACATCGAGTCAGGGCATTTTGGTCCAGACCGACACACTCCGAACAACCTTGAATTCCATCGCCGCCAGCACCCCGGGCACCGTCATTGCAACCACGCCATTCGGGGACTTCGTTGCAGGGCGAATGCAACTAAGTGAATTATCTGACGGCGGTCCGCTGCATATGGTTTTCAAAGACGGGGTTAAACTGATATACGACCCGAAAACCCGGGAAAGATAATCTGTGTTGAACCTTCGATCCATTGCACTTGGCCTGATACTGGCCATCTTATCCACCAGCGTTGTTGCCCAGGGCGCCAACGTGAATTTCGGCACTTTCAAGGCCGACCCGACCCTTCCGGTCGAAGTCACATCTGATTCCCTTGATGTCAATCAGGCCAGCGGTTCTGCTGAGTTCTTGGGTAATGTGCTGATAAGTCAGGGCGAAATGCGCCTTTCGGCCCAGAAAGTTCTGGTGATCTATAATCAGGAAGTCGGCGGTATTGACCGGCTTGAGGCCATTGGCGACGTGGTCCTGGTCAATGGCCCTGACGCCGCCGAGGCGGACCGGGCCGAATACACCATCGATAACGGTGTCATTGTCATGACCGGCAACGTGGCTTTGATTCAAGGGCCCAGCGTTCTGACGTCGGACCGGATGACCATCAACCTGACCACTGGCACCGCAAATTTGGTGGGCCGGGTCAAAACCATCATCAACCCGGCCAAGAACTGATGGTCAAACCGGTCCTGACAGTCACCACCGGCACATCCGGTCTGCGCATCGAACACTTGCGCAAATCATTTCGTAAAAAGCTGGTGATTCGCGATGTCTCCATGACGCTGGACCGGGGTGAAGTCGTTGCCCTGCTTGGACCCAACGGTTCTGGCAAGACCACCTGTTTTTATTCCATCGCCGGGTTGGTTTTTCCAGAAGCTGGCCGCGTAACCATTGACGGGCGAGACGTGACATCCCTGCCGATGTACCGCCGGGCCCGGCTTGGCATCGGGTATTTACCGCAAGAAATGTCGATATTCCGGGGGCTTAGCGTCGAAGACAATATATCGGCCGTGCTTGATATCTCACAGCCCAACAGCCACAAACGCCGCGAACGGCTAGAGGAACTGCTGTCAGATTTCTCGATTGAACACCTGCGCCGGGCGCCGGCACTTGCCCTGTCGGGTGGCGAACGTCGCCGGGTTGAAATCGCCCGCTGCCTAGCCGCTGACCCCAAATATCTGCTGCTGGATGAACCGTTTGCCGGGGTTGATCCGATTTCGGTGGGCGAAATCCGGCATCTGGTCGCCGACCTGAAGAAACGCGGCATTGGCGTGTTGATCACGGACCATAACGTGCGCGAAACGCTTGAGATCGTGGACCGCGCCTATATCTTGCATGATGGGCAGGTCCTGATGTCGGGCACCCCCGAAGAAGTGGTCGAAAACGAAAACGTCCGCCGTGTGTACTTGGGCGACAATTTTCGCATTTCTTAATAACTTCATAAGATTACGCAAATATCACGAAAATATTTTTGCAATTTCGGCCGTCAGATCGTTGACTTTCCCCCTATGTTTCGCCTCAAATGGGGGCATGGTAAACATGCAGTTTGACGCGGTTTCTGGTTTGGCCTTTTGCGGAGGGTACAAAACGGCACAATCAAATGCATTGCCTGAACAAATCATCCAATTCTGACACGACGGCCCGATACGGGTCAGGCATGGGTGAATAACTTTGAAGGAAATAACATGCGTTATCAAATCACCGGAAAACAGATCGACATTGGCGAATCCCTGCAAACTCACGTGCGCACCGAGTTGGACGAGGTGGTCACCAAATTCGCCCAACGCCCAACAGACGCAAACATAGTCTTTTCCCGCAGCGCGCATGAATTTGTCTGTGAGGCCACGATCCATATGTCAACCGGCCTCACGGTCCAGGCCAAGGCGTATAGTACTGAAATATATGGCGCTTTTGACAGTTGCCGTGACAAGATGGAAAAACAGCTGCGCCGTTATAAACGTCGCCTGAAGGATCACCACCGTGACCGCGCGGAACCGGTTGATTTCCTTGGCGCATCCTCATATATCCTCGCCTCAAACGAGAAGGCAGATGAGGCAGAGCCGGAAACGCTCCAACCTATCATCATCGCCGAAATGGAAACTAGGATTCAGACTTTGTCAGTAGGCGAGGCCGTGATGCAGATGGAGCTGGCAGATGAAAACATGCTGGTCTTTCGCAACGAAGGCAACGGGGCGGTGAACGTGGTACACCGCCGGGACGATGGCAATATCGGCTGGATCGACCCGTAAATCGGGCCAATAACGAGGCGCTAAGTATATGAATCTGACCGGTATTCTCAAACCCGAAGCCGTGAAGGTGTTTTCAGCCGCTTCCAGCAAGAAGCGGCTGTTTCAAGAAATTGGCGAAGTGGCCAATGGTGTTTATCAACTGAACTCTCAGGCCACGGTCGAGGCGTTGCTGGAACGTGAAACCCTTGGCCCTACCGGCGTCGGCCATGGCGTGGCCCTGCCACATGCGCGTCTTCGTGGAATCAAGGGTGTGATCGGCATCTTCATGATGCTGGAAAAACCCATCGACTTTGGCGCGGTGGACCGTCAGCCGGTCGATATCGCATTCGCGCTGTTTGCACCCGAGGACGCGGGCGTTGAACACCTTAAGGCGCTGGCGTTGGTGTCGCGTACCCTGCGCAAACCCAGCTTGTGTTCCAAGCTGCGCGCCAATCTGGATGCCACGACGCTTTATGCAATCCTGACCGAATCGCAACAGCAAGCGGCCTAGCAGCCTGTCGGGTTCAAGCAACAATCCACGGTGATTTGTTTGAGCCATATTGTTGATATGTATGAGCAATTTCGGCCCTTATCAACGCAATCAACCGCGCCTGATGCCGTTCGATCTGCGGGAATGGGTGGCAGATGACGATCTATTGCTACGAAAACGGGATTTTTCCCTCGGGCCGGATCGAACAGGTGACGTATCGGCATATCCCGGCGCGCGATGGAATGCTGCACAACCTCTCATGGTTTGCAATGCAAACCACTGCCGGTCAGCGGATGTTAAAGTTGGACATTGCGCCGAAGAAAACTGGCGCAAACCAGGCGGCTTCAATTATCTCGCCAAAGTCATCACGGGTGCCAGGTTCATCAACGGAATAGAAACCACCATAAACAATCAGGTCGCGCCGGATCATACCTGCGCTCCAGGTCCCTCCAATGTCACCTCATCTCCACCCCGCACGGCACGGTAAAAACAACTGCGCGTGCCGGTGTGACAGGCCGGGCCGGTCTGGCGCACCACAACCAACAGGCAATCACGGTCACAATCCAGCCGGAAATCCACCAGTTCCTGTGTGTTGCCCGAGGTTTCGCCCTTAACCCAGAACGCCGCCCGCGACCGCGACCAATAGGTCACCCGCCCGCTGGCAAGTGTGCGCGCCACTGCCTGAGCATTCATCCAGGCCATCATCAGAACCTCGCCCGTGGTCTCGTCCTGGGCGATTGCCGGGATCAGGCCGGCGTCGTTATAGGTTAGTGAGGCAGGGTCAAATGACGCATGGCCAGGGACCTTGTCGGGGCTATCATTACTCATTTGGTCAAAAACCTTTTGCATCCTGGCGTTGCGTGATTATGTAAGGGCAATGACCCCGAAGGAAAAGCCCGGAAACCCCATGTCAAACGACACCGATCTGATCAAACTTTACTCTGCGCGCATTCTGGCGCTGGCCGCCGATATCCCTTTGTTGGACCGTCTGGCGGACCCCGATGCGACGGTCAAACGCCGCTCTCCTTTGTGCGGGTCGACCGTTACGGTTGACGTGAACGTCAGTGACGGGGTGATCACCGAATTTGGCCAGGACGTTAAGGCCTGCGCCTTGGGGCAGGCGTCAGCTTCGGTTGTGGCAAGTGCTGTGATCGGTGCCACGAGGGCGCAGATCGAAACCGCGCGTGATCAACTTAAGATGATGCTGAAAGATGACGGCCCAGTGCCCGTTGTTCCAGATGCACCCTTTGACGGGCTTGAGGTGCTGATACCTGCGCGCGAGTACAAAAACCGTCACGCTTCGATATTGCTGACGTTAGAGGCGACTGCCGAAGCCATGGAGCTATGACTGAACTTGGTGTCTGAGGATTTGAAGGTTGGCGGCGTATCTGGTTGATTTGTGTTGCAACACACTAAGGCCTGCTTAGCTTTCATCAGGTGGGGTCGACAGGGGCTCAGTTCCTGATTTTTTCGCAAACCACCCGTTGGCGAGATGCTGTTCCAGCATCCATTCTTCGATCCGGCCAACGGCGTTGCGGGACAGGCCCATCAACTGCTCTTCTTTGGTGCGATTGTGCCCAGAGCCGATCAGAAACGACCCTGACGTTGTGGTCTCGAAAATCGTCAGCTGCTCGACCTTTTCATTCAGCTTTTTGCCTGCGGCATCATCCCAGAGGGTCACATTGATGATCAGGGCTGACTTGGGGGTGTAGACCAGCGGAAGGCCCTCTGGCGCCAGCATATAACCTTCGACGCTGATCCCGAAGTGATAAAGTTGCGAGCCTTGATATTGACTGAACCGTTCATCGATGGCGGTAGTCAGGGCGTTCACCCATTCACCTTCCGTCGCCTTACGCGACACCGGGCCTCTCCTGGTCTTGCCGGCCACCACAATATTATGGCCCAGCTTGAATTCGCCCAATGCTTCCAGCGGTTCTTCTGGTGTCGCGGCGGTGCAGCCAGCAATTAGGGCCAGACCAATCAACAGGACGAAAATACGTTTCATATTGTCTCTCATGGGTATAATTTCAATGGCCATATCTCAGTCGACTTCACAGTGCAAATCTTAGTAAACTTGGGACTGGCAGGTTCCCGCCCCAGCAGTCTGCCCGAGTTAGGGTAATTATCCTGATGTCGCAGTTTGTCAATCTTGTCATGCGGTCGCCAGCTTGGCCAGTCTCTTGCAGTTACAGGCCAGGGTTACGAGGGTCCATTTGGTTTTGACCCTGGTCATGCCTCTGCGGTGAAAGCGGCTGAAACCGAGGACCGGTTTGACCAATGCCCGGCAAGCCAGTGCTTGCATTCGCCGGGGGGGATGGTTTTTGGCTCCGGTATTTCCCCCTTGCGTCGCCGGTGTTTAGTTTTGTTGCATCACCAGCCGCCAGAGGGCTGTGATCTTGGTGCCGTCAACCGGGACCATGGCGGTTTCAGGCAATTGATCTGGTCCGCCAGCCGCAATGTAGCGCGCCGGGATATGCGGATACGTCGCCTGTTCGGTCCGGCCCGAAGGAAACCGTTTGCATAGCAAAAGATCAGCAGCAGCGGCATCATCCGCGCCAGTCCGGGTGATGTGAACGGCTGATACGACGATGCGATCGCGCACGAAGGTGATGAAATGGGCCACCCCGTCGCGCAGATCAATCGGCATCAAGAGCGGCTGACAATATTGGCAGGGGGTGAAAAAATATATATCAATGCTATGGCAGGCAAAAGTCACCGGGAATTGTTGCTTGAATCCAACCGGCTGCTAGGGGCTGTTGAGGATCAGGATGCCCATTTGTCCTGATTTCTGGTTCAAACTTCGAAAAGGGATTCTGGGATGCGGTCAGAACGTTATGTCATCACAGGTCAGATGTGGGCACATAATTGTTCGGACACAGGCAATGCTGGTCCCAGATGTAGGCCAGCAGAACCATATCCTCATGTTGGCGTGGACTTGCGGGCCGGTTGCGCCAGGACCGTAGCCGCGTGGTGTCATGTTCAACAACCTGCACAAGTAACCCTGCGGAAAGATTCCATTGTATCGGTGAACGAAATTTGACCTCATGACTTTTCCTTCGCGCAGAAACCTCTCAGGCATGTAAACATGCCCTGCCGGTCATTGGGTTGCGGCCTTTCTTGGCACTTTCCTCTTCTCGCGAAGCAGGCGTTTTCCCGGCGAAGGCGTTCGTTCTCTTTGGCCAGTTCCCGGTCCTCTTTTGAAACCACATCCGTGTCTCGTTTGAATTTTTCGAACGGGCGTTTATCGCTCTTGGGGCGGAATATGCTCTTAAAGGGGCGGACAATACCGTGACAGGCCCATTATGTGCGTCATACCCATGGACAATCCATCGCGAAGTAAGCCATCCTTTGGATAATGGGAATGCAGTGGTAATTTGCTTTGACTGGAGGTCCGATATGGACATGAATTTTGGTATGCGGGATGAAAACCGCAAGTTGCTGGACCGGGTGGCGGTGATGATCCGGGATGAGATTATGCCGTTGGAGGAAGAATACCAGGGCGAGGTCGGTAAGGGGGATCGCTGGCAGTATACCGACCGTCAGACCGAGATTCTGGAGACGTTGAAGGCGAAGGCCAAGGGGCAGGGGTTATGGAATTTCTGGCTGACGGATTCTGATCGTGGGTTTGGGTTGAGCACCGTTGAGTATGCCTATTTTGCCGAGGAAATGGGTAGAACGCCAATGGCGGCTGAGGTGTTCAATTGTTCGGCGCCGGACACTGGCAATATGGAAGTGTTTGAGCGGTATGGCTCTGAAACGCTGAAAGACGAATGGCTGGGGAAGATGCTGGAAGGGGAAATCCGGTCGGCGTATTTGATGACCGAGCCGGATGTGGCCAGTTCGGATGCCACCAATATTGCCATGTCTTGCGTTCGGGACGGCGATGAATACGTTCTGAATGGCGAGAAATGGTGGGCCAGTGGGGCGGGGGACCCGCGTTGTGCCGTTTATATCGTTATGGTCAAGACTGGCGGTGATGAACTGCCCAAGCACAAGCGGCAGTCGATGATCGTGGTGCCGGCGGGTCTGCCGGGGATCGAGATTCTGCGCCCGATGCAGGTTTATGGCCATGACGATGCGCCACACGGGCATATGCATATGCGGTTCACGGATGTACGGGTTCCGGCGGGCAACCTGCTGCTGGGCGAAGGGCGGGGTTTCGAGATTGCGCAGGGGCGGCTTGGGCCGGGGCGGATACATCATTGCATGCGCGCTGTGGGTCAGGCTGAATCGGCGTTGGAACAGATGTGCAAGCGGTCTTTGTCGCGCGAGGCATTTGGCAAGAAGCTGGCGCAACTGGGGGCAAATTACGATATCATTGCCGAGTGCCGGATGGAGATCGAGATGGCGCGTTTGCTGTGTCTCAAGGCGGCCTGGTACATGGACCGCGGCGATGCGCGGGCGGCAGCGCCGTGGATTTCCCAGATCAAGGTGGTGGCGCCCAGGGTGGCATTGAAGGTGATTGACGAGGCGGTGCAGATGTTTGGCGGGCAGGGGATATCGCAGGATACGCCGCTGGCAAATGCCTGGACCCATGTGCGCACATTACGGTTGGCGGATGGGCCGGACGCGGTGCATCGCCGTCAGGTGGCGCGCAATGAGCTTCGTAAATACACGCAAGAGAAAGTATAGGTGCAGTCCCGGGCTTGACCCGGGACCTCGTCGGTTCTCAGGGTCTGGTGGTTGGGTGTTGTGCCATCACGCTTGGGGTGGTGGATGACGACAGGGCCATGGCTTGCCCTCCGTCGAAATTGCCGGTCCAGTTGAGTTTGTCGCGCAGGGTGACGACGCTGCCGATGATTATCATGGCCGGGCTGGTCAGCCCGGCTTTGGCCACCTTGTCTGCGACCTTGGACAAGGGTGCTGTCAGTACAACCTGATTGGCCCGTGTGCCGTTTTGGATCACCGCCACGGGGGTGGTCATATCAACCCCAAGATCGCGCGCGCCAGATACCAGTGCAGGCAGGTTGCCAAGACCCATATAGACCGCGAGGGTATGGCCGGGGCGGATCAGGATGTTCCATTCCAACGCCAATGCGCCGTCTTTGCCGTGCGCCGTCACAAAGGTACAGGATTGCGCGTGGTCGCGGTGGGTCAGCGGGATGCCGGCGTAGGTGCCACAGCCCGAGGCCGCGGTGATGCCGGGGACAATCTGAAAACTGATGCCGTTTTCGGCAAGCTTTTCAATTTCTTCGCCGCCACGGCCAAAGATGAACGGGTCGCCGCCTTTCAGACGCAGCACCCGGTTGCCGTCCTTGGCCAGCCGCACCATCAGGTCAGAAATATCCTCTTGCGCCATGGAGTGGTCCTGCGGCAGCTTGCCGACATAAACGCGGGTGGCGTCGCGCCGGACCAGCGCCATGATGTCGTCACCCACAAGGCGGTCGTACAGCACCACGTCGCAGCGTTGCATCAGGCGCAGGGCGCGGAACGTCAGCAGGTCAGGGTCGCCGGGGCCGGACCCGACAAGATAGACTTCGCCGGTTTTCTGCAATGTGTCAGCAGCGGATTTTTTCAGGTCGTTTTCGATTTGGGCCGTGGCACGGTCCGTGTTGCCGGCCAGAAAGAAATCACCGGCCGGGCCGTCGATCATCCGTTCCCAGAACCGGCGACGGTCGCGGCCCGAAGTGATGGCTGCGGCGATGCGCGCGCGGAATGCGCCGGTGAAGCTGGCCAATTGACCAAAGGCGGCGGGGATGATGCTCTCGATGCGCGCCCTCAGGATGCGGGCAATCACCGGGGCGGCACCGCCGGTCGAGATGGCGATGACAATGGGCGAGCGGTCAACGATGGACGGCGTGATGAAATCGCATTTTTCGGTCCAGTCGGCGATGTTGCACAGGACGTTGGCGGCGCGGGACCATTCATACAGCCGTTCGTCGCGCGCACGGTCCTCGGACGCACCATAGACGATGGCGCAGCCGATCATGTCGCCCGCTTGCGGCAGGCGGCTGTGGATGGTCAGGCCGGGTTGGCCGGACAGGCCCAGCAGTTCCAGAGTTGGTGCAGGGTCGAAGGCCCGGACATTGGCCCCTGCGGCCAGGGCGCGTTCGACCCGGCGCGCCGCAATCGTGTCGCCGCCGTCAACCAGAACGCAGCGGCCGCGTATATCTAGAAATACCGGGAGATAATCCATTTCAGTTGTCCTTAAGCTTGCGAGTCGGGCAGGATGGCCGCGGCCAATTGCGCGGCCGTGGCCGGGTCCAGGTCAATTTGGGTCACGCGTTTGCCTTCAAAGAACACCAGCCGGGTCATTTTCATGCCGCTGGCAAATTCGACCTGGCGCACCACAACCCGTTTGTTGAACGGCAGGGAGATTTCGCATTTATCGCTTACGATCTCGTCAGTCATAGGTGGTTCCTTTGGTAAACGCAGTTTCCAGAATCCATTCCCACTTGCGCGGGGTATCGCGGTAATCGGGCTTCAGGTCCATCTCGATGAACATATGCCCGGCCTCGGCGGCATGGGCCACCAGTATTTCCAACTGGGGGAAGGTCGTCACTTCGGGGTTTGAGATGATCAGATCGCTTAGCTTGGCCATGTCATGTCTTCCTTTGTACGCGGTTATGGAACCGGACCCGGATCATCAGCCGTCCGGCATCTTTGGTTTCGTTCTGAAATTGTGTCCTGTTGTGCAAGGCATTATTGGTAAGGATGCCCTGGCCCGCTTTCAACGCTACCTGCATCATCAGGGGGTCATTTGCCGCAAGTATTTCGGTAATGGCGGCAATTGCCTCTTGTGTTACCGGTTCGTCATTCCACGAAATGCTGCGGGTGCGGGCGGTATAGCGCATTTGCAACCGGCCGGTTCGGGCATCGCCGTAAAACACCGGTCCGACCGAGACCGGGCGGATAGACCCGTCGGGTTCGATGTTTTGCGGGATCGTCATGACGGCCGGGTGCATCAGGGCGCGGATATAGTCGGGCGAGATGTCGCGCAGGCGGATATAGAGGATTTCGGGGTTGAAAATCTGGTTTACCCCGCCATCGTCCGCCGGGCGGACGCAATGCAGGATGAACGCCGAGATGCGCGCATCGGTTGGGTTGTAATAGCCGTCGGTGTGCCAGTTCATGGCGCGCGATGAATAGGGGATAAAACCGCGTTGAGCCGCCTTGTCGGTGACGCGCAGGGCGACAACTCCGGTGCCATCGGCCGAGCGATGCGCCTCGGCGATTTGCAAGCCAAAGGCTGCGGCAAAGTTGCCGACCGGAGGAATTTGGCCCGAAACATCGCCAGAATCGACAGAGGTGTACAGTGCAAAGTTGGCCGCGTCGCAGCGATTTTTGAGCTCTGAAACGGCAGATTCACCGGGATTCGACAAGTCTGAGACCACCACCGGGGCCTGATTCAGCGCCATTTCTGCCGCTTTCAGCCGATTTGAGCGCCAATCTATGTAGGTGGTGGGGTCACTCAGTGAACTCCAGTTAAACATTTGATTTGCAAGTGTTAATGTCGACATATTCAGTACCGTTTCGTGGGGGTTTCCAGGGGGAATAACGATGATTTATGGCCGTTTTGACGCATGGGTGGAATTTGTTGATTGATTATTACATTCGATTATTTAAATGTATAGCCAGCGAAGTGACGAGGTGATAGACCCTAAGCGTGGACAATAAAGATATATCCACGCGGTATCTTTAAGGCGGGGATACCTTAAGGGTTGGACCTTTCTAATACGGCCAGACGCTGGCCAAGGTAATTTTCAGAATCGGGAGGATTCTATGAAAGACGGAGATCACGCAGGCGACAAGCCAGAGACCGGCAAACCCGCTATTCATCCGACCCCTCATCTGGATCAGCTTGAAGATGGGCCGTGGCCCAGCTTTGTGACCGGCATCAAAAAGTTGCGGGACGAAGGTTCACAGAATAACCAGTTGGTCATGAATGACCTTCTGGGGCAGTTGGATATGTCCTACGAGAACCGGATGGGGTATTGGAAAGGCGGCGCTGTTTCGGTGTTTGGTTACGGCGGCGGTGTCATCCCGCGCTTTTCCGAAGTGGCCGACAAGTTTCCTGAATCCAAAGAGTTCCACACCCTGCGGGTGATGCCGCCTCCGGGGTTTCATTACACCACCGACCTTTTGCGCAATATGGCGGATATCTGGGAAGAGCATGGCTCGGGTCTGATCGCGTTTCACGGCCAGTCCGGCGACATCATGTTTCAGGGCTGTACCACCGAGAACACCCAGAAAGCCTTTGATGCGCTGAACAAGATCGGGTTTGACCTTGGCGGTGCCGGTCCGGCCCTGCGGACCTCGATGAGCTGCGTTGGCGCGGCCCGCTGCGAACAATCCTGTTTTGATGAACAACGTGCCCTGCGCGGTGTCATCAACAACCTGCTGGACGAAATGCACCGTCCCGCACTGCCGTATAAGTTCAAGTTCAAGTTTTCAGGCTGTGCCAATGACTGTGTGAACGCCATTCACCGGTCTGACATGGCGGTGATTGGGACCTGGCGCGACGACATCAAGATCAACCAGGAAAAGGTCAAGGAACATGTGGCCGAGAAGGGCCGCAAGTACACCATCGACACGGTGGTTTCCATGTGCCCGACGCGGGCGATATCGCTGAATGATGATGATACCATCGAAATTGACAACAAATCCTGCGTGCGCTGCATGCATTGCATCAACGTGATGACCAAGGCGCTTAGCCCCGGTGATGACAAGGGTGTGTCGATTTTGGTTGGCGGTAAGCGGTCGCTTAAGGTTGGTGATCTGATGGGCATCATGGTTATACCATTCATGAAGCTGGAAACAGACGAAGATTTCGAAACTCTCGAAACCCTGGCCGAAGACATGGTTGAATTCTTTGCCGATAACGCGCTTGAGCATGAGCGGATTGGCGAAACGATTGACCGGATCGGCCTGCCTGCCTTCCTGGAGGCAATGGAGATTGACGTTGATCCGAACATGGTCGCCCACCCGACGACATCAAGCTATGTGCGGACGGACGATTTTGATGAAGAAGCAGCAAAGTGGTTCGAGCGTAAGGCGCAAGAGGCCGGTTTGCAGATCAGCGCCGAATAGTCCGGGTAGCAGAGAAATCTGAAACCAATTGAATTTGACCTAGCCGGAGCTTTTCGGCCCTGAGGGAGAACAGTAAGATGAGCCAGACGGCTGAAGACGTAAAGCCACGCACGGCGGACGAAGTTGGTGTACCGGACCCGTTCCAGTACATGCACCCGACGTTGAAGGAAAACTATGGCGCGTGGGATTATCACGACCGCCCCCGGGCCGGCGTGTTGCGCCATGTGGCAAAATCCGGCGACGTGATTTACACTGTGCGCGCCGGAACACAGCGGCAGATGGACGTTTTCACCATCCGCAAGCTGGCCGATATTGCCGATAATTTCGCCGAAGGCTTTGTGCGGTTCACCACACGGTCGAACATCGAATATATGGTGACCAAAGAAGAAATGGTTGAGCCGCTGATTGATGCGCTGAACGACGCAGGCTTTCCCATTGGCGGCACGGGTGCGTCGGTTTCAATGATCAGCCACACCCAGGGTTGGCTGCATTGCGACATTCCGGGCACCGATGCGTCGGGCGTGGTCAAAGGCATGATGGACATGCTGCACAATGAGTTCATTCAGGAAAAGATGCCTAACCGACTGAAAATCACCACGTCCTGCTGTCAGATCAACTGTGGCGGGCAGGGCGATATTGCCATCAATGTGCAATACACCAAGCCGCCAAAGATCAACCACGATCTGGTTGCCAACGTCTGTGAACGCCCGAGCGTGGTGGCCCGCTGCCCGGTTGCGGCGATCCGGCCTGCGATGGTCAACGGCAAGCCGTCACTGGAAATTGACGAAAAGAAATGCGTTTGTTGCGGGGCCTGTTATCCGCCTTGTCCGCCGATGCAGATCAACAGCGTTGAAAGCACCAAGATTGCGATCTGGGTTGGTGGCAAGCATTCGAATGCCCGCACCAAACCGACGTTTCACAAGCTGGCGGTGGCCAACCTGCCTAACAACGCACCGCATTGGCCCGAGGTCAAAGAGGTCGTGGGTCGCATCGTTGCCGCCTATAAATCGGACGCCAAACATTGGGAGCGGATGGGCGAATGGATCGACCGTATCGGCTGGCCGCGCTTTTTCGAGATGACCGAACTGGCATTCACCAAACACCACCTGGATATATGGACTGGCGCGCGTCACACGATGAACCACTCTGCACATATCCATTTCTAGAGGCGCAATAAAGTGAAATTCGGAGTAGTCATAAGTGAAGGCCCGTATACGCACCAAGCGGCGGATACGGCCTATCATTTCGTCAAATCGGCGATTGCCAAGGGGCATGAGGTGCCGCGTGTGTTTTTCTATCACGACGGGGTCAATGTTGCCTCGCGCCTAAGCGTGCCGCCCCAGGATGAGCGGAACATTCAGCAAAACTGGACCGCACTGGCCAAGGATCACGGTGTTGATCTGGTGGTTTGTATTGCGGCGGCGCAAAGACGCGGCATGCTGGATGATAATGAGGCCAAGCGGCAGGGCAAAGACGCCAGTAACATTGCCGAGGGGTTCCGGATTTCCGGCCTTGGGCAGTTGATTGAAATGGGTATCCAGACCGACCGTCTGGTTACCTTTGGCGATTAGAGAGGGCGGGAAATGTCTGAGATCAAAAAATTCCTCTACGTGAACCGCAAGGCGCCGTATGGCACGATTTATGCGCTGGAAAGCCTTGAAGTTGTGTTGATCGGGGCGGCGTTCGAACAGGACGTCAGCCTGGCGTTTCTGGATGACGGTGTGTTCCAACTGACCAAAGGTCAGAACACGGACGGTATCGGCATCAAGAATTTTTCACCGACGTACCGCGCGCTGGGCGACTATGAAGTGACCAAACTTTATGTCGAACAGGAATCGCTGGATGAACGTGGGCTGACCCTGGATGACCTGCAAGCGGTTGTTTATGAGGACGAAGATGACGATTGGGAAGAAAAGCCGTCTATCCGCGTCGTCAGCCGTGCTGAGATGGCCGATATCATGGCCGATCAGGACGTGGTTTTAAGCTTTTAGGAGGGGGTGAAATGTCAACATTACACACAGTTAACAAGTCGCCGTTTGCCACCGGATCGCTGGAAAGTTGTCTGGCACATTGCAAGGACGGCGATGCCGTTCTGATGATCGAAGACGGGGTTTATGGCGGGCTTGCGGGCACTGCTGTGGCTGACCTCGTCCAACAAAAGGCTGGATCGGTGGCGATCTATGTCCTAAGCGCGGACACACAAGCGCGCGGACTGGCGGCGGACAAGCTGCTACAGGGAATAAAAGGCGTAGACTATGACGGGTTTGTCGATCTGGTCGCTGATCACGATCGTACCCAAAGCTGGCTTTGAAATAGTCCCCCGAGGCGGGGCAAACCAAAAAGGAAGATACCAATGGATTATGATGTAAACGGGACGACCATTGCGGCCGACGAAGAGGGCTATATCACCAATCTCAGCGAATGGTCAAAAGAGTTGGCGGACGTGATTGCCGTAAACGAAAAGATCGACATGAACGAAGAGCACTGGGAAGTTGTGAACTTTCTGCGTGACTATTACGAAGAATATCAGATCGCCCCGGCGGTTCGGGTTCTGATCAAGTCGGTCAAAAAGACCATGGGCAAGGAAAAAGGCAACAACAAGTATATGTACGAATTGTTCCCCTATGGTCCGGCCAAGCAGGCGTGTAAGATCGCCGGTCTACCTAAGCCGACTGGCTGCGTGTAAACCACGTAAGTCACTGTAATTAAATAACACTCACAAACACTACGGGAGAAGTGCGCGTGCTTTCCATTGTCTATGCGATACTGTTTTATCTGGCGACGGCGATCATGGTCGTCGGCGTTGGCATGAAAATTCGCAAGTACGCGCGCGCGCCTGCTCCGTTGAAAATCCCCACCACGCCGGCCCCTACGACGCAATTCGGTGTGATTTTGAGGATGGCGCGCGAAGTGGTGTTCTTTGAAAGCCTGTTCAAATCCAACAAGTGGATATGGATATTCAGCTGGACGTTCCATATGGGCATGTGGCTGGTTCTGATTCGCCACTTGCGCTATTTCACCGAGCCGGTGTGGGGTTGGGTGGTGTTTGCCCAACCTTTTGGCACCTACGCCGGGTTTGCCATGCTGGGGGGGCTTTTGGGCCTGTGGGCGCGGCGGTTTCTGGTGGAACGCATCCGCTACATCTCAAACCCGTCCGATCATTTGATGCTGGCCTTGCTGGTGGCGATTGTCGGCAGTGGGTTGATGATGCGCTTTGTCGTCGGTGCCGATATCATCATGGTCAAGGCATATATGCTGGGACTGATGCGGTTTCAGATTGAAACGCTGCCTGCGGATCCTGTTTTGCTGCTGCATCTGGGGCTGGTTGCATCTCTGATGATCATCTTTCCGATTTCGAAACTGATGCACGCGCCGGGCCTGTTTTTCAGCCCAAGCCGCAACCAAATCGACAATCCGCGCGAAAAGCGTCACCTGGCCCCCTGGGCCGCCAAGCTGGAGGAATAGCCATGGCCGACGGCGACGACATCCGCAAAATGGCGCATCCGCTGGAGATTCCACGGCTGGCCTGCGGGGCGATGGCGGATCTTGAGCCGTTTCGGGCCAAACCTGAACATCAGGAACCGTTGGGTTTTCCGGGCGAGTTGGTGGAGAACTGGAAAGAAAAAGCGCTGGAGAAGATGGCGGATATCGCCAGCAAGAACCGGGCATTTCAGGTATACCTTGAAACTTGCGTGAAATGCGGTGCCTGCACCGATAAATGCCACTATTTCCTTGGCACCGGTGATCCGAAAAACATGCCGGTGGCGCGTCAGGATCTGTTGCGGTCGGTCTACCAACGCTATTTCACGTTTGCGGGCAAGTATTTCCCGAAACTGGTCGGTGCGCGCGATCTGACCGAAGATGTGCTGAACGAGTGGTATTCCTATTATCACCAATGTTCCGAATGCCGACGTTGTTCAGTGTTTTGCCCTTACGGCATTGATACTGCTGAAATAACCATGGCGGCGCGTGATATCATGGCGCATATCGGCATTGGTCAGAAATACAGCAACGAGATTATCGGCAAGGTCCATAAAATCGGCAATAACCTTGGCCTGAACCCCAAGGCGCTGCGCGCCACGCTGGAGGACCTTGAGGAAGATATTGAGGATGAAACCGGTATTTCCGTGCGTATCCCGGTGGACGAAAAGGGTGCCGATATCCTGCTGATCACCCCCAGCGCGGATTTCTTTGCCGAACCGCATATTGACGGGCTGCTTGGCTATGCCAAGGTGTTCCATGAGGCGGGGGTTAGCTGGACTGTCAGTTCGTATGCCTCAGAGGCGGCCAACTTTGGTCTGTTCATCGGTTCATATGAGCAGATGCGCGATATTTCCATTCGTATCCGTGACGCGGCCAAAGATCTGGGCGTCAAGCGGATTATCTTTGGTGAATGTGGACATGCGTGGCGGGTGGGCTATTCGTTCCTGAACACACTGGCCGGGCCGTTTGATTTTCTGGATCAGAATTACCCGGTGCCGCAGCATATTCTGGATTTCACCTGGCAGGAGATGCAAAAGGGCACGTTGAATATTGACAAGTCGCGGAATGATCATATCCGGCTGACCTATCACGATAGCTGCAACGTGGCGCGGGCCAGCCGGATCACCGACGAGCCGGGCAGCCAGTTTGAAATCCCGCGCAACGTGATCAAGGCTGTGTGCAACAATTTCTTCGACATGGATCGCGAAACCACCCACGAAAGCACCCTGTGCTGCGGCGGTGGCGGTGGGTTGCTGACCGACGATCTGATGGAGCTGCGCCGAAAAGGTGCCAGCCCGCGCATGACGGCGGTACAACAGGTGACCGAGGACCACGGTGTGACGCATATGGCGGCGATCTGTGCGATCTGCAAAACTCAGTTTTCCAAGATCATGCCTGAATTCGGCTACGAGATGGACTCGATTTTATCGGTGCATCAACTGGTATCAAACGCAATTATCCTGACCGGTCAGGAAATCGACGATGAGGCAGGCGAGGGCGAATGACCCGGGCCAGCCATTCAAAAGCTAGCGGAGGCAATCAATGAACGACATGACCACGCAAAAGGTAAACAATTATCGCCGTTTTGAAGAAGGTGAAACGCCTGATGATTGGGATCTGGAAGATAAAATCTTTCAGGGCGACACGACGTACAAATGCCCCACCTATGTGAACAAAACCCCGCCTTGTCAGGGGGCGTGCCCGTCGGGTCACGAAATTCGCGGCTGGCTGGCAATTGCACGCGGCATGGACAAATCCCCGGTCGAGGGCATGGCCTGGCAGGAATATGCGTTTCAGCGCATGGCCGCCGCCAATCCGTTTCCCGCCACCATGGGCCGGGTCTGCCCTGCGCCGTGCGAGGCGGGGTGTAACCGCAACGAGGTCGACGATTATGTCGGCATCAACGCGGTTGAGCAATATGTCGGCGACTGGGCCAATGAGAATAACATCAAACTTCTGGATGCGGGCGTTGATACCGGCAAGCGGATCGCCATTGTCGGCGGCGGGCCGGCCGGCCTTTCGGCGGCCTATTACCTGCGTCTTGATGGCCACGGCGTAACTTTGTTCGATGCGCACGCCGAACTGGGCGGCATGATGCGCTTTGGCATCCCCGGCTACCGGACACCGCGCGCCATGCTGGACAGCGAAATTGGCCGGATCATCGACCTGGGGGTCGAGGTGCATATGAATACCGTGGTCGGCAAAGATGTGTCGGTTGGCGATCTGGAACGCGATTACGACGCGATCTATTGGGCGATTGGCGCGCAATCGGGTCGTCCGCTGCCAATTCCCGGCTGGGAAGGTACGGAAAACTGCATCAACGGCATCGAATTTCTGGATGCGTTCAACCAGGGCTATGTGCTGGGCACCGCCAAAAAGGTCATCGTTGTGGGCGGTGGGGATACCTCGGTCGATGTGGCCTCGGTGGCGCGGCGTCTGGGCCATATCACCGAGCCTGGCACACCCGAGCGAAGCGACGGTACGGTGATTGATTTCACCAGCCAGGATGTGGCCGGATCGCTGACCCGCGAGGGCATGCAGGCGACGCTGACCTCGTTGTTCCCGATCGAAGAGATGACAGCAGCCGAACATGAACGCGAAGACGCGAAGCGCGAAGGCGTGGACATTCGTGGTTCGGTCATGCCGCTTGAGGTGATCAAGAACGATAAGGGCCACGCCATCGCCATGCGCTTGTGCGAATGTGACATGGTCAAGGGCCGCCCGGTGCCGCGCGAGGGCACCGAGTTCGAGCTTGAATGTGATATCATCATCGCCGCCATCGGTCAGATGGGCGATTTTGACGGCATCGAGGATATGGCGGGCGACAGCGGCTTTATCGAGACAACTGCGACCTATCAGGTCAAAGGCCGGGACAAGCATTTTGCCGGCGGCGACATTCTCAAGCCGCACCTGCTGACCACGGCCATCGGCCATGGCCGCATTGGCGCCGAGGTGATCACCGATTTTCTGGATGACGGAGAGGTTTCCAAACGCCCCAAGATAGACGTGCATCACTTTGATCTGATGGATGAGTTGAAGCAGCGCAAACAAGAGCCGAGCGCCTATGAAATGCTGGATGGGCGCGGCACGGACAGTGCCGATTTCGCGATCCACAACTACGAAGACCGGGGCGACAAGCAGATCATCGCGCATGAGGAATTGTTCAAGGGCCATTTCGCGTTCGAAAAGCGCGAAGTGCGCGATGAGGTGCATATCGAGCGCGACGAGGTTCTGGGCAACTTCGAGGAACGCATCATCGGTTTCGCCGAGGCGCAAGCGGTCAAGGAAGGCGAGCGTTGCATGTCGTGTGGCATGTGCCTTGAGTGCGACAACTGCGTGATCTATTGCCCACAGGACGCGGTACACCGGGTCAAGAAATCCGATCGCACGGTCGGGCGCTATGTCTATACCGACTATTCCGCCTGTATCGGCTGCCATATCTGCGCCGATGTGTGTCCAAGCGGGTTCATCAAGATGGGGCTGGGCGAGTGATACTGTTTTTCCGGTTGGCATTGCTGTGTGCGGTTGCGTTTGGCGCAGGGTCTTTGGCGGCTCAGGAACGGTCTTCGCTGTTGCCGGATATTCCGGCAGCAACAGGCGAGCCGCACGCCGAGGGCAACGCCTTTTGGCGGCGCAATCATATGGACCTGATGAGCCATGACCGGGATTTGACCCTGCGCGACGGGGACCGTGAGATTGATGCCAGCCTCAAGGGCTGTTTCGATTGCCATACCGCCAAGGATGAGGCGGGGCAGATTGTAACTTATGAAAGCGAGCAGCATTTTTGCCGGTCGTGTCATGAATACGTGGCCGTGAAAGTCGATTGTTTCATGTGTCATCGTTCAACCCCTGACGGGGTTGATGAACATGCTCTACAGGCGGCATTCCTGCCCAGGAAGCCGCTGGATTCAGCAGATATTCAGGGTGTCATTGTCTATTTGAACCAAAACGCGTCCAAGCCTGCGGAGGCGGGGCAATGAAGGTTCCAACCCTGAAAGGGGCTGATATCAGCCGCCGTGACTTTCTGCGCAGCGGTGCTGCTGTGGCCACGGCGACCCTGGCACCCGGTGTCACGCTGATGGCGTTTGGCGGGTCTGAGGCTGAGGCAGCGGCAGATGCCGGTAAACGTTGGGGTCTGTTGATTGACGCCAACAAATGCGACGCCGATTGTGATGCCTGTGTGTCGGCCTGTTCAACTGAA
Source organism: Paracoccaceae bacterium (assembly GCA_021648025.1). GTDB lineage: Bacteria > Pseudomonadota > Alphaproteobacteria > Rhodobacterales > Rhodobacteraceae > NVQY01. The sequence continues at coordinate 20,704 of JAKITO010000019.1, forward strand.
AATGGCTGGAAGGGTGAGGGTAATCCCGAAACCGATGCGCAATGGATCCGCAAAATCACCTTGCAGAACACATCGACGGGTCGCGAAGTGACCATGCCGATGATGTGCCAGCATTGCGAAGAACCGCCCTGTGTTGACGTGTGCCCGACGGGGGCGTCGTTCAAGCGGGTGGATGGCATTGTGCTGGTGGATAAACACACCTGCATCGGCTGTCGGTATTGCATGATGGCCTGCCCGTTTGATGCACGTTCCTTTATACACGAGCCTGTAATCAATCAGAAAAGTCACGCACCGCGCGGGAAAGGCACGGTTGAAAGCTGTACGCTGTGCGTGCATCGTATTGATAAGGGCGGGCGTCCGGCCTGCGCTGAGGCCTGCGAGGCAACGGGGCACGAGGCGATCATCTTTGGGGATCTGAAAGACCCTGAAAGCGATATTTCCAAGCGTCTGGCGAAATTTCCTTCGGTGGCTTTGCGCCCCGATCTGGATCTTAATCCGGGTGTTCGGTACACCAACCTTTAAGGGGCGATCCTAAGCATGGAACGGACTATCTATAGGGAAATCAAGGCCACCCGGCAGGTCTGGGGGCTGGCGATCATACTGGCGGGGTTTGTCGCCGGGTCACTGGCCGCGTTTTTCTATGTCGAGCATCACGGCCATATTGTGACCGGCATGAACAACCGCATCGTCTGGGGTCTGCCGCATGTGTTTGCGATTTTCCTGATCGTGGCCGCCTCGGGGGCGTTGAATGTGGCGTCGATTGCTTCGGTTTTCGATCAAAAGGTCTATAAACCCATGGCCCGCCTGTCGGCGGTGATCGCGATGGCGTTGTTGATTGGCGGCCTGGTGATACTGGTGCTGGACCTTGGGCGGCCGGATCGCATCATCATTGCGGCGACGGTCTATAATTTCAGTTCGATCTTTGCCTGGAACCTGATCCTGTATACCGGATTTCTTGGTATTGTCGGGGCCTATCTGTTTGCCCAGATGTCCAAAGATGTGCCGTATGCCACCACCCGCAAGATCGGCCTGCTGGCCTTTGTCTGGCGACTGGCGTTGACCACCGGTACCGGGTCAATCTTTGGTTGGCTGGTAGCAAGGCCAGGCTATGACGCGGCGATCATGGCGCCGATGTTCATTGCCATGTCGTTTGCCTTTGGGTTGGCGATGTTCCTGTTGTTGACCGCCACTTTGCTCCGCCTGTCGGACCGGGTGATCGGGGATGCATTGATGCACCGTTTGGGTCGTCTTCTGGCTGTGTTCATTGCCGCCGTTTTGTACTTTACTGTCGTGCGCCATTTGACCAATCTGTACACCGCTGAACACGCCGGATTTGAATATTTCACGCTGATTGGGGGCGGGATTTATACTTGGCTGTTCTGGCTGGGTCAGGTGCTGATCGGTGGGTTGGTTCCGTTGGCTTTGCTGTTGCTGCCGGGTTTTGGCAAATCTCCGAAAACACCCCTGGTGGCGTCGGTTCTTGTGGTGATTGGCGGCTTTGCTCAGGTCTATGTGATTGTCATCGGCGGGCAGGCGTATCCCATGGAACTGTTCCCCGGATACGAGATCACCTCGGGGTCTGGCCTGGGTGGCATTGCCAACTATAGCCCAAGCCTGCCAGAATTGGCACTGGGTCTGGGCGGCGTCGCTGTGGCGCTTTTGGCGGTTGGCGTGGGCACCAAAGTCCTGCGGATTTTGCCAACCACCCTTTCTGATGCCAATATAGGTCAAGACCCCTTATAGACGGATACGCGATATGGTTCAGGACATGCACGATTTTGCCCTGGGTGCGCGCGATACGATGGCGAAAGACGTCTGGAAAACCCGGGACAAGGGTTTTGTGACGGCCCCTCTATGAAACCGTACCCCCGTTTCATGATCGCGGCGGCGCATAAATCATCCGGCAAGACGGTGATTTCCACCGGTTTGGCGGCGGCATTGCGCCGTTCAGGTGACAAGGTATCCACCTTCAAGAAAGGCCCGGACTATATTGATCCGATGTGGCTGTCGGCTGCTTCGGGGGGGGCCTGTTACAACCTTGATTTCAATGCGATGGACCGAGGTGAAATATCCCGGTTGTTTACCACGCGGGCCAGTGAACTATCGCTGGTCGAAGCCAATAAAGGGCTGTTTGACGGGGTGGCGGTCGATGGCTCGGACAGCAACGCCGAACTTGCCAAATTGCTGGGCCTGCCGGTGATCCTGGTGATTGATACCAATGGCATGACCCGTGGCATTGCGCCCCTGCTGCAAGGCTATCAGGGGTTTGACCCGGATGTGAACATTGCCGGCGTTATCCTGAACAAGGTGGGCGGGGCGCGCCACGAAGCCAAGCTGCGCCGCGCGGTGGAAATCTATTCTGACTTGCCGGTGCTTGGCAGCGTCTGGCGCCACGACAAGCTTGAGATCGGCGAGCGCCATCTTGGCCTGACCACCCCGGCGGAACTTACCGGTCGAGACGGGATTATCGAAGGGTTCGCCGATGTGGTGGCCGGGTCGGTTGATCTGGAGGTGTTGCGCGCGATGGCTGCCACGGCACCGGATTTGCAAGTGGCTGATGCCAGGCTTGACCACTCGCAGGTCGGGAATGGGTTGCGTATCGGTGTGATCCGCGACACCGCTTTCGGGTTCTACTATTGGGATGATCTGGAAGCGTTTCAGGCGGCTGGGGCTGAACTGGTGTTCATTGACGCCATTCGTGACGCGCATTTGCCCGAGATTGACGGGTTGCTTATCGGCGGCGGCTTTCCTGAAATGCGGATGAAGGAATTGGCCGCGAATACAAGCCTGCGTAGCGATATCAAACAAAAGCTGACCAACGGGCTGCCGTGTTATGCCGAATGCGGCGGGTTGATGTACCTGTGTGACAGCCTGCACTGGAATGGGCAGGTGGCGGCCATGGTGGGGTTGATTCCGGGCGATGCAGTCATGCATGCGCGGCCTCAGGGGCGGGGGTATGCGCGGTTTCAGGCCACAGCAAACCATCCCTGGTGGGAGGGGGGGCGACTGGTGAAGGCGCATGAATTTCACTATGCGAGTATCAATAACTTGTCGGACACCGTGGCGTTCGCCCGCGACATTCAGCGCGGACACGGGTTTGATGGCAAGCGGGATGGGGTGGTTATTTCTAACACGCTGGCCGGATTCTGCCATTTGCACAATTCAGACAGCTGCCCGTGGGTGGCCAGATTTCTTGGCTTTGTCGCACAAAATACCAGATTGCCCAATGATTGACCCGTCAACGATCGGTAGGGCGGGGTTCACCCCGCCATCCACCCGGCGATACCTGTGATGGCAACAAGTCAATCTTTGTACAGGTTGGTAAAATGAGCGCAGCCGCCAAAAAACAGCCCCCGAAACGAAGAAAGCCCGCCGAAAACGGCGGGCTTTCCTTTCTATATCAGACGCCTGTTATGCGCGCTTGATCTCGAACTTGTAGATGTCGCCTTCTGCGGACGAGCTAAGCAGTTCGTGGCCGGTTTGATTGCAGAATGCGGAAAAGTCAGCAACCGAACCTGGGTCCGTCGCGCTGATTTCCAGCACGTCACCGGGGCTTAGGGTTTTCAGCATTTTCTTTGCCTTCAGGATCGGCAGCGGGCAGTTCAGCCCTTCGGCGTTCAATTGTGCGGTAGCCATTTTTCTCTTCCTTTCCCGGAATGCTCCGGAGACTGTTCGATTGTTAAGGTTAGTAGCGTATTGACTTGATATTGAAACGCAGCTCCCTGCTTTTTGCCATCGCTCAAACAGGAGTTACGTTGCATATGGGGCAAGAAAAAGCCCAAACGCTTTAGATAAACAGGTTGATGTCAGACTTGGCAGCGCTTTCGATATAGGTTGCAGCGCCGCCCAGTTCGATCCCGTCGATCATGTCGTCGAGGGAATATTCAAACAGGTCCAAGGTCATCTGACAGGCGATCATGCGTACGTCGCTTTCAACTGCGGCCTCGCGCAGATCCTCGATCGAGGCCACGCCCTTTTTCTTCATCAGGTTCTTCATCATCATGCCGGCCATGCCGCCAACGCCCGGCATTACCGAAAGCAGGTTTGGCATCGCCATGTGCCCGCCCATCATGGGCATTTCCATCGCCGGATTGCCCAGTGGCGTGAATTTCATGTTCAGCTTTTTCTTCAACAGCGGCAGGCCGTAGAAGGTAAAAAACATTGTCACGTTCAGATCCATCGCGGCGGCTGTGGTGGCTAGAATGAACGGAGGATAGGCCCAGTCCAGTGACCCTTTGGTCACAATGATCGACATGCTCTTGGCATTGTCCATTTGATCTCCGTCCAGCATCACATTCTCCCTTTGGAAAGCTGTTCACAGTGATTTCAGAGTGATTTCACAATGCAATCGCGGTGTTTTGTGAAATTCACATCGCCATAGTTGAATACAAAATGCCCCCGGGGTCAAGTCACAATGAATTCAATGCCCGGAATGCCAGATTACGCGACAATTATACGAAAATTTGTAGAGACTAAACAACAAGGTATGCGTATATGTGATTATGTATCCGGTTGGGCCGGGGCGCGAATTTGACAGGTAAGGGGCAGGAAATGATTGAGATTTGGAAAGAAATGGTGGTGGAATCACCGGCGTTTTATATCGGCTGGGGCGGGTTCCTGATTGGTCTGATCTTTGGCTATGTCGTTTACAAGACCAACTTTTGCACCATGGGGTCAATCTCGGACATCCTGTCGTTTGGCGATTATGGCCGGTTTCGGGCCTGGCTTTTGGCGGGCGCGGTGGCGATCCTTGGGGTCGCATGGATCCGCAGCCTCGACATCGTCGACATGAACACCACGATGTATCTGAACCCCAGTTTCGGCTGGGGTGCGAACATCGCCGGCGGCCTTTTGTTCGGCTATGGCATGGTCTTTGCCGGTGGCTGCCTTAGCCGCAACCTTGTACGCGCAGGCGGGGGGGACATGCGTTCGGTCGTGGTGCTGATCATTGCCGGCATCTTCGGCTATATGACCATCGGCGGCATAATCGGCCCGGCCCGGGTGGCATTGTTCGGGCCATTCACGCTTGATCTGACCGAAATGGGCCTTGAGACGCAATCCATGGGTGACATCCTGGCCCACTTTACCGGGATGAGCATTGAGACAGCGACCATTGTGATGGTGGCCGTTCTGGCCGGGACGCTTTTGGTATTTTCTTTCATGGACAAAGGGTTTCGGGCCTCGCCGCTCAACATCATCGCTGGCGTGGGCCTTGGGTTGTGTGTGGTGGCGGGGTGGTTCCTGACGGCGTTGGCGGTTGATGATTTTGCCGATGTGCCGGTTCAGTTGACCTCGCTGACCTATGTGCGCCCGGTTGGAGACACGATTGATTACGCCATGCGCTTTACCGCATTGGGCGCGCCGGGGTTTGGTATTGTGACCACCATTGGCGCCTTGCTGGGCGGCTTTGTCGGGGCGGTGACTTCGGGGCGGTTCCGCCTGACCACCTTTGCCGATCCGGGCGATAGTGTGCGCAACATGTTTGGCGCGGCTTTGATGGGTGTCGGCGGGGTTTTGGCGCTTGGCTGTACGGTCGGGCAGGCGATGACCGGGTTTTCGACGCTGGCGGTCGGGTCGCTGCTGACGTTTGTGTTTATCGTGGTGGGTGGCATCGCCGGGATGAAGACGATGGAGGCAATTGCCTGAGAACGCGCGGCGGGGTGAACCCCGCCCTACGGGTTTATTGCAAACGCCCTCGGGGAACCGGGGGCGTTTTGTTGTTTGGAAATTGCTCAACCAAAGCGAATGTGCTCAACTTGCGATCAGCCTATGGAGATTCGATGGTATAGTATGATTAGACGACCTGAAGGTGCCCTGACCGATTATGAAAAGGAAGTGGTAAAACGCTTGCTATTAGACGGGAAGCGTAATCAAGATATTCAAGCTTTAGTCAATTTGGGTCGATCGGCAACGATCAATAGTGCTCGAATTACTGAGGTGAAGCAAAATGGCAATATTCAAGCGGCTTCTGAGGCCGAAGTGCGGTTCTTCAAAGCAAAGAAGGAAAGCCTAGATCTTAGAACCGGCCTGAACCTGTATGATGATGAGCGTCTTGTTCGATCACGGGAAGCAATGTTGTTAGCGGTTCATGTGTTCAACAGCGCAAACCTTCAGTTTAAAACGGAAGTATTCTCTGTCCTCGCCAATATTGCTTGGACCTACTTGCTCCATGAATATTATGAAAAACAGGGCGTTGAAATTGTAGGCGAGGATGGTCGCTCTCTTTTACTTAGTCAGATGACTCGGCGCGCAGATTGCCCGATATCCCAAGGCATGACTGACAACTTGGATAGCATGAAGGATATTAGAGACGCAGTGGAGCATACGCTTTTTAGGCGCTCCGACTTGAAATTCTTATCCATTTTTCAAGCGTGCTGTTTAAACTTCGACAAAGCAATTTGTGATCTTTTTGGGAAGTCAAAGACCCTAAAACATGAGTTGTCATTCTCACTACAATTTGCGCAGATGGGCTTTGATCAGCTCAACGCGCTGCATGAATATGACATTCCAGAACACATTCAAACCTTGGATCGAGAATTGGACGATCGGCTTGAGGATGAGCGCGCAACTAGCCTAGAGTACCGATTTCGTGTTGTTTACACCTTTGAAAATTCAACTAAGTCTAAGTCACACATCAGATTTCTTCATCCAGACGAAGAAGAAGCTAGCGAGATCCGAAATGTTCTGATTAAGAAAGAACTTGCGGATAAGGCGTACCCTCACAAGCCTGAGAGGGCGGCATTGAAGATTTCGGAGCAGTCTGGTCTTGTTTTTACCACCCACAATCATGTTCAAGCGTGGAAAAAGTTCGATGTTCGTCCAAAGGCGGGTGTTGCTCAGCCACAAAACACGAACAGAGATTATTGTATCTACCACGAAGCTCACAGTGATTACACATATTCTGACAAGTGGGTTGAGTTCATCGTCAACTTCATTTCGAATGAGGGCAATTTTGCGGAGTTGAAAACTTTTAGGTAGTAAGTTGCTGGGGGCGAAAAATGCGAACCCAACGCCTTGCATATCACGGGTTGAACCGCACTCAATCCTCGCCTATACGCCCACGGTGGCCACACTTGCCATAGAATCAAAACCAAGAAACGCCGTGGTTGGTCCCTTTCGCTTCATGGGCCACATCCGGCAAAGGAGAAGCGATATGAAACTGCATGAACTAAGTGATAATCCAGGCGCCACCAAGAAACGCAAGCGCGTTGGGCGTGGTCCTGGCTCGGGCACCGGTAAGATGGGTGGCCGGGGCATCAAAGGCCAGAAATCCCGTTCGGGTGTGGCGATCAACGGTTATGAAGGCGGTCAGATGCCTTTGTATCAGCGTCTGCCAAAGCGCGGGTTCAACAAACCCAACCGCAAGGCGTTTGCCGTGATCAACCTGGGCCTGATCCAGAAATTCATCGACGCCAAGAAGCTGGACGCCAAAAATCCGATCACCGAGGACGTTCTGATCGAGAGCGGACTGGTGCGGCGCAAGCTGGACGGTATTCGGGTGCTGGCCAAGGGCGAAGTTACCTCGAAACTGACGATTGAAGTGACCGGTGCGTCGAAGTCTGCCGTTGAGGCGGTGGAGAAGGCTGGTGGCTCACTGACGATCACAAAGGCGGCTGAGAAAGCACCTGCGGCTGAGTAACGGGTTGTTAGTGGCGTCTGCGCCGCTTACATAGCCTCTTAAGTTTTCCATTGATGCCGCCCGAGCCGGAAAACGGTTCCGGGCGGCGTTTTTATATAAAGAGACCTGACACATGGTATCAGCAGCGGAACAAATGGCAGCCAACACAAGTTGGGCCGCCCTTGGTAAAGCCACAGACCTGCGCAACCGTATCCTATTTACCCTTGGCCTGTTGATTGTGTACCGGTTGGGCACGTTCATCCCGGTGCCGGGGATTGATGGCGCTGCCTTGCGCGAGTTCATGGAGCAGGCAGGGCAGGGCATTGGCGGGATGATCTCCATGTTCACCGGCGGCGCGCTGGGGCGGATGGGCATTCTGGCGCTGGGAATCATGCCATATATTTCGGCCTCGATCATTGTGCAGCTTTTGACGGCGATGGTGCCGTCGCTGGCGCAGCTCAAGAAAGAGGGCGAGGCGGGCCGCAAGAAAATCAATCAATATACCCGTTATGGCACGGTAGCTTTGGCGACGGTACAGTCTTACGGACTGGCTGTGTCATTGGAAGCCGGGGATATGGCGTTTGATCCGGGGATGTATTTCCGCCTGTCGACGATGATTACCCTTGTGGGCGGGACAATGTTCCTGATGTGGCTGGGTGAGCAGATTACCGCGCGCGGGTTGGGCAACGGTATTTCGCTGATCATTTTTGTCGGCATCATTGCCGAGGTTCCGGCCGCGATGGCGCAGTTCTTTGCGACGGGCCGCTCTGGTGAACTTAACCCGGCAGTGATTGTTGGCGTGTTGCTCATGGTGGTCGTTACCATAACCTTTGTGGTGTTTATGGAGCGGGCTTTGCGCAAGATCCATATTCAGTACCCCCGCCGTCAGGTGGGGATGAAAATGTATGATGGCGGGTCGTCGCATTTGCCGGTCAAAGTCAATCCGGCAGGGGTTATTCCTGCGATCTTTGCGTCATCGCTTTTGTTGTTGCCGGTGACGGTTTCGACCTTTTCATCGGGTGCTGCAAGTGGGCCGGTCATGTCCTGGTTGCTGGCCAACTTTGGGCCGGGTCAACCGCTTTACCTGCTGTTCTTTGTCAGCATGATCATTTTCTTTACCTACTTCTATACCTTCAATGTGTCGTTCAAACCTGAAGATGTGGCCGACAATCTGAAAAACCAGAACGGCTTTGTTCCGGGCATTCGCCCGGGCAAGAAGACAGAGGAATATCTGGAATATGTGGTCAACCGTGTGTTGGTTCTGGGCTCTGGCTATCTCGCGCTGGTGTGTCTGTTGCCGGAAATCCTGCGCGGGCAGTTTGCCATTCCGTTCTATTTTGGCGGTACCTCGGTGTTGATTGTGGTGTCGGTGACGATGGACACCATTCAGCAGGCGCAAAGCCATTTGTTGGCGCATCAGTACGAAGGCCTGATAGAAAAATCGCAATTGCGCGGCAAGGGTGGCCGCAAACGGGGCAAACGGACCCCGGCACGCAAATGAATATCATCCTGATCGGCCCGCCGGGGGCGGGCAAAGGCACGCAAGCGCGGTTCCTGGTCGAAGGGCGCGGCATGGTGCAATTGTCCACCGGTGATATGCTGCGGGCAGCCAAGGACAGCGGCACCGAGATGGGCAAGATTGTTGCTGACGTGATGGCGCGCGGAGATCTGGTGACAGACGAGATCGTGATCGGCCTGATCCGAGAGCAGATTGAGGCCGGCACTGGCACTGGCTTTATCTTTGATGGCTTTCCCCGGACCTTGGCGCAGGCCGATGCTTTGGCAGAGTTGTTGCAGGCGACAGGGCTGACACTGGACGCGGTGATCGAGATGGAAGTGAATGACGAAGCACTGGTGGCTCGTATCACGGCGCGGTCGACCTGTGGTGCCTGCGGAGAAGTGTATAATGACGCGACCAAGCCTCAGCCTGAGGATGGCAAGTGTTCGAACTGTGGGGCGTCGGATTTCAGGCGGCGGGCAGATGATAACGAAGATGCGCTGCGTAACCGGTTGATGGAATACTACAAAAAGACCTCTCCGTTGCTTGGGTATTATTACGCCAAGGGGATGTTGCGGAAGGTTGACGGGTTGGGTGACATTGACGAAGTCAAAACCGCAATTTCCAGGGTTCTGGGCGATTAATTAATCGGCCCTTGACCACCCTGAAAAAACCCCATATCGACCCCCATCTCGCAAGAGAATCAAATAGTGTGGATATGATTCGAACATATCACACGACCACCTGAAATAATGCTGGACATGATGGCGACACTGCCAAATGTCGGCGTTGTGAAAAAAGGGTCTGGAATAACGGACCCGCAACGAAAGGAAAGTGACACGTGGCACGTATTGCCGGCGTAAATATCCCGACTGCCAAGCGGGTTCCAATCGCCCTTACCTATATCACCGGAATCGGCAACACCTCGGCCGAGGCCATCTGCGAGGCGGTCGGCATCGACCACGCCCGCCGGGTCAATGAGCTGAGCGACGCCGAGGTTCTGAAAATCCGCGAGCATATCGACGCCAACTTTCAGGTCGAAGGTGACCTGCGGCGCGAAGTGCAGATGAACATCAAGCGTCTGATGGATCTTGGTTGTTATCGTGGTCTGCGCCATCGTCGCAAGCTGCCGGTTCGCGGCCAGCGGACCCATACCAACGCCCGTACCCGCAAAGGCCCCGCACGGGCCATTGCCGGCAAGAAGAAATAGGGGGTCTGAGATATGGCACGTGACAAGACACGCACCCGTAAAAAGGAACGTAAAAACATTGCCGCCGGTGTGGCGCATGTGAATTCGTCCTTTAACAACACCAAAATCCTGATCTCGGACGTACAGGGCAATGCAATTGCCTGGTCGTCGGCTGGCACCATGGGCTTTAAAGGCTCGCGGAAATCGACGCCTTATGCGGCGCAGATGGCGGCAGAAGATGTTGGTAAGAAGGCGCAGGAACACGGCGTCAAAACGCTTGAAGTCGAAGTGCAGGGGCCGGGTTCGGGCCGTGAATCGGCATTGCGCGCATTGGCCGCTGTTGGGTTCAACATCACCTCGATCCGTGATGTGACACCGATGGCCCACAATGGTTGTCGTCCGCCGAAGCGCCGCCGCGTCTAGGTAATTGGTTACTTGCCGGGGGTGCGATTTCGCGCGGCCCCGGTTCGTTTTTTGAAACCTCGGGCGTCTGCGTCTTTCGGACATGAGACACAGACAAGAATGGAGGGACCGCATGATCCACAAAAATTGGGCAGAACTGATCAAACCAACCCAGCTTGACGTCAAGCCGGGTAATGATCCTGCACGCAAAGCCACTGTTGTGGCCGAACCGCTTGAGCGCGGCTTTGGTCTGACGCTGGGCAACGCATTGCGCCGTATTCTGATGTCATCGCTGCAAGGTGCGGCGATCACATCGGTGCAGATTGACAACGTTCTGCATGAGTTTTCGTCCGTCGCCGGTGTGCGCGAGGACGTGACCGACATTGTCCTGAACCTCAAGGGTGTTGCCCTGCGCATGGAAGTTGACGGACCCAAACGCCTGTCGATCTCTGCCAAGGGGCCGGGGATTGTCACCGCAGGCGACATCAGCGAAAGCGCCGGGATTGATGTTCTGAACCCCGAGCATGTGATTTGCCACCTTGATGATGGCGCTGACCTGTTCATGGAACTGACGGTGAATACCGGCAAAGGCTATGTTTCAGCCGAGAAGAACAAGCCAGAGGATGCGCCGATTGGCCTGATCCCGATCGACGCGATCTATTCGCCGGTCACCAAGGTGTCGTATGATGTGCAGCCAACCCGCGAAGGCCAGGTTCTGGATTATGACAAGCTGACCATGAAGGTGCAGACCGACGGGTCGCTGACCCCGGAGGATGCGGTGGCGTTTGCCGCACGCATCCTTCAGGATCAACTGTCGATCTTCGTCAACTTCGATGAGCCGGAAGCAGCCGGTCGCGAGGCCGAGGATGACGGGTTGGAGTTCAATCCGCTGTTGCTCAAGAAGGTTGATGAGCTTGAGTTGTCGGTGCGTTCGGCCAACTGCCTGAAGAACGACAATATCGTCTATATCGGCGATCTGATCCAGAAGACCGAAGCCGAAATGCTGCGGACGCCGAACTTTGGCCGCAAATCTTTGAACGAGATCAAAGAAGTGTTGTCGGGCATGGGTCTGCATCTGGGCATGGACGTCGAGGACTGGCCACCGGACAACATTGAGGATCTGGCGAAGAAATTCGAAGATTCGTTTTAAGTGGCGGTGGGGGGAAACCCCGCCGTTCTGCAAGAAGCCCGCCGTTCTACAAGAAGACTGGGCAATGATGCCCCAAGGAGAGGCCCCCGCACGCATGGGGGTCCGGACAAAGTATAAACCTGAAGAAGGAACAAGAATATGCGTCACGCAAGAGGATACCGTCGGCTGAACCGCACCCACGAGCACCGTAAAGCTCTGTTTGCCAATATGGCCGGGTCGCTTATTGAACATGAGCAGATCAAGACAACATTGCCGAAAGCCAAGGAACTGCGCTCGGTTATCGACAAGCTGGTGACACTGGCCAAGCGCGGTGATCTTCACGCGCGTCGGCAGGCCCGTTCGCGGCTGAAGGAAGATCAGTATGTTACCAAGTTGTTTGATATTCTGGGGCCACGTTACAAGGATCGTCAGGGCGGATATGTCCGGGTTCTGAGGGCTGGATTTCGCTATGGCGACATGGCGCCGATGGCGATCATCGAGTTTGTCGAGCGCGATGTGGATGCCAAAGGCAAGGCCGACAAAGATCGCCTTGCGGCGGCGGAAGCGGCAGAATAAATTCCGTCCATTGATGGATGATTTGGCCCCTGCCGGGAACGGCAGGGGCTTTTTTCGTGCGGCTGCGCGGCTTGCAATTGCCGCCCTGCCCCCGCATATCCTGACGGGAAACCGAAAGAGGTGCGCATGGCTCGAATTATTCTGATACTCTGGCTGATGTCGCTGGCGTCGATTGGCGCGACGCAAACCCGGGTACCAAGTTCGCAGGTTGAAATCACCCTGGGGTTTGCGCCATTGGTCAAGCAGGCGGCGCCGGCGGTGGTCAATATCTATGCCAAGATCATCACCGAAGGCCGGACCAGCCCGTTTGCCAATGATCCGTTTTTCGAGCAGTTCTTTGGCAATTTGGCCAAGCCCAGGAAACGGGTTCAGAATTCTCTTGGGTCCGGGGTGATCCTGTCGGCGGGTGGGATTGTTGTTTCAAATTATCATGTTGTCGGAACGGCGACGGAAATCCGCGTGGTCACCAAGGATCGCCGCGAATATAATGCCCGCGTGTTGCTGGGCGACAAGGACAGCGATCTGGCGATCCTGCAACTGGAAGACGCCGAGGGGCTGCCGTTTCTGAATCTCCGGGATTCCGATCAGGTCGAGGTGGGGGAGTTGGTGCTGGCGATCGGCAATCCGTTTGGTATTGGCCAGACGGTCAGTTCCGGCATTGTGTCCGGGTTGGCGCGGTCCGGGGCGGCGACGGGGCACAAACGGGGCTATTTCATTCAGACCGATGCGGCCATAAACCCGGGCAATTCGGGTGGCGCGCTGATTGATGTGAATGGCGCGTTGATTGGCATCAACACCTCGATCCTGTCGCGTTCGGGGGGGTCGAACGGCATCGGCTTTGCCATTCCGGCCAATCTGGTGCGGGAATTTGTGGTGCAGGCAAATATGGGCAATACCAGCTTTTTGCGGCCATGGGCCGGGATGGGCGGGCAGCCTGTGGATGGCGATTTGGCGGAATCCCTGGGGTTGGTCGTGCCCGAAGGGATATTGATTGCCGAACTGCATGAAAGCAGCCCGTTTGCCAAGGCCGATTTTCGGGTGGGGGATATTATCACCCAGGTTGACGGGCAGCTGGTGAATTCGCCGCAAGAGATGTTGTTTCGGATGAGTGTGGCAGGGATTGGCGGTGCGTCGCTGATCACGCGCCTGAGGGCGGGCGAGGTGTCAGAGATTGAGGTTGGGATGATCCTGCCGCCGAATGTGCCGCCGGCGCAAGAGATTGTGTTGGATGACACCACTGCCTTGCCCGGGTTGCGGGTGGCGCGGGCCAACCCTGCGGTGATCGCCCGGTTTGGATTGGCGTTCACCACGCGGGGCGTGGTTGTGGCCGATCCGGGGCGGTTTGGGCAAAGGGCCGGGTTGAAGACCGGCGATGTCATTTTGGCGATCAACAATCAGGTCGTGATCAAGAGCGATGATGTGCGCACCCTTCTGAACCTGGTCGAGCGGCGGGTGAGCATGGAGATTGAGCGGGCCGGTCGCAGGATACGGCTGCGGTTCCGGCTTTGATGGGGGATTTGTTTGATACCGGTGATGCGGCGCAACCGGCGCGCAACCAGCCATTGGCGGACCGGTTGCGGCCCAAATCGCTGGATGAGGTGATCGGGCAGGAACAGGTTTTGGGGGGGGATGCGCCGTTGGGGGCGATGCTGGCGGCGGGGTCGTTGGGGTCATTGGTGTTCTGGGGGCCGCCCGGGGTGGGCAAAACCACGATTGCCCGGTTGCTGGCAGATCAAAGTGATCTGAAATTTGTACAGATCAGTGCGATTTTCACCGGGGTGGCGGACCTGAAGAAGATATTTGAGGCGGCCAGGATCAGGGCAGGCAACGGCCAGGGGACGTTGCTGTTTGTTGATGAAGTCCATCGGTTCAACAAGGCGCAGCAGGACGGGTTTTTACCTTACATGGAGGATGGCACCATCTTGTTGGTCGGGGCCACCACCGAAAACCCGTCGTTTGAGTTGAACGCGGCATTGCTGAGCCGGGCGCAGGTTTTGGTGCTGGAGCGGCTGTCGCTGACTGATCTGGAACGGCTGGCGCAAAGGGCGGAAAGTGAGTTGGGTGTGGCCTTGCCGCTGAGCCCTGAGGCAAGGGATGCGTTGCTGGAGATGGCGGATGGCGATGGGCGGGCGCTGTTGAACCTGATCGAACAGGTGGTGGCGTGGGAATTGACGGACCCGTTGGAGCCGGGCGCGTTGGGCGCGCGTCTGATGCGACGGGCAGCGCAGTATGACAAATCGGGGGATGCGCATTACAACCTGATCTCGGCGTTGCATAAATCGGTGCGCGGGTCGGACCCGGATGCGGCGTTGTATTGGTTTGCGCGGATGCTGACGGGTGGCGAAGACCCGCGGTTTCTGGCGCGCAGGATTACCCGGATGGCGGTCGAAGACATCGGGCTGGCCGATCCGCAGGCGCAGGCGGTGTGTTTGCAGGGATGGGAGACGTATGAGCGTCTGGGCAGCCCTGAGGGTGAGTTGGCGCTGGCGCAGGCGGTGATTTATCTGGCGTTGGCCCCCAAGTCGAATGCCGGGTACGCAGCGTATAAGGCGGCGATGCGGCTGGCCGGGAAATCCGGCAGCGAGGCTCCGCCCAAGCATATTTTGAATGCGCCGACCGCGTTGATGAAAGATCAGGGGTATGGGGCTGGGTATGATTATGATCATGACGCCGAAGATGGGTTTTCGGGGCAGGATTATTTCCCGGAGGCACTGGGTCGGCAAGAGTTTTATGCGCCGGTTGAGCGGGGCTTTGAGCGGGAGTTGAAAAAGCGGTTGGCGTATTTCGAGAGGCTTCGGGCAAAGCGCTGAGGCGTTGGGGCGAACTGCTCATCAAGCCATGAATGGCTTTCTTCGCAGCTGACCTGGTGGTCACTTGACTCTAAAGCGCGCGCGCGCGACAGACCCCCATGATTACAACTGTTTCTCTTGTGGCGCTGGGTGGCGCGATTGGCGCGGCTTTGCGTTATTTGACCGGCGTCGGTGTGGTGCGTTTGATTGGCCATCAGGACTTTCCTTTGGCAATGATCACCGTGAATGTCGTCGGCTCGTTCCTTATGGGCGCCTTTGTGGTGGCGGCAGCACAGCGCGGGCTGACGCATTTCAGCCCCTTTGTGATGACCGGATTGCTGGGAGGGTTCACAACGTTTTCGGCCTTTTCGCTGGAGACCATCACCCTGATCGAACGTGGGACGATCGGGCAGGCGGGGTTGTATGTAGTTTTGTCGGTTGGTCTGTCAATTGGCGCATTGATGTTGGGCCTATGGGTCACGCGGGGGATATTGGTATGAGTAGTGTTCAGAAAGTTACGGTTGGCGACGATGATGGAGATCAGCGGCTTGATCGCTGGCTCAGGCGGATGTTCCCGCATGTTTCGCAAGGACGGATCGAAAAGATGTGCCGCAAGGGGGAATTGCGGGTGGATGGCGGTCGGGTCAAGGCGTCAACCCGGCTTGAGGTCGGGCAGGAGGTGCGTATTCCACCGCTGCCGGATCGCGATCATGTGCAGGGCCCGGCGCGTACAAATGTGTCCAAGGGTGACAGCGACATGATCCAGGCCTGTGTGATTTACCGCGACGAACATGTGATCGCCCTGAACAAACCGCCCGGGTTGGCGGTGCAGGGCGGTAGCGGGCAGACCCGGCATGTGGATGGGTTGGCTGAGGCGTTGCGCTTTGAGGCCGAAGAAAAGCCGAGGCTGGTGCATCGGTTGGACAAGGATACCTCGGGTGTGTTGCTGCTGGCGAGGTCGCGCACAGTTGCGGCCAAGCTGACGGCGAGTTTCCGGCATCGTGAGACGCGCAAGATTTATTGGGCGGTGGTGGCGGGCGTGCCGCATCCCAAGGAGGGAATTATTCGTAACGGGCTGGTCAAGGCTGGCGGGCATGGAGCCAAGGGCGAGGGTGAAAAGGTGATCTGTGTGCATCCACGCGACATTGACGAAACACCCGGCGCCAAGCGGGCGGTGACGGAATATAGCCTGATTGAGGCCGTTGCAAAGCGGGCGGCATGGATGGCGTTGTATCCGGTGACCGGGCGGACGCATCAATTGCGTGCGCATATGGCCGAGTTGGGGCATCCGATTGTTGGCGATGGTAAATATGGCGGTTCGGGGCAGGATAACCTGGGCGACGGGTGGGGCGCGCATCTGGGGGGGGACATCAGCCGCAAGCTGCATCTGCATGCGCGACACCTGATGATTGAACATCCGGTATCAGGTGCAAAACTGCATCTGACGGCACCTTTGCCGGACCATATGGTGCAAACCTGGGAAACCTTTCAGTGGCAACCCAAGGATGCGCCGGTTGATCCGTTTGAGGATTTGGAATGAGCGAATGGAAGGCCAAGCGGTTCTGGAAAGAGGCGCGGGTGGTAGAGGATGGCGCGCGGTTTGCAGTCGAGTTGGACGGGCGTCGGGTAAAAACCCCGGCCAAGGCCGCGTTAGAGATGCCGACACGGGGCATGGCGCAAGCGGTGGCGGCCGAATGGGACGCGCAGGAGGGGGTGATTGACCCCAGGGGCATGCCGTTCACCCGGTCGGCCAATGCGGCGATTGACAAGGTGGCGCATCAGCATGGCGAGGTGGCCGATATGCTGGCCGGATACGGGGACGCGGACCTGTTGTGTTATCGCGCCGAAGCGCCGGTGGAATTGGTGGCGCATCAGGCACAGGAATGGGATCCGGCGTTGGGCTGGGCGCGTGATGCTTTGGGGGTTGATCTGGAGGTGTTCAAAGGGGTGGTTCATCACCCGCAATCCACATCAGATATTGCCGGTTTGACCGCCCGGGTTCACCGGATGGGAAATTTCCATCTGGCGGCATTTCACGATCTGGTTAGCCTCTCTGGTTCACTGATTCTTGGGTTTGGGGCGGCGTTGGGATGGCGCGGGGCGGATGACATCTGGAAATTATCGCAACTGGACGAGATTTGGCAGGCGCAACAATGGGGCGCAGACGAAGAAGCGCAGAAAATGAGCGAGGCCAAAAGGCAGGCATTTTTGCATGCAAAAGCCTTCTTTGACCTGTCTTGACGTCAATTTATCAATTTTTCCCACTTTGCCTGTAAAGAATGCAGCGTCGAAGTATTAATTTTGATGATCCAACACTTGACGTTTGTTGATGAATTGGCTCACAATTGGACCCACCGAACGCGTCACTCGCGCATCGGGATTAAAATGGGTACGAATGTACCGGGGAGCCGCCGCAAACACGTGGCGGATGTATCAGGAAGAGGTAATCATGAATAGAACTGTATTTTTTGGCGCACTGACAGTGGCCGGCCTTGCAGCCGTCGCGGCATCGGCGGGAACGCTGGATGACGTCAAGGCGCGCGGCAAGCTGAACTGTGGCGTGTCCACCGGTCTGGTTGGCTTTGCGGCACCAGATGCCAGCGGTCGCTGGGGCGGCTTTGACGTAACAATCTGCCGCGCGGTTGCCGCGGCGGTTCTGGGCGACGCAGAGGCGGTTGAGTTTGTTCCAACCACCGGCAAGACGCGTTTCACAGCACTTGCTTCTGGCGAAGTTGACCTTCTGGCCCGTAACACCACATGGACCCTGTCGCGCGATGTTGACCTGAAATTCGACTTTGTCGGCGTGAACTACTACGATGGTCAGGGCTTTATGGTTCCAAAAGCACTGGGCGTTTCTTCTGCCAAAGAGCTGGATGGCGCAACCGTCTGCATTCAGACCGGTACAACAACCGAACTGAACCTGGCCGACTTCTTTCGCTCAAACAACATGAGCTATGAGCCGGTGCCGATTGAAACCAACGCCGAAGCGCAGCAGCAGTACCTTGCCGGTGCCTGCGATACGCTGACCACTGACGCGTCCGGCCTGGCCGCGACCCGTGCGGCGTTCGAAAACCCGGACGACCACATTGTTCTGCCCGAGATTGTCTCGAAAGAGCCACTTGGACCGCTGGTGCGCCATGGCGACAACGAATGGGGCGACATCGTTCGCTGGACTTTGAACGCACTGGTATCGGCAGAAGAGCTGGGCATTACATCGGCCAATCTGGCTGAGCTTTCCGGTGGTACCGACAACCCCGAGATCAACCGTATCCTGGGCACCGAAGGCAACATGGGCGAAATGCTTGGCCTTGATGCTGACTGGGCTGCACGGGCGATCGCGGTTGGTGGCAACTATGCCGAAGTGTTCGAAACCAACATCGGTGAGAACACGCCGATCGGCCTGTCGCGCGGGCTTAACGCGCTTTGGACCGATGGCGGGCTGATTTATTCGCCGCCGTTCCGGTAAATATCACTAAGAAAGGGCGCGGATCATTCCGCGCCCTTTCTTCCTCTACCAATTGCCTACAACGATAATCCAGGTCCACAACAAGACGGTGCGAAGCCGTTGATTAAAGATGGACCGGAAAAACAGGGATAGAATCCATGTCCACGATGACAGACCCGCCACAATCGGCATTCCGTGTGTCGATGCTGTTGAGCGATACGCGATACCGCGGGTATACATTTCAAGCCATTGCATTGTTTTGTTTGATTATTGCCATGGCCTATCTGGGCATGAATCTGGTGCGCAACCTGGCGGCGGCGGGGCTTAACATCTCGTACAACTTTCTGGGCGCGCCTGCCGGGTATGACATCAACCAGCGTTTGATTGAATATGACAGCCAGTCGACCCATGGTCAGGCGGCGATTGTCGGCATTCTCAATACCTTGCTGGTGGCCTTTCTGGGCATTATAACCGCCACCGTCCTTGGCGTGACTGCCGGGGTTCTGCGCCTGTCCAACAATTGGCTGGTGTCCAAGATGATGTCGATCTACGTCGAGGCGTTTCGCAACGTGCCGGTGCTGATCTGGATCCTGGTGATCAACGGTCTGGTCACCCAGATGGCGTCCCCCCGTGAGTACCGGGGCGACGATGCCACCAGTTCGATGTGGCTGGATGCGGTGGCCTTTACCAACCGGGGCGTTTATATTCCCGCGCCGGTGTGGAATGACGGCTCGATGATCGTGGTGCTGACCTTTTTCGCCTCGATTGTCGCCATCTTTGCCTATCGCCGCTATGTGCGAAATCTACTTTATACAACCGGCAAACTGCTGCCGACCTTCTTGCCAAGCATCGGTCTTTTGATCGTGCCGACCATTTTGATGTTCTACATCATGGGTCAGCCGGTCGGGTTGGACTATCCGGAACTGAAAGGTTTCAACTTTCAGGGCGGCACCCAGATCGGGCGCCCACTGATTGCCCTGTGGCTGGCCCTGTCGGTCTATACCGGTGCCTTTATCGCTGAAAACGTGCGGGCCGGCATCCTGGCCATTCCCCGGGGCCAGAGCGAGGCCGCGGCGTCCCTTGGCATGCGTCCGGGGCGGGTCATGAACCTGGTCGTGCTGCCGCAGGCCCTGCGGGTCATCATCCCGCCGCTGATCTCGCAGTATCTGAACATTGCCAAGAATTCGTCGCTGGCGATTGCAGTCGGGTATGCGGATATCACCGCCACCCTGGGCGGCATTACTCTGAACCAGACCGGTCGGGCAATTGAATCGGTGTTGTTGCTGATGTTGTTCTATCTGTTCATCTCGCTAAGTATCTCGGCGGTGATGAATATCTATAACAACTCTGTCAAATTGCAGGAGCGCTGAGATGGCTGACAATAACACCAATCCCATCGCCTACATGCGCGAAACGCCCCTGCCGCAGCTTGATCCGCCCGCGTCCGAGGCCGGGCTGGGCCATTGGGTGCGTCAAAACCTGTTCTCCAGCGTCCTGAACACGGTTCTGACCCTTGCGGCGTTTGTGTCTCTGTATTTCATCTTCACCTCGACGGTGCCCTGGTTCGTCAACGGGGTATGGCAATCCGAGAGCATCCGCGGCTGCCGCGAGGTGCTGGAAGGCGCGACAGGGGGCTGTTTTGCGGTTCTTACGGAACGCTGGAACCAGTTGTTGTTCGGGTTCACCTATTCCGATGATCAATACTGGCGCCCAACCCTGGCCTTTGCGTTGCTGTTCGTGGCCATTGCTCCGGTCCTGTTTGTCGCGCTGCCGCGCAAGATGCTGTATTTCACGCTGCTTTATCCGCTGCTGGCATTCTATCTGATCTGGGGTGGTTCGATCTATGCCACGATCAGTACCGGGCTTGGATTTGTGGTCGGGTATCTGGTGTATTCGCGATTTGTCGCCAGTTCCTTTGCCCTTGGCCTGATCGGTGGTGTGGTCGCGGCCTTTGTGACCTGGTGGCTTGGTGGTTTTGTGGTGGATGCCATAGCGCCCGCGACACCTTTCCTGGAAGAAATCCCCTCGCGCAAAATGGGCGGTTTCATGTTGAACATGATCCTTGGCGTGGTCTGTGTGTCGCTGTCCCTGCCGCTGGGCATTGCCCTGGCGTTGGGGCGACAATCCAGATTGCCGATCATTCGCATCATCTGCGTGGTGTTCATCGAATTTGTTCGCGGTGTGCCGTTGATCACCCTGCTGTTCGTGGCAAACGTGATCCTGGGCTACTTTCTGCCGCCGGACACCAATTTCGACCTGATCCTGCGGGTGATCATCATGATCACCATGTTCTCGGCGGCCTATATCGCCGAGGTGATCCGTGGCGGTCTGGCGGCATTGCCCACCGGCCAATACGAGGCGGGTGACAGCCTGGGGCTGGACTATGCGCAGTCCATGCGCCTGATCATCCTGCCGCAGGCGCTGAAGATTTCGATCCCCGGTATCGTCAACGTGGCGGTGGGACTGTTCAAGGATACCACCCTGGTGTCGGTCATTTCGATGTTCGACCTGGTGGGCATGATCCGCGGACCGATCCTGGCGTCAACCGAATGGAACGGCGTCTATTGGGAGCTGTTTATGGCTGCTGCCGTGCTGTTCTTTGTCGTCTGTTACGGCATTTCACAATATTCCCAGTGGTTGGAGCGCAAGCTCGCAACCGATCATCGTTAAGCGAGAGGGCTAAAAAATGACTGAAGCCGCAAAAATGCAAGTTTCGGACGAGATTGCCATCTCGATCCAGGGCATGAACAAATGGTTCGGGAGCTTTCACGTTCTGCGTGACATCAACCTGACGGTCAATTCCGGCGAACGGATTGTTGTCTGTGGCCCGTCGGGTTCCGGCAAATCCACGCTGATCCGCTGTATCAACGCGCTGGAAGAGCACCAGAAAGGTTCGATCGAGGTGGATGGCACCGTGTTGTCGTCCGATCTCAAGAATATCGACAAGATCCGGCGCGAGGTGGGGATGGTGTTTCAGCATTTCAACCTGTTCCCGCATCTGACCATTCTGGAAAACCTGACTCTGGCGCCGATCTGGGTGCGTAAAACCCCCAAGAGCGAGGCCGAAGAAACGGCGATGCACTTTCTTGAAAAGGTGAAAATCCCCGAGCAGGCCGACAAGTATCCCGGCCAGCTTTCGGGTGGTCAGCAGCAGCGGGTGGCGATTGCCCGTTCGTTGTGCATGCGCCCACGCATCATGCTGTTTGACGAGCCGACTTCGGCGCTTGACCCGGAGATGATCAAAGAAGTTCTTGATACCATGATCGCGCTGGCCGAAGAAGGCATGACCATGCTGGTGGTGACCCACGAGATGGGCTTTGCCCGTCAGGTGGCGAATCGGGTGATATTCATGGATGAAGGTCAGATTGTCGAACAGAACGAGCCGGAAGAGTTCTTTAACAATCCCCAAAGCCCACGGACCAAGTTGTTCCTGAGCCAGATCCTCGGACATTAGCGGAGGCGGTGGGGTAAACCCCGCCTTACGGCAGAAATTAACGGTAGGGCGGGGTTTCCCCCGCCTTTTCTATATCAAAACCTCGCGTGGGATTACGAAATCAATTACCCGCCCGGTGCCCCATTCGACCCTGGACCAATCGCCAATATCAAACGTGACAATCAAGGTGGCGCAGGTTGGATAGTCGTCAAATCGAAGGTGATCGGGCGGTGTGCTGAGCAACCTGCCAGCAAATTCGCCAATTCCCGGATTATGCCCCAACATCAGAATTGTCCTGCCATGCCCCGATGCCAGAACCTGACGCATCTGGTCGGCGTTGGCATGATACAGGGCGTCTGTGAATGCCACCCGGCCCGGCAGCTTCAGCCCCTTGAAGGTTTCTCTGGTGCGGCGCGATGAAGAACTGAGCGTCTGATCCGGCGCCCACCCGCCCCGGTGCAGCCATTCACCAATGGCTTGTGCCGATTTCACCCCGCGTTGGTTCAACGGGCGGTCATGGTCGGCCAAACCCGGGGTGTTCCAGCTTGATTTGGCGTGACGGGTCAGTATCAGGGTATAAGTCATTTGGGGTGGAACGCTTTCATGTGATGCGTCGATTGCGCCGCCGTCCGTCCGGCCCCGGCGCTGACAGGGCAGGCAAGACGCGCAGCACACCCTTGTGTCATGCAAGGCTTGCCTGCATCACTATCAAGAAATTCGCGGCAGGCGGGTACATTATAGTCCCGGTCGCTGCTCAGTGCCGATACTGGGCACCTGGATTTGCAGGGTTGATCCACGCATGAAATACAGGGGCTTTGGCTGACCGGTGCGGGAAATGGGAACTCTTGTTCAAAGGACAATGCACCACGATATGAGATCATCAGACCAATTGTGTCGTGTACCAACATGCCAATCGGACTGACAAAGGTGCTGCCTGACTTTTCTGCCCAGTCGATAAAGGGCGCATATGGTGGCCCGCCAAACGGATAAAATGCGGTGCTTTTGAATTGAGTGGCTAATGCGCCGACAACGCGGGTTGACCAGCGGTCTATTGGGTTTGGCAATCTGTCCTGATATTCGCGGGCCTTGGAAAACACCGGCCAGAATCCGGGGCCTGCCCCCAGCAGCAACAGGGTGCCCCCGTCCAGCTGTTTCGCCCCGCAGCGTGCCGGGTGCAGCGCGCCCATGAGCAGAAGTCCGGCGGCAGTCGCCGCCTTGTCAATCGCCTGGTATGTCACAACTTGCCGAACGGCAGGCGCAGGGACCATCCCAGTTTGCTGGGCTTGTCATCCTGCCAGCGCAAGCCGATTTTCATATCGTCATGGCCTTCACCCGGTTGGGCCACATAGGTGCCAAACATATGGTCCCAGATCGACAATGAGAAACCATAGTTGCTGTCATGCTCGTGACGATGCACCGAATGATGCACCCGGTGCATGTCCGGCGTCACCAGAATTCGCCGTAAAATTTTGTCGACCCGCAATGGCAACGCCAGATTGGAATGGTTGAACATCGCAGTGCCGTTAAGAATGATCTCAAACAGGATCACCGCAATGGCTGCCGGACCCAGCAGATAAACCAGCCCGATCTTGAGCAGCATCGAGAGTGCAATTTCGATCGGGTGAAACCGGATTGCCGTGGTCACGTCGATATCTGTATCCGAATGGTGCACCCGGTGCAGCCGCCACAACAGCGGTATCTTATGGGTGATCACATGTTGGGCCCAAATGGCAAAGTCCAGAAACAGGATGGTGACAATGACTTCGATCCACAAAGGCCAGTCAAGCCAGTTCAACAGGCCCCAACCCTTTTGACCTGCGTCCAGTGCCGCACCAACCGCCAGCACCGGCAACAAAAATGCCATCAGACGCAAGGTTGCCGTATTGATCACGGTCATACCCCAATTGGTAACCCAGCGGGTGCTGCGCGGCTGGGTACGAGATTTGCGCGGCACAAGATGTTCAGCCAGGGCGAACAGGACAAACAGCCCCAGAAAGATGCCAAGCCTGATGGTTGTTTCGTTCTCCATACATTCCACTTTACGCATAGGTTGGAAACAATCAAGCCTGTGCTTCTCACAATTGCGTCAGTCCGGTCTGATCAGCGATCCGGCCCCTTGTTCGGTAAACAGCTCCAACAGGCAGGCATTGGGTGCGCGCCCGTCAAGGATAACCACCGCCCGCACACCGCCATCAATCGCATCCAGTGCAGTTTCAGTTTTCGGGATCATGCCCCCGGCAATCACGCCCGAAGCGGTCATCTCGCGGATTTGCGCGATTTTCAGTTCGGTTACAACGTTGCCCTCGGCGTTTTTGACGCCAGAAACATCCGTAAGCAGCAACAACCGGTCCGCCTTTAGTGCCTTGGCAACCGCCCCGGCGGCGGTGTCGCCGTTGATGTTGAAGGTCTCACCATTGCGCCCGGCACCCAGCGGCGCAATCACCGGGATGGTGTCATTGGCAAACAGGTTGTGCAAAAGGGTTGGATCCATTTCTGACGGGGTGCCAACAAAACCCAGCCTTGGGTTGGTCTGGTCACAGATCATCAGGTTGGCGTCTTTGCCCGACAGGCCCACGGCGCGTCCTCCCTGACGGTTCAGCGCCTGAACGATACGTTTGTTGACCAGCCCTGACAGGACCATTTCAACCACCTCGACGGTGTCTTTGTCGGTTACTCTCTTGCCATCGACAAACTCGGATTTGATGCCCAGCCGGTCCAGCATCGCACTGATCATCGGCCCGCCACCATGCACCACCACCGGATTGATGCCAACCTGCTGCAACAACACCACATCGCGGGCAAAACTGTCCATCGCCGCATTGCTGCCCATGGCGTGGCCACCCAGTTTGATCACCACAATCGCCCCGTCATAGCGTTGCAACAGGGGCAGGGCGTCGGACAGGGTTTTGGCGGTGGCAATGTTGTCTCTGGTCATGTCTCGGGTCTTCATTTCATTGGTCCTTCTGACCAAACCTGTTACGCGCTTCATGCCCACCTGCCAAGTGCTGCGTTGCAGATAACGGACTTGGTGCTACAGTCGCGCATGAACTGCCGGAAAAAAGGGCCCGCTGCCATGTCTCAGAAAACCATCCTTTTAACTGGCGCCAGCCGGGGTATCGGCCACGCCACAGTGCGCAAGTTCAGCAATGAAGGCTGGCGGGTCCTGACCTGCTCGCGCGCGCCGTTTGCCAAGGAATGCCCTTGGCCGGGCGGCGCAGAAAACCACATTCAGATTGATCTGGGCGATCCGGCGGACACGATCAATGCGGTCGGGATCATTCAGGATAAACTGGACGGTAAGCTGGACGCCCTGGTCAACAACGCCGGGATATCACCAAAAGGCCCGGATGGCTCGCGGCTCAATACGCTTAACACCGATCTGATGGATTGGGGCCGGGTGTTTCATGTCAATTTCTTCGGCCCGGTGGTGCTGGCGCGCGGACTGAGGGATGAATTGGCGGCCGCCAAAGGCTCTATCGTCAATGTCACGTCAATTGCCGGTGCGCGGGTACACCCGTTTGCCGGGGCAGCCTATGCCACGTCCAAGGCGGCGTTGGCGGCTTTGACCCGGGAAATGGCACATGATTTCGGCCCCCTGGGGGTGCGGGTCAACGCGATTGCCCCGGGCGAGGTGGAAACGGCGATCCTGTCACCGGGTACTGACAAGATTGTGGCAAAACTGCCGTTGCAACGGTTGGGACAGCCGGAAGAGGTGGCCAACGCAATCTTTTTCCTGTGCTCGGATCAAAGTTCATACATTTCGGGGGCCGAGATCGAAGTGAATGGCGCCCAACACGTTTAAACCAACGTGGCGATGATGGCCCGCAATGTGGCGATGCCTTCGCCCTTGTCGGACGAGGTCAGCACCATTTCCGGATAAGACGCGGGGTGCTTGGCCAGTGCCTTGCGCACTTGTTCGAATATGACAGCACGGTCCTTTTCCTTGACCTTGTCCGCCTTGGTCAGCACGCATTGAAACGTCACGGCAGCACTGTCCAGCAGCGACATAATCTCTTCATCCACCGGTTTGACCCCGTGGCGTGTATCAATCAGCACAAACGCCCGTCGCAGGGTTTGGCGACCGCTAAGGTATTGTTTCAACAGGCGTTGCCAGCGTTGCACCACCGGCAGCGGCGCATTGGCATAGCCATAGCCGGGCAGATCGACCAGATAATGGCCTTCGCCCTGGGTGAAAAAGTTGATCTCTTGTGTGCGCCCCGGGGTGTTGGAGGCACGCGCCAGCCCGCGGGTTCCGGTCAGCGCGTTGATCAGGGTGGATTTGCCCACGTTGGACCGCCCGGCAAAGCATACTTCCATCCGGTCGGCGGGGGGCAGGCCGGACATGGCAACCACGCCTTTGACAAACTCGGAGGGGCCGGCAAACAGCTTGCGGCCTTTTTCAGTGGTGAATTCATCCGGGGTCTCGGCAAGGGGGAAATTCATCTGCATCCGGTCAGACCACTTCTATTTCGTTGCCCTGGCTTAGCAGGCCGGACTTGGTGACCACGCCGTAGACGCCGCAATCCTGGTGGCCCCAGCCGGATTTGAGCGCGCCCAATGTATCGGCGTCACGCTCTCCGGTTTCGGGGTTGGCGGTTGTGGCCATGCAGCGGGTGATACGCTCTTTGATCTCAAGTTCGGCCGCGCCAATGCGCAGCGTCTTGCCGATCCAGTCCATTTCGCCCCAGGCCTCAAGCCCGTCAAGCAACAGGTTGCCGCGCCAGCGCGAGGTTGAAATTTCATGCCCCAATTGGGCCTCGACCGCGCGGTGCGTGGCCAGGTTGATCAGCGAGACAGAGGCGAAATCGGTGTCGGTCATCGCCGTTCCCGGCGCGCGCACCAGACGGGCGGGCAGCATCCGATTGCCGTTGCTGATCGGCGTGACCCATTGGATGAACCGGGCGGCACCATCGTGACTGTCCGGGTCGATGGTGATGTCTGGCCGCTCCGGGTGGGACAGGGTCAGATGGCCCTGACCTGGATCAACCCGCGATCTTATCGCCTGTAATCTCGGCGATTTCGCGCCGCGCGAAAATTCGCCACACGGCTGCCAGCGCGGGTGTTCCGTATCAAAACATGACCGTTCATGTGCCACCGCCCAGCGGCGATCCCACGGCAGGCATTCGCCCGCCGTCAGCTGCACCTGATCAATCTGTTCGCGCCCGTGCGCCTTGATCGGATGACGCCATATCTCAGCGATCCGGGGCATCACTTTTTGCCCGTATCGGACTTGCCTGATTTGGATTTGCGATCAAAACTGGACCTGATGTTGCCAAACACATCCGGGGTAAAGCCCTGGCTGCGCATGATCAGATATTGCTGGATAAAGGTGATGGTGTTGTTGGCGATCCAGTAAACCACCAGACCACTGGCAAAGCTGCCCAGCATGAACATGAACACCCAAGGCATCCAGGCAAATATCATCTGCTGCGTCGCATCCGTGGGCGCCGGGTTCAGTTTTTGCTGCAACCACATCGAGATACCCAGTAACAACGGCAGGATGCCGATAAAGATCAGCGCGGTGATGCTGCCAGCCTCGGGACCGCCAAATGGCAACAGGCCAAACAGGTTCATGATGGTGGTCGGGTCAGGCGCACTAAGGTCCTGGAACGGGCCGAACCACGGCGCGTGGCGCAGCTCGATGGTGACAAATATCACCTTGTAGAGCGAGAAAAAGATCGGAATCTGCAACAGGATCGGCAGGCAACCCGCCGCCGGATTGACTTTTTCCTTCTTATACAGCTCCATCATGCCCTTCTGGACTTTTTGTTTGTCGTCGCCAGCAGACTTTTTCAGTTCTTCCATCTGAGGCTGAAGTTCTTTCATCTTGGCCATCGAGACGTAAGATTTATAGGCCAGAGGGAACAGCAACGCCTTGATGATCAGGGTCAGGCCAATGATTGACCACCCCATGTTGCCGACCAGTATGTTGATGTTGTGCAGCAGCCAGAACATCGGTTTGGTGATGAAGGCAAACCAGCCCCAGTCAATGCTTTCGATGAATTTGACAACGCTTGCATCCTGATATTCGCGGATGACTTCCCATTCCTTGGCGCCGGCGAACAATTGCGTGGTGACGCTGACCGTCTGCCCGATAGAGACGGTCTCAGTCGCCAACACGGCCTCGGTCTGGTAAATATCGCGGCGCTCGTCGTATTTGGCGACGGATTTAAAGGCGCTGTCTTTGGCCGGGATCAGGGTCGACATCCAGAAATGATCGGTAAAGCCGATCCAGCCGGCTTCGGTCACCTGGGTGACTTCGGCGCGGGCCCCTTCGCGCGGGTTCTGGTCAAAATCGGGCATGTCGTCATAGGCGATTTCGCTCAGGACGCCATCGGCCATGGCCACAACGCCTTCGTGCAGGATGAAAAAATTCATCAGGCCTTGCGGTTCGCCGTGCCGGGCAAGAATGCCGTAAGGTGCCAGGCTGGCCGTGCTGGAAGAGGAATTTTCAACCGACTGCGTAATGGTGAACATAAAGTCGGCATCAACCGCGACAGTGCGGCGAAAGACAAGGCCGTTGCCATTGTTCCAAACCAAGGTGACAGGGGCGTCAACACGCAGTGTTGTGCCTGTTTCGACGGTCCAGATCGTATTGGCACCCGGCACTTCTTCGCCCGTCAGCCCGGCCCCCGGGGCCCAGCCATACAGCGCATAATAGGCGGCATTGTCGCCAACTGGGGAGAACATTGTGACGATCTCGGCGTCGTCGTCAAGTGAGACGCGGTAGTCCTTTAGCGACAGATCGTCGATCCGTCCACCCAGCAGGGAAATGCTGCCGGTCAGGCGGGGGGTGTCGATGCCGATACGCGGGGTGTCAGCCTGGGTTTCCGCCGGTTGTGCGTTGGTGGTCACATCGGCGGTATTTGCAATAGCACCCGCACTTGGGGTGCTGGCGGTAACGCCTGCGGTGGGTGCGTTCAGATCGCTGGTCTCGGTGCCATCCAGTGGTGCCGGTTCCGGGATTGGCGGCGGGAACAACACGAACCAAACGAGGATCACCAGAAAGCTGAGCACGGTTGCGAGGATGAGATTCTTGTTTTGTTCGTCCATCGGGGACAGCCACCTTATGCACTGAAAGTCATCGCTGGGTTCAACAGAGTGCAGCCCCAAAGGTCAAGCGGAATCGCCATGACATAAGGCATAAACCACAGGGAAATCATCTGAAATCGCCCTTGGTTTGGCCATTCTCCGATTTCAGGGCCGGAGCGGTTGAAGTGATATGCCGGGCCATCCGTTGAAATCATGTGCAAGTTTGCCCTGACAAACAGGAACGCTAGATAAGAAAAAGTAATATTGGTCGCGAAAAATACCGATTCAGTCGGCCCGTCGGCCAATCGTCGGGACACCCTGAAATTTTGCGTTATGCGCCGCGATCCAGTCCAGCGTCTGATCAAACGGCATTGGCCGCCCGATGCCAAACCCCTGAACGTGGTCACAGCCCAATTGTGCCAGCAACGCGTGTTCGCCAACGGTTTCCACCCCCTCTGCCAGGGTTTCCACCTCAAGCCGTTCGGCCATGTCCAAAATGGCACCAATAAAGCGTTGCTGTTCGGGGTCCTGATCGGCCTTCATCACAAACGAACGATCAATCTTGATCCGCGAGACGGTAAACCGGCGCAAGGACGCGATTGAGGAATGTCCGGTGCCATAATCATCCAGATCAATACAACACCCCAAATTGGCCAATCCAGTAATGTTCTTGCTGATCATGTCATCGGGCGCGTCCGCTATCACCGTTTCCAGGATTTCCACGGCCAAACGGTCCGGTGCCAGATCAAATCGGTCCAATTCCCAACGGATTTTGTCGACCAGTGCGGGATTGCGCAATTCGTGGCTGGCAAAATTCACACCTACCTGGGGCACATCAGCCCCGGCACTGTCCCATGCCTTTAGCGCCGTCAGAGAGTGGTACAGCATGACCTGACCCAGGCGCTCCAACAGACCAGCCTCTTCCATGGCAGGCAGGAACGCTGCCGGCGATATCATGCCATGCACCGGGTGTGCCCAACGCGCCAGGGCCTCAAACCCGGATATCTTGCCGGTGTTGGTCGATATCTGCGGTTGGTACCAAGGTTGGATCTGGCCGCTTTCCAATGCCGATGCCACCTCTTCGCGCAAATCGCTGCGTTCGCGGCTGCGGCGTCGCAGTTCGGTGGAAAAGGCACGGATTGTCGAAGGCCCGGTTTGCTGTGCATCCGACAAGGCGGAAATTGCAGCATCCAACCAATCCTGACCGGTTGAATCCGGCGCACGGCTGCGCAGGCAGAACCCGATGGAACAGGTCAGATGCATTGATAGCCCATCCAGGGCAATGGAATCTTCGATGGTACTTTGCAGGCGCCCGGCAAGTTGAATGCACAGTTCCAGATCCAGCTGGCGCACTGGCGACAGACAAATGGCAAACCGGCTGTCGCCAATTCGGGCGACAGTATCACTGTCGCGCAAGGTGGACAGGATGCGTTCGCCACTGCGCTGAACCGCCCGGTCGGCGGCTGATTGCCCGTGCAGGCCTATCAGATCACGGTAACTGTCCAGTTCCAGAACAAAACATGCAGATTGCCGCCCGGAGGTATCAGATTCTTCGAATATTTCATCCACGGTGGTTTCGAACGCTTCGCGCAGGAACAGGCCGGTCACAGAATCGCGCGGCAGGTGCGAATGCGGACGAAACCCGCCATATGCCCCGCCCAGTGCGAACAGCAACGGCAATCCAAGGGCCACGACAACCAGAGTTGGTTCCCCGCCAAGCCAGAAGGCGGCCAAGGTTACGGCCGGCAAAAAGGCCAGCACAGGCGGGCCGGTTATAACCGGCAAGATCCGGGTGCGTAGATGGGTCAGCAAGCCGAGCGGCGGCAGTTGCATTGCGAAACCTTTCCCTGAGGGCGATATATGCACAAACAAAGCCTAGTCGCAGGGTCTGACCCGGAGGTTAACGTGGGTCAGGTAATTCCGCCAATTTGTCAGAATTTCGCAGCAATCCGGTAAAATCGAACAGTTTCGGGTCAAGAAGATGCGACGGGCGGGCGTTCATCAGGGCGCGAAACATGACCTGACGGCGGCCGGGGGATGTGGTCTCCCAGCCATCCAGAATCTGTTTGACCTGCTGGCGTTGCAGCCCGTCCTGAGAGCCGCAGAGATCGCAGGGGATAATGGGATAACCCATTGCCTTGGCAAAGCGGTCACAATCACCTTCGGCGACATGCGCGAGGGGGCGATAGACAAACAGATCACCGGCATCGTTCAACAGCTTGGGCGGCATGGTGGCCAGACGACCTCCGTGGAAAAGGTTCATGAAAAACGTCTCAAGAATATCATCGCGGTGATGGCCGAGGACCACGGCGCTGCATCCCTGTTCGCGGGCAATTCTGTAAAGATTACCGCGTCTTAGACGGGAGCAAAGGGCGCAGAAAGTCCGCCCCTGGGGGATTTTGTCGACGACGATACTATAGGTGTCCTGATATTCGATATGATGCTCGACGCCCATGCGGTCAAGGAATTCGGGCAACACGGTGGCGGGAAAACCGGGCTGGCCCTGATCCAGATTGCAGGCCAAAAGGTCAACCGGCAACAGCCCGCGCCATTTGAGTTCGTGCAGTACCGCAAGCAGCGTATAGCTGTCTTTGCCACCGGACAGACAGACCAGCCACTTGGTGCCCGGCTCTAGCATACCGTACTGTTCAACCGCCTCGCGGGTATTGCGCACGATGCGTTTGCGCAGTTTTTTGAACTGCGTGGTGGTGGGGGCATTGGCAAAAAGCGCGTGGATTTCGGCGTCGTTTTCAGGCATGGACCGGACTTAGTTGAGTTGCGCGGGGCGGGCAAGTGCGTGCGGCGGGTTAACCAACGCACGCAACGCGTGGCCGGTATTTGTGGCGTTTTCAGGCAGAAATGGAGTGGAAATGTAGCGGATATGCTGTCAGGTGTGCAGGCAGATATGCGGTCAGGTGCGCAGGCGGGCCTCTGGTGCCAAAAGCGGTCGGCGGGGCGGGAATAGACCGTTTTGTACCGGGTCAGAATGGGGGAATGACCGTTTTGTACAAAACTATTTGGGGTGGATCAGGTTCGCCGCGGGCAGGGTTGCCCACCCTACGCTTGCTGCGGCAAGAAAAATGGATCAGGCGAAAATAAGGCGTGGCATGCCGTTTGGGCCACGCAGGTTAACTAGATTAGGCGAGGCTGATTTGCGCGTTTGGTTAGTTCTCGGGCATAACCAGCATCTCGAAAATACTTGTAGTATGCAGGTTCGCCAACTTCCATGAGATGTTCAGAAATCAGGCCTATTGACTCGTCGATAACGGCTGATCGGTCTTCTTCTGTGGCCTTGGGATTGAGAATTCCACACATCATTAAAATATGGAATACTCCGTATGTAACAAATGTGTTCTCCGTCCTGCGAGCACCGCGGATTCTTACTTCGTCTTCGATGTACTTCTTCCGTTCTTCAATCACCTTCAACCAATTGTACCCTTCGACAAGACGCGGTACGTCAACGCGGCCAAACAGTTTCCCGTAGAAATCGGTGAATATGGCATCGGAGTCCCTCTTCGCCCTAGCGGGGTCGAGGTGCACATAAGAAAGAATGATTTGCCCAGCCTTAAGCGCGTCAAGGTTGTCTTGCCTAGATAGTGGATGATCATCATAGGCCGCAAATTGTCTTTTTCTGCGGTAGGTAAGGCCATACTCTTTGAGTTCGGCTTCAAGTCGAACCTGAAATTCGTCATTTGCGCGTAAGTCTCTCGGGCTGATGCGATTCTGGTTGTTAGTCGAAATGGCAATATCTGAGATCAACTTGGGGTCATCGGTTTCAAAAACCCGGAAAAGAACGGACAGATTCCTAAATATCTCAAAATTCGGGTAGTAGTCTTTCATAGCCTCAAATATTGAATGGCAGGTTTGCGCACCGTTTACGATACTCATACGTTTGATACCAACCTTTGCTCGGTCAGTCCCAGTAGTATTAACTCGGAGTGTTGAGCCCACGATGGTGATGCCATTGTTAAGTGATGCAAAGTGAACATTGCGAGGAGACGCTGCTGTCCGGACGATTTCCTTGTTGACTGGATTGTCCAGCCCTAAGAAGCCCCGGACGTTCAAGTTAAAAACTGCATAGTCGACGCGCCGTTCATCCCGAAGGTCCTTTAAGAGATTGTAGAGTTCTTGAGCTGAGATATAGCCGACGGCGCTGCGCAGTTCGGAATTTCCGGCCTCAATTACTCCAACCTCTCGGGCGTAGAACTGATGATTTACGCGAGTGCTGTGGGCATTTAGGCAAAACTCCACTACTTCGTTGAGGTGGAATTCCTCAACTTCAACTTCGTCCACTTTGTGCAATGCGGCTGTATGTGAAGCGAGTTCATGGCCGACACAACAAGCGCCGTTGCTGACTAGCCATAGTTTGAAACTGGGCCAGTCAGTGCGAACAGCCTCTCTTATTTCAAGTATCTTCTGTTCGAGATTTGGATTCACTAATTTTTTTAGATCAGAACGAGTATCTTTCAATACAGTGAAGAAACGTACAGCCTTTTCAATAGCTGTACAGGCAAATGGATTTGATGCTTTCCGCGTCGACTCGTGAACCTTGGATTGGAATATGTGAACAGTCGGGTCATCGCCGCGCCGGTCGATGTATATGGCATCAACCCCAAGGTCGTTTCCGCCATCAGTGAAGGCCTCTCGGATTTCAAGTGGCTCACAATAGAAGCGATGGGTCAACATCAGATAGACAATAGCCTGACTTCGCTGTTCAATTAATCCGTCGACAAAGAGGGTTTCAATTCTATCATTCAGTTTCTCGAAATTTTCTTTATTGAATTCTATTTTCACCGCTCGTCTCACTATATCGCCGGAAATCACATGTCGGGTCAGACGATGTTATTCGTGTTTCTGCCGACTCGCAACAGATGGCGCCGGTCTCGTCGCACGGTTTCAGCACCGAGTAGCATGAACGGTTGCAAATCCCACGTTGTATTAGTTGACCCACTTTCCGATTTGACGCGCGTGGAGAATGTCTCCTTCGAGGGTCCGCACCGCAGAATATTGAAGGCCTGTGCAATGCCCGCTAAGGGCCGGAGGCACCAGTTGGTCCAGTCTGAGTGAAGGTTTGGAATGTCCGTGATGCTGTCGTTGCTCGAAATTTGGGCAAATTCTACAGCCTCGAGGAAAACAATCCCGCACAACCGGCAACTTATAGGTCCGGGGCCTGATCCCGGGTTTTTTGTTTGTCGGTTCCGGGGACCGGGTCATAGCCGTCGCTGCCCAGGGGATGACAGCGCCCGACGCGCCGGGCGGCCAGCCATGCGCCTTTGAGGGCGCCGTGTTTCTCAAGCGCTTCAAGCGCAT
>JAKITO010000020.1 GCA_021648025.1 Paracoccaceae bacterium
AAAGGCTGGTCGGGTTGCGATAAATCTCTAACGGCGTGCCGACCTGTTCGATGGTGCCGTGGTTCATCACCACAATCCGGTCGGCCATCGACAGGGCCTCTTCCTGATCGTGGGTCACCATCACCGTAGTGATGCCCAGCTTGCGCTGCAATTCCTTGACCTCGTGGCGCAGGAACACCCGCACCTTGGCGTCGAGCGCCGATAGGGGTTCATCCAGCAGCAACAGCCCCGGGTCGGTGGCAATTGCCCGGGCCAGGGCGATGCGCTGCTGCTGGCCACCGGAAAGCTGGGCCGGGTATTTGTCGCCCTGATCCGGCAAGCCGACCAGTTCCAGCAATTCAGTCACCCGCGCGGCAATGTCCGGTTTTGACCGGCCCATGTTTTCCAGGCCATAGGCAATATTCCGGGTAATGGTCAGGTTCGGGAACAGGGCATAAGACTGAAACACGATGCCAAAATCCCGCTCGGAGGGGGGCAGGCTGGATATGTCCTGCCCGGCCTGTTCAACCCGCCCCGAGGTTTGCAGATCAAGCCCGGCAATCGCCCGCAAAAGCGTGGTTTTGCCGCAACCGGACGGGCCCAGAAAACAGACAAATTCGCCTTCTTCAATGCTCAGGGAAATGTCCTGTAGGGCAACAAAGTCGCCAAAATTTTTCCACAGGTTTTCGATGCGCAGATAGGGACCGCTTTGAGTCATGCTTGCTTTCAAGTGGTTGATAAAGGTGCAAAAGGGGCGACCGTGCGGTCACCCCAATGCGTTCCGAATATGTTATTTCGGATCGGACTTGCCGTCATAGCGACTGGCCCATTCCGCCAGAATCGCCGCGCGGTTGTTGGCGGCATACTCAAAGTCATTCTTGATCATGGCCTCCAGAAGACCTTCGGGAAAATGCTCGACCGGTTTGGCCACGCCGGGATAGGCAACCACGCCATAGCCGCTGTTATACATCTCGTTGGCTTTTTTGGTGACGGTCCAGTCGATCAGGGTCTGGGCATCACCCATATTCGCGGTGCCTGCGATAATTGCCGAGGCTTCCATTTCCCAGCCAACCCCTTCGCTTGGCACAATAATATCAATTGGCGCACCGGCGGCTTTGGACTTGGCCCCGCGAAAGGCAAAGGAAATTCCGACGATGGTTTCACCCGATGCGGCCAGTTTGCACGGGGCCGAGCCAGAGTGGGTATAGCGCGCGATATTGCTGTGTAGCGCGTCCATGAATTCCCAGCCGCCGTCTTCACCGAATATCTGCAACCAACTGGACACGTCCAGAAACCCGGTGCCGGACGAATTCGGGTTCGGCATGATCACATGACCGGCATAAACCGGATCAGTCAGGTCTTGCCAGCTGGTGGGCGCGGGCACGCCGTTCTTTTCGCCCTCAACCGTGTTATAGCAAACGGCCGCGACCCAGGCATCGATTCCGGTCCAATATGGCGGGTTCGAAGTGTCGACAAATTTCGGATCAAGATTTTCAACGCCGACGGGGGCATAAGCCTCTAACATGCCCTCGCCTTTGAACAGCAAAAGTGACGTACCCGCCAGCCCCCAGATCACGTCAGCCTGTGGATTGTCCTTTTCTGCCAACAGCTTGGCAGTAACGATGCCAGTGCTATCACGCACCCAGTTGATGGTGATATCCGGGTGATCCGCATTAAAGGCGGCGGCGTATTTCTTAAGGTCTTCGGCCTCGATGGCAGTATAAACCGTCAGCTCCCCACCCATGGCGTTGGTGGCAAGGCCAAGGCCCATGGCGCCGACCATGGTCAGTTTGGCAAGCATTTTCATTTGCAGTCCCCATATTTCACTATTCACGTCTATCGACTGGATTGGGTCGTGAATGCAAATAAAATCAGCCCGGGGTCAGTGGCCAAAATAGGCTTCGGTCAGTTTCGGGTCGTCCCGCAGGCTCTCGACCGTGCCTTCGATCTTGATTGCCCCCGCTTCCAGAACATAAAGCCGCTCGGCCAGAGTCATGGCGAAATTGGCGTTCTGTTCAGTGATCACAATTGTGGTGCCAAATTCATCCCGCAGGCGGCGCAGGACCTCGGCAATCTCAAGGCAAACCTTGGGGGCCAGACCAATGGTGGGTTCATCCACCAAGAGCAACTTTGGACTGGTCATCAGGGCGCGCCCCAATGAAACCATCTGCCGTTCGCCGCCTGATTGGGTCATGGTTTCCTGATTCTCACGTTCTTCCAGACGCGGGAACAGCTTGTGCACCATGTCCAGATTGCGTTCGATATCATCGCGCGCGGTATAGGCCCCGACCAACAGGTTGTCGCGGACCGTCATATACGGGAAAAGGTTAAACCGCTCAGTGGCATAGCCAACCCCAAGCCGGACAATTGCCGGGCTGCCCAGACCGGTCAGCACATTGTCGCCCAGCTTGATCACCCCGGTGGTTTTGGTCAGGCCCATGATACTGTCAAGCAGGGTGGATTTGCCTGCGCCATTGGCCCCGACAATGGCAATGATTTCGCCTTGTTCCACCGAGATATTCACCTCGTGCAGCGCCTGAGCCTTGCCATAAAATGCCGACAGGTTTTCGACCGTCAAAAACCCCATTATGCCACCCCCAGATAGGATGATCGAACGTCCGGGTCACTGATCACGTCGGCGTAATCGCCTTCAGCGATTTTACTGCCATAGTTGATGGCGATGGCGCTATCAATCAGTGGCTCCAGCGCCTTGAGGTCGTGCGATACGATCAGAAACGTCATCCCGTCGCGGCGCATCTGCTGGATCAATTCGCCAATCTGGGCAATTTCACCTTTGGTCAGCCCGGCAAACACTTCGTCCAAAAGCATCACCGAGGGATCGGTGGCCATGGTGCGGGCCATCTCAAGCTTACGCAGATCTCCCATCGAAAGTTCATCGGGGCGGCGGTTCAGGTCATTCTCGGAAAACCCAACACTAAGTGCCAATTCAATCTCACGCTCGCGGTCCGGCCCTTGGGTGATCATTTTCCAGATGCTGTCAGGCATCAGCCCGACGCGGATATTTTCCACCACGCTCATCTCGCCAAATGGCCGCGGCACCTGATAGGTGCGGCTGACCCCGCGTTTGATCCGTGCAGGCGTGCTCAGCCCGCCGATATCTTCGCCATAAAGGCGGATGGTGCCGGAATTCTGGCGCAGCTCGCCCATGATAAGCGAGAATATTGTCGTTTTGCCCGCACCATTCGGGCCGATCAGGCCAACCGACTGGCCCTGTTCGACATGGAACGATATGTCATCCGTTGCGGTCAGCCCGCCAAAGCGTTTGACCAGATTGGTGATTTCCAGAGGATGGCTCATGCGCTTTTCCCCGATCGCAATCGTTCCCATGCCTGCATGACCACCGCGTAGATGCCTTTGGGTTGGTAAATGTAGATGATCAAAGCAATGCCGCCATAGATAAAATACCGTTCTGCGCCAGGTAGAAACGGGCGCAGGTATTCCAAAAGATAGGTCAGGAAAAACGCGCCCACCATTGGCCCGATGATGGTGGACGACCCGCCAATCAGCGCCGCCACAATGATGGTAAAGACAAAGTTGATGTCAAACAGTGCACGCGGCGCGATCGACCCAAGATAATGCACATAAAACGCGCCCCCCAGCCCGGCAACAAAGGCCCCGGTAAGGAACGCAAACAGTTTGAGCCGTGTGGTGCTGAGGCCAGATCCCTGCACTGAATCCTCGTTCATGCCAATCGCGCTAAGCGCTGTGCCGACCCGGGTTCGCATCAGCAGCCACATGGATATTGCCACCGCCAGCATCAGCGACAGTGACATGTAATAGCCGTTTACCGCGCCGCGTGTCAGTGTCTCGATGCCCGACATGCCACGGGTGCCGCCGGTCAGGTCGGGGCGGATCACCTGCACCAATTGATAGATCAACTCCATGAACGCCAGTGTCACCAGGGCGAAATAACTGCCCCTGATACGCAAGGCCGGCAGGATGAACAGCGTGCTGCCGATCATGGTGACGACCACGGCGATGGGGATTGAGATTTCAATCGCCACATCAAAGCGTTTGGTCAGGATTGCCGTGGTGTAAGCGCCGATGCCAATCAGGAACGGGTGGCCAAAGCTGATGTATCCGGTGCGCCCCGACAGGACATCCCAGGAGATTGCGAAGATCGCCAGAAAGTTGGCGAATATGAATGTTCGCAGTGTGCCTTTGCTGACCAGATCGGGCATGGCATACATCAGGATGATGAAACCGGCCCACAGGGCAAAATGGTACCAACGCAGACCCACCTCAGATCTCCTCTCGACCAAAAAGCCCTTGCGGACGGATCACCAGAACACCGATGATCAACACCATGGTAAACACCCCGCGCAATTCAGGCGCGATCAGCGCGGTGACGATGATTTCCATAAAGCCGATGATATGCGCGACAATCAAAGTGCCGACGATCGACCCGATCCCGCCCACAATCACAATTGCCACCGAGATGATCAGGGGCGCCACCCACATGCTGGGCGTCAATTGGGTATAGCTGGCGAAAAACACCCCCGCCAGCGCGCCCAACCCGCCGGATATGCCCCAGGTGATCATGTTTATCCGGTCCGAATCAATGCCCGAGACGGCTGCCCCCTTGGCGTCCATCGACACCGCCTGCATGGCCCGCCCGGTGTGGGTTTTGTTGATAAAGAAATACAGGCTGATCAGGATTGCCCAACTGGCAACTGCCGCCAAAAGGTTGGAAAAGGGTATGGTGGCACCAGCCACCCGTTCGACCCCTGGCACAATCGGCAGCAGGATTTTGGAACTGTCGCCAAACACCAGAATGACCCCGGATTGCAGGACCACCGCCAGGATCAGCGTGGCGATCGGGATGGTCACATGATCGCCCTTGAGCGGCTTTACGATCATCCTGTACTTGGCCAGGCCCATGGCCGCACCGACAATCACCGCCAGCAACACGCCGACCAGTTTTGGCATGCCCAGCATCTGGGAAAAATAGAAATAGACATAGCCGCCAATCAGCAGATAGGTGCCGTAGGCCAGATTGAGAATGCGCCCGATGCTGAAAATTAGCGTGAACCCCATGGCAATCAGCGCATAAAGCCCGCTAAGCAAAAGCCCCTGAATAATAATTTGCGTCATCCGCGTCTGCCTGCCCCGTGCCGCGCGTTCAAATTCTGGCCATTTTGGCCCGAGAAACCGCGGAATTTTCTTGAATTACCTGCAATCGGCCGGGTGCCATGGTGCCCGACCAGACGGCGGCGCGATCCTGTCGCGCCGCCGGGGTTGGTTTATTTCTTGACCCAACTGGGCAGAACGAACTCACCTGTTTTGAACTTGTCAGGATAGACAACGGCGTTGGTGCCATCCTCGTACCACTGGATCACCACCATTGATGGCGCGCCGTCGTCATACGGCTCGGTGATGTCAAAGCGAACGTTGTGCGGATAGGTCCGGCCGGTGCGCGGCTCAATTTCGTCATTGCCCCACCAGCCCCAGCGCAGCCACATCTCGCCGTCTTTCTTAAAGACCGAGTCCTGCTTTTCCATCGCCGGAACCCAGGCATCAAGTTCAAACCCACCGGCCTCTTCAGCAGCGGCCATCGCCTGTTTCAGCCCGTGATAAGCGTTATAGCCGTTGAAATGCGGCACCGAAGGCCGGGTGTCATACCGTGCCTGATACCGTTCCAGGAACGCGGCATTGACCGGGTCAAGTGCAAAACCGATCGAAGGCACCGGCGACAGGGTGGAAATGCCACCACCGGCACCGCCCGTGTCTTCCCAGAATTCCTGCCCCAGGGCCGCCACGTTGACGCCGGTCATGCCCATCGGCACTTGCAGCTTTACATATTGGCTGGAAACCACCTGAGAGTTGACGGATGAAACCAGATAGATGAAATCCGCGCCCGAGGCTTCGGCCTTGGCAAAGAGCGGTGCAAAGTCGTTGGTGGTGATGTCATATGAAATGATATCAACCACTTCGATGCCCGCATTCGGTGCCAGCGCCTCGGTGACCAGACCGGTCAGGGCACCGCCAAAGGCCGTGTCTTCGGCCAGGATGATCACGGAATCCCAGCCCATCTTTTCTTTCAGAACGTCTTTGCCAAAGTCGATGTACAATGTGGCCAACGCCTCGTCCGAGGCGATGTTCATGAAATAGGGCCGCATGGAATCATAATCTTCGACAATCATGTCGATGATGCCCACATACGATGTCCAGGTGTCCAACGTCGGGATCTGGAATTCCTGCATTCTTGGCATCCACCCCAAGCTTACATCGTCAATCGAGCCGGAAATGATGAAATCAACTTCTTCGGTCTCGGCCAGGAATTCATAGGCTTTTACGCCTTCGGTCACGTCCTCGCCGGTGTCGGCCTTGACCAGAACGATCTGCTGACCAAGAACGCCGCCACTTGCGTTCAATTCGTCAATCGCCATCTCGGCACCGCGCAGGGTGCTAAGGCCAGTGTCGGACGAAAGCGAGCCGATAAAGCCCACCTTGATCTCGGCAGATGCGGCCGTGGCCATCAGGGCCATGGCCCCCAAAAGCGCCGCGCTGTTTCTTAGAACTGTCATTTTTTCCCCCTGTTTTGTTGGATAGATGTTTTTTTTCGTATCCTGTATACAGTACACGAAGGCAATATTCTGTCAACAAGCCTGGCACTTTGGGTTCTTTGAATGCCCGGGGAATCCCATTCGCCGGTTGTGCGGCATCAGTGTTCAGTCAAATTCGATCACGCCAAGCGGGTCGTGAATGATTGCATCGACCGATATTTCGACCATCATTCCGGGGGTTGTCAACCCGGCTTCGACCGCGGTTGTGACTGGTAAAATACCGTCGAACACTTCGCCATGGGCTTTGACAAACCCGGCCGCTGCGGCCTTCATATCGGAAAGAAAAACGGTTGTTCGCACTACGTGGCGCATGTCCGCGCCCACCTCTTTCAACGCATTTTCAATCCGCTGTAGCGCAAATATTGTCTGCGCATACGCATCATTGGGGGCGTGCAGCTTGCCGCTTGGTTCTATCGCCGTAGTGCCCGCAACAAACACAAACGGGCCAACCCGCTTGGCCCGCGAATATGATCCGATCTCTTCAAAGCGGCCACCGGATTGGACAATCCGCAGGGTCATTTCAGACCTACCCGGATGCGAATCGCATCGGCGGCAGCATGCAGTGCGGCGTGTTCGGTATCGGCAAGGGATAGTTGTTCAACCTTGACCAACCCGCTTTGGCCCAGATGGGCCGGGACGCCCAGAACCACGCCGTTGACGCCAAATTCGCCTTCCAGCATGACCGATACAGGCACAGGCCCAGTGCGCGCACCGCGAATATGATCCAGCAGTTCGACCGTGGAATGCGCCGGAGCAATTGTCGCCGATCCGGTCTTGCGCAGGGCCACAACCTGCCCGCCACCAGTGATGGCATCCCTCACGCAGGCTTCAATCTGCGCCTGGGTCAGGAAAACATCCAATGGTCGCCCCTTTATGCGTGCATGCGACGGAATTGGCGCCATTTCATCACCGTGACTGCCCAGAGTAAACGCCGTAACATCGCCGGGATCAACCCCGGCTGCCTGCGCCAAGGCATTGCGAAACCGCGAAGAATCCAGCGTCCCTGCCATGCCCAGAACCCGCTCGCGGGGAAACCCTGTGGCGCGCAACATCTCGACGGTCATTTCGTCCAGCGGGTTGGTCACGACGATGACGATCGCGCCGGGGGCCTGAGATTTGATCGCCTCGGCGGTGGAATGGATCACCCGTTTGTTGGTCTCGATCAGGTCGGCCCGGGTCATCCCCGGACTGCGCGCGCGCCCTGCCGTGACGACGATAACCTCGGCCCCTGACACCATGTTCAGTGACGTACTCCCGCTTACTCTCGCGCGGGTTCGGGTGATGCCACTGGCATGGTTGAGGTCCAGCGCCGTTGCTTCGGCCACGCCGGGTGCGATATCAATCAGGGCGATTTCATCCGCCATATCGGCGTTGGCGGCAAGGTGGGCAATGTTGCTGCCAACGCCGCCCGCACCGACCAACGCGATTTTGCTGAAGCGTCTGGCATTGAGAGAAGTTCGTTTCCCGGGGGCCACCCATTTAGCAGAGCGGCGGTAAAGGGCGCGCCGCATGGAAGTGGCGCCATCGCTGCGCACGGGCGCTGGCGTTTCCAACGGCCCGTCAAGCAGTTTGATGCCGATCCGCGCCGCCGCTTCGCGGGCTAAGGCCGTGACGATATCACCGGGCAGAACTTCGAATACAAGGCGTCCGCGTTGACGCGTGTCCTCGATCAGTTCCGACCCTATGACGCGCGATCCGGCCACCTAGGCGGCCTTTCCGTCTATTGCTTCTACCGCGGCCACCGCGGCCTCCATTCCGGCCTTGACCGAATCTTCCGAGCCGGAAATGAACAACCGGCCATACCGGCCCACGGCGCGGACTTCGACGATGTCGATATCGGATGCCTTTTCGGCCTCATTCGCGGCGATGGAAATATAGGCGGCAGGCGCGCATTCGATGATGCCAAGCGTCTGGCCCGGCACCAACAACGCGCCCTTGCGCCATTTGTTCAGTAATTGCGCCTGATAGGGTTCCACCGATGTGATGATCTGGGTGGTGCCGATATGTGGCTTGAGCCGGTCGGCCATGGTCGCGCCAAGCTCGGCCAGAATGGCATCGCGGGCGGCGGACACTTCGGCGTTTGAACGCGACCGCAGGATGAAAAACCCGAACTCGCGTTCCACCAATTGCGTCGTCGCCTCGACCGAACTGGCCTTTAGCGCCCGGTCAATCAGGGTGAAAACCCCGTTGCCGGGGGCAAATTCGCCGATCAGCACGGTGTCACCCGAAAGTGGCACCGAGCCTTGCACGGTTGCACCGTTATAGGCGGCAAACTTGGGTTGCAGATTGTCGATCTGCATCAGGGCGCGAATGGTTATGTCGCTGCTCATCATTTAACTCCCGTATTCTTTGTAAATGTCGCGCCAGGGTCGGCTTTGATACGCCACCCGTTTGATATTGATCAGATGCAGGGCGGTGACATTGTCCGAGGTGATCGACCCCGACCATGTGCCGGTGCCCAGCATGAAACTGGGTTCAA
Source organism: Paracoccaceae bacterium (assembly GCA_021648025.1). GTDB lineage: Bacteria > Pseudomonadota > Alphaproteobacteria > Rhodobacterales > Rhodobacteraceae > NVQY01. The sequence goes on from JAKITO010000020.1 coordinate 9,046, forward strand.
GATCGGTGGAATAGCCCATGCCACCCAGGATTCCCGGCGTATTGACCAGAACCCGGCCCGTAGGCACGGCGGCAAATTGCGCGACGATTGCCGGGTCGTCCGAGTGGATCACCGAGGAATGGCCCCAGCCTTCGAATTTGGCGATATTGTGCGCAATTTCAATGCCCTCATCGCTGGTTCGCGCCTCATAAAACGCCAGTACCGGATTCAGCTTTTCTGCCGACAGGGGCCGGTGCCAACCTATTTCGGTTTCCTCGGAAACCAGACACCGGGTCCGGGGCGGGATCGAGAAACCGGCGGCGTCGGCCAAAACCTGCGGCGATTGGCCGACCCGCTCGGGGTTCATGGCCTGTTTGCCGTTGAAAATCACACCCGCCAAACGATCAGCCTCGGCAGGCGTGCAGAAATACGCGCCCTTCAGTTTCAACTCGTGGCGCAGATCACGGGCAATTTCACGGTCGGCGATGATCGCCTGTTCCGAAACACAGGCCGTGCCATAGTCAAACGCTTTGGACATGACGATCATTTCGGCCACTTCGCCGATGTCGCCCTTTTTGGACTTGTGAACATAACACGGCACATTGCCGGCCCCCACGGCCAGCGTCGGTTTGCCCGAAGAATACGCCGCCTTGACCATCGCCGGGCCACCCGTGGCCATCACCACCGAAGTACGCCGGTGGCGCATCAATTCTGCCGTGCCTTGGATTGTCACCTCTTCCAGACATTGGATCAGCCCCTTGGGCGCGCCCATCTGTTCGGCCACATCCGCCATGATCCGCACGGTTTCAATGCCACAGCGAACGCCGCGCGGGTGGGGCGCGCAAACGATGGCATTGCCGGCCTTAACCGCCGACAGAACCTTGAAGATGATGGTCGAGGTCGGGTTGGTCACCGGGACCAGTGCCGCCACCACGCCCATCGGTTCGCCAAAGGCGGCGATTTTGGTGGTCTCGTCGCTCCATAACATGCCCAATGTGGTCACATCGCGCAGGTAATCCGCCACTGAAAGCGCGTTGAACAGGTTCTTGACCCGCTTGTCTTCGGCATTGCCGTATCCGGTTTCTTCCACCGCCAATTGCCCCAGCCGCAAGGCCTCAGGCTCAATCGCGCGGGCCATGGCATCGACAATGGCGTCGACTTGTTTGGGGTCAGTACCCAGAAAGGCGCGGTATGCGTCAAACGCAGTTTCGGCGCAGCGACGGGCGGCGGCGATTGATTTCAGGTCTGCGTCCACACCCGTGTCCCTCCTGCAATTGTGTCCATCACCCGGCGGGCGCTGTCAATGTCGCTGGCCTCAATGCCGATTGTGTCCAGCCGCCGGCCTGCGGCGGCGACATCCGCGCCCAGAATGCTGGAGGCCAGTGTGACCATCGACTGTGTCACCGGCACGTCAATTCCGGCCAGCTTGGCGGCGGAAATCAACGGCACAAACGAACCGATCACCCCATCGCGCATCAGGATATTCGCAGCCTTGCGGTCGGGAATACCCCGCGCGCCAGCGCCGCGCAGCGCGCCCGCCTGGGTCCGCACCCAGCTATCTGTATCCGGCAGGTTTCGCAGGCCAAAGGCCTGCGCCACCAAACGCCGCTCCTGCGCCAGCCGCTCAATCACCGCCCGGTGCTGTGGCCCAATGAGCGACGCGAATGTTTCATTTTCATCCAATGGAACTCCACCCATCGGCACCGGCGCGCCAGCGCCCTCCAACCCCGGACCACCCAGCAACAAAGCAGGTAGTTCCACCAAGGCCGAGCCATCGGCAAAGCCGCTTTCCAGCACCGATGCCTGTTCCACAAGATCAGGTAAATACCGCGCCAGCCCACGCAACACATCCGAGCGCCCGCGAGGCAAGGTCGCGGCAGCGACCGGGCCAACAGCGGAAAGCGTCAGCGTAGCGCCAGTTTCAGAAATCCAATAAGGCAGCCCCTGTGCCTCAACCAAAGTGATATCCGCCTTGCAGCCGCCGATGCGCAGCATCCAGGCCGCTTCCAGCGCACCCAAAGACCGCCCCGGGGCCAGAACCAACACCTGACCATCACGCAGATGATCCGCCAGAACCATCGCATAGGTGCGCATTTTATGCACCGGACCGGTCAGGAAAATCACATCGGCCTTGGCAACGGCCCCGTCCAATTCGGCGGTCGTGCGAATTGATGGCGCAGAATCCGGGCCGGCATCGCGGTCCACCGCATAGGTGCCAACCGGCCCGTCACCGCGAATGGTCACGCCGCTTGAGGCACGCAACATCTGCACCTCGGCGCCGTAGGCCGAGAACAACGTCACATCCGCGTCCGCCGCCAGGCACAACGCCGCCAAAAGCCGCCCTTCGACCCCGCCACCAAGCACCGCAACACGGGACAAGTCAGGCGTGTTCACCGCCACTCTTGCCGCGCCGCTTGCTTTAGCAACCGCCTCTGTGAAATCCTCAAATCCGCCAGCCATGGACCCGCTCCTTTAAAACCTAGCCTGCCGACCCGGCCCCAAGTGCTTCAATAATGCCTTCAAGTTCATCATGCGGGCGGGCGATGACGTGAACCGACACCACATCGCCGATCTTGTTGGCCGCCGTAGCACCTGCGTCTGTTGCCGCCTTGACGGCCCCGACTTCGCCGCGCACCAATGTGGTGACCAGACCGCCACCGGCCTTGGTCTGTCCGACGATTGTCACGCTGGCCGCTTTGACCATTGCATCCGCCGCCTCGATCGAGGCCACAAGACCACGGGTTTCGATCATTCCAAGGGCCGTCTGGCCCGCTGCTGGTTTTGCCATTTTCATGTTCCTTTTCAGAAGTTACTTGTTCTTTGAGAGTGTTATGTGTTCGACAATCGCAACGATGCTTGCATCAATCGGCACCCCCGCCAGCCCGGCGGGCAATCGCGCGCCGGACCCGTGTACAATCATCACCGTATCGCCAACCCCGGCACCACAGGTGTCAGCGGCAACCAACGATGGTTCCAGCACCTTGCCAGCCCCGTCAACAATGTCGCACAACAACAGCTTATGACCGGTAAGTTGGGCGTCCTTGGCCGTGGCTGTAACTGTGCCAATGACCCGTGCGACCCGCATCAGAAATTATCCCGATAGCGGTCAATTTCCACCTGCGTCACCTGCTGGGAAAAGAACTCCAACTCGCGTTCGCTTTGTTGACAGGCCAGTTCCCACATGTCGTCGCCCATCACATTCTTGAGCCAGTCTGACCCGCGCGCCAGTGCAATTGCATCGCGCAGATCCGTGGGAATTGGGGCGGCATCTTCGGCCTCATAGGCGTTGCCGGTGGTTATTTCAGAAGGTTCGATGCCCTGTTCGATGCCATCCAACCCGGCGGCAATGTCACTTGCCAGCAGGAAATACGGATTGCAATCGGCCCCTGCATCGCGCTTTTCCACCCGCACGGCGCTGTCGGACCCTTCGATCACCCGCAGGCCAACGGTGCGATTGTCCAACCCCCAGGTCGTGTTGATCGGACAAAAGGTATACGGCTGACGGCGACGATAGCCGTTGACCGTGGCACTGCCGCAAATCGACGCTTCGGCCATGCGCTTTTGCATGCCGCCAACAAAATGACGGCCCGTATCGCTCAGCTTGCCGTTGTTGGAAAATACGTTCTTGCCGTCTTTCCAAAGCGAATAATGGCAATGAAACCCGCTGCCGGATTCCTCATGAAACGGCTTGGCCATAAAGGTCGCCTTGTATCCGTGCGCGCCCGCCAGTTGCTTGGCCAGTGAGCGGAACATAACCACCCGGTCGGCCGACAGCAAACCTTCGTCGTAACGTATATTCACCTCGACCTGACCGGCCGCGTATTCGGGGTTGGACTGTTCGATCGGAATGCCACATTCGTTGATCTGGGTGCGGATCGGGCCAAGTACATGCTCAAGCTCTGCTGCCCGCTCAAGCCCATAAACCTGAATACCGGAATCCTTCGGCTTGCCGGTTTCGGGATCAAGCAGGTAAAACTCCAGTTCGGCCCCGACCTGCACCTCGAATCCCATGTCGGCGGCGCGCTTCACCTGACGCTCCAGTACCGGGCGCGGGTCAATCGGCACTTGTTTGTGATCCATTCCCTCGGCGCGGGCAAAACACATGGCGACACCCGGCTCCCACGGCAGGGAGACCGGTTTGGTCATCGGGAACATATGCATATCGGGATAGCCGTTGCCGAAATTGACATAAGGCGTGTCCCAGACATCGCAGGTCATATCAATGGCAAACAGGGCCAGCGAATAGGCATTGCCGTTATTGCAAATATTCTCCCAGTGGCTGGCCGGAATACGCTTGCCGCGCATGATGCCGTTCAGGTCCCCAAGGCCCAGAATTACCGTATGCGTACCCTCGGGTAACGTGAAATCAGTTGACGTCAAGATGCAACCTCCCAATTGCTTATGGTCTTGCGTTTAGTTGTATTCTGTATACAGTATTCAAAAATACAGTCAACAGCGCCAGAACAACACTAAACAACAAGGACGATTTTGATCATGGCACCCAGCAACATCATTGTCGTGGGCGGTGGTATTGCCGGTACGATGACGGCGCTTGAACTTCAGCGCAAGGGTGAACAAGTCACGCTGATTGACCGGTGGGAGCCGGGGCATTCACGCGCCTCATCGACCGATTACAACCGGGTGATCCGGGCGATTTCTGGGCGCGATGAATTTTATACCCGCTGGGCCCGTGAAAGCCGGTTGCGGTGGTTGGAATTGCAGGCCGAAAGCGGCCAGAACCTGATGTACGAATGTGGTGCCTTGATTCTGGCAAGCGAGGGTCACTGTGATTGGGAAGACGCCACCAGTCAGACGTTCGATACTGTTGGCGTGCCCTATTTCAAATACTCGCAATCGGAAATTCAGCAGCGTTTTCCGCAGTTTCGCGTGCCCGACATCGCCTATGCATTGTTCGAACCCGAGGCGGGCATGCTGATGGCGCACCGCTGTGTCCTGACCTGCATCGACCTGTTCAAACGCGCGGGCGGGGTGGTGAAACGCGGACGTGTCACCACCGACGGGTCCGAACGCCCGATGCTTGATGGCAAACCGCTTGAGGCGGATGTGATCATCATCGCCACGGGGCCGTGGATGTCCGAAATGTTCCCGCGCACCATCAAACCGATCACTACGGTGATTGGCGTCAATGTGATCTATACCTCGACCCCGGATGGGTCGGATGCTTTTGACATGGAAAACATGCCCTGCTGGATTGATCACGGCAAAAGTTCGTTTGGCCTGCCATCCTCTGAGGGTTCGGGCGTCAAGGCGGCGGTGGTGATCCCCGACAAGATCGACCTTGATAACGACGAACGCCTGATCCGGCGCGAATGTCTCAGCCGCACCCGCAGCTATATCCAGCACCGGTTTCCGGGGTTGGTGGGCGAAAAGGTGGTGGATTCAAAATTCAACCAGATCATCCTGACGCCAGACACGCATTTCATCGTCGACTGGCATCCCGAGCATGACAATGTTCTGTTCGCGGGGGGCTGCTCGGGGCATCTGTTCAAACATGCGCCCGTATTCGGCAGCTTTGTGGCCGGGGTCGCGGTTGGGGATTATGGTACGGCTGACCGGTTCAAGGTTGCCGGGCGGCGCAAGCTTAGCCCAAAAGAAAGCCCCTCAGGACGATAATTCAGCGTATTGGGCCGCATTCGGGCAGTCATAAGGATCAAACTCGCCTTCATGTCCGGCCAGAAATGCCTTGCATTCCTTGGTCTTTTCACAGGTTGTACAGGCCCAGACAATCTCTAAGGCGCGCCAGCGGGTGGCGTCGATGACTTTGCCGGTAACGCCGAAATGCGCAGCCATCGCCTCCATCTGGTTGCGCACCCCGGGGCGGGCATTGGCAAATGTTGCAATGTCTTCGCGCGTAACCGCCAGATCGGCGCACAGCCGGTCAAGTTCCTGCGGTGTCAGTATCCGCCTGCGAGCCCTGTCAAACAGCCCTAGTAATCCAGTCATGCGGTTTCCCTCCTGATACCCACGCTAAAGTCCGAAGGATTGCACGACTTTGAGGCAGATCAAGTTACTGGCGCGCTGCGCAGTAATTTGGCCACCTCTTTCGCCATCAGATCAACCGGTACGTCGCCAGAGGCAACTGACGCCAGCCGGTCTTTGGTCTCGGCGGGGGTTTGGGCAATGCCTTGGTTTTTGGTGATCGCATGGGTGAGAAACGCAGCCGTGAATTCCGGGTGGAATTGCACCGACATGGCCGGGAAATCATAGGTCAGAACGCCAAGCGGACAATAATCAGCCCTGCCCAGAACCCTGGCGCCGGGTGGTGCTTTGGTCACCTGATCGCGGTGCCAGACATGGGCATCAACAACTTGTCCATCCACTTCAAAGCGCCGCACCCCAACCACTTCGCCCAATTCCGCCAATTCGGCCTTGCCGCCATAAACCTCGGCCATGAATTGATGCGCAAAACAGATGCCGAAAACCGGGGTTTTCCGCGCTTTTGTTTCCAGCAACAGGGCGCGCACCGGGGCCATCCAGGGCGCGGCGTCGTAAACGCCCTTTTCCGAGCCGCTTAGTACAAAGCCATCAAAGGTGCCGACCTGGGGCACCGGCACGCCAGCGGTCACCTCAATTATCGTCAATTCATCCCCCGGCATTGCCGGGGCCAGCCAATCACGGATTGCACCGCCCACAAGGGCGCCGCCCCCGATTTCCTCGGGCAGGTCAGTCAGGTTCAGAATGGCAATCCTTACCATTCGTAGACTTTGTCGATCCCGGCCATCTTGACGCCGGTAAAGGCCGACGCCTGAAACGACAGGGCGCGCAGGTCTTCAACCTCAAGATTGTGCACCGAAGACTTGCCGCAGGCCTTGGCCAATGCGGTCATCTCCATGGTCATCGCCGTCAGATACCGCGCCACCCGTTCGGCGCCGGCAGCGGGGTTCATGCGCTTTTCAAGCTCAGGATCCTGCGTCGCGATCCCCACCGGACAACGCCCGGTATGGCAATGGTGGCACGCGCCCGGTGATGTTCCAAGCGCCTCATAATCCTCAAGATATTGCGGTGAATTGCACCCCGCCGCAATCATCGCGCCATTGCCGATCATCACCGCATCCGCACCAAGCGCGATGCACTTGGCCGCGTCCACACCGGTGCGGATACCACCCGCCACCACCAATGACACCTTGCCCGACATGCCGCAGTCGTCCAACGCCTCGCGGCCCGCGCGAATTGCACTCATGGTGGGCACGCCGGTATGGTTCAAAAGCATCTCGGGCGACGCCCCGGTGCCGCCTTCGGCCCCGTCCAGCACAATCACATCCGCACCCGCCTTGGCCGCCACGGCCACGTCGAACCGGGGCCGGGTCGCACCCATCTTGATGAAGATCGGCACCTGGTAATCAGTGGCAATGCGCAGTTCTTCGATCTTAACCGCCAGATCATCCGCCCCCAGGAAATCCGGGTGGCGGATGGTTGATCGTTGATCAACCCCTTCCGGAAGGGTCCGCATCTTGGACACCCTCGGGCTGACCTTCATGCCCAAAAGCAAGCCGCCGGTTCCGGGCTTGGCCCCCTGACCCACGACAATCTCGATCCCGTCGGCGCGGCGCAGATGGTCCAAATCAACGCCGTAGCGCGCCGGCGACATCTGATACACCAAAATCCGCGAGGCTTCGCGTTCTTCCTCAAGCATCCCACCTTCGCCGGTGCAGGTCATGGTGCCCACTTTGGATGCGCCGTATCCCAGCGATGCCTTGGCCGGGGCCGACAAGGCACCAAACGACATCGAGGCGATATAGATCGGTATTTTCAGCTTGATCGGCTTTTCCACCAGGCCGCGCCCGCCGCCCAGAATGGTCGTGGTATCACAGGTTTCACGGTACCCTTCCAACGGCAGCCGCGTCATGGTGGCCGGCACAAAGGTCAGATCATCAAAGGTCGGCAATTGCTGGTTGAACGAGTTATAGCCGCGCACCTGATAGCGGCCCAATTGCGCCAATGCGTGGACCTCGGCAATCGAATCCGGATCCCAGCGGGCCGACCCGCCTTTGGTATACGACGATGGCACACCGGCGGGGCGACCTTCAATGGCGGCTTCGCCAAATTTGATCTCGTCCTCGCTGGCCATCTCAAACGGGTATTCATAAGGTTTGTTCAGATCATGAGCCATGCGTTTGCATCCCTGCTTTCAAAATACCAAAGTCGCTGACCCGAGATCATCTTGCGCCAGTCGCGCGATGTATCCACCAGCCCCAAAGGCGCCAAAATCGCGTCCACCTCGGCCACTTCTTCGGCGCTCGGCTCCACCGTGTTCACGTCGACACCAACACTTTCAACCGGACCTGCGACCCAGACTTCACCTTCCCACAAGGCATCAGCACAGCTTTCGCCGGCCCCGCCCAGGGCAATGATCCGCCCGGAATGCGCCATGAAACCGGACTGATAGCCGATCTTGCCTTCGACCACGATATTGCCACCCTTCATTGCGGCACCAACCCGCGGGCCGGCATCACCTTTGATGTGGATGGTCCCGCCCATCATTGCCGCACCGCACGACATGCCGCAATAGCCGCCGACGGTGATCATGCCATCCGACATGCCTTCGCCCAGCGCCCAGCCGGCGTTGCGTTCGATGTTGATGGTGGCACCCGTGTTCAAGCCGCCACAGAAATAACCAACCGAACCCTCAAAATGCAGGTCGGCACCCGGCGGCAGGCCAATCCCAAGGTTATGGCGTGACAGGGTGTTGGTCACCCGCATCCTGTCGCCCGCCTTGGCCGCTGCCTGCATATCCTGATTGATCTCGCGGATATGACGCTGGCTGACGTCGATAATGACTTCGCTCATGCGGCAAGACTCCGGTTACCGACGCCCCAGATGCCCATCAGGCTGGGACCGTCGTGATTGATTACATCTTCTTCGCCGGCAAACACACGGCGCACTGCCTGTTCTTCGGTCGCTACTGCCAGATCGCCATTCTTGTCGATCACCACCAGTGGTTTCATCGCGAACCGGTCCTTGGCAAAGCCGATGCCGTCGGGGCGGGCAATCATATAGGTGAACACACCGTCAATCGAGGTGATGGATTTGCGCAAGGCCTGGCTCATGCTTAGCCCCGCCTTGATCTGATCCGAAACCCAGACCGCAATCAGTTCGGAATCGTTTCCGGTCAGAAAACGATAGCCCCGCCGCTCAAGTTTTTCGCGCCAGGTGAAATAATCGGTGATCTGGCCGTTATGCACAATCGCCACGTCCGAAAACGGCCGGGCCCAGAACGGGTGGCTGGCATTGGGCAACACGGAACTTTCCGTGGCCAGCCGCGCATGGCCAAGCCCGTGGGTGCCGATCATGTCGCGCACCCCGTGTTTGTCGGCCACATCCGTAGCACTGCCAATGTCTTTGATAATCTCCAACGACCGCCCGCAGGACTGGATTTCGATCCGGTCGGTCAGGGTATCGGCGTCTTTTACCCAGGCCGTCAGGTCGGTTGGGTCGCTGATTTCCATGCGAAAACAATAATGTGCGTTTTGATCTGTGGTGATCTGCGGCTCACTCAGGAAATCCGAACCATGGTCGCGCATCACATGGGTAAAACTGGCCAGATCACCGTCCATCGACGATTTGTCAAACCCCATGCCGCGTAAGGTATAGCCGGTTTCGCGGGGCACCGTGTAGATCGCAAAGCCGGTACTGTCGGCCCCGCGATGCCTTTGCGCATCCATCAATTCGACCAGATCGTGCCCGACCTTGCCCGGCGCATTCAGAATCCGACCAGCGATTCCACACATGAGATTCTCCTAGAAAGTGTGTGTATACAGTATACCGTATTCAGCAATGATCAAGGCAATTCTTGATAACCGGCTTTATTGTACTCTGGATTCAGGATACAGAAGACTCAGCAAATTCATGCACAAATTCATGCCAAGAGGCCCGCAATGCCACTTAAAAGCATCCAACCCGCCCGCCGCCGCCTGGCTGACGAGGTGTACGAACAGTTGATCGAGGCGATCATGCGACGCGAAATCGGGCCGGACGACCATCTGGTTCAGGAAAAACTGGCGGCGGAATTACAGATCAGCCGCACACCCGTCCGTGAGGCGCTGATGCGTCTGGAACAGGACGGTGTGCTGGAAGTGTCCAGTCGCGGCAGTTTTCGGCTTTACCAGATGAACGACGGGGAAATTCGCGAATTATACCAGGCGCGCGCGGCGATCGAAGGGCAATCGGCGCGGATACTTGCCGATAATCCCAAGCCTGAAGTTATGACCGAATTGCGCGAATGCGTGCAACGCGAAGAGAACGTGAGCGACAGTTCGGCCAAAGGCTATTTCGAGGCCAACCGCAATATTCACCGCAAATTTGTCGAACTGGCAGGCAATCGGTTCCTGTTGGAAATGTTCGACATGATCTGGGGCAAGGCGATGGCGTTTCACCTGTTTGCGGCGATTGAAAACGTCGACCTGTCCAAATCTCTGGGGGCGCATACGGAGTTGGTTGATGCTGTCGCCTCGGGCGATAAGGGTGAGGCGCTGGAAGTGTTCACAAGGCACATTCAGAACGGGTTCAATTTGCAGATCGAAGGGTTGCGCGCCGGATGAATACGCCAGTCACACCCGACTATGCGCAAAAAGTTCTGACCGAGTTCTTTGCACAATGGGTGCAGGCGCTGGACCTGACGGTCCTGTCCATCGACGCGGGCCATGTACTGGTGCGTATGCCCTTGGGCAAGCATCTGGCGCGGGTCGGCGGCATTGTGTCCGGTCAGGCGCTGGCCGCACTGGCAGATACTTCGATGGTGCTGGCGGCCATCGGCAATTGCGGCGAGGCGCGCGCCTTTGCCACCACCGACCTGCACACGCAATTTCTGCGTCCCGGTGTTGGCACGGCAATCCTGTGCCGTGCGCGGGTGGTGCGGGCCGGCAAGGCGCTGGTGTTCACCCAGGCCGACATGACGCAAGAGGACGATGCCAAACTTGTCGCCACCGCCACCGCGACGTTTTTTGCGCCCTAGCGTCTGGACCTGTCAACAATGGGTAGGGCGGGGCGAAACCACTTCCGGTTCTGATCACCCTTGACAGATTGCGCACTTAGATGTGAGGTTCGGGGCGCGATGGCCAGAATCCCTCGCAATGACGACCACGCGCCCAGAATGAATGTGGGAGCAGCGGGGATTAATGGTTGAAGGACCAAAGGTCTTCGGTATGAAATTTCTTGTGGTCTATGCCCACCCCGTTCCCTCCAGTTTTACCGCCGCCGTGCTTGATACAGTCAAGCGGGCATTGAAGGGCGCGGGCCATGATATCCGGGTGACGGACCTGTATGCGGAACAGTTTCAGCCGGTTTTGTCGCGCGCGGATCGCGAGGCATACCTGGAAAACACGCCGCAATTGATCGAACAGGTTCAGGACCATGTGGACAATCTGAAATGGGCCGATGGCTTGGTTTTTGTCTTTCCGACCTGGTATTTTGGCCCGCCTGCCATCCTCAAAGGTTGGTTCGAACGGGTCTGGCTGCCGGGCGTCACCTTTGAGGTGGCCAAACGCAAGGGCGACACCACATCATCGTGCATCCGCCACATCAAACGGCTGGCGGTCATCACCTCGTCCGGTTCCCCCGCTTGGTGGATGTTCGTGGTCGGCAACCCGTGCAAGCGGTTCTTTTTGCGCTGCATGCGCGCCCTGTTCGATTTTCGCTGCAAAACCGTCTGGATGCAGCTTTACGACATGAACATTGTGGACGACGCCGCGCGCAAGAAATTCCTTGCCAAGGTCGAACGCAAGATGGCAAAGCTATGAGTGCGCCACTAGACTTTGGCGGCTATCGCCTCGATTTCCACGGTGAATTCCTCGCGGGTAAACCCGTTGACAATCATCAGGGTCGACGCCGGCGGGGTGATGGCAAACCGGGCGTCGCGCGCCGCCATGTAGGGCACCATATGTTCGCGACTTGTCACATAGGCGTTGATACGCACCACGTCCGCCATGGTCATATCGGCATCGGCCAGGATTTTTGCGATGTTGTCAAAACACAGATCGGCCTGGTCGCGGGTGTTGTCGGGGATCACGTCGTCAGGCGTGACTGCCAGTTGCCCGGAACAGAACACCAGCCGCGCATTTGCCGGAACTTCGACCGCATGGGCGTATTTGGCAAACGGGCGGCGGATGGTTGTGGGGGTATGATGTGTAAGCATGTGGCGTCCTTGACCTTGTTTTACCGTGCGATTCTATCTTGCCGGAACCGTCCATAACAGTAACATCAAACAAACAGGCAGAAGTCATCAAAAGGGAAGGGATATTCCCGAACCATCTTGAAACAGTGAACTGACAAACAAACCCTGGGAGAGAACTCATGAAACTCAAGACAATCACATATGGAATTGCAGCACTGCTGGCTGGAACCGCGGCGCATGCCCAAGAAGCCGTCACATTCGGTACCAACTGGGTCGCACAGCCCGAACACGGCGGATTTTATCAGGCTGTGGCCGACGGCACCTATGCCGCCTGCGGTCTGGATGTGACGATTGTGCCGGGTGGGCCGAACGTCAACAACCGCGCACTTCTGCTGGCCGGCAAAATTGACTTTCTGATGGATGGCAACCTGTTGCAGCCGTTCAATTCGGTCAGGGAAGACATCCCCATGGTGGTGGTTGCCAGCGTCTTTCAGAAAGAACCGCAAGTGATCATGACCCATCCGGGGCAGGGGCTGGACACCTGGGAAAGCCTGAAAGGCGCGGATACGCTGTTGATTGGTAACGGCGGCTATCAGTCATTTTTCCGCTGGATGGTCAGCCTTGGGTTTCGTGATGAACAGCGCAAGCCCTATACCTATAACTCGGCGCCTTTTCTGGCCGACAAGAAAAGCGGCCAGCAGGGTTATGTGACGTCTGAACCATATGCCATCCAGAAAGAAGCCGGGTTTGAACCAAACGTGTTCTTGCTGGCGGATTACGGCTTTGATACCTATTCGACGCTGATTGCCACCATGCAAAAGACGATCGACACACGCCCCGAGGTGGTCCAGTGCTTTGTTGACGGGTCAATCCTGGGCTGGACCAATTACATGTACGGTGACCAGAGTGCCGCAAACAAACTGATCCAGACCGACAACCCTGATATGGGTGATGCCAATATCGAATTTGCCATGGAGCAGTTGACCAAATACGGCATCGTTGATTCCGGTGACAGCCTGACCATGGGCATTGGCGCCATGACGGTCGAGCGGATAGAAAGCTTCTACAACAAGATGGTGGATGCCGGCGTCATTGATGGCGGGCTTGATCTGGATGCGGTTTATGACCTGAGCTTTGTTAACAAGGGTGTGGGTCTGGACGTCAAAAAGGCACTGATGGGAAACTGACCGGAAACTGAATGCGTGGCGTCCCGGCCCCGGTCCGGGGCGCGTGGCATCGCGGATAGGGCAAGGTGCGTGGGTGTTTCACCTGCGCCTGTGGAAATGAGGAAATGAATGAGCGATCAAACACTCCTGTCGCTAACCCAGGTCGGCAAAACCTTTTCCAATGGCACTGTGGCGCTGCAAGGCATGTCTATGGACATCGCCCAGGGGTCATTTGTCAGCCTGCTGGGTCCGTCCGGTTGTGGCAAATCCACCGCATTGAAGATCATTGCCGGGCTTGGCAACATGACCACCGGAACCCTGAACTGGCCCAACGCCAAGGTTGACAGGATGGGCCGGCCTGATCACGAAATATCGTTTGTGTTTCAGGAACCCACCTTGATGTTATGGGCCACCGTGTTTGACAATGTCTGGCTGCCGCTGCGCCTTAAGGGCATCAAGAAAAAGGCGGCGTTGACAGCTGTCAACGAGGCGCTGGAAATGGTGGGGCTGGCGGCATTTTCCGGGTCTTATCCGCGCGAACTTTCGGGTGGCATGAAAATGCGGGTGTCGATTGCGCGGGCACTGGTGACACGGCCCAAGCTGTTGCTGATGGATGAACCGTTTGCGGCGCTGGACGAGATTACCCGGTCAAAACTGAACGACGACCTGCTGACCCTTTGGCAGCAATTGAACTGGACGGTAATATTCGTCACCCATTCGGTGTTCGAGAGCGCCTATCTGTCCAACCGCATCGTTGTCATGGCCTCGCGTCCGGGCCGGGTGGTTGCCGATATCAACGTTGACGCCCCTTACCCAAGACGTGGCGATGATTTCCGCAATTCCGCCGAATACAACGCCTATTGCAGCCAGACTTCGTTAGCGCTGCATGCGGCCATGCAAGCAGGGGATCATTTGTGATGGTCGAACCAGTGACACCAGCGCCAGCGCCGGCGCCAGCACCGGCGCCAATCATTCTTGATCCGGTGGAAATGCGCAAAGCCCGCCAGGCCCGCAACGAACGCATTGGCGCCTGGGTGCTGCCCATTATCGTGGTGGTTCTAAGCATTCTGGCCTGGGACAGGTTTGTGGTCGTCAACGATATTCCGCATTATATCATCCCGCGCCCCGGTCGGGTTCTGCAAGCGCTGGTTGAGAGCTGGGATATCCTGATGGCGTCGCTGGGGGCCACGCTGATCCTGACGTTTTCGGCGCTGAGCATTGCCATTGTCGGCGGTGTTGGCCTGGCGATCCTGTTTGCCCAGTCGAAATGGATAGAAATGTCGTTTTACCCCTATGCGGTGATCCTTCAGGTGACGCCGATCATCGCCGTGGCGCCGTTGATTTTCATCTGGGTAGATTCAACCTTTGTCGGCCTGCTGATCTGCGCCTGGATCGTGGCGTTTTTCCCGATCCTGTCCAATACCACACTGGGCCTGCAATCAGCCGATCACAATCTGGTCGACATGATGAAGCTTTATGGCGCAACCCGCTGGCAGACCCTGCGGTTTTTGCGCCTGCCGTCGGCCCTGCCATATTTTCTGGGCGGGCTGAAAATCGCCGGGGGGCTGTCGCTGATCGGTGCCATCGTGGCGGAATTCGTGGCCGGAACCGGCGGTGCCGGGTCGGGGCTGGCGTTTCGGATCCTCGAGGCAAGTTACCGTTTGAACATCCCGCGCATGTTCGCCGCCATCCTGCTGATCTCGTTCACCGGCATCCTGATCTTCATGTTCATGACGTTCCTTAGCTGGCTGTTCCTGCACAAATGGCACGAAAGCGCCATCAAGCGCGAAAGCTGAACGGGATGGGGGATCACGGGATCATGCGGCTGGTCGAAGGGACGCCCAACCCCACCGGCAATATCGACCAATTGTTCCTGTTGCAGGGTGAAGGCATCACCGCACCCGTGACCCGGATTGACGGTGCTGACCTTCTGCCTGAGCGGGCTGCAAAAGGCCATCTGCGGATCTTTCATTTCAACGATCTGCACAATCACCTGACCGACCCTTCCGGCCCCACCAAAGGCACCCGGCGGTTTTCGCAAATGGTCAAACGGGTGCGGGATGCGCGGGCATTGGGCGACCCTGTGCTGTTCCTGTCAATCGGCGATGATCACACCGGCACCATGCTGGACGAACTGGTTGGCTGGAACCAAGACGCCTTTACCCTTGATCCCAGCTATCGCGCCTATTCGGCTGGCGGCATTGACGCTACGGTTTTGGGAAATCACGAATTCGATCGCGGCTCGGCCTTGCTGGCGCGCGGTATCCGGGCGGACGCGCAGTTTCCAGTTCTCAGCGCCAATGTACACGGCTCGCAACACTTGCAGCCGGGGCAGGATTATTTTCCTGGCGCAATTGCCATTGTTCAGGGTCTGCGTGTTGGGTTGATCGGCCTGACCACCCATGTGGAAACCCGGGTCGGCCAGGTCAGTGATCCGACACTGGCCGTGGCAAGCCCGGTCAAAGTATTGGAAAACACCCTGCCCGCATTGGTGCCGTTGGTTGATGTGGTGCTGATCATGTCCCATTGCGGGTATGGCGATGGTGCGCATAAAAGCGGCAAGGCGGCAGCGATCCGTGACATCGGCGAGGCCGATTTTTCGCTGGCCCGGGCGGCGGGCGCGATCACCAAAACCCCGGTGCTGGTTCTGGGCGCACACACCCATACGCGGCTGAACGAGGATGGGTTGGGGGCGGCCAATATCCAAAACGGCGTGCCGATCTTTCAAGCCGAATGCAACGGGCAGTTTCTGGGCGAAATTGAGATGCGCGTTGAATCCGATGGTTGGAAGATCGAAAAGACCTGCCTGCATAAGGTGAAGCCACGTAACAATGCGGTCGGCGCGTCCCATACTTATGCCGGGCATTATGAACAGGACGCGGATGTTGACCTGACATTTGAAAGGGACGTAATCGCCCCCATTCTTGCCAAAGTCGAAACCGCATTGATGGTGACGGTTGCCAAGGTCACAACCCGCGCGCTTACCTTTCAGGCGGCTGTTCTTGAACGTTATTCAAGCGAATCCGCGCTGGTGAATTTTATCTGCGACGCCATTGTCACCCGCCTGAAATCCCTGGGCCACGTTGTCGATTTTGCCTTGATGAACGGCGCGACCATTCAGGCAGGGATCGAACCCGGCACCCTTAGCGCTGGCGATTGGTTCAATACCATGCCCTACGCGGATGAAGTTTTCATCACCCGGGTAACCAGTAATCAACTGGCGGGCATGCTGCAATCCAACGCCAAACGCCTGCTGCGCAGGGACGAGTTTGCCCAGACCGATCACACCGGATTTCTGGCGCGCGGGTTCCTGCACACCTCGCGCGAAATCCGCTATCGGATCAATCCTGGTGCCACGGCCGCGCAGGCCAAGGCATTGGACATCACTTTTGATCGCGCCCCTCTGACCGGGCAAACTTTTAACGTGGTCATGTCGACTTATCTGGCGCTGGGCGGGTTTGGCGAACGCTGGAACGGCCTGCCAATCAGCGGCGGCGTGCCGGGCGACTTGGCCGGGTATGATCTGCGCGCGATGCCATCGCACAACATATCGCTGGTGTTTCGCGACGAAGTCGGGGCACAAATGCGCAGCCTGGGCACCCTGAATGACACCAACGCAGATGCCCGCGACGGGCGATTGCAGATTATCGGGCCAGACACATGACAACAGATATTTCACACCTCTTTTGGGCCAATCACACCAGCCTGTCTTTACGCGAAATGGCCGCGCGCGATCCGGTCGCCGTGCTGCCCATCGGGGCCACCGAACAGCATGGGCCGCATCTACCCTTGTCGGTCGATACCGACATCAACCGGGGGCTGGTTCTGGCGACGGCGGGTATTCTGGCACAAGGTAAGGTGCCGGTTCTGTTCCTGCCGACCATGCCGATCGGCAAAAGCACCGAACATCTGGATTTCCCCGGCTCGCTGTCGTTTTCCACCCAAACGCTGATTTCCATGTGGATGGAGATCGGCGAATGTGTGGTCAATTCCGGCATCCGCCGTCTGGTGTTTTTCAACAGCCACGGCGGGCAATTGGCGCCGATGGACATCGTGGCGCGCGACCTACGGGTGAAACACGACCTGTTGACGTTCTCTTGCAACTGGTTCGGCCTGGGCCTGCCCAAGGGGCTGATATCCGACCATGAAAACACCTATGGCATCCACGCGGGCCAGCTTGAAACCTCGATGATGCTGCATTTGCACGGCGATAAATGCCGGATGGACAAGGCGCAGGACTTCAAATCGCGGATCGAACACCTGAACGCCACAACCCGCCACTTGGGGCTTGGGCCGGGGGGCAAGATCGGCTGGAAAACCGGTGACCTGAACGTTGATGGTGCCTGCGGCAACGCCGCCGCCGGGACGGCGGAAACCGGGCAAAAGGCGATTGATTTTGTCGCGGCTGAATTCGCGCAGATGCTGGGCGAAGTGCAGGCCTTTGACATGGGAGAAAGGGGTTGAGATGACGCATTTCTGGCTTCCTCCACCGCAAGACCCTGATAAATATGTGCTGGGAAACGTGCATATTCCCAGTGACTTATGCGCCTTGAAGCCCGGTCCTGACGGATGGTGCAACGCTGATGTGGTCATCGAAAACGGCATGATTGGTGCGGTGATGTCGGCCGGTAATGCGCCGTCCGAACTGCCCTTCACCGACGCAGGGAAATCCATCCTTCTGTCGGGTCTGGTCGATTGCCACACGCATCTGGACAAGGCGCACGTCGCGGCGTTTGAAACATTTACCCCCGGCGATCTGGCTTCGGCGATCGAGGCGATGACCCGGCAAAAACTAACCTGGACCCGCCAGTCTTTGGCGATGCGGGTTGAATTTTCGCTCAAATCTGCCTGGGGCTACGGCGTGCGCGCGATGCGCAGCCATGTTGATGGCTCTCCTGGTGCGCCTGGTTTTGTGATGGAGGTGATGGCTGAGGCAAAACAACGCTGGCAGGGCCGGATTGATCTGCAATTGTCATCACTGGCCAACATCAACTATTTTGAGGACGACCAGTTTCGCGACGAGGTTTTCGCGCAAGCCCAAACCCAAGGCCGCCTTGGTGCTTTCCTGATGGACCAGCCAGATCTGCTGCAACGGTTGATCCCGTTGTTTGAACAAGCCCATGCCAATGGTCTGGATCTTGATTTCCACGTTGATGAAGGGCTTGATCCGGCTTTGAAGGGCCTGGAAACCGTGGCCTATGCCGCCTTGCAAACCGGGTTCACAGGCACCGTCCTGTGTGGCCATTGCGTGGCCTTGTCAAGCTATGACCGCGACCGGCGCGAGCGGGTTATCGACCTGGCACTTGAGGCCGGGTTGCACTTTGTCGCCCTGCCCAGCAGCAATCTTTACCTGCAATCACGCACCCCCGACAACGTCCCCACCTTGCGCGGTATGGGCCCGGTGGCGCGGCTGGCTGCGCGCGGTGCACCAGTGTCTTTGGGGGCTGATAACGTTCGCGACGGGTTCTGCGCGTTTGGCGATTTTGACCCTATGGCGGTGCTGAACCTTGGCGCGCAGGTCGGCCATTTGCACGAACCGGCGCGTGATTGGGCCGGGTTGATCACCACCAATCCTGCGCGCTCTATGAGGTTGAAATGGAACGGAAAAATAGAAACGGGTGCGCCTGCCGACCTGGTATTGTTCGCGGCGCGTAACAGTGGTGAGATGAACCTGCGGGGCGTGTCCGAACGCATTGTTATCCGGCGTGGTGAATGGCTGAAAACCGGACCACCGGCATTTTCGGAACTGATGGAGCAATAGGAAAAACATGGATCAGGCAAAGATTGATTGGGACGGATTTCGAGGCGATATCGAAGGAATTGAGATTGAGGACAGCCCGCAAACCGTGCGGCTGAAATCACGGGATTATTTCTGGTATTCGCCTATTCTGAATGAACAACTGCGCAAATGTTGGGCGCATCTGGTGGTCTGTCCCAAGTCAGAGGCCGAAGTGATCCGCGTGGCTTCGGCCTGCGCCAAATGGCGCGTGCCGGTCACGCCGCGTGGTGGTGGGACCGGCAATTACGGGCAGGCGGTGCCACTGGTGGGCGGCATCATTCTGGATATGACCGGTCTGTACAAAGTTCTGGAGGTGGGTGACGGTTTTGTACGTTGTGAAACCGGCCTGCTGATCTCGGATCTGGACCGGGCGGTGCAGGACACGGGACAGGAGTTGCTGATGTGGCCGTCCACCCGTTCGCAGGCAACCATCGGTGGGTTCATTTCGGGCGGCTCGGGTGGTATTGGCTCGGTTCGTCACGGGGTGTTGCGCGATGATGGCAACGTGCGCATGTTGCGGATTGTGACGTTGGAAGAGACCCCGCGCATTATCACGCTGAAGGGGCCGGAAATTCAAAAGGTGCACCACGCCTATGGCACCAATGGCATCATCGTCGAGTTGGAACTGGCGTTGCGCCCGGCCGTCGACTGGCATCACGCGATTGCGCTGTTTGAGGACTATACCGATGCCGTGCGCTTTGGCGAGGCGCTGTGCCGTGAAGACTATGACATCTATCTGATTTCGGTGGTGGATAAACGGTTTTCACCGTTTTACCGCACGTTGAACGATGTGTTCCCCGAGACCAGACACGCGGTGTTTTCCATGGTCGGCCCGAAAACGATTGACGCCTTTAAGGCAGACGCTGTCGCGCACCGGGGTGCGGTTTCACTGATGATGAGCGATAACGAACTTGAGGCAGCGGGGCTGCCGCCGGTTTATGAATGTTCGTATAACCACACCACATTGCAGGCGCTGAAATCGGATCGCAGCTGGACCTATTTGCAGGTGGCTTATCCACAGCCCTATGACCCAAAGATCGATGCGGTGATGCGCGAGGAATTTGGTGACGATATCCTGCGCCATCATGAATTTGCCCGCGAACGTGGCGCGTATCAGCTGTTTGCCATCCCGTTATTGAAATTCACCACAAAAGAGCGGCTTTATGAAGTGGCCGACCGGTATGAAGCGCTTGGCTGTACGGTGTTTGATGCGCATGTCTATACGATCGCTGAGGGCGGCATGAAGGTTGTCGATGAGGTGCAGATGGCCTTTAAGGCAGAGGCTGATCCGCATGGGCTGATGAACCCGGGAAAAACCAGTCAGGCCGAGGCAGAGATGGTGTTGGGCTGACCCATGCCGCGGCTGTGGTGAGGGCGGTGACCAGGGTGATGACAAAGAGCAAATGGGAAAGGGAAAAGTCATGAGTGATGCACACAACGCGGACCTGATCGCGCGGATTGTCGACGACATAGCCAATCACGCGGTGTTTGAACCTTACGCCGATCTGATCCCGGAAAACGTTGATGCTGCCTATTTCATTCAGGACCGTGTGGTTGAAATGTTAGAGGCGCGCGGTGTTCGCGAAGCCCCGTGTGGCTATAAGCTGGCGCTTAATTCGCAACATCTGATGGCGCATTTTGGCCGAACCGAACCCTGCTATGGGCGGATGTTTTCGGATCAGAAATGGCAATCCGGGGCATCCTTGTCGGCAAATGATTATCGCGGGCTGCTGATCGAGGCCGAAATCATGGCCGTTATGGCCACAGACATGCCACGATTGGATGGCGGCCATACAAGGGCCACCGCCGAAGCCGCGATTGAGCGGTATTTCCCGGCGGTTGAACTGGTGGATACGCGTGGTCTTGAGTTGCCAAAAGCGCGCGTACCCTCGGTGGTGGCGCAAAATATCACCACCGAAGGGCTGGTTCATGGCGGGCCGGGGTTGACCCCGGATGAATTGGACGTGGAAACATTGCCGGTTAGCCTGTCGTTTGACGGTCAGGTGGTGGCCAAGACCAAAGGCACCCCTCCGCAGCATCCCGGGGATGCCATTGCCTGGCTTGCCAATCAACTGACGGCGCGGGGTGGGATGCTCAAAGCCGGGGATATTGTTATCTGTGGCACCCATGTTCCACCGCCGCCTTTGGGGGGCGCGTCCCATGTTCTGTTGGACATGGGGCCATTGGGGCAGGTGGAATTCACAGTATGCTGATCAGGAGTTAAAGCCATGTCAGATACATCAAACCGTCCGCCTTTGCGGTCGCGGATCACCACTGACGGGCTGGACCGCACCCCGCATCGCGGGTTCATGCGCGGCATGGGACTGGACGATGCGGCGATTGCCCGGCCGTTTGTGGGGATTGTCACCACGGCCAATGAAACCTCGCCCTGCAATGCCAATCTGGGCGAACAGGCGCGCCACGCCTATGCCGGGGTGCAAGAGGCCGGGGGCACGCCAAGGTCGTTCACCACCATTTCGGTGTCAGACGGTATTTCGATGAACCATCAGGGTATGAAATGTTCGTTGATTTCGCGCGAGGTGATTGCCGATTCGATCGAACTGGTGATGCGCGGTCACGCCTATGACGCGCTGATCGGCTACGGCGGCTGTGACAAGAACCTGCCGGCCATCATGATGGCGATGGTGCGCCTGAACGTGCCGTCGGTGTTCCTGCACGGGGGCAGTACGTTGGTGGGCCAGTGGCGGGGCAAACCGATGACGTTGATTGATACCTATGAGGGCGTGGGTGCGGTGCAGGCCGGTGAGATGTCTGAGGAAGAACTGGCCGGAATGGAACGCGCCGCCATGCCCACCATCGGCGCCTGCCCGGGGCAATTCACCGCCAATACCATGGCGATGGTGTCGGAAACCCTTGGCATTGCTTTGCCCGGGTCCGCCACGGCCCCGGCGGTTTATGTCGAGCGCGAGGCGCTGGGCCGGTTGGCCGGGCATACAGTCATGGAGATCCTGGCGAACGGCGGGCCGTTGCCGCGCGATCTGATCACCCGCAAAAGCCTTGAAAACGCCTGTGCGATGGTGTCGGCCACGGGCGGGTCCACCAATGCCGCCCTGCATATTCCGGCGATTGCCCATGAGGCGGGGATCAGGTTCACCCTTGAAGATGTGGCCGAGGTGTTTGCCCGCACGCCGCTGATTGCCAATATGCAGCCGGGTGGCAAATATTATGCCGAAGATGTGCATCGCCTGGGGGGCATCAAGGTGATTTTGAAAACCCTGCTGGCGGGGGAGTATCTGCATGGTGATACGCCAACCATCACCGGTCTGACCCTTGCCGAGACCGCCGCCGACGCAGGCGCGCCGGACGGAGATATCATCCACGACGCAAGGGATCCGATTTCACCGGATGGCGGGGTTGTGGTTCTAAAGGGAAACCTTGCCCCGGATGGCGCGTTGATCAAGGTGGCCGGGTTGAAAAAGCTGGTGCACGCAGGGCCGGCGCGGGTGTTTGACAGCGAAGAGGCCTGCATGGCGGCCATCCGCGCGCAGGACTATCATGAGGGCGACGTGATCATCATCCGCAACGAAGGCCCCAAAGGCGGGCCGGGCATGCGCGAGATGCTGGGGCCAACGGCGGTGATTTACGGGCAGGGGATGGGCGAAAAGGTGGCGTTGGTCACCGATGGTCGGTTTTCCGGTGCTACGCGGGGCATGTGCGTCGGCTATGTCTCGCCCGAGGCGGGGGCGGGCGGGCCTTTGGCGCTGGTGGTGGATGGCGATGTGGTTCGGGTGGATGCGTCGGCAAGGACTATGGATTTGCTGGTGGATGATGCTGAGATGGCCCGTCGGCGCGAATCGCTTAAACCGCCCAAGCGTAAGCGACCCCTGGCCGGGGTATTACAGAAATATGCTGATCAGGTGGGATCGGCGCATTTGGGTGCGGTGACACATGCAGGCAACGTAACCTGGGACAGGGATGATGAAATATGAGTGATTTGCCGACAATTGGCTATATCGGTGTTGGCCTGATGGGTGAGCCGATGGTCAACCGCCTGCTGGACGCAGGGTTTACCGTCAACGTCTGGAACCGCACCCGCGCCAAGCTGGACGGTGTGGTGGCGCGCGGGGCGGTGGTGGCGGACACACCGCACCAGTTGGCCGAGCGGTCGGATTATGTGTTCATGTGTTTGATGGACGCCAGGGCGATTGAGGCGGTGATTTTTGGCGAGGGCGGCATGGCGGGGTCGCGCCACCCTCGGGTGCTGGTTGATTTTGGGACGATTCACCCGGATCAATGCCGCGACTTTGCCCGCCGATTGAAGGATGCAAATGCCATGTCCTGGATCGACGCGCCCATATCAGGCGGGGTACCGGGGGCCGAGGCGGGCACCTTGGCGATCATGGCGGGCGGGGTCGAGGCGGATATAGACGCGCTGCGCCCGGTTATTGCCCATCTGGCGGCACGGTTCACCTTTATGGGGGCGCAAGGTGCGGGGCTTTTGACCAAGCTGTGCAATCAGATCATCACCGGCTGCACCATGTCGATTGTCGCAGAAGCGGTGAATTTTGCCGAGAAATCCGGCGTTGATGCCCATGCTTTGACCGAGGCGTTAAAGGGTGGGTTTGCCGATTCCACCCCGCTTCAGTTATTTGCGCCACGCATGGCGTCGCGGGATTTCGACAACCCGATGGGGGCGACCGATACGATGATCAAGGACCTTGTGTCGGTTATCGATGTGGCAGGGCAGACCGGCGCAATGACGCCGATGACGCAGCAATCGTTGGAAATATTGCAAAGCTCGTCTGAGGATGGCGACGGGCAGAAAGACATTTCGGCGATCATCAAGGTGTTCAGCCGTTGACGATATGGCGCCCCGGATTTGGTTCGGGGCGCGTTGGCAAAGTCAGCGAAACGACCGCGCCGTTTCGGGCAACCAAAGGGCAATGTCGGGGATCATGAATACCGCGATGATCAGCAGGATTTGCGCCAGAACAAACGGCATCACCCCGGCATAGATCGACGACAGGCTGACATGCGGGGCCATGCCTTTGATCACAAACACATTCATGCCAATCGGCGGGGTGATCAGGCCCAGTTCGACCACCATTACCACGATTATCCCGAACCAGACCGGATCAAACCCAAGGCCGGTAACAATTGGAAAGAAGATCGGCACGGTCAGCAGGATCATCGCCAATGCGTCCAGAAATGCGCCCATCACCAGATACATCAGCAGGATAATGGCCATGATTGCCGTGGGTGACATTTCCAATCCGCCGACAAAGCCCGAAAGCGCGCTGGCGATACCGGAGAATACCATCAGGTTGTTCAGGGTCAGCGCCCCGATCAGGATGGCGAAGATCATCGCCGAGGTTTGCACTGTTTCCAGCAGCGCCTCTTTGGTGTTTTGCACCGTCAGACGGCCGCGCATGGCCGAGATGATGAAGGCAAAGGTGGCCCCGACGCCGGCCGCTTCGGTGGGGGTGAAGACGCCAAAATAGATGCCGCCGATTACCAGAACGAACAGCAGGATGATGGCCCAGGTCTTGCTCAGCGCTTTCAGCTTTTCGCGGGTTGATTTTGGCTCTCCGGCGCTGCCCAGATGTGGCCAGATCCAGGTGGTAATCGAGATCACCAGCATAAAGCCGATGACCGTCAAAACACCGGGGATCATCCCGGCAATGAACAGGTCGCCAATCGAGGTTTCGGTCAGGATGCCATACAGCACCAGCACCACGGACGGCGGGATCAGAATGCCGATGATACCGCCAGCCGCGACAGACCCGGTGGCGAGGCTATCGGCGTATTTGTATTTCTCCATCTCGGGCAAGGCCACCTGAGACATGGTGGCGGCGGTTGCCACGGACGACCCGCATATGGCGGCAAACGCGCCGCACGCGCCAATGGTGGCCAAGGCCAGCCCGCCGCGAAACGCGCCGAACCAGGCGTTGAAGGCTTCGTATAATTCGCGACTGAGGCCGGATCGCGAGGCGACCGAACCCATCAGCACAAACAACGGTACAATCGACAGATCATAGGTGACGGTGGTTTCGTAAACGGTGGTCCCAAACAGCGACAGGGCCGGCGACCAGCCGATAATCATCCCCATGCCGCCAAGCCCGGCAAGCCCCATGGCAAAGCCGATTGGCACGGTCAGGGCCAGCAGGATGAACAGAAAGACAAAGCAAAGGGTGCCTATGGTAATCGGATCCATGTCGTGTCTTCTTTCAGATTTTGGTTGCAGGGTGCAGCAACAGCCAGATGGCAAACAATGTGGTGATCCCCGAGGCCACAGCCATGACAAACACCACCGGTGCGACCGGCAGGAACAGGATTTGCGTGGCCAGCCCGTCGGACCAGAAATTCATCGCCCGGTCCCAAAGGCGCCAGGTGATCAGGCCAAAGAACAGAACGGCAATCAGAGCGGAAAACCCGGCCAGCCATAGCCTTGTGACACGCGGCACCATGCCGACAATCAGGTCAACCGCGATATGGCCACGGTTCAAGGTGGTCAGGCCAAGACCGAAGAAGATCATCAAGCCCATGCCAAGTTCGACCAGTTCGACCGTGTATACCAATGGCGCGTCAAAGAAATAGCGCCCGACCACGTCCGAGAATGTAATCAACATCAGCCCCAAAAGGCAGATTGATGCCGCTGCTGCCATCCAGTTGGATGTGCGTTTGATCATGGTTTTCATGGGGTCCCCCAAAGTTAGGCCGGGGCAATATTGCAAAACGCCCCGGCCCATGTCGTGTTTGAAATCTGCGCTACTGGTCTGAGTATTTCGCCATTGTCGCCTTCAGATCGTCCAGCAAAGCCGCACCGTCAAGTCCGGCAGCGTCGGCTTTTTCGATCCATGCGGTATTCATGAACTCGATCTTTTCGGCCCACCGGGCCAGTTCGGCGTCTGGAAGACGATTGATTGTGCCATTGCTTTCAAGTGCAAACGCTTTGCCAACTGCATCGGCCCGGTCCCAGCCTGCGCCAAGGATGCCGGCACCCTTGATACCGCCCAGATCGGTCAGAACCTTCTTGTGCGCATCCGACAGCCCATCCCATTTCGCGCGATTCATGATGATCGCAAACGGCGTGGTGTACAGGCCACCGGGGATTTCCAGATGGTAGTCCAGCAATTCACCCAAGCGAAAGCCTTTGACCGATTCAAACGGGAACAGCGCGCCGTCGGCCACACCTTTCTGGATCGCCTCATAGGCCGCAGGGGCCGGCATCGCCACCGGCACGGCACCCAGGGCTTCGGCCATGCGAACGCCGCCGCCACCAACCCGCAGTTTCACACCCATCAGGTCTTCAAGCGTATTGATCGGCTTTTTGGTATGCACCGCACCGGGGCCGTGCACCATCAGGGTGATTACCTTGACGTCCTTGAATTCGGTGTCAAAACCGATGTTACGGTCATACCAGTCATAGGCCGCTTGCGACCCGGCCTCGGCGTTGGCCGACAGGAACGGCAATTCCGCACCGCGCAGAATTTCGAACGGACCCGGGGTATAGGCCATCACATGATAGGCCAGATCGGCGGCGCCATCGCGCACCACGTCATACTGCCCCGGAGGCTTGGCAATCGGTGCCGGGTCCAGCTTGATCTTGAGCGTTCCGCCCGAGGCCTTTTCGATCTCGGCAAACCATATCAGCAGCGTGTCAGCCACCAGATGGTGCTTGGGTGGCAGCCAGGTGGACATGCGCAATGTCACGTCCTGGGCAAACGCCATTCCGGCGCTAAGGCCAAAGGTCAGCCCGAGCGCCAAAGCCCCGGTCTTCATTAGGTTTCTACGTTTCATGTGAACTCCCTTTCACGTTGGTTTTTATATTTGTCGCCATTTTCACGCGGCGATGGTTGGTTTCAAATCTTCAGGTTTGAAGATTGCATAGCTTGTTAAGCACGCGCTTTAGCATAGTCATTTCCGAATCGGTAAGGTTTTCCAACACTTTCGATTCGTGCGCCTTGGCCGAGACCATCAAAGGCGCGACAAGGTCTTGCCCCTTTGCGGTGACAAATATCGCCATCTTGCGGCGATCCCCGGCGACAGGTTGTTTGTTCACCAACCCATCATCGACCATCTGGTCAATGATCTTGGTCAGACGGGATTGTTCGTAAAGCACCAGTTTCGACAGGCTGGTCAGCATCAGGCCGGGCTGGTCAACCACACAGGCCAAAACCCGCCAGACATGGATTTTGGTGCCACTTGCCTTGACCTTGCGATGAAACTCATCCGACAACACCTGACTGGCCGAGGCCAGTTGATACAACAGATAATCATCCACAAAAGTGGTCGGCTTGTCAGCAGAGGCAGTCATCAACGTCATGGTGGCAAAACAAGCAGATGTGCGTTGACGAGTCAATTCCTTCAACCCTGAAAATATGCGATTTCATATTAGTTTTCTGGATACCCTGTTCAAAATGCTTGTGTTGACAGATGAAAGTTTAAAGTTAAAAGTATGAAAAAGAATATAGTATTGCTGCCAGGGCCATTGAATGCTGAAACTGACCGTAACAGATATCCGCGACGCGGCCCCCGGGGTCAGACAGATATGCCTGGCGGACAAGGGTGCGCTGTTGCCCGGCTTTGATGCCGGTGCGCATATCAGGATCGACGTGCCGGACGTGGGGCCGCGGGAATATTCGCTGATCAATCTGGACCCGAAGCGGGCGACACAAGACGGGGTGACGTCCTACGATCTTGGCGTGCGGCTTGAAGATGACAGTACTGGCGGGTCGGTTTTCATGCACGCCCTGACGCCCGGAGCCGAGGTGATGTGCGCCCCCCCCAGGAACGATTTCCCATTGGCAGAAAGCCCTAATCCCCTGCTGATTGCCGGGGGAATTGGCATTACGCCAATTGCGACAATGGCGGCGTATCTGGCCGGGCAGGAATTGCCGTTTGATCTGCATTACAGCGGGCGTGAACAAGGATCACTGGCGTTCCTGGACGCCCTGAAAAAGTTCACGGGGCAAAAATTCGCGGCAAACCACCTGACAACGCATTACGACAACACCGATACTGCGCTTGATTTAGGGGCGTTGTTGCGAACGATATCGCCTGCGCGCGACATCTATGTCTGCGGTCCGGGGGGCATGATCGAAGCCACCAAGGCGGCCGCCGCGCAGGCGGGCTTTGACGCCGGAAGAGTCCATTTCGAACTGTTCGCCCGTGCCACCCCCAAAACCGGGGACGTGGCGTTTGAAGTCGAGATTGCCTCAACCGGCGATGTCCACACCATCCCTGCCGACCAAAGCATCATCGAAGCACTTGAGGCGGCCGGGCTTGATCTGATGTATGACTGCCAACGTGGCGATTGTGGAATTTGTCAGACCGATGTTGTGTCTGGCATTCCTGACCACCGCGATGTGGTTTTGTCAGATGATGAAAAATCTGCCGGAGAGGTGATGCAAATCTGCGTTTCCCGGGCCAAATCGGAACGCCTTGTTCTGGATATTTAACGAAAGGTCACACGCATGAACGACCAAATCGCGCGAATTCGCGCCCTGCAACGCCCCGGCGAAGTACACCGCGATGCCTACGTTGCCCCCGACGTGTTTGATATGGAAATGAAACACCTGTTCCGCAATGCCTGGGTCTATGTGGGCCACGCCAGCCAGATCCCCGGCAAAGGCGATTATTACGCCACCCAAGTGGCCGATCAGCCGGTTTTGATGGTGCGCCATACGGATAACTCGGTGCGGGTTTTGTACAACCGTTGTCCGCAC
Source organism: Paracoccaceae bacterium (assembly GCA_021648025.1). GTDB lineage: Bacteria > Pseudomonadota > Alphaproteobacteria > Rhodobacterales > Rhodobacteraceae > NVQY01. Next base: position 37,789 of record JAKITO010000020.1, read on the forward strand.
AAGGGCACGCAGGTGGTGATTGACACGCAAGGCAACACTGGCAAATTCTTTCGCTGTCCCTATCACGCCTGGTCGTTCAAAACCGATGGCTCGCTGTTGGCGGTGCCGTTGAAAAAGGGCTATCAGGACACCGAGTTCAAATCGTCCTGTGCCGCCAAAGGCATGACCCCGGTGCCCCACGTCAGGGAATACCGGGAATTCATCTTTGCCAGGATCAACGACCAGGGCCCTTCGTTCGAAGACTTCTTTGGCGACAGCCTGTCGTCTCTGGACAACATGATCGACCGGTCCCCGGCGGGGCGGTTAGAGGTGGTCGGTTCACCGCTGCGCTATGCGCACAATTGCAACTGGAAGATGCTGGTCGAAAACCAGACCGATACCTGCCATCCGATGGTGGCCCATGAAAGCAGCGCAGGCACGGTCAAAGACATCTGGGAACGTCAGGAGGAAGGCACCAAAAAGCCGATGGTGGTGGAACTGGCCCTGCCGTTCATGTCGTCATACGAGTTCTTTGAAGGCATGGGCATCCGCATCTGGGACAACGGCCACGGCCATACCGGCGTGCATCATTCGATCCATTCGGACTATTCGGACATCCCCGGCTATAATGATCAGATGCAGGCGGCTTATGGCAAGGATCGCGCCGCTGAGATCCTGAATGAAAACCGCCACAACACGGTTTATTTCCCCAATCTGATGATCAAAGGCCCGATCCAGACCTTGCGCCTGTTCAAACCGATTGCCGCCGACAAAACCCTGGTTGAAAGTTGGATTTTCCGGCTGGTGGATGCGCCTGACAAGCTGTTGGAACGTACGGCGATGTATAACCGGATCATCAATGCGCCGACCTCAATCGTTGGCCATGACGATCTGGAAATGTACGAACGCGCGCAATCCGGGCTGGCCAGTGACGGTATGGAATGGGTCAATATTCAGCGGCTTTATGAAGAAGGCGAAGGCGACGAACCTGAGCAGATTTATAATGGCACCACCGAGGCGCAGATGCGCAATCAGTTCCGTGCCTGGGAAAAATTCATGCTGATGAGCATGGAAAAGGAGGGCACATCATGACCCCAACAGCGCAGGATTTGATAGATTTTGTCTATGCCGAGGCGCGTTTGATTGATGAACGCCGCTTTCCCGAATGGTTGGCGCTGTTTGCCGATGACGGTATGTATTGGATGCCGTTGGAGTGGAACCAACAGGATCAATGGCTGACGACATCGCTGATGCACGAGGATAAGTTGATGTTGCAGGTGCGGGTTGAACGGTTGGAAGGCGAACGGACGTTTTCCCAGAAACCCAAAAGCCGCTGTCAGCATTTGTTGCAACTGCCGCAGGTGGACGAGATTGACCATGAAAACGGGGTGTATCGCACCTATACGCCGTTCCATTACGCCGAAACCCGGTTTGATGAACAACTGATACTGGCGGGATGGGCACGCCATCAGCTTTGCGTCGTGGATGGGGCTTTGAAGATCAGAATGAAACGGGTTGATCTGGTCAATTGCGACGCACCCTTTCGTAATATCCAGTTGTTCGTCTGATGGTGCCAGCGGTGACAGCCTGCCTGCCCAGCCCATTTGCGCATGAAACCATCGCCGGGTTTTTCGCCAAAACAGCGGCGACATACCCAGAGCGGGCGTTTTTGCATACCCTGAGCCGTACGGCAGAGGTTTATGGAATTGACGCCGGATCAATCACCTATGCGCAAATGTCGGCGCGTGTGGAGCAGCGCACCAATGCCTATGCCCGCGCTGGTTATGGCCCCGGTCACCGCATTGGCCTGCTGGTCGAAAACCGACCTGTATTCTTTGAGCACTGGCTGGCGCTCAACCGCCTGGGCGCGTCACTGGTGCCGGTCAACCCCGACCTTCAGGCCAGCGAGCTGCGCTATCTGGTTGAACATTCCGAACTGGCGCTGGCCGTGGCCATCCCTTCGCGTCAGGCGGATATGATCAAGGCGGGGGCACCCGCGGTCATTGGCCCGGACGATCCCATCCCAAAGGCAATTTCAATCATAACCGAAACTCTGGAAACCGACCGCCGCGAAGCGGCCTTGTTGTACACATCCGGCACCACCGGCCTGCCCAAAGGCTGCGTGCTGACCAACCAGTACTTTCTGACCTGTGCCGCCTGGTATCGCGACGTCGGTGGTGCCTGTGCGATCAGCGAAGCGGGCGAGCGGATGATCACGCCGCTGCCATTGTTCCACATGAACGCCATGGCCTGTTCTGCCATGGGCATGATCGCCGTCGGCGGCTGCCTCAGTGTGATTGACCGTTTCCACCCCTCGTCCTGGTGGGACGACATCCGCGAAGCGGATGCCACCGTGATGCATTACCTTGGGGTAATGCCCGCCATGCTGATGAACGCAGCACCTGGGCCAGCCGACCAGAACCACAGTTTGCGTTTTGGCTTTGGTGCCGGGGTCGAAAAACCCTTGCACGGGGCCTTCGAGGCACGCTTTGGGGTGCCGCTGGTTGAGGCATGGGCGATGACTGAGACCGGCAATGGGGCGGTGATTGCCGCCGCTCACGGGGCCCGACATGTGGGCAGCTCCTGTTTCGGAACACCTGCCCCAGAGGTCGAGGTTCGTCTGGCCGGTGGCGATGGCGAACAGGTGGCGCAAGGCAGGCCGGGTGAGTTGCTGGTCCGGCGCGCCGGTGATGACCCACATTTCGGGTTCTTTGACCGCTATCTGAAGAACCCCGGGGAAACGGCCAAAGCCTGGGAGGGTGGCTGGTTTCACACCGGTGACATTGCCCGCCAGAACCCGGACGGAAGTTACGTCTTTGTCGATCGCAAAAAGAATGTGATCCGCCGGTCCGGTGAAAACATCGCCGCGATTGAGGTCGAAGGCGTGTTGAACCGCCACGCCAATATCGCCGCCTGCGCCGTCACCGCGACGCCCGACGCGCTGCGCGGGGATGAGGTGTTTGCCTGTATCAAACTGACCGGTCCGGTCGATGACCCCGGGCAGGTGGCGACTGATATCATGCGCTATTGTCTGGACCAACTGGCCTATTACAAGGCCCCGGGCTATATTGCATTTGTGCCTGAATTGCCCTTGACCTCGACCAATAAAATCCAACGTGGAGCGATGAAACCCATGGTGGCGAAACTGCGTGACGCCCCCGGGACGATCAACACCACCCATCTGAAAAAGCGAAAGACGCCTTAGAATGGGTCGCTGGGATAACAAGCGCCAGCCCTACGATAGCGTCGTCGCTGCCGTACCTGTTTCCGTGCCGTATCAACGGTTTACCCCTGATCCGGCGCATTGGTGGCTGGCCCGTGCGCTGGGCGATCTGCTGCGCGGCGCCGGGCTGCACCCGGCTGATATCGACGGTTTCACCGTCTCATCATTCACCCTTTTCCCCGATACTGCCGTTGGTTTGACGCAACATCTGGGGCTAACGCCCCGGTGGCTGGATCATATCCCCATGGGGGGCGCCTCCGGCGTGGTGGCACTGCGGCGCGCTGCGCGCGCGGTGCAAGCGGGGGATGCGTCTGTGGTGGCTTGTGTGGCGGGGGACGCCAACCATGTGGACAGTTTTCGCAACATGCTGTCCAGCTTTTCCCGCTTTGCACAGGATGCGTCTTATCCCTATGGGGCGGGGGGGCCAAACGCGTCGTTCGCGTTGCTCACTGATTATTATATGCGAAAATATGGCGCCACACGCGCGGATTTTGGCCGTATTGCCGTGGCGCAGAGGGCAAACGCTCGGCGCTACGCGCCTGCTTTGATGCAGGAGGCACTGAGTTTGCAGCAGTATCTTGATGCCCGTCCCATTTCCGATCCGATTCATCTGTTTGATTGCGTGATGCCTTGCGCCGGGGCCGAGGCGTTTTTGGTGATGCGCGCGGATATTGCCGCCGAACTGGGTCTGAAGACGGTAAAAATCCTGTCGACCATTGAACGCCACAATGCTTTCCCTGACGACCCCGTTCAGGACCGTGGTGGCTGGGCGATGGACAAGGATGAGCTTTGGGATATGGCCGGGATCAACCCGGATCAGGTGGATTTCCTGCAAACCTATGATGATTACCCGGTGATTTCGATGATGCAATTCGAAGACCTTGGTTTTTGCGCCAAAGGCGAAGGCCCGGCGTTCGTGCGCGGTCATGATCTGGAGATATCAGGGTCTTTCCCGCATAACACTTCTGGCGGGCAATTGTCAGTCGGGCAGGCCGGGGCGGCAGGCGGGTTCCTTGGGCTGGTCGAGGCGATAAGGCAATTAACCGGGACAGCCAGCGACACCCAGGTCAAGGGTGCGAAATACGGTGTGGTGTCGGGCTTTGGCATGATCAACTATGATCGCGGCGTGTGCAGTGCGGCGGCGGTTTTGGCGAAGGGTTCGCAATGACCAAGCCAATCCTCAAACCCGGGCGCAAGAATCCGCAGATACGCACGGTTCACCCCACCTTGCCGCCTGCATACCGGTCCCGCAAGGCGCTGGGGTTTACGGTGGCCGCCGCCGAGGGGCGGTTTTGCCTGCAACGCTGTGACGATTGCGGCAAGCTGACGTACCCCGCGCGCGAGGCCTGCCCCGCCTGCCTGTCGATGAACCTGCGCTGGCAGGATGTCGATCCCGCCGGGCAGTTGATTGCCGAAACCACCATTCGCACCAGCACCAACAGCTATTTCCGGGAACGTACCCCCTGGCGCACCGGGACGGTGATGTTGGACGCAGGCGTTAGCGTGCTGGCGCATATCCACGGCGATGTGACCCCCCAGGGGCGGGTGCGGATGATTGCGCGTACTGACAAGTCCGGCAAAGGTGTGATGATGGCGCTGCCCGAAAAAGAGGTTGAGAATATGGCGGATGACAAGCAGTTGCGCGAACTGACCTGTGACCCCAAGCACCGGCGGGTGTTGATCACTGATGGGCGCTCAGACGTGGGGCAGGCGATGGCCAGGGCCATGGTCAACGCCGGGGCGGAAATCGTGTTTGTTGGTCTGGCCGAGGAATGGCGCGGGTTTCCGGGGCAGGCGGCAATGACTGAAATCGCCAACGTCGAGATCGTACCGCTGGACGTGACCAACACCACGTCGGTACAGGAATGCGCCGGCGAGATTGGCGGCAAGGTCGATATCCTGATCAACACCGCGCAACACACCCGCCCCGGCGGCATCATGGGACGGCGCGATGTGGTGACGTCACGCGATGAGATGGAAGTGAATTATTTTGGCCTGATGCGCCTGATGCAAGGGTTTGGTCCGGGCATGAAGGCGCGCGGCGCGGACGGCGTCAATTCCGCCTGCGCCTGGGTCAATTTGCTGAGCGTCTATGCCCTGTCGAACAAGCCGGATTTCGGGTCAACGTCGGCGTCGCAGGCTGCGGCGCTTTCATTGGCGCAATGTTTCCGGGCCGAAATGGCCGGAAGTGGGGTGAAGGTGGTGAATGCCTATCATGGCCCACTGGAGGACGAATGGCATCAGCCGTTGCCGCCCCCCAAAGTGTCGCCCAACCGGTTGGCACGCGAGGTGACGGGCGCGTTGCAACAGGGGTTGGAGGATATCGCCATTGGCGAGGTGGCGGTGGATGTGCGGGGCCGTTGGCAAGAGGACGCAGGTGTGTTGGAAAAAGAACTGACCCAGATTGAGGGGATGTAAATGTCTGTTTTGACAGAACTGGCGGCAAGCCTTGCTTCAGGTGCGGTGAAAACCGTTGATTTGACCCATACGCTTGACCCGGATTTTCCGGTGATGATCCTGCCGCCGGAATTTGGCCAATGCGCCCGGTTCCGGGTCGAGGAAGTATCGCGGTACGATGAACGCGGCCCCGGCTGGTATTGGCGTAACTTTTCCTGTGGTGAACACACCGGCACGCATTTTGATGCGCCGATCCACTGGATTTCGGGGCGTGATTTGCCGAATGCCACAGTGGATGCCATTCCTGTGTCGGCCTTTGTCGGACCGGTCTGTGTGATTGATTGCGCAGGCGAGGCGGCAGAGGATGAGGATTATCTGCTGGAGGTTGAGACGATTGAAGCGTGGGAAGCCATACATGGTGAAATCCCCGCCGGGGCGTGGGTTTTGATGCGCACGGATTGGTCAAAGAGGTCGGGGGCCGAGTATCTTAACATGCGAGAGGACGGCGCGCATTCGCCGGGGCCTAGCGCGCAGACGATCCGGTTTCTGGTCGAGACCCGTGATATTCTGGGCTTTGGCACAGAAACGGTGGGCACGGATGCAGGGCAGGGCGCGCATTTGTCGCCACCATACCCGGCGCATTACATTCTGCACGGGGCGGGAAAGCTGGGTCTGCAATGCCTGGCCAACCTTGATCAATTGCCTGCGACCGGCGCGATCCTGATCTGCCCGCCGTTGAAGATAAAACACGGATCGGGCAGCCCTTTGCGGGTGATGGCGCTGGTTGAGGAATAGCCGGTCCCTGAGGGGTACGGGCCTGGGTTTCACAATTGGCGTTAAAACCGTTGAACAGTTGAAATGGTTGCCCTAACATCGCTTGCATAATAAATAAATGGGAGGAAAACACATGAAAAGATTTTCACTTGCGGTCGTCAGTGCACTGACTGCGCTGGCGACCACTGCTTCAACCGGGGCGGCCGCCGAGAAAGTAACGCTTTATTGCAGTGCCCAAGAGGACTGGTGCCAGGTCATGGCGCGCGGGTTTGAGGACGAAACCGGCATCAAGGTCAACATGACCCGCAAATCTTCGGGCGAGACATTTGCCCAGCTCAAGGCCGAATCCGCCAACCCCAAAGGTGATGTCTGGTGGGGCGGAACCGGTGACCCGCATCTTCAGGCGGCTGAAGAAGGGTTGACCGAACCTTATGTATCTTCGATGCGGAGCGAGTTGAACGATTGGGCCATTTCCCAGGCCACATCGGCGAACGACAAGACCATTGGCATCTATTCCGGCGCGCTGGGCTATGGCTATAACAAGGATTTGCTGGCGGCAGCCGGGCTGCCCGAGCCAAAGTGCTGGGCCGATCTGACCAAGCCGGAGTTCAAGGGGCATGTACAGATGGCCAACCCCAATTCATCCGGCACCGCCTATACCACATTGGCGACGATCGTTCAGTTGTTCGGCGAGGAAAAGGGCTTTGATTTCATGAAAGCCCTGCATGTGAACATCAATCAATACACCAAATCCGGGTCCGCACCGATCAAGGCGGCGGCACGGGGCGAGACCACAGTTGGCATCGTGTTCATGCATGATGCGGTGAAACAGGCGGTCAAAGGCTTTCCGATCACGGTCGTCGCACCCTGCGAAGGCACCGGCTATGAGATTGGTTCGATGTCGATTGTCAAAGGGTCGCGCAATCTTGAGAATGCCCAGAAGTTCTATGATTGGGCTTTGACGGCTGATGTGCAGACCATGGCGCTTCAGGTGAATGCGTTTCAGGTGCCGTCCAACAAGGGTGCGGAAACCTCGCCTTCGGCCCCTGATCTGGCGTCGATCAAGCTGATTGACTATGACTTCACGCTGTATGGGTCATCTGCCGAGCGTCGGCGCCTGCTGAAAAAGTGGGATGAGGACGTTTCGGTATTGCCGCAGTAAAGCCGCAGTACAGTCACTGTAAACAGACGTGCGTATCGCCACATCTGAACAAACGGCCCATCCGACGCTGATCTTCTGGATCGTCGTCGGGTGGGTCGGTTTTCTGGTCCTGCCCTGGTACGGGGTCGAGGACGGGTTATTTGCGTTCGAATGGTTGTTTGACGGCTATCCCTGGGGCACTGATTATGCCCCGGCAGCCTTTTTGATTGCGCAGGGCGAAAAGCTATGGCTGGCGCCGCTTTTGTTGCCGCTGATTGCGGTGTTGTTCAGCCTGGGGCGGATGAAATCCGATCCGTTATTTGCAAAAATTCTGATTTTCAGCGGGGCTGCCGGGTTTAGCTGGTTGCTTTTGCAAGGGTTCGGCATCGGGTTGCGCGGTTGGCAATTCGACTGGCTGGAAGGGCTGTTCGGGCCGTTGGGTGACCGGCAATTCGGTATGGGTTATGGGGCGATGTTGCTGGCCAGCACGTTTTTGTTTCTGTTTGCCCAGGGTATCGCCGCGCGCGGGGCAATAAATGGCGATGTGTTTGTGGTCAGCGCCATCGGCCTTGTCATCGTCATTGTGGCGATATTTGTGTTCTTTCCGATTGCCAAAATGCTGGTGGCGGCGTTTGTCACCGAAGAGGGAAGCTATTCATTCTCGGTCTTTGCCGCGAAATTCTTTGATGACCGGATCTGGGGCCTGTCCTGCCTAACCGGTGGGCCACGCTGCGGTGTGGCGTGGAATTCGTTGTTTTTGGCGGTAACGGTCGGATTTCTTTCGACCGCCCTTGGCCTTGTGTTCGCGTTGATGGTCACAAGGTCCAACTTTCGTTTCAAACGTAACCTGCGCGCACTGACCGTGTTGCCAATCATCACGCCGCCCTTTGTCATTGGTTTGGCACTGATCCTGATGTTCGGCCAATCAGGGGCCGTGACCAAGTTTGTCGCCGACCTGCTGGATATCCAGCCCACGCGCTGGCTTTATGGTCTTCCTGGCCTGCTGATCGCGCAGACGCTGGCGTTTACGCCGATTGCTTTCCTTGTGTTGATCGGCGTGGTCGAAGGTGTGTCGCCGTCGATGGAGGAAGCGGCACAAACCCTGCGCGCCGGACGTTGGGAGGTGTTTCGCACCGTTTCATTGCCGCTGATGCGTCCCGGTCTGGCCAATGCGTTTCTGCTGGGTTTCATCGAAAGCATGGCGGATTTTGGCAATCCACTGGTTCTGGGCGGTAATTACGATGTGCTGTCCACTGATATCTTCTTTGCCATTGTCGGCGCGCAATACGACCAGGGCCGCGCTGCGGTGCTGGCGATTGTATTGCTGACCTTCACGTTGGGCGCATTTTTTGCCCAGCGGTTCTGGCTTGGCAATAAATCCTATACCTCGGTATCCGGCAAGGGTGATGCAGGTGTGCATCCTCTGATGCCCCGCCGTCTGGCCTATCCGGTTTATGTACTGGCCGCGGTCTGGGCCTCGTTTACCGTGATCATCTATCTGATGATCGTCTATGGATCATTTGTGGAACTTTGGGGCGTCAACAATACTTTGACCTTCAATCACTACGTCACCGCCTTCAGCTTTTCGCTGGTCGAGGACGGCATACGTTGGACCGGTTCTGCCTGGGACAGTTTCTGGACCACTCTGAAAATTGCGGCTATTGCCGCACCGTTGACGGCCTCACTGGGGCTGGTCACCGCATATTTGCTGACCCGTCAGACATTTGTCGGCAAAAATGCCTTTGAATTTGGCACCATGCTGAGTTTTGCCATCCCCGGAACGGTGATCGGAGTGAGTTATATCCTTGCCTTCAACGTACCACCGTTAGAGTTGACCGGAACCGGGATCATTCTGGTAATCAGCTTTATCTTTCGCAACATGCCGGTGGGTGTGCGGGCCGGAATCGCGTCGATGAGCCAATTGGACAAAAGCCTTGATGAGGCGTCTTTGACGCTTGGCGCCAATTCATGGCAAACCTTTCAACGGGTGATTTTGCCGCTGCTGCGCCCCGCTATTCTGGCGGCACTGGTTTATAGTTTTGTGCGCGCGATGACGGCGATTTCGGCGGTGATCTTTCTGGTCAGTGCACAATACAACATGGCCACGGCCTATATCATCGGGCGGGTCGAGAACAATGATTACGGGCTGGCGATTGCCTATTCCACCACGTTGATTGTGGTGATGCTGACGGCGGTTGGGTTGCTGCAATTCCTGGTTGGGCGGACCAAGATCGGACGCCGAACAAGGGGTCTCCCGGGGGGGGGGCGCAAATGAGGTGGATATAGACATGGGCAAAATGGCCAAAAATTCCAAAGCGGCCTCGGTCAGGTTTGAAAATGTGACCAAGGTTTACGGCAAGACGGTGACAGCCGTTGACAATATCTCGATTCAAATCGACCCGGGCAAGCTGGTGACATTGCTGGGGCCATCGGGCTGTGGCAAGACCACGACGTTGCGGATGATTGCCGGGTTGGAAATGGCCACCAAGGGCCGCATTCTGATCGGTGACACCGATGTGACCACCTTGCCGGCCACCGACCGGGATGTTTCGATGGTGTTTCAATCCTATGCGTTGTTTCCGCATATGACCGTGCTGGAAAATGTCTCGTACGGGTTGAAATATTCGGGCTTTGCCAAGGAAGAAACCCGTGCCCGCGCGCTTGAAGGGCTGCAACTGGTCGGGCTGAAAGGCTATGACGACCGGTTGCCCAGTGAATTGTCGGGCGGGCAACAACAACGCGTCGCGGTGGCGCGGGCGTTGGTATTGGAGCCGCAGGTGTTGCTGTTTGACGAACCTTTGTCGAACCTGGATGCCAAACTGCGCCGCCAGGTGCGACAGGACATTCGCGATATCCAGCAAAACCAGGGGCTGACGGTGGTTTATGTGACCCACGATCAGGAAGAGGCATTGGCGGTATCGGACCGGATCATCGTCATGCGCAACGCCGGGATTGCCCAAGAGGGCAGCCCGCGGGATTTGTACGAAGCGCCGGTTGACCATTTTGTGGCGGATTTCATTGGCGAGGCAAACCTGATCCCTTGCATGATCGAGAGCGTGGTGGATCAGATCGCAACCGTATCGGTCGGCGGTCTGAGCCAACAGTTGGCGGCGCGGGATTTGCCGACCGGGCCTGCATTGATCGCAGTACGCCCCAGCCGGGTGCGTCTGACGGGCCAGGCGGGTAAGAATACGATTGCCGCAAAGATCAGCAAGGCGACCTATGTGGGTAACCATATGGAATACCTGGTCGAGGCCGAGTTTGGCGAGGTGTTTGCCATATCCGATGACGTGGCAAATCCGTTTTTGGCCGGTCAGGATATTGGCCTGGGGTTTGCCGGATCAGGGCCGGTATTGCTGCCGGGCGAGTAGAGTGAGGCCGTAAAGGTGCGTGAAATCACGCACCCTACGGGTGATATTGAGGTTGGTCAGAAGTCAAACGGACCAACCGGGTTGCGGGCGTACATGGTATGGGTGATCAGACCCCGGTCTTTTGACCATAACAAAAGCTGAAAGCCGGGCGCTTCCAGAACAAACTGTGACGGTTTTTCCATTGTCAGGTCGGGGGCCAGTTGCATGCCCATGCTTGGGGCGGTGCTGACAATGGTGCCGTTCCACCGGGTATGAGCGGGCAGATGGATGTGGCCGCAGAAAATGCCCAGGATATTTGCGTGCGCGCCGATGACTTCGCCCATACGCTCGGCGCCTTCGAACCCATCCAGATCGCTTTCGGCTACGCCCATTCTGGTCGGCGGGTGATGCATGAATATCGCCGTTGGCGCGTCCGGCGCTTCGTCCAGGCGGGCCTTGAGCCAGTCCAGCCGGACGTCACAGGCATGCCCGCCGCTCCCACCCGTCATCACGCTGTCGATGGCGACCAGACGCAGGCCGTCGACTTTGATCACATAGTTCAGAAACCCATCGCGACGTTCCGGGATGGCCAGCCCGCCAAACACCGACCAAAGGTGCGCACGATCATCGTGGTTGCCGGGCAGAACATGGTAGGGGGCGCGCAAAGATTGCAAGATTCTGGCGGCGTTCTCGGTCTCGGCGCGGGTGCCATCATGGGTGATATCGCCGGTTATCATCACCAGATCAACCAATGGCACCAGCGCATTGACCCGTTCGATGCACAGCGCCAGGTTCTCGGCCATCGGTGCCACGCCAAGGGTTTTCTGCCCCTCGGGCGCAAGGTGAAGATCGCTGATCTGAACAATAAGCATTTGGTTTCCCCATCTCGGGCCGGAACCTGATCAACCGCGCGCTGTTATCCGGTTGATATGCCCCATCTTGCGCCCGGGTTTGATGTCCTTCTTACCATAAAGGTGGATCGCGGTGTCGGCTGTGCGCGACAACTTGGCGATGCGTTCCACATCATCCCCAATCAGGTTTTCCATAGTTACATCCGCGTACCGCTGTCCGTCGCCCAATGGCCAGCCGGCAATGGCGCGGATATGTTGTTCGAACTGATCAACGGCACAGGCGGCCTGGGTCCAATGCCCGGAATTATGCACCCGTGGGGCGATTTCGTTAACGATCAACCCGCCCGGCGTGACAAACAATTCGACCCCCAGAACGCCGACATAATCCAGCGCGTTCAATATTCTGGCCGCCAACAACACGGCGTCACTGCGCAGGCTCGGGCTTATCCGGGCAGGGACCGTGGTGGTGTGCAGAATGCCATCCCTGTGGATGTTCTCGCCCGGGTCAAAACAGGCAATCTCTCCGGTTAACCCGCGCGCGGCGATCACTGAAATCTCAAGGCTAAAGTCGATGAACCCTTCCAGAATGGCAGGCGCCCCCGCCATTGCGTCCATTGCGCTGGCTGCGTCTTTGATGCGGGTCAGGCGCACCTGTCCCTTGCCATCATAGCCCATGCGCCGGGTTTTAAGGATGCCCGGCATGCCAATCTGGTCCAATGCGGTTTCAAGGCAGGCTAGATCGGTGATGTCGGCAAACGGTGCGACCTGCAGGCCAAGCCCTTGTAAAAACGTCTTTTCCACCAGCCGGTCCTGCGATACCCGCAATGCTTCGCGCCCCGGGCGGATTGGGCGCAAGGATTGCAATATGTCCAAAGCGGTGGTTGGGATGTTCTCGAACTCAAAAGTGATCACATCGGCGGCTTGCGCGAACCGGGTCAGGGCATCATTATCATCGTAAGCGGCGCAGGTCACGGCCTCGGCCACATGACCGGCAGGCGGGTTTGGCCCCGGTTCAAAGATGTGGCTGCGAAACCCCAGCCGCGATGCCGCCACCGACAACATTCGCCCCAATTGCCCGCCACCAAGAATGCCGATCACTGACCCCGGTGCAAGTGGTTCAGTCATTGCTCGGGACCTCTGGAATAGATGCTGAAAGTGCCTGTCGCCATGCCTCCAACCGCTCGGCCAGCCCATCGTCCTGCAAGGCCAGAATGCCAGCCGCCATCAACCCGGCATTGGCCGCCCCGGCGGCACCGATGGCCATGGTTGCCACCGGAAAACCCTTGGGCATCTGGACAATGGAATAAAGCGAGTCCAGGCCGGAAAGCGCGCGGGTTTGCACCGGCACACCAATCACCGGCAGCCGGGTTTTTGATGCCATCATGCCCGGCAGATGCGCGGCCCCGCCAGCCCCGGCAATGATCACCTGCAATCCGCGCGATACTGCCGTCTTGCCATACCCCCAAAGCCGGTCAGGCGTGCGATGGGCCGAGACGATGCGGGTTTCATAACCCACACCCAATACATCCAGAATATCCGCCGCCTGTTTCATCGTCGACCAGTCCGACTGACTGCCCATTATGATCCCAACTGAAATGCCCACCATATCCAGACCCCAAGTGACTAATAAGCGTGAAGATTAAGCGCGCACTATAGCCCGGTTGACACCCTAGGCAATGATATCCGGGGTCAGACGGTCGGTAATCACCGCAATTTTGTCTTTCAGCTTCAGTTTCTGCTTTTTCAGCCGTTTGAGGGTCAACGGATCACCCGTGCCCTTGTCGTTCAGGGCTGATATTGCTTCGTCCAGATCGCGATGTTCTCGCCTGAAAACCTCTAACTCGACACGCAGAACGTCGTTGGTTTTCATCGACATATCTACAGGTTCATTCATTACGGCGACTCGGGTGTTGTTGAGTGGTCAAGGTCAGGTTACCCGCTCAGTCCAGTTTAGCCTAGTCGTTATCGCTTAGGTCGGCCCCGGCCCCGGAAACACGCGAGGTTTCGGTGGCGGGCACATAGGTCAAAGCGGCCAGTTTCGCCAGTTTCACCCAATGCGTTTCACTGATGGTTTGCGGGCCGCTGGCCACGTCAGGTTGTGTGCCCATCCCGCGGGCCGCACAAAGCGCACGAAACAGACCGGCAGGCATGTGCGGCACCCTTGATCCTGGTCGGCCGCAAATTTGCGAGTCCAGCATGGCAATATCGCCAATAAGCGACGAAAATTCGCCCCGGTTCAGAATGTCGGCAATATCGTTCAGGGCATTTTCAGCAAGTGCAAAAGGCACGCAGTCCGACAGGTCTTCGGCGATGCCCAGTGGCACCCCGGCCCCGCGCGCGGCCTTAAGGACCATGCCTTGAATTTCATTGATCGCGCGTTTCATTCCATCCCCGAATGCGACAGCCACCAAGCGGGGCCATGTCGGGGGCCGACAACCGGTCAAACAACCCGTCGATCAGATCGCCAAATGGTTCCAGCACCAGACTCAACACCAGTTCCTGAAAATCAGTAGAATATTGCCCGCTGGCGCGCAGCATTGCGTCAATCGGATAAGGTGCGGTCATCATGTCTGGCGTCCAGGTGGCGGTGAACGCAGGCCAGTCGTGGCACAGTTGATGTATGATTGCCTGCGCCCCTGGATCGCGCCTGCTATCTGAAAGGCCGCGCGCTCCAGGGGGCTGGCCAAAATCAAACCGAATGGCCCAGTATTACGCCGGGATATGGCCCCTTTTTGCTCCGGGATTGACATGACATGCACCGAATCCACGCCACCGCTGCGCATCTGTTCAAAGATCGCAGGGGAAAAGCGGGCGTATTGCAGATCGTCGATCAACAGTGACTTCATGCGGTGAATGTCGGTGGTAACCGGGGGTGTGTGCAACGGAAACCTGCGGCACGCCTGGGCGACAAGCATTACGTCCCGGTCGCAGGCACCCCTTGTTAATCCCACCACTTCCCCCCATATTTGCCCAGTAGGGTTGCCGTAATCGGGACCATACGGACCGTCGCTTTGGCTATAAGGACGAAATTCGTGTCTAAACTTACCTTGGGTGCATACCCGCATATGCTTGGGTTCGAGCAGTTGGAACGCCTTTTGGAACGCTCGGCCAAGTCGGGCAACGAAGGCTATCCCCCGTATAACATTGAACAAACCTCTGACGCATCGTATCGGATAACACTGGCTGTGGCCGGGTTTGGCGAGGACGATCTGGCAATCACCGTTGAGGATCGCCAATTGGTGATCCGGGGCCGTCAAAGCGACGACAGCGAGGGGCGGGTGTTCCTGCATCGCGGCATCGCGGCGCGTCAGTTTCAACGCATGTTTGTTCTGGCCGACGGGGTCGAAGTAGGCGAGGCGATTATGGAAAACGGGCTGTTGCATGTCGATC
>JAKITO010000067.1 GCA_021648025.1 Paracoccaceae bacterium
GGATCAAACGAAAAACACTCGAAACCCGGCGCTTGCAACACCGCAAGATCGCTGCATAATAAAACCAACCAGATGAGCCTGATACTCGCTTAAATTATGCAGCCTCTGGAACCAAAAACTCTGACGACGGACACACCCGCTCGTGGGTCTGTTTGTATTTCTGCCAGTATTGACGACGATAGCGGGTTTCCCGATCCTGACGGGCACGCTCGGCGTCAAGTTCGGTTTCCGGGGTCAGATGCAGTTGGAATTGGTCACTCATATTTCTTGTCTCACAGTTTAGGGCCGATGATGTATTCAGCCAAACATTGTGCAGAAATTCACCGGTTTCCGAGGTGTGGGAAGCCACGCCCCGGCGGTTCTACCGCCTCCATTGAGCAATGCGTTTTTCGGGGGTCATGGGGGTCGCCCCCATGCAAGTTTTCGCAATTCGATCCCGTCCCAGCTCTGCTGAACGGGGCACATTAGTGCAGAATTGCAAACTTGCTTGGCAGCAATGCTGCCAAACCCAATGCTCAAAGCGCAGTATGCAATGACACCGCAAAAAACACTGCGCACCCGCGCTCTGCACAAAGCGCAATGAGGGAAATTGCATCGAGGGAAAACTGAACCAGCCGCTCCTTGCGCAAGGGGCGATCCCGCCTGAAGGATCGGATTGTGTTTCAGGTGCGGGGACTTCTGGAAACAGACGGTATCCTCACATCAACAATCCTCACCCATATTGGCCGGGCAACCACGCCGGAACAACAAGAGGCGGGTGGCAAATGGCTAACCTACAAAGGCTTCCGTAAATCCGCTGAACTCTACAATCTCGATAGGCTTCTGCTTGATCCCGTTGCGCGTGATCAGACGCGCAAGACCGGGCACGTGCTGGTGGTCGAAGGCCCGTTTGATGTCGCCAAACTGGTCGAGGCGGGCGTGTTCAACGTCGTGGCCGTGATGGGCTCAGATCTGTCCGATGAGGCCAAACCGAAGCTGGGTTTGATGTCTCGGAAATTAAATAACCCGAAGCTTCGATTCTGGTTTGACCGCGACAAAGCCGGAGAGTCCGGCCAAATAACGGCACAGGAAAAACTTGCAGCCTGGGACATACCCGTCGAAGAGTTCGACTGGAATATCTGCTTTGGCACAAACCAAATTGCTATCCCGGAAGATATACAGGATCCTTGCGACATGTCGGTGGCACAGATAAAATGGCTGAGACAAAAGGGACTGATCTGAGGTTGGCCAGGTTTTCGAGGCTGGAATTAGCGGCCATTCCGATTTGCTAATCGGCCAGTATTCGGCTAGTATTTGGCTACATGTTTGATCCTCGTTACACTATCCGGCCCAGGTTCCTGCGCACAATTCGCGAGATTGGCGAAGCACTTGGCATGATCCGGGCCAGTAACCTGTCTGAGGCGCGGTTGGCCCGGTTGACACATGCCGCACGGGCGCTTTCGGCACATGCGTCAACCAGTATCGAGGGCAATCCTCTGCCGCTGACAGACGTCAAACGTCTGCTCAAAGACGCTCCGGCACAGGCGCGCGATACCGAACGCGAAGTGCTCAACTACAACCGGGCGCTGGAATGGGTGCAGTCCCGCGTTAAGTCAGGGCGTTTCGAGCTTAGCACCTCTACTTTTGAAACCGTTCAGGGCATGGTGGTCGAGGGGTTGATGGAGAACCCCTATGATGTTGGCCATATCCGCCAGAAACCGGTCATAATCCGCGACCCGCGTGTGGCTGACAGCACTGTTTTCCTGCCGCCTGATCACGGCGATATAGCCGATCTGTGTGATGCGATGTTCGCGTATCTGCGCGACAATGTCGATGAATTGGACCCGATCCTGTCGGCTGGATTGTTCCATAAACAGGCGGTGATCATCCACCCGTTTATGGACGGAAATGGCCGTTCTACCCGGCTGATGACCACCGGTATTCTGGGCATGTCAGGTCTGGATGTATTCCCGATCTTTTCGTTTGAGGAATACTACAACCGCAATGTCACCCGCTATTTTCGGATGGTGGGTGAGCAGGGCGATTATTATGATTTGAAGGGTGGAGCCGAGTTCAGCAACTGGCTGGAATACTTCGCCGAAGGTATTCTGGATGAGCTGAAACGTGTGCAAAAATCCTTGCCTGCCGGACAACCCCGCCTGGAACTGCACCATCGTCTTATCCTGGAACATATCGCCGAACACGGCTCTATCACCCAACGGGAATATGGCCAAATATCAGGCCGCTCCGTTGCCTCGCGCAAGAACGACTTTGCCCGCCTGGTCGAACTTGAACGCATCCGGCAGGTCGGTGGCGGGCGCAGTGTGTACTATGTGGCGGCGGACTGAGGGAACGCTCAATCCAACCCGGTCTGGCCCCGCCGCGCTTAAATGCGCGGAAGGTCCATCATATCAGCGTACCATTCCAGGTTCTCCCACAAATAGTGCTCTGGATAGCTTTCGGACATTTTGACGGCCAGTTGGTTAAGCTCGTTTTGTGAGATTTGCTGGATATCAAAACCTGCCTCTGACACATGCTGGGGTAACAGTGAGATAATACGAACGGGTTGGGGATACTGGCGCCCTCGTTGAATCTGAGGACATGTTGGATTTACCGAGATTTTCCCGATGGATGAACAGCCTCGACCCTTGTCGACCCGCGCGATACCCCTGCCCTTCAGGCGTGGGCTCAACCGGGTTGAGGCAGCGGGATATGTTGGGTTGTCGCCAACAGGCTTTGATCGGCTGGTATGCGAGAAACAAATGCCGCGCCCAAAACACGTGGGCGGGCGACGGATTTGGGATCTTCGCGCTTTGGACAAGGCTTTCGATGCTCTTGACGCACGCAATGATGACGCCAACCCCTGGGATTGATCGGCCATGGTGAGCATCAAGGTTAAATATGTGGTTGAGGATCGGGACCGGCATGGCAATGTCCGTTTGTATCTTGGCCGCAAAGGTCAACCAAAAATCCGACTGCCCGGACCAAAAGGATCATTGGCATTTTTTGACGCCTATCATCTGGCACTTGATGGGCGGTTCGTCCCTAAGCGTCGGGGCAAGCCTGATCAACCAACCAGACATGACCGAAAATCTATTCGCTGGCTTTGTGTGCAATATTTCCAGTCTGCCGATTTCAAACGCCTTGACCCGCGCACTCAGCGAGTCAGGCGCGGCATTCTTGAGCGGTTTTGCCAAAACAAGAATGACGGTGAAAAACCGTACTCAATGCTGCTGCCGCGTCATATCCGCAAACGGTGCGATGCCAAGGTGGATAAACCGGAATCTGCCAATGGGATGATCAAAGCCCTGTGCCAATTGTTCAAACACGCCGTTGAGAATGATCTGGTGACGCAAAACCCAGCCAAAGAAGTCAGCTACTTTTCCTCTGGTTCTCAGGGCTATCATTCCTGGACACTGGAAGAGATTCGCAAGTTTGAAAAAACACATCCGGTAGGAACTATGGCCAGGCTGACACTCGCACTGGCCTTATATACAGGGCAGAGAAGGTCGGACATTGTCTTGTTTGGGCCCAAACAGGTTCGGAATGGCTGGTTGGTGTTCACCCAACAGAAAAACCGCAATCGCAGCCCCGTTGATATGGAAATTCCAATTGTGCCCGAGCTGCGCCGGATTATCGACGCCACGCGTTGTGGAGCTGAAACTTTTCTGGTGACGGCGTATGGCAAGCCCTTCACGGCCAACGGCTTTGGCAGCAAAGTGCGCGCGTGGTGCGATGAAGCGGGGCTTCCCAACTGCTCGATCCATGGACTTCGCAAAGCAGCGGCGGCGCGACTCGCGGAACTTGGGCGCAGTGAGTATGAGATCATGGCTATCACCGGCCACAAGACCTCGAAGGAGGTGATCCGCTATACGCGTGCGGCCAGCCAAAAACTGCGGGCCAGGAATGCGATGAAGGATTTTGCGTATGGTGAGGTGGAAACCCAAAGTGTCCCACTTTCGAGCGGCGGGGAATTGGGTGGGACAAAATTGACTGCTAAGTCATTGAAAGATAACGGTAATGAGGATTTTTGGTGCCCAGGAGAGGACTCGAACCTCCACATCCTTGCGAATACTAGCACCTGAAGCTAGCGCGTCTACCAATTCCGCCACCTGGGCCAAGTGTCGTGAGCCGTGCATCTAAGCCTCGTGTGCCGGGGTGTCAAACTAATTCTACGCCCGCCTTCATGCTTTCTTTGTACACCTGTGCCAATTGGACAAAGCCGACCCATTTCAGGTGGTCTGAACTGAGGCGTGCAAGCTGGTGGGACGAATTTGCGCCTTGTTTGAAGGCCGACAGGCGGGTAAGCAGAAACCACAGCAGGAGGCTTGGAATGTCCCAACTTGTTACGATTTTCGGCGGTTCAGGATTTGTCGGGCGCTATGTCTCACGTCGCATGGCGCTGGAAGGATGGCGGGTTCGGGTGGCGACACGACGACCAAACGAGGCGTTGTTTGTAAAACCCTATGGGACGGTCGGCCAGGTCGAGCCGGTGCTTTGCAACATCCGCGATGAGGCTTCTGTGGCGCGCGCCTTGCAAGGGGCTGATGCGGTTGTCAATTGTGTGGGTATCGTCAACGAGACCGGTGCCAACAGTTTTGAGGCAGTCCATGTGGATGGGGCTGGACGGATTGCGCGCCTTGCGGCCAGGGCTGGCATTGAACGCTTCGTTCATGTCTCGGCTATTGGTGCCGATGCTGACAGCAATTGTGATTATTCCCGGACCAAAGCGTTGGCTGAGGCCGCGGTTAAGGATCACATGCCTGGCGCGGTGATTTTGCGTCCCTCGGCGGTGTTCGGAACCGAAGACAAGTTTTTCAACCGGTTTGCGGGTTTGACCCGGTTTGGCCCGGTTTTGCCGTTGGCCGCGGCTGCGACACGGCTTCAGCCCGTATATGTAGACGATCTGGCCAAAGCCGCGGTCAATTGCGTGCTGGGCGAGGCGCGCGGTACTTATGAACTGGGTGGGCCCGAGGTTGCGTCGTTGCGGGGGCTGGTCGATACGATGTTGGGCGTGATCCACCGCAAACGGCTGGTGCTTGAGATGCCGAATTTGATGGCCCGGTTGATGGCCTGGAATTTTGATATGATGCAAAAGTTGAGTCTGGGGCTGGTAGAGAACAAGATTCTGACCCGGGATCAGCTGCGCGGATTGACCCGCGACAACGTGGTGCCAGACGGGGCCAGGGGATTTGCTGATCTGGGCATTGAACCGGTGCCGATGGCCACGATCCTGCCGGATTACCTGTGGCGGTTCCGTCCGTCCGGCCAGTATGACGCGATCAAACAATCTGCTGCAAATTTAAGGTCTTAGGTTCCGTAGGCATAAGTCAGAAGCACGATGCCAAGGATTACCCGATAGATAACGTATGGCGTGAAACTGACCCGATTTAACAGGCGCATCATGACGGCCAGCGCGATCAGGGCGCAGACAAAGGCCAACCCGGCCACAATTACACTGTCTCTAAGTGCAGTCGCATCGGCATTCATGACCGCTTCGGTGCCCAATAGAACACCTGAGGCGATGATCGTCGGGATCGACATCAGCATGGACAGACGTGCCGCATCCTGGCGTTTGTACCCAAGGTGGCGGGCGCCGGTGATGGTAATGCCAGAGCGCGACGTCCCTGGGATCAATGATAAAACCTGCCACAACCCCATGATCAGCGCGTCCTTGCAAGACCAGTCTGATGATTGTTTTCTGGTGCCGCCCCACTGATCGGCAAGGTACAGGACCAGACCGAATATCAACATGGTCCAGCCGATCACCGTGACGTTGCGCATCTGAGCGCTGAGGCCGGTAAAATGCAAAATCGCCCCCGCCAAAACCACCGGAATAGTGGCGATGATCAACCCCAATGCCAAACGTGCGCCGGGGGTGTCGGCGTGTCCGGTCAACAATCGTGGCAGGCCGACAAGGCCGAGTTTCACGTCCCGCCAAAAATAAAGAACCACTGCGCCCAATGTGCCCACGTGGACGGCAACGTCGATCAATTGACCCTGGTCCTGAAAGTCGGTCAGGGCTGGCAAGAGAATCAGATGCCCAGAGGAAGACACCGGCAGGAATTCGGTTATGCCCTGGATCACGGCCACGAGAATCAGTTGTAAAAGCGGCATGGCGACGACGGGTCCGTTTGGTTGGGGCTTATGGCATGGGTATAAGTGGTTGGAGTCAATAGAAAGCCTGAAATTAAGTACGGATTAGTACCTAAATTTGCGGTAGCGTCACTAAAATCAGGCCATTGCCCGCTTGAGCGCCAATAATAGGTCAATAGTTTTGACTTTTAATCCGCCGTTTGTTGCATTACTCATTGTCGACCGGGCAATTCATGGAGATTCTACTCGTGGCTAAGCAAGTGATGCTTAAATTTGTACAGATTGATCGGGACATGCCGGGAAAGCGTGACGCTGATGCGCGCCGGGGGGATTTTGGTGAAATTTATGCTGAGTTCGCCGAGGCCAAGGCGGCAGAGCAGGCTAGTCGTTGTAGTCAGTGCGGCGTGCCCTATTGTCAGACCCATTGCCCGCTGCACAATAATATCCCCGATTGGCTGAAACTGACGACTGAGGGGCGGCTCAGGGAAGCCTATGAACTAAGCCAGTTAACCAATACTTTCCCCGAGATTTGTGGCCGGATTTGCCCGCAGGACCGGCTGTGCGAAGGCAATTGTGTGATCGAACAATCGGGACATGAGACCGTCACGATCGGGGCGGTCGAGAAATATATTACCGATCTGGCCTGGGAAAAAGGCTGGGTTCAGCCAATCGCCCCGGCGCAGGAACGTGTTGAAAGCGTTGGGATAATTGGCGCAGGGCCGGGCGGGCTGGCGGCGGCGGATGTGCTGCGGCGCGCCGGTGTTCAGGTGACCGTCTATGACCGGCATGATCGCGCCGGGGGGCTGTTGATGTATGGCATTCCGGGTTTCAAGCTGGAAAAAGATGTGGTGATGCGTCGCAATGATCAGCTTGCCGAGGGCGGCGTTGAATTTGTGCTGAATTGTGATGTGGACGCGGATATTTTCACCGCCATCAGGGCCGAGCATGATGCGGTGATCATCGCCACCGGAGTTTACAAGTCGCGTGACCTTGAGATGCCGGGCACCAGGCTTCAAGGTATTGAAAAAGCTATTGATTTCCTGACTTCCAGCAATCGAAAAAGCTTTGGTGATGAGGTGGCTGACTTTGAATCCGGGCGGATGAACGCCAAGGGTAGGCGCGTGGTGGTGATTGGCGGCGGTGATACGGCGATGGATTGTGTTCGTACCAGCATCCGGCAAGGCGCGGTCAGTGTGAAGTGCCTTTACCGACGGGACCGCGCGAACATGCCGGGAAGCTTACGGGAAGTAACCAACGCCGAGGAAGAAGGCGTTATATTTGAATGGCTTAGATCACCAGTACGGTTTCTGGGTGATAAGGCTGTTAGCGGCGTGATGGTGCAAAAGATGCGGCTTGGCGCACCGGATGCAAGCGGGCGGCAGGCGCCTGAGGTGATTGAGGGTGCAGATTACGTGGAAAAGGCGGATCTGGTGATCAAGGCGCTGGGGTTTGAGCCTGAAGATCTTCCAAGCCTTTGGGACCAAAAGGAATTGCCGGTGACCAATTGGGGCACAGTCAGGGCAGAGTACAACAGCGGCGCGACAGGGATGTCGGGCGTCTATGCGGTGGGCGACATTGTACGTGGGGCATCGCTGGTGGTGTGGGCAATCCGGGACGGGCGCGATTGCGCCGGGGCGATCTTAAGGCAGTTCGACGTAAACACGACAAAAGCGGCGGAATGACGAAAATGGTGGTTTTGTTGGCTTTGTGCATGGCTGAAACGGTGTTTTATCCGTTTTGCACATCCTAAACCGGGTGAAAAGGCCGCTACATCGCAATGAGGAAAAATCCGATAAAGGTCATACATACTGACCCGGTAAGTGAATAGAGGATCAAGGTCATGACAAAGCTAAAAGGCAGATGCCTGTGCGGCGCGGTCACGGTGCGGGTCATGGATGCCCACGACCCAAGGCCCGGTGCCTGCCATTGCCGCATGTGCCAACGCTGGAGTGGCGGGTCGCACCTTTGGATGCGGGATACGGCACCGGCGGACGCGCCTTATGATCTGATGCCGGGGTTGTTCGACGCTGCATTGGACTGGCCGCTGCAATCTGAGATTTATGTGGACCGGGCCATGGCTTCGGTCCCCCTGTCCGGTGAACACCGCCGCGCAACGCGTGCGGAGTGGGAAGCCGGGCACAGCTTTGTCGAGGGAGACGCCTGATGACCAAATACGATGCGCGCTGGGTGAAACGCGAAGAGGCCAAACGCGAATGGCTGGCGAAAAATGGCATGTACTCAAAGGCCGATGAGCATTCGTCCTGCGGTGTCGGGTTGGTGGTGTCGATTGATGGCAAGAAAAGCCGCGGCGTGGTCGAGGCCGGGATCAATGCGCTTAAGGCGGTCTGGCATCGCGGCGCTGTCGATGCGGATGGCAAGACCGGCGATGGAGCGGGCATATTGCTGGATATTCCGGTGCCGTTTTTCTACGACCAGATCAGGCGCACAGGCCACGAACCCAACCCGGATCAGATGATGGCCGTGGGGCAGGTGTTTTTGCCGCGCACCGATTTTGGCGCACAGGAGGCCTGCCGCACCATTGTCGAGACTGAGGTTTTGCGCAAAGGCTATTCGATTTACGGCTGGCGGCATGTGCCGGTCGAGGTGGGGTGTCTTGGGGAAAAGGCCAACGCGACCCGGCCCGAGATTGAACAGATCCTGATTTCCAATTCCAAAGGCGTGGATGAGGAACGGTTTGAGCGCGAGTTGTATGTGATCCGACGCCGGATTGAAAAGGCGGCGGCAGAGCAGGGGATTAACGGGCTTTATGTGGCGTCGTTGTCGTGCCGGTCGATTGTTTACAAAGGCATGATGCTGGCCGAGCAGGTGGCGGATTTTTACCCCGATCTGCGCGATGAGCGGTTTAAATCGGCGTTTGCGATTTATCATCAACGCTATTCGACCAACACGTTTCCGCAATGGTGGCTGGCCCAGCCGTTTCGGATGTTGGCCCATAACGGCGAGATCAACACGCTGAAAGGCAACGTCAACTGGATGAAAAGCCACGAGATTCGCATGGCGTCTTCGGCGTTTGGAGAGATGGCCGAGGATATCAAGCCGATCATCGCCCGTGGTTCGTCGGATTCCGCCGCACTGGATGCGGTGTTCGAGGTGCTGGTAAGGGCCGGGCGCAACGCGCCGATGGCCAAGACCATGCTGGTGCCTGAATCGTGGTCCAAGCAGGCGGTGGAACTGCCGCAGGCCTGGCGCGACATGTATTCTTATTGCAATTCGGTGATGGAGCCGTGGGACGGCCCCGCCGCATTGGCGATGACCGATGGGCGCTGGGTTTGCGCCGGGCTGGACCGCAATGGGCTGCGGCCAATGCGTTATGTGGTGACGGGTGACGGGCTGCTGATTGCCGGGTCCGAGACCGGAATGGTGCCGGTGGACGAGGCGCGGGTGGTGGAAAAAGGCGCGCTTGGTCCCGGTCAGATGCTGGCGGTGGATATGAAAACGGGCAAGCTGTTTCACGACACCGAAATCAAGGACAAGCTGGCCGCCGCGCGGCCCTTTGGCGAATGGGTCGGCAAGATCAACGATGCCGATTCCGCGCTGGCCGGGGTGAGTGAGTTTGCGTTGTTTGAGGGGGAAGAGCTGCGCAAACGCCAGATCGCCGCCGGGTATTCCATTGAAGAGCTTGAACAAATTCTGGCGCCGATGGCTGAAGACAGCAAAGAGGCGATTGCGTCGATGGGGGATGATACGCCGTCGGCTGTTTTGTCCAAAAGGTATCGCCCGCTTAGTCATTTCTTTCGCCAGAACTTTTCTCAGGTGACCAACCCACCGATTGATTCATTGCGCGAATACCGGGTGATGAGCCTGAAAACCCGGTTTGGCAATCTGAAAAACGTGTTGGATGAAAGCTCCAACCAGACCGAAATTATCGTGTTGGAAAGCCCGTTTGTCGGTAATGCCCAGTTTGAGGCGCTGATTGGCCAGTTCAATGCGCCACTGGCCGAGATCGACTGTAGCTTCGAGGCCGGCACCGGGGCGCTGGGCGAGGCGCTGACCCGTATCCGTTCCGAGGCCGAAGACGCGGTGCGTTCGGGGGCCGGGCATCTGGTGCTGAGCGATCGTGAATCGGGGTCGGACAGGGTGGCGATGGCGAGGATATTGGCCACA
>JAKITO010000001.1 GCA_021648025.1 Paracoccaceae bacterium
TGCCGATGATGTCGTCCATATGCGTCAGAATTCCGACGCCGCCGATGGTTGGTGTCGGCAGAATGCCCGCCCCGTCGGTTTCGTTATAAAGGGATACATTGCCGGACACGATCGGCATGTCCAGGGCCAGGCAAGCCGCACCAATGCCTTTGATGGCGCCAACGAACTGGCCCATGATCTCGGGCTTTTCCGGGTTGCCAAAGTTAAGGTTGTCAGTGCAGGCCAAAGGCGTGGCCCCGACTGCGGTCAGGTTGCGATAGGCCTCGGCCACCGCCTGTGCGCCGCCGCGTTCCGGGTTGGCCATCACATATCTGGGCGTCACATCCGAGGTGAATGCCAGCGCCTTGTCGGTGCCATGCACCCGGATGATGCCGGCGCCAATCCCCGGCGTGCGGTTGGTGTCACCCATGACCATTGTATCATATTGCTCGTAAACCCATGACTTTGATGCGTAATTGGGAGAGCTGATCAAGACACGCAAGCCATCTACCGGGTCAATCTGAGGCACATTGTCCAGCGGTTCGGCGGGCGGCGTTTCCACCCAGGGGCGGTCATATTCGGGGGCCGAGCCTGACAGGGTGGCCAGCGGCAGGTCGGCCACCACACGGCCTTTGTGGTAGATGATAAACCGGTCTTCGGCGATGGTTTCGCCGACAATGGCGAAATCAAGGTCCCATTTGTCGAACACGGCGCGGGCCTCGGCCTCAAGCTCCGGGCGCAGCACCATCAGCATGCGTTCCTGGGATTCCGACAACATCATTTCATAGGCCGTCATGTTTTCTTCACGCTGTGGCACCGCGTCCAGATCAAGCCGAACGCCCAGCCCGCCTTTGTCGCCCATTTCCACCGCCGAACAGGTCAGCCCGGCTGCCCCCATGTCCTGAATGGAAATCACCGCCCCGGTCGCCATCAGTTCCAGCGTTGCCTCCATCAGGCGCTTTTCGCAGAACGGGTCGCCGACCTGCACGGTGGGGCGCTTTTCCTCGATCGTGTCGTCAAATTCGGCCGAGGCCATGGTGGCGCCGCCAACCCCGTCACGCCCGGTCTTGGCGCCCAGGTAAACCACCGGCATGCCGACACCGGACGCGGCGGAATAGAATATCTGGTCGGTCTGTGCCAGTCCGGCAGCAAAGGCATTGACCAGGCAATTGCCGTTATAGGCCGCATGGAACCGGGTTTCACCGCCCACAGTCGGCACCCCGAAACAATTGCCATAGCCGCCGATGCCCGCCACCACGCCATTGACCAACTGGCGGGTTTTCGGGTGGTCCGGCACGCCAAACGACAGCGAATTCATTGCCGCAACGGGCCGCGCCCCCATGGTGAACACATCGCGCAGGATGCCGCCCATCCCGGTGGCGGCCCCCTGATAAGGTTCGATGTAGGAAGGGTGGTTGTGGCTTTCCATCTTGAAGACCACACATTGGCCATCACCGATATCGACAATGCCGGCGTTTTCACCGGGACCGCAGATCACTTGCGGGCCGGTCACAGGCAGGGTGCGCAGCCATTTCTTGCTGGATTTATAGGAACAATGTTCGTTCCACATCGCCGAGAATATGCCCAGTTCGGTATAATTCGGCTCGCGGTTCAGGATGCGGATGATTTCCTTGAACTCATCCTCGCTTAGCCCGTGGGCGGCGATCAACTCTGGCGTAATGGCCGGTTCCTGCATGTTGCGTTTTCCCCCAAGGCAGCGCAATTGAGGCCTTCTAGGATGCTTGGGGCAATTCCACAATGCTCGGTTTGTCTTCAAGGTGATGATGTTCATCAGAATTTACTGATGATCACCTGTCAGAAGTGGCCTATGATGGTTTGGTGAATTGGTTTTGATGTCGGTGCCTGGCGTGAAATTGCGAGGCAACGGGACGGGAGTTTAACTTGCAAGATGAATGAAGGAGATTGTGATGTTCAACGCGTTGGTGGTTGAGAAAGATGCAGAAAGTGGCAAAACGAGCGCCGCAGTCAAAGGACTTGAGCTGAGTGATCTGCCGGCGGGCGAGGTTACGGTTGCGGTCGAGTATTCGACGCTGAATTATAAGGATGGGTTGTGCATTGGGCCTGGGGCTGGCTTGGTTCGGAATTATCCGCATGTGCCGGGGATTGATTTTGCCGGCACTGTCGAGTCGTCATCGGATGGGCGGTATGGCGTTGGTGACAAGGTTGTTCTGACCGGCTGGCGCGTGGGCGAGGCGCATTGGGGTGGCTATGCGCAAAAGGCCCGGGTGAAGGCCGATTGGCTGGTGCCTTTGCCGACCGGTTTGGATGCGCGGGCGGCGATGGCGGTTGGCACGGCCGGGTTTACCGCGATGCTGGCGGTGATGGCGTTGGAGGATCATGGGGTTTTGCCTGGCAATGGCCCGGTTTTGGTGACGGGTGCTGCGGGGGGTGTTGGTTCGGTGGCGACGGCCATTCTGACGAACCTGGGTTACGGCGTGGCGGCGGTGACCGGGCGGCCAGAGGCGGCGCCGTATCTGACGTCGCTGGGGGCCACGCAGATTGTGGCGCGTGATGAAATCAACGAGACGGTAAAGCGCCCCCTGGAGGCCGAGGCCTGGGCCGGGTGCATTGATGCGGTTGGTGGCGCGATGTTGGCACGGGTTCTGGGGCAGATCAAATACGGTGGATCGGTGGCGGCTGTGGGGCTGGCTGGCGGCGCCGGGTTGCCTGCATCGGTGATACCGTTCCTGCTGCGGGGGGTGAACCTTTTGGGGATCGATTCCGTCATGCAACCTTATGACAACCGCGTGCGCGCCTGGGGGCGGATTGCCCGGGATTTGCCGATGGACAAGCTTGAGGCGATGATTGTGCCTGCGAGTCTGAGCGATCTGCCGGATCTGGGCCGGGACATTCTGAAAGGTCAGGTTCGGGGCCGGGTTGTGGTCGATGTGAACGCCTGAGCGGGTAGGGCGGTGTAAAATCCGCCCCCTGTAAATTCCCATGCGGCCAGTTCATCGGTGCCAAAGGGCGGGTCAGGCACCGGTCGCGCGCAGGCTTGTGTTGATCTGTAGGGCCACAAACAGTAAGGCCACAAACAGCGATTTGCGTGACCTGAAATATCGGTCACGGTTGAGGATGGGTCGCGAAAAATTGCGTCACCCGGCCTTGTGACGCCACATTACCTGTAGCGAAACACCTGTGCAAACGGCACGCTGGCCATACCCGCCCGCCTTTGACCAAGGGGGCGGACCCTGCCTGAGAAAGGCGGAGAACCTGCAAAAACCAGGAGAATACGCAACGATTCCAACAGCAGGACCGGCTGAATCATCACGGCCAAACGCCCCGCAAACCCAGACCCGACTATCCAGCAACAGGAGGCGGCATTGGCCGATACAACCAACCAGGGAATACCGGGTCCGGAGGGGGCCGCGAACCTTATCGACACATCTTATGAGGTGGGACAAGACAACATACGGGGCAAACTGGGGCCGTTTGGGTTTGACATCCATACCCCGGTGTTTTTGATCTCGGGTATCTCAATTGTGGCGTTTGTGTTTTATGCGCTGGCGCTGCCGGAACAATCGACCGAATTGTTCAGTTGGCTGCGCCCGGCTGTCACCTCGACCTTCGACTGGTTCTTTATCGGTGCCGCCAACATTTTTGTGCTGTTCTGCCTGTTCCTGATCGTCTCGCCTTTGGGCAAGGTGCGTCTGGGCGGCCAAGAGGCGGTGCCCGATTATGGCTATATCGGCTGGTTTGCCATGCTGTTTGCCGCGGGCATGGGCATTGGCCTGATGTTTTACGGCGTCAGCGAACCAATCAGCCACTTTTCCAGTTCGATGGGCGGCATGGTGGTGCCTGAAGGCGGCGGCGTGCGGACCGATTGGGCACCTTTGGGCGCGGCTGCCGGAGATTCGAACGCCGCGGTCCGGCTGGGCATGGCGGCGACGATCTATCACTGGGGGCTGCACCCCTGGGCGATCTATGCCACCGTGGCTTTGGCGCTGGCGTTGTTCACCTATAACAAGGGCCTGCCCCTGACCATCCGGTCGGCATTTTATCCGATCTTTGGTGAACGGGTCTGGGGTTGGGCCGGGCATATCATCGACACATTGGCGGTGTTTGCCACATTGTTCGGATTGGCGACCTCTCTGGGCTTTGGCGCGACCCAGGTAACTGCGGGTCTGAACGAATTGTTCGGCATTCCCACCGGCGCTACCACCGAGGTGATCCTGATCACGGTGATCATTGCAATTGCATTGGTTTCGGTGATGCGCGGGCTTGATGGCGGGGTGAAAACCCTGTCGGAAATCAACATGGCGTTGGCGTTCCTGCTGCTGATATTTGTGTTGCTGGTCGGGCCGACGCTGGCCATTCTGACCGGCTTTGCCGACAGCCTGCTGGCTTACGGTGAAAACCTGTTTGCCCTGTCGATGCCCGTGGGTCGCCAAGACGTGAACTTTTCCCAAGGCTGGACCGCGTTTTATTGGGCCTGGTGGATCAGCTGGTCACCATTTGTCGGCATGTTCATCGCAAGGGTCAGCCGGGGCCGAACGGTGCGCGAATTTCTGATCTGCGTGCTGCTGATCCCGTCGATGGTCTGTGTTTTGTGGATGAGCGTGTTTGGCGGCACAGCCATTCAGCAGGTGGTGCAGGACGGGTTCACCGGCGCTCAGGATGCGGCTCTGGAATTGCAGTTGTTCAAGATGCTGGGCGAATTGCCATTGGCCGGGATCACCTCGTTCATCGGCATCATTCTGGTGGTGGTGTTCTTTATCACCTCGTTGGACTCAGGTTCGTTGGTGATTGACACGATTACGGCGGGCGGCAAGGTCGACGCGCCGGTCACCCAGCGGGTATTCTGGTGCATCTTTGAAGGGGCGGTGGCGATTGTGCTGTTGCTGGGCGGCGGGCTTATCGGCTTGCAGGCGATGGTCATCTCGACCGGATTGCCGTTTACCCTGATCCTGTTGCTGATGTGCTGGTCGATCTACAAGGGTTTGAAATCCGAACCGCGCTAGCGGTGAAATCACCTCTTGAAACCGGACGACAAATGCGCCCAATAATAACCAGGCTTCGATATCCTGCCGGGGCCTTGTTTGATTTGCATGAGGCCCCCCCGTGAGTGAAACCCAACTGGACATTGATTTTGTCCGCGCACAATTTCCCGCCTTTTCAGAGCCTTCCCTGCAAGGCCAGGCGTTTTTCGAAAACGCTGGCGGGTCCTATACCTGCAAGCCGGTGATTGACCGGCTGACCCGGTATTACACCCAACGCAAAGTCCAGCCTTACGCGCCTTACGAGGCGTCCAGACTGGCCGGAGAAGAGATGGACGAGGCGCGCAGCCGCCTGGCCGCCATCATGGGCGTTACCCGGGACGAGTTGAGCTTTGGGCCGTCAACCAGTCAGAACGTCTATGTTCTGGCCCAGGCGGTGCGGCAATGGATGAAACCGGGCGAGGCGATTATTGTCACCAATCAGGACCATGAGGCCAATACCGGGCCGTGGCGCCGCCTGGCGCAGGATGGCGTTGAGATCCGCGAATGGCGGATCAACCCGGACACCGGCCATCTGGATACGGCTGATCTGGAAAACCTGCTGGATCAGAAGGTAAGATTGGTTTGTTTCCCCCATTGTTCCAACGTCATAGGCGAAATTAACCCGGTCAGTGAGATCACCGCAATGGCCCATGCAGCGGGCGCATTCACCTGCGTTGATGGCGTGTCTTACGCGCCGCACGGTCTGGTGGACGTTGGCCAGCTTGGCCCCGATATTTATATGTTTTCGGCCTATAAGACCTATGGTCCGCATCAGGGAATAATGGTGATCCGCCGGGCGCTGGGCGAGATGCTTCCCAATCAAGGGCATTACTTCAACGCCGACACTTTGTACCAGCGTTTCACCCCCTCAGGCCCGGACCACGCCCAGATCGCGGCCTCGGCCGGAATCGCCGACTACCTTGATCAACTGTGCGATCATCACGGCGGTCCGGCCAAAGGCGCCGTTGCCCGCGGTGCCTTTGTTCACAACCTGATGCGCGCCCATGAAACGCGCCTGTTGCAGCCGTTGCTTGATGCGGTGTCCAGCCCAGGTTCCGGGCGCAATTCCGTGCGCCTGATCGGCCCGTCCGATGCAGGTATTCGCGCGCCGACCGTGGCTTTGGCCCTGTCCGGCAATGGCGAAGCGGTCAGCGCCGATCTTGCCCGCGCCGGTATCATGGCGGGGGGCGGTGATTTCTATGCGGTGCGGGCGTTAGAGGCGATGGGGGTCGATATGGCCAAAGGGGTGTTGCGGCTGTCGTTCACCCACTACACCTCGAAAGATGAAATGGATCGCTTGCTGACTGTGTTGGACGGGGTGCTTTAGGCCAGTTTTCAACCGGTCCTTGCCTGGCCTGATCTGGTAACCGCCATTGCGGGATTGCGGGGATTGCAGGGATTGCGGCCGGGGGGGGGTGACGACAGGTTCCGGCGGATGTGAAATTTCTATCTGCCCTCCTGCGCTGCGGCCTTTGAAAATGCGGCGGTTGATGTTACTCCAATCACCATAACCCGTGAATATAACGCGAGAGCCCTAACTCAGAGCAGCCAAGCCATGCAGCCCAACACCCAGTCCACCGCCCAGCCAACCGCGGCCAAATTGTTCGCCGCAGGATCGCTGGCGCTGTTGGCGTTCATTGTGTCAGGGCAATATATTTCACTGATGCCCGAGGGTACGGATTTCGGATATTTCACCTATATAAACATGGGCTTGGGCCTTGTTTGTGGCTGGACTATCATGGGTCGTCGGGCCGGGCGTGGGGTGACTTCGGCAATCAACAACGGGTTGACCGGCATGGTGGCAATGGTGTTTTGGGCGTTGTTCATACAAGGCTGTTACGAGATGTTCCGCCTGGCCATGCGCAACCGCTATGATGGTCCGATCGAAGCCTTGGCGGCAATCTTCAAGATCGCCATGGGGTATGGCTGGATCATGCTGGTGCCGACCCTGATTGGAACGTTGCTGGTGGGGGGTGTCCTGGCCGGGTTGATTACGGATTACGCAAAGAAAAGATGGAACTAACCAGTAAAGTTAAGGTGACTTAGGCGATGTCTGACGTATTTATTTGCGGTCCGCTGATGCATCTGGCGTTATTGGAAAAATTGCTTGGGCGTGCGGTTGTGCCGGATGATCTGGTAACGGCTGAATTGGCCGGTCGGGCGATCCATGACGCCCCCGACCAGCCAGCGGTGATCTTTTGTGACCAGTTGGGCGCAGTTATCAGCGGGATGGTGATGCCTCTTGTTGATGCGAATGAACTGGCCAGTTTGGTGTTTTATCAGGGCGGCTATGGATTACACCCGATCCCATTGCCCGTTACCCTGGCGAACGGTGAAAGGACCGAGGTTCAGGTGTTCTGGCCGCAAGAATTCGGGGCAGCCAAAGGTGCACCTTTTACCCACCGGCAATGGGTGGCGCAATGGGGTGATATTGCCGTGGCGGCTGCGGATGAGATCATGGCCCAGATCGGCCAGTTGACGCCCGACCAGATTGCCGCCCGGTTGCCGGGCATCCACATTCGCGCGGCATCCTATGTCGCGGCGCAGGCCCGTTCGGTTGGGGCCACGCGCGACCTGACCCGCGATATTGTGGTACACAAACGCCACCGCAAATACAGCAATTTCTTTGCGGCCGAAGAGATGGATCTGCAATATCGCCGCTATGACGGTGAAATGAGCAAAGTGTTGAACCGCGGTGCACAGATGCTGGGGCAGGCGGCGGTTGTGCTGCCTTATGACCCGGATGCGGACGCAGTTCTGATGGTCGAACAGTTTCGCGCGCCCCTGTTCATGGGCGGCGATCGTGACCCGTGGCTTTGGCAACCGGTGGCGGGTTTGGTTGACCCGGGCGAACCCCCCGAAATGGCGGCCCACCGCGAAGTGATAGAAGAGGCGGGGCTGGAATTGTCACAGTTGTTCCCGGTGGCCGGGGTCTATTCCAGCCCCGGCGCCAACAGCGATTTTGTCAATCTGTTTGTCGGGATTGGAGATTTCAGTACCCGTTCAGCAGGCGGCGGATTGGCGGAAGAAGGCGAAGATATCAAGGTGCGTATCGTCAGTTTTGACGATCTGATGCAAGGTGTCGACCAAGGGATATACCGCGACATGCAACTGGTACTGACCTCGCTTTGGCTGGCGCGTCACCGCCACCGCTGGCGTTAGTTAGGGTGCCGCAGAAATACGCACCTTACGACTGGCTCAGGTGGCGATCAGTGATTGCGCCCGGGCGTTGGCACGGTCGGCGTTGCCGGTATCACCCAACCCCTTGAAGGCCCGCGCCACAGAGCGCCAGTTTTGCACCGAGGTGGGTTTGAGGGCGGTACGTTCATTCGCCAGACCCAGCGCCAGATCAAAGCGTTTGGCGCGCAATGCGGCCTCAAGCAGGGTCCAGGCGATGATGTCACGTTGCGCAAAGCTGCCGCCCAGACGGTGGGTCATGTAGCGCACCGGAAACAGGCGATCAACGCAGGCGCCATAGTGTTCGTTCTTGAAGTCCTGAACCCCAAGACAGAACGGCAGGCCAATTTCGCGGCTCATGGCGGCGTTGGCGTCTGACGCACTTTGCACATAGCGTTCATTGGCCGACAAAAGCGCCTTTTGCGCGTCATTTCGCCCGTCCGAAACAAAGGTCATCATCGCATGCACGTCGTTGAAGGCATACAAGGTATCCTGCGCCGCCGGTTCCCATTTGTCCGCCAGATGCGCCCAGCGGTCGCCCGATTCCTGACCCGACAGGTTCAGCCGCCAAAGCAAGGCGGCGGCGTCGAGTTCTTCGTATTTGTTGCCGCCCTTGCGGCGCGAATCCAGGTGGCTGTCAAATATGTCAAATACCTGATTATATTGCTCTATATCAAGATGATACAGCGAGGTATGCCACCAAAGGTGATTGGCAAAATTGGTCGTGCCCCAAATGTCGGCCCGTTCATTCATGAACCTTATGCCACCGGCCTGACGTCCCCGCATTTCCATCACATGCGCCACCGCGTGGATCGCATAAGGATTGTCGGGCCGGATCGACAGGGCGCGGCGCGCGTGATCTTCGGCCATGGAAAAGTCGCGGTTTTCTTCCAGCCCAAAGGCGTAGAAACCCAGAACAAATTCGTACCCCGGGATGCTTTCGTCCCAGTTGTTCGAAACCCGCGCCACCACATCGCGCTGGCCCACAACGTCACCCAGCAACACCATGGTCAGATGCACCAGTTCCAGCGCCAAAAGGTCCCTGGGATACTGAAACAGCACCGCCTCCCATTTTTGCACAGCACCGTAAAAATCGCCTTTGATCCACGCCTGCATCGCCGCGATATGGCCCTTTTCGCGATCATTGGCTTGCGCGATGCGCTTTTCGGCCTCGCCCAGGGCGGCAACCATTTCGCCGTAAATGCGGGTTTCCATATATTGCGTCATCCAGGCGGATTTGAACAACCAGCCCATGATGAAATCGGGGTGATCAACCAGCGTATTCTCGATCTCGCCGACCGGGTCGCCGCGAAATGACAGCGACATGGTGATGGCCCGTTCCAATGCGTCGATGGCATCGGCGTTGGCATAAGATACCGGCACGCCCCGGCAGTCGGTTCTTGCTTTGATCGCCGTTTTGGTCGCCGTTTTAGTAAGTGTCTCGCTCATCAGTTCAGTTCCATTCCCTAACAATGAAGTTTCGAATCCCTAACACGGCTTGGCGCGTTTGGCCCGACACATGGCCTCACATTACAGCGAACATCATTTCAAAACGGTACGCGCCTCTGCCACACGGGCCAGCAAGGTCGCGCCCAGGGGCAGGATCGTGTCATCAAACGAAAACCCTTGGTTGTGCAACGCACCAGTGCCTTCAAATCCGATGGTGAAATAGGCGCCGGGTACGGCGTTCAGCATATCGGCGAAATCTTCGCTGCCGGTGACCGCCTCGCCGCCAAGCAACACGTTGTCCGCGCCAACAACGTCTGTGGCCAGATCGGCGAACAGCTTTGACAGGGCATCATCATTGACTAAGGGTGTGAAAATATCGCGGATATCAACCTTGACCTCGACGTCGTGTGTGGTGGCGACCCCGGCGCATATTTCGCGAATGCGGGTCTGGATCTGGGCGCGTATTTCGTCGGTGAACATGCGCGCCGTGCCCGATATCACCGCCTCGCCGGGGATGACATTATAGGCCGTGCCGCTGTGGAACTGGGTGACGGAAACGACGGCGGCCACATTGGGATCAAGATTGCGCGAAACAATGCCCTGCAATGCCTGCACCAACGCCGAAGCGGCCAGGATCGGGTCACGGCAATCGCTGGGGCGCGCCGCGTGGCTGCCCCGGCCTATCACCTTGATATCAAAGAAATCAGCACCGGCCATGGCGACGCCCGGTTTGATGCCGACATGGTTTTGGGCCGCGCCCGGGCGATTGTGCAACCC
Source organism: Paracoccaceae bacterium (assembly GCA_021648025.1). Taxonomy (GTDB): domain Bacteria; phylum Pseudomonadota; class Alphaproteobacteria; order Rhodobacterales; family Rhodobacteraceae; genus NVQY01. Next base: position 10,383 of record JAKITO010000001.1, read on the forward strand.
ATAGATTTCGTCACAGGGAAACCGTTCAAACAGCCCGTCGTCCAGCATGGCGCGCGCACCACCCAGACCCTCTTCGGCCGGTTGAAAGATCAGGATCACCCGACCGTCAAAATCGCGGGTCTCGGCCAGATACCGCGCCGCCCCCAGCAACATGGTGGTATGCCCGTCATGGCCGCAGGCGTGCATCACACCCGGGTTGGTGGACGAAAACGCCAGGTTGGTCTGTTCATGGATCGGCAAGGCGTCCATATCGGCCCGCAAGCCAATGGTGCGTCCAGAGCCTTTGCCGTCGATCACGCCGATGACGCCGGTTTTGCCGATGCCCCGGTGAACCTCGATGCCCCAGCTTTGCAACAGGTCGGCCACGATACCCGAGGTGCGGACCTCTTCAAAGCCAAGCTCGGGGTGGGCATGCAGGTCCTGGCGGATTGCGGTCAGCGTATCGGCCTGGTCAAGGATCGGTTGTAACAGGTTCATATCGTCTCACTTTCGGATTGGGGTGGCATGTTGAACAGAAACCATGGATTTCCGGTCAAAAGCCGCTTATGAGCAGGGGCGAATGGCCGCATGAGTGTGTACAGTGGGGCTGATTTTTTGGTGCGGCGCAAGGGAAACGTGCGAAATGGCGGTTGGCGTGTTTGACTCCGGGCTTGGCGGGTTGACGGTTTTGCAGGCGGCACAGGCGCGCCTGCCCGAGGTTGATTTCCTGTATTATGCCGATTCCGCCCACGCGCCTTATGGCGTGCGCGACGCGGATGATGTGTTTGAACTGACGCAAACCGCCGTTCGCGCGCTTTGGGCGCGTGGCTGTGATCTGGTGATTCTGGCCTGCAATACCGCCTCGGCCGCCGCCCTGCGGCGGATGCAAGAGGGCGGTTTGCCTGCGGGCAAGCGGGTGTTGGGCGTATTTGTACCGCTGATCGAGGCCCTGAGTGAACGGCAATGGGGCGACAATTCCCCACCGCGCGAAGTTGCGGTTCAGCATGTGGCGTTGTTTGCCACGCCCGCGACAGTGGCCAGTCGCGCGTTTCAGCGTGAACTGGCGTTTCGCGCCATCGGCGTGGACGTAGAAGCACAAGCCTGCGGCGGCGTGGTGGACGCAATCGAAGAGGGCGACATGATCCTGGCCGAGGCATTGGTGCGCAGCCATGTGGATGCGTTGAAGCGCAAGATGCCGCAGCCTCAGGCGGCAATTCTGGGGTGTACGCATTATCCGTTGATGGAGGCCGAGTTTCAGGCAGCTTTGGGCGCCGATGTGAAGGTATATTCGCAAGGGGCGCTGGTGGCCGAAGCCCTGGCCGATTACCTGACACGCCATCCGGGCATGTTGGGGACGGGCGACCGCGGATACCTGACCACAGGTGATGCTGGCCGGGTTTCGGACCGGGCGACGCAGTTTTTACGACGACAAATCAGCTTTGATGGGGTTTAGGCCCCGGTTTGTTTGTTTGACATGAATATTGAATGAAAGAGGTCTGACATGACCCATAAAATCGCCATCTTGGGGGCTTCCGGTTATACCGGGGCGGAATTGGTTCGGTTGATATCGCAACATGCCGGCATGGAAATTGTTGCATTGGCGGCAGAACGTAAAGCAGGGCTTGAGATGGCGCAGGTGTTCCCGCATCTGCGTCACTTGTCGCTTCCAACTCTTTGTAAAATAGGGGAAATAGATTTCTCAGGCATTGACCTGTGTTTCTGTGCCTTGCCGCATAAAACCTCGCAAGAGGTGATTTCCGGCTTGCCGCTCGACCTTAAAATCGTTGATCTGTCAGCAGATTTCCGGTTGCGGGACGCGGATGCCTACAAGAAATGGTATGGCAATGATCACGCCGCATTGGAGCAACAATCCGAGGCGGTGTATGGTCTGACCGAATTTTACCGCGAAGATATCCGCACCGCACGTCTGGTGGCCGGGACGGGGTGCAATGCGGCGACCGGGTTGTACCTTTTGTTGCCGCTGATAAGTGCGGCGGTGATTGATCTTGATCACATCATTCTGGACATGAAATGTGCGGTATCCGGTGCCGGACGGGCGTTGAAGGAAAATCTGTTGCACGCAGAACTGAGCGAAGGCTACCACCCCTATGCGGTGGGTGGAACGCATCGGCACATGGGGGAATTTGATCAGGAATTTGAACGGGTTGCGGGGCGTCCTTTGCGCATTCAGTTCACTCCGCATCTGGTGCCCGCCAATCGGGGCATTCTGGCGACGGCCTATGTTCATGGGGACGCGAATGCGGTTTTGGACACGCTGAACGCGGCCTATGCAAGTGAACCGTTCATTCAGGTGCTGCCCATGGGCGAGGTGCCAAGTACGCGCCACATTCGTGGCTCGAACTTTTGTCATATCGGGGTGGTCGCGGATCGGATCGACGGGCGGGTGATTGTGGTTGCGGCACTGGACAATTTGACAAAAGGTAGCAGCGGGCAGGCGTTGCAAAATGCCAATCTGATGTTAGGTGAAGATGAACGGGCGGGCCTGATGATGGCCCCTCTATTTCCGTAAAGGAGTAAGTGTATGAAAAGCCTTAAGAAAAGCCGACGTATTCAGGTCATTGTCATCAGCACTGTGGCGCTGGTGATCGCCACCGGGCTGATTGGTTACGGGCTTCGGGATGGCATCAACTTCTTTCGTTCACCCAGCCAGATCGCGGCAGATCCGCCAAAACCAAAAGAGGTTTTTCGCATTGGCGGATTGGTTGAAGAAGGCTCAATCATACGTGGCGAAGGTTTGGCGGTGACATTTTCTGTTACCGACACCAAGACCAGTATCCCGGTATCATTTTCCGGGATACTGCCCGATCTGTTTGAAGAAAATCAAGGCATGGTCGGCACCGGAAGTTACATCAACGGGGTCTTTCAAGCCACTGAAATACTTGCGAAACATGACGAAGATTATATGCCCGTTGAGGTGGTGGATATGCTGAAAGAGCAAGGCGTATACCAGGAACCGGACAGCTAATCACCCATGACTGAACCCCGGCCTCAGCCTGCCTTTGTGCTGGTACGTCCGCAGATGGGCGAAAACATCGGTGCCGCAGCGCGGGCGATGTTGAACTTTGGGCTGACCCGTATGCGCATTGTGGCCCCCCGTGATGGCTGGCCCAATCCCAATGCGGTGGCCATGGCCAGTGGCGCGGGGCGGGTTCTTGACGCGGCTGTTCTTACAGCGGATGTGCCCGAGGCGGTGGGCGATTGCACATATGTCTTTGCCACCACGGCGAGAACCCGTGATCTGACCAAACCGGTGATGAGCCCCGAGCGGGCGATGCAGGTGGCGGCGGAAAAGATAGGGCAGGGCGGGCGCGTGGCAGTGCTGTTTGGGCCAGAGCGCGCAGGACTTGAGAACGACGATATCACGCGGGCCAATGCGATTATTTCGGTGCCAGTCAATCCCGAGTACGGCTCGCTTAACCTGGCGCAATGTGTGTTGTTGATGGGGTATGAATGGCGGCGGCAGGCGGCCGGGATCACCCATGAGGTGGTTGAGATGACGGGTACCAATTGGGCGACGGGTATCGAGGTTGAAAAGCTGGCGCAACACTACGAAGAACGCCTTGAAACGGCTGGGTTTTTCTTTCCTGACCACAAGGCTGCCAGCATGAAGATCAACCTGCGTAACTTATGGAGCCGACTGCCGCTGACCGGTGCTGATGTACAGATGTTGCACGGGGTGATGCGCCAGATGGTGCGTTGGAAGAAACGCGGATAGACCCTGAATGCACAGGTTACCAGGGTGGCCATTGGGGTCTCTTGAAATCTTATGAGGTAGTGAATGGCCGGTAAACGCAGCATCTTTGAAGAGGTCACCGGGGACGCCCCGGAACCGGCGGTTCCGACCGGGATGATTGATCGTGCGCGGGCCGGTGCACGCGGTGCTATTGCTGCGTGGTTGATGGTGTTGTTTGCACTGGTGGTGGCGGTGATTGTGGTGGGCGGGCTGACGCGGTTGATGGATAGCGGGTTGTCGATCACCGAATGGCGCCCCATTACCGGGGCCTTACCGCCAATGTCAGCGGGCGAATGGCAGGCCGAGTTCGACCGGTATCAGCAGATTGATCAGTGGCGGATCGAAAATCAATGGATGCAACTGGCAGATTTCAAAGCGATCTATTGGTGGGAATGGGGCCATCGTCAGTTGGGCCGGGTGATTGGCCTGGTTTGGGCGTTTGGGTTTATTGGCTTTTTGGCTGCACGAAAAATCCCCGCCGGCTGGACTGGTCGGTTGTTTTGGCTGGGCATTTTGGGCGGGGCCCAAGGCGCGATTGGCTGGTGGATGGTGTCATCGGGAATGACACAAGGCGAGGGGGTGACCTCGGTGGCGTCATACCGTTTGGCGATACATCTGGGGCTGGCGTTTGGTATCTTGGGCTTTATCGCCTGGGATATCCTGTTGTTGCGGCGCTCTGAGCGGGATTTGATGCAGGCCCGCCGTACTAAGGAAGCACGTCTGTTCGGGATGTCCACAGGGCTGTTGCACCTGGTGTTTATCCAGGTGTTGATCGGCGCGCTGGTGGCGGGAATTGATGCGGGGCGGACGTATACCGATTGGCCGTTGATGGGCGGACAGGTTCTGCCGCCCGACATGCTGATGTTTGAGCCGGTCTGGCGGAACCTGCTGGAAAACCCCGGGCTGGTGCAATTTGTACACCGGGTGGTTGGCTATCTGGTGGTGGCATTTGGGGTGGTGGTCTGGTGGCGCGCGCGCGGGTCGGCGCATTTGACCACACGCGTCGCCTTTCACGCGGTAATGGCCGCGATGGTGGCGCAATTGGTTCTGGGCGTCTTTACCGTGATCTACGGCGCCCCCTGGCAGGTGGCGATTGTGCATCAGCTGATGGCGGTGGCACTGTTTGTACTGATCCTGCGGGCGCGGTTTCTGTGCGCGTACCCGTCTGTTACATCCATTAAGGGAGGCGCGATATGAGCGCATATGATGAGTTGATGAGCTATACCCGCGATACCTGTGCGTTGGGGCAGGTGGCCGGGCGGCTGGGCTGGGATCAGGAGACCATGATGCCACGCGGTGCCGGCGCACAACGGGGCGAAGAGATGGCGGCAATCGAGGCGGTTTTGCATGCGCGCCGGTGTGATCCACGGGTTGGTGCGTGGCTTGATGCGGCTGAAGCGGCGGATGAGGTTTCGCGCGCACAGGTGCGCGAGATCCGGCGTTCTTACGTGCGGGCAATGAAGGTGCCGGGGGATCTGGCCCGGCGGTTGGCCCAGGTGACATCCGAGGCGCAGGGCAAATGGGCGGCGGCGCGGGCCAACGAAGATGTGGCGGCGTTTATCCCGGTATTGCAAGAGGTTGTGGCGCTAAAGCGCGAAGAGGGTGCGGCATTGGCGGATGGCGGCGATATCTATGACGCGATGCTTGAGGATTATGAGCCGGGCACATCGGCGGCTGAGATTGCGGCGATGTTTGATGCTATGCGGGGGCGATTGGTGGCCCTTCGGGGGGCGGTTCTGGAACGGGCGGAACCGGCAGGTGTTACCGGCACGTTTGCGGCGAAAAAACAGATGAAGCTGGCGCGCAAACTGGCGCGCACCTTTGGGTATGATTTGCAAAATGGGCGGCTGGACAAGGCGGTGCATCCGTTCAGTTCCGGCTCGGGCACGGATGTTCGGATTACCACGCGCACCAGTGAAGATGACCCGTTCAACTGCCTGTATTCGACCATCCACGAGGTCGGGCATGCCTGTTATGAACAGGGGATTGACGCGGCTTACCGGCTGACGCCGTTGGGGTCGGGCGTGTCGATGGGGGTGCATGAAAGCCAGAGCCGGATTTATGAGAACCAGTTGGGGCGGTCGCGCGCCTTTACCGGGTGGCTGTTTGATCAGATGAAAGAGGCGTTTGGCGATATTGGCATCAAGGACGCGGATGGGTTTTATGGCGCGGTGAACCGGGTGCAAAAGGGTTATATCCGCACCGAGGCGGACGAAGTGCAGTACAATCTGCACATCATGCTGCGGTTTGATCTTGAGCGGGCGTTGATGGCGGGGGATTTGGCGGTTGGTGACCTTGAAGCTGCCTGGAATGACCGGTTTGAGGCGGATTTTGGGTATAAGGTCGACAAGCCGTCGAATGGTTGTTTGCAGGATGTGCATTGGTCGGTTGGGTTGTTCGGCTATTTCCCGACGTATTCATTGGGCAACGTCTATGCCGGGTGCCTGTACGACGGGTTGCGGGTGGCGGTGCCGCGGCTGGACGGGCAGTTGGCGCGAGGGAAAACCGGCCCGGCGACGCGGTGGTTGCGCGATAACCTGCAACAATACGGCGGGCTATACCGCCCGCGCGAGGTTATTGAGAATGCCAGTGGTATGGCGCCAACCGAGGGTCCGTTGTTAGATTATCTCGAGGAAAAATTCAGCGGGCTATATGGGCTGTAGGGTGCGTGATTTCACGCACCTTGCAATTGCATTGCGGCCTGGGCGCAGAAACAGGACGCGCCGACCACCGCATCGGCGCGGGCCAGGGCCAGATCAAGGCGTTGTTTGACGGAAATGATCTCGTCCTGTTCGCCGCGCGCTTTAAGACAGTCGTGCAAGCCTTTGAGGGACCACACATTATCTGGATGCACCGTGGCGCGGCTTAATGCACCTGTCAGGCCAAGATCGTCGCGGTAGACCGCTTCGGCCTCTGCCACGTGGCCCTGTTCCAGCAGCAAGGCGCCAAGCGCATGGCGGGTGGGCTGCATCCAGCCCCAGGGTTCGTCGTATGGCAGGGTGTCGTCAAAGGCGACCGAGGCGCGCAGGTGGGCGAATGCCGCGTCATAGTTTCCCTTGCGGTATTCGATTTCACCGCGCAGCATTTCGGTGGCGATTGCAAACAGATCGACGACGCGGTTGTTGTGCAACAAGCGGCTTTCGGGGATGCGGTCACGGGCGGCGATGAACAGCAGTTCTTCGGCCTCGGCCTCGTCCACGCGCCCTGTTGCGGCATAGGCCACGGCGCGGGCATAATGGGTGGTGGCCGTCAGGGTGCAGTAAAGCTGTTGGTCGTCGGGCAGTTGCAGGGCAATTGCCTCCTCCCAGCGGCCAAAGCGGATCAGGATATGCGGGCCCATGGCCATGTAACTTTCAAAGTAGTCGGCATTGGGGGGGCTAACGATGCGCAGGATTTCTTCTGGCACCGTGTCGATCATGCCTTGCACAGCCTCAAGGGCGGCCTCCATCTGGCCAAGAAACAGCGCGCCATAGATGACAAAGTGGTAATTGTGCTGCCGGTACCCGGTATAGATGTTAAGCGGGCCTTCACGGTGATAATATTTCAGGTCGGCCTGAACCGCCACCTGGTTCCAATGCACCACGTTGTGGTAATGGCCGCACAACACGTCGATATGGGTTGGCATATGCACCAGGTGGCCCGCGTCGGGCGCCAGAGTGCGCAACACGTCGCCAGCTTTCAGGGCTTTTTCGGGGTGTGGCGACATTTCCATCAGGTGAATATAAAGATGCAGCAGACCGGGGTGGGACATGGCGGCGGGATCGTCGGCCATGGCACTTTCCAGCACATCCTGCGCTTCTTCAGTGGCGGCGCCTTTGGCGGGGGTGCCGGTTTTAAGGTCCCACATTTTCCATGGGGTCAGGTTGAGCAGGGATTCGGCATAAACCGTGCGCAGGTCAAGCTGACCGGGGTGGGCCGCAAAAGCAGCACGCATGGCGTCGGCGAAATCATAGTCCCAGGCGTGCATATCCGGGCCAAGGCCCCGTTGCGGATAGCGGGCGGGCAGGGCGTTTATCAGGGCGGCCTCAAGTGGCGTGATATTGACGGTCAGGGCCAGCGCGCTTTGCATGGCGTCATACGCACCTTCCAGCGCCTTGATGCGCCCTGCATCGTCATAAAGTGCCCAAGGCATGTTGTAATTCGGCCCGAGGGTATAAGAGATACCCCAGTGGGCCATGGCGCAACCGGGGTCGTGTTCCAGCGCGCGTTTGAAACATTCGCGCGCCTCTTGGTGGTTATAGGCATAGGTCCAGATCAGGCCCCGGTCGAACCATATTTGCGCTTGCGCCGAGGTGGTGGTGACCTTGCAGCTGTGCGTGCCGAGATCGTAATAGTCGTCCATGAAACATCTCCCGTTTGCGGGTAGGCTAACGAGTTGGGGCAGTAGTGCAAGGGCGCTCAGGGATTACTTCTCAGGTCCAGTCTGGCCATCTTCAACATCACAACAAAGCCCATGCAGGACATGGCAAATATGCCAATTGCCATGGGCCACATGGTGCCATTGAACAGCAGGCCGACTGGGGCGGCGATGGCGGCGGCGACGATTGTGGAAATGCCGCCGATCACGCTGGCGGCCATGCCGGCGATATGGCCCATCGGTTCCATTGCAATGGCGTTCAGGTTGCCCAATGTGGTTCCGGCCATAAAGAAGATGCTGCATTGCCAGGCGACAAAGATGCCAAATACCAGGGTTTCGCCCAGGGGCAGGGTATTGGTCAGCATGACGCCACCCGTCAGACAGGTTTGCCCGGCCAGCGACCAGGTGACGATGCGGCGCATGCCGATGCGTTCGACGATGGTCGCGTTCAGGATGCTGGCGCTGCCGGCCACCAGCGACACCAAACCAAACCACAGTGGAAAACTGTCGGCGCGGGCGAATACCAAGTCATAGATCTGTTGCACCATAATCAACATGGTAAACAAGATACCCAAAGACAGTGATTGCACGATGATCGACAGGCGCACGACCGGGTGCGTCAGCATTTCCCGCACTGCCCCCAGGATCAGGTGGGCGCGAAACGGGCGGCGGTTTTTCTTGGCCAAAGGTTCGGGCAGGCGCAGGCCCATCCAGCTGACGGTGATCACCGAGAAGAGGATGAACGCCAGGAATATCGCGCGCCAGTCGGCCAGGGCGATGATCCCGGCCCCCATCAGCGGTGCGAAGGCCGGGAAAATGGTAAAGATCATCATCGCAATCGACATCATCTTGGCCATGGTGCGACCCGAATAAAGGTCACGCATGATCGCCACCCCGACAATGCGCGGCGCGGCGGCCCCCAGCCCCTGACAGACCCGCGCCGCCAGCACCACCTCAAGTGAATTGCTGGCCCAGGCCACACCCGAGGCGGCGATATAAAGTGCTGCGCCAAAATAGATCACCGGTTTGCGGCCAAAGGTGTCGGACAACGGACCGGTAAAGAAGGTGCCGACCCCCATGCCCAGCACAAACGCTGTCAGGATCAGCTGCGCACGGTTCAGGTCATCGGGGCTGAGTTCGGCACCGATCTGGGGCAGGGCGGGGAGCATCGAATCGATGGAAAAGGCGACGGTGGCAAACATCACCGCAATCAGGGTGATGAATTCGGGCCGCGACATCCGGTTTTGCATGATAGTTGACCTGTGAATTACTCTTGGGCGCTATCACGGTTGTTTGGCGCACGCCAGAGGCTGGGCCATGTGGGGTTTGCGCAAATTTTCAGGGTCATTCTTTTGGCAGGCTATCCACATTGGCGGCTGGCGGGTCTTGCGGGGCGCCATTGCCCAGCCGGGCGATCAGCCACTTGGTGTGTTCTTCGCGTTTGCGCATGTGGAAGATGGCAAATTGCTGGATTGCCACGATAAACACGCCAAGACCGACAAAAATGAAAACCGTGGTGCCGATCTTTCCCAGGGCTGTTACCGGCACCAGTTGACCATACCCCACGGTTGATAGGGTAATCACGGTAAAGAAATAGGAATCAAGCCAGCTCCAGCCTTCGACAAAGTGAAAGAACACCGTGCCCAGCGTGATGACCCCGACCAGAGAGATGATCACCGTATGCGCCTTGAACTGTTTCATGCGTTGGTTTGCTGCTGCAATTCGGCGATAACCCTGGCCCAGAGTTCGGGTGGCTGTGCGCCAGGTACGGCGTGCTGGCCAGCCACCACAAAGGTGGGCACCGAAGTGACGCCCATTTCGCGGCTATGGGTATCGCGGGCGCGGATTTCCATCACGTCGGTGTCACCTGACAGCAGTTTCAGCACCAGTGACGCGTCAAGGCCGATGCCATCGGCGATGTCACCCAAAACGTCGTGATTGCCGATGTCGCGGGCGTCAACAAAATACGCGTGAAACAGGGCATCAACCGCTTTGGTCTGTTTGCTTTCGATTCCGGCCCAGTGGATCAACCGGTGGGCGTCGATGGTGTTGGGGGTGCGTTTCATGCCCTCAAAGTCGATCTTCAACCCCAGCGCTTCGGCCTTTTCCACCACCGGCAAATAGGCCTGAACAGCGCCTTTCTGGCCGCCGAATTTGCCTGCCAGATAATCGCGCCGGTCCATGCCTTCGCGCGGCATGTCGGGATTAAGCTGAAAGGGGTGCCATTGAATGGCGAACGGGTGATCGGGGGCGGCGGCCAGTGCGCAATCAAGCTGGGACTTGCCAATATAACACCACGGGCAGATCGGGTCGGATATGATATCCAGGGTGACAGGTTCGGTCATGTTTCATTGGCCTTAAAATATGCGGGGAAATATGCGGGCAGAGAGCTGCGGTGAAGTTTGCCGTTTGCGCCGGTGGGCAGGGACGGGACATGAATAAAGGCGCGCGGCTGTTTATAGCGCGCCAGGTTTGCCTCCACATAAGCACGCAAGGGCGCTTCGTCCAGAGGGGCGGGGGCGGTGTAGAAGGCGGCAATGATGTTGACGCCCGGTTTGACTTCGACTTGGGTGACGCCAATTTCGCTCAGGCCGGGATATTTGGCCAGGGTGGCTTCGACCTCAAGCGGTGAAACCCTGGTACCGCCGGGGTTCATCATGTCGTCATTGCGCCCAAGGTAGGTGATCTGGCCGGTTGGGTCCATTTGGCCGATGTCGCCGGTCAGAAACCAGTCACCCTGCATTCGCGCCCGGGTTTCTTCGGCGGCGTCAAGATATCCAAGCATCAGGCCGGGGTCATTTTGGTCGATGGCGATGGTGCCAGGGGTGTTCACAGGAACCGGACCGCGGGCATCAACGATGGCCACGCGGCGCCCGGTTTGGGGGTGGCCCAGGGCGTGACCGGTGGTCGGGTGCGCCGGACTGGACGAGATGAAGGTGGAACATTCGGACATGCCATAGGCCTCATGAATGGCGGTGCCTGTGGCGTCACCCCATTGGTCGCGCAACGGCTGGGACAGCTTTTCACCCGCACTCAGCGCGTGGCGAAGGGATGGGGTGTCAAAGGGGCGGTTGGTCTGGAGCATCTTGCGGTAGACGCCGGGGGCGGCGGCAAAGATGGTGGCGTGGTGTGCCCGCAGCAAGGCCGGGATCGCGTCGATTTCGATGCCGGGTGCAGGGATCAGGGCGGTGGCACCGACCGACCAGGGGTCCATCAGTCCGGTGCCAAGGGTATAGGTCCAGTTGAATGCACCCGCGTGCAGCAGGCGGTCAAAGACATGCAGGTCATACCAGCCTTTGATCATCATCCGTCGGGCCCAGATGGCGCGGTGCGCATGGGCCACAGCGCGGGGGTTGCCTGAGGTGCCGGAGGTATAGACGATATAGCCCATGCGGTTGGGATCACCCATGTGCCAGTCACACGGCGGCAGGGTGAACATGGCTTGAAGCGCTTTCAGGGGCAGGCGGTTCGGGTGATTGGGGCAGGGCACCTTTGGGTCGTGCAGGATGGCGGCGGGGACCAGATCGTCGATCATGCGGGCGACCTCTGGCGTGGTTAGCTGGGCCGAGGTTGGCACCGGCACCAGGCCAGCAGCGATCGCCCCAAGATAGGCAATCGGAAAATCAGCCGAGTTGCCCAACCGCATCAGCACGATCTGGCCGGGTGTCAGCCCAGCCTTCAGCAGGCCGGTGCCCAGCCCACGCACCGCCGCCTGCAATTGGCTGTAGGTCCAGTTGTTGCACTGGTCACGGTACAGCACACTCAGCGCAGTTTTGTCACCCCGGCTGGACGCAAGTGCCAGCACATGTGCCGCCATATTGAACGGCGCTGGGCAGGGTGTGTCCGGGCCTTGGTCAAAGAGTGATGCCATGCCCGGTCGCTAACCTGTGAAAGGCCGCGTTGCAAGCTGATGGGCAGGCCACATAGACAGAGCATGCGCCCAAGAGACACGCCTTTGTTGATCGAGATCGTTCGAAGTGGTGGCGAGGCGCAGGTCGCGGCAACTTTGCATTTCGCCTCTCAGTGCCCGATTCAAAACTCAGTTGCAGCAGCATCAAAATCCTGGTGCCGACATCGCATTGTGTTACTGGTGGCTCAAGACAGGCGATAAAACCTGGCAGCCGTTCCACCAAAAATTTCCGCGCGCTCAGGTTCGGACAAGCCCCGCGTCAAGTCCTGGGCGATGTCATGCCAGTCGCTGTATTCTGCCTGCAAACGGCAAACCGGCCAATCAGAACCCCACATGATCCGTTTTGCCCCGAACGCGTTCAGGACATGTTCCGCAAAGGGGCGCAAGTCGTCGATCGCCCAGCCGTCGCCCGCCTCGGTGACAAGCCCGGAGAATTTGCAGCAGCCGTTTGTCATATCTGCAAGTCGCGACATGCCGTCGGCCCATTGCGAAAACGCATCCTGGCCTGCGCGTTGATCGCCAATCCGCGGCTTCATACAGTGATCATAGACGACACGCATCTCGGGATAGTTCGCAACGAGCGTCAGAAAATTGGGCAGATGTTCAGGAAAGCCAAGCGCATCAAAGCTCAGGCCCAGGTCAACAACGGCGTGAAACGCCCATTGCACGTCCTCGCGTAACATCCAGTTCACATCCGGGATGTCCTGGATCATTGGCCGCACCCCCAGGAATTTCGGGTGTGCTGCGAATCTCTCAAGGTGGGCCAGGTCGCTTGGGTCGTCGAAATTGATCCAGCCGACAATGCCTTTGATCAAGGGTGTGGCATCGGCCATTCCCAGCATGTATTCCGTTTCCTGAACGGTTGCGGCGGCTTGCACAACGACAGTGCCGTCAATGGCATGCCTGGCCAAAGCCGGTGCGAGATCGGAAGGGCCATAGGCGCGGTTCAGGATCAGATTGTCTTGCGGCATCCAATCGTAGTCGCCCCGCAAAGGTTGCCAGAAATGTTGATGTGCGTCGATCTTCATGTTGTTGCGTCCTCTCGCATAAGGCCCCTGGATTTCAGATCCGCCCAAAGTGCGGCGGGGATATCTGCCTGTGCGGCTTGAAGGTTGCTGGCCATCTCGGCCACGCCTTGCCCGCCGGGGATCACCGCGACATGGGCCGAATTCATCAGTGGGAACTGGAAAGCAGCATCAAGCATGCGAACACCGTGATCGGTGCAAACCGCCTCAATTGCATTTACCCGTTCGATGATGTCCCGGGGCGCGGGATCATAGTTGTAAAACGATCCGGGCTTTGCGCCGGTGGCCAGAATGCCGGAATTATACGGGCCACCGGTTATGATCCCGATCCCGCGCGCCTCGCACAGCGGCAGGAAACTATCGAGCGCCTTTTGCTCTAAAAGCGTATAGCGACCGGCCAGCAGGAAAAGGTCAAAATCGCCACGTTCGGCCAGTGTCTGGCAGACCTCCCATTCGTTGATGCCCCCGCCGATGGCCTTGATCATCCCCTGATCACGCAGCGATATCATCGCGTCATACCCGCGCCCGCCAAAGAACTCTTGGATACGCATGTCGGACATTTCTTTCGATCCATGCGAGAAAACACACAAGTCATGGACATATAAAATATCAATCCGCTCTACGCCCAGCCGAGAGAACGAATGTTCGAATGAGCGCATAACCCCGTCATATGTGTAATCATATTGCTCGCGGCGCTGCGGGACGTTGAACCATTTGCCGATACCTGTGCGATGTTCTGGCGCGCATTGCTGCATCAAACGCCCAACTTTACTGGACAGCACATAGTCATCGCGCGGCTTGTCGCGTAAAAACGGGTTCAGGCGCGTTTCCGACAATCCAAGACCATAAAGCGGTGCGGTATCGAAGTAACGCACGCCGCCCTCCCACGCGGCATCAAGTGTCGCGCGCGCATCCCCGTCCGAGATTGCCTTGTAAAGGTTTCCCAAAGGTGCCGTGCCAAAGCCCAGTTCGGTGAATGTCATCCCGCCGTTGCCAAGCCTGTCCCAGTGCCGTGTCTTCAAAACCATCACGTTCTCCTCAAGCAATACAGACAGCTTAACCCAGTTTCCCTTTGCATGAACAGCACGCCGGTCATAATGTTTGAGAAGGGAGAGCTTTTATGACAGCAAATTTCAAACGCGTCTTTGGAGAGACCAAACCAGTCATCGGTATGGTACATATCGGGGCTTTGCCGGGGTCGCCTCTTTTTGATCCGTCTCTCGATCTGGTCGCAAGCGCGCGCGCCGACCTTTTGGCGTTGCAGAATGCGGGCTTTGACGCGGTGATGTTCGGCAATGAAAATGATCGCCCCTACGAATTTGATGTCGACACGGCATCGACCGCGACAATGGCGGCAATCATTGGCGCGCTAAAGTCTCAGATCACGGTGCCGTTCGGTGTCAATGTTCTGTGGGACCCGATGTCGAGCATCGCTTTGGGGGCGGCGACAGGGGCTGCGTTTGTGCGCGAGATTTTCACCGGTTTCCATGCGTCTGACATGGGACCGTGGACGCCTGATGCGGGCAAAGCCATGCGTTACCGCGATCGGCTGGGGCGCGCCGATATGGCGATGCTTTACAATGTTTGCGCCGAGTTCGCGCATTCGCTTGATCAACGTTCCTTGCCGGACCGCGCGCGCAGCGCCGTGTTTTCCTCGGTTCCCGATGCGGTTCTTGTATCGGGCCAGATCACCGGCGAGGCCGCGGCCCTGTCGGATCTGGAAGCGGTGAAAGCCGTCCTGCCAGAGACCGCCGTAATGGCAAATACCGGAGTAAAGCACGACACGGTTGCGGATGTTCTGGCGATTGCCGATGGCTGCATCGTCGGATCATCTCTAAAGGTTGATGGAGATACCTGGAACCCGGTTGACCCGGCGCGCGCGCTTGATTTCATGGATCGCGCGCGGGCGGCGCGCAAATGAAAAACCGTATCAAGCGCGATTTGATGGATTTGATGATGGTGCCGGGATTGTCCGGCCACGAAGACCGCGTGCGGCGGTTTTTACGGGGTCGGTTGGAGGCGATGGGCGTTGCCAGCAGGTCAGACCGCCTGGGCAACCTGGTTGCGCATTTTCCGGGCGTTGGACCGCGCGTGATGTTGTTCGCCCATATGGACCAGCTGGGGTTCATCGTGCGCCGGATCGAGGCGGACGGGCTGATCCGGTTGGCGCGGCTTGGCGGTGTGCCGGAACGTGCCTTGGCCGCTCAGCAAGTGTTGATCTGTGTCGGTGAAGGTCGCGATATTCCCGGAATTATTGCCAACAAAAGCCACCACGCGACGACACTTTCTGAAAAATACCAGGTGACGCCTTTTGCCGAGCTGTATGTGGATACGGGGCTGTCATGCGCCGCCGAGGTCGAGGCGGCCGGTATCCGCATTGGCGCGCCGGTTGTTTATGCGCCTCAGGCGGTGGAATTGGGCAATGACCGGATTTGCGGAACCTGCGTGGATGACCGCGCGGGCTGTGCCGTTTTGATCGAGATGGCGCGGTTGTTGAAGGACCGCACCAGTGGCCCGCCGGTTGATCTGGCCTTTACCGTGCTGGAAGAGTTCAACCTGCGCGGCGCCCAGCCGCTGGCGCAGGTGTTACAGCCTGACATTGCCATCCAGCTTGATCTGATGCTGGCAACTGATACGCCTGATATGGGCGCGCGTGGGGATATGGTGTTGGGGGGTGGTCCGGGAATGAGCCTGTATTCCTTCCATGGGCGCGGCACCCTGAACGGGGTTATCCCGCATCCGGCAATGGTTGATCTGTTTGAGCGGGCGGCGAAAACTGCGGGTATTCCCTTGCAGCGCAGCGCGCAGGTTGGGGTGTTGACGGACCTGTCTTATGTGCAACTGACCGGTGAAGGTGTGGCCGCGATCGATATGGGGTTTCCCATGCGGTATTCGCACTCTGCCCGCGAACTTTGCGACCTGGATGATTTGGTTTCCCTGACCAGATTGCTGGATGTCGCCCTTGGTGGGATTGGGCCGGAATTTAGTTTGGACCGCGATGATTATACCTGATGGCCTACACACTTGGAATTGATATTGGCACCTATGAAACCAAGGGTGTTTTGGTTGATGAAACCGGCGTGATCCATGCGCAGGCCGCGCGCGCACATAAGATGCTGGTGCCACAGACCGGCTGGGCCGAGCACCGTCCTGAACAGGACTGGTGGGGTGATTTCGTCTTTGTCTGCAAGACGCTTTTGAACGAAAGCGGCGTGGGCCCGAATGAAATCAAGGCCGTTGCGTGCAGTGCAATTGGCCCGTGCATGTTGCCGGTGGATGCGAACGGCAATCCGTTGATGAACGGTGTGCTTTACGGGGTCGATTGCCGTGCCGAGTCAGAAGTGCGTGAACTGACCAAGCGGATCGGAAAAGAGACCCTGATCGCGCGTTGCGGCAATGCTCTGACATCTCAGTCCGTTGGGCCGAAAATACTTTGGCTCAGGCGCCAGCGCCCTGAAATCCATGCAAAAGCTGCACATATTCTTACCTCAACCAGTTTCCTTGTTCAGCGCCTGACAGGCGAGGTGGTTATTGATCACTATACCGCGGCCAATTTCTCGCCGCTTTATGATATCTCAACCCGGTCATGGGTCGATGATCTGGCCGATGACATCGTGCCGCTTGCGAAACTGCCCCGGTTGCTGTGGTCAAATGAGATCGCCGGTCATATCACCAAAGCGGCCGCAGAAATCACCGGCCTTGCCCAGGGCACGCCGGTCACGGCGGGCACCATTGATGCGGCGGCCGAAGCGCTTTCGGTTGGGGCCGATCGCCCTGGCGATATGATGATGATGTACGGCTCGACCATCTTTATCATCCTGCGCGCACAGTCTCGGGTGTCAGATCCGCGCATCTGGTACGCGCCCTGGCTTTTTCAGGGCGAACATGCGTCCATGGCCGGGCTGGCCACATCGGGGACGTTAACCCATTGGTTCCGTGACCAGATGGCGCGTGACCTAAGCGTTGGGGATGCGTTCCCGGCCTTGGCTGAAGAAGCCGCAAAATCTCCTCCTGGGGCCAACGGGCTGTTGATGTTGCCGTATTTCTCTGGCGAGAGAACGCCGATCCATGACGTTAACGCCAAGGGCGTCATGTTCGGCCTGAACCTGACCCATACGCGCGGGGACATGTATCGTGCGTTGATCGAAGGGATTGCCCACAGCACACGCCACGTGACCGAAACCTTTGCCGAACTGGGTCAGGTTCCCACACGTTTGCTTGCTGTTGGCGGGGGAACCAAAAACGCCCTTTGGCTGCAAGCCACATCAGACATCACCGGCCTTGACCAGATTGTCTGTGAAAAAACCACCGGGGCCAGCTATGGCGATGCGTTTCTGGCGGCGATGGCCGTTGGGCTGGTCAAGCGCACGGATATTGCCAACTGGAACCCTGTGGCAAAGACGATAACCGCACGCCCCAACGCGACCTATGACAAGGCGTACGGGTTGTTCCGCAGGCTGTATGAACAGACCAAAGACATTGCCGCCGAGCTTACTTGACAGCCCCCGCAGCCATTCCCTTGATGATGTATTTCTCAAGAAAGATTGCAACGATCACCAGCGGCAGGATCGCCGCCGACGACAATGCCGCCATCGACCACCAGTTGATGCCTTGTGACCCGGTTTGCGAGGCGACCATGACCGGTAAGGTCGTGGCATTGGTCGATGTCAGCAGGGCGGCAAAGAAATATTCGTTCCAGCTTAGCACCAGAGACAGGATAAACGCGGCCACCATACCGGGCAGAGCTATGGGCAGGACGATCTGCATGAACGCACCCCAGATACCCAGCCCATCGACAAGTGCGGCCTCTTCCAGTTCGATTGGTATGCCCTGGAATTGGTCACGCATAATCCAGATCACGATGGGCAGAACCATCAGCGTATAAAGCAGGATCAACCCAATTCGGCTGTCAAGCAGTGCCAGGGATTTGTAGAGAACAAGGAACGGCAAGGCCAGGACAACAGGCGGCAGGATCATTTGGCTGAGAAAGAAAAACGAGATGTCGGAATTTCTCATGAACCCGAACCGATAGTTGAATCGCGACAGACCGTAAGCGGCCAGTGATCCCAATACCACGGCAAGCAACGACGCAGAGATCGAGATGATGGTGCTGTTCCAAAAGCGTTTGAGGAATTCTTCGCGGACGGTTGAAACCTCGCCAATCAGTCGCGGCGAGAAACCTATGGCCTCCCAGCCTTTCCAGCTTGGCGTGAAATCCCACCATGGGATCAGGTTGCCCTTCATGACGTCAGGAGCAAGCTTGAACGATGTTGTGATCGTCCAGAAAATCGGAAACAGGCAGATCACCGCCCATGTCAAAAGCGCAGTATAGATTGCAATGCGGCTGGTCCACCATTTGGCTTTCACCCGGCGGTCGGATTCGTGGTCTTTGAAAATTGCATTCATGTCAGAATACTCATGCGGGCCGCTCCATCCATCGACTGACCAGTTTCAAAAGCACGGTCACAAAGATCACAATCAGAACCAGATAGACCATCGCCAGCATTGTCCCGTACCCCACATTTGAACGGTCTCGGTATTCGCGGAAAATAAAGCTGGTGACACTGTCAGTTGCCCCGCCAGGCCCGCCGGATGTGACGTTGATAATCACGTCAGCCAGTTTCAGCTTAAAGATAATGCGGATCACGACTGCGGTGACGGAAACCGGCAGCATCAGCGGGAAAATTATTTCCTTAAAGCTTTGCCAACCGGATGCGCCGTCCACCTTTGAGGCTTCAAGCACCTCACGCGGCAAGGCCTGAAGCCCGGCCAATAACATGATCATCATGAAGGGAATGAAGGTCCAGGCATCCATCGCCATGATCATGAACCGCGCAATTTCCGGGGTTCCGTAAAAGCTGGGTTCGCCTCCAAATTCGCGGATAAGACGGGAAACCGGGCCAAAGCGGACCTCGAGCATGGATTTGCCGATCATCCAGGACACCGCCACAGGGCTAAGCATCAAGGGCAACAGGAAAACCACACGAAAGAATTTGCGGGCGCGGATTTGCGCATTAAGCAGCAATGCAAGGCCAAAGGCGATCACATATTCCACGCTCACGGCCAGCACATAGTAGACCATGTTCTTTAGGGCATTCCAGAAAAAGCTGTCATTCCACATCTGGATTGGATTGTCCCAGCCGTTGGGCTGCGGTCCGTTAGGGGACGCAAGGTTCCAGTCGGTGAAAGAGATATACAGCGCGAAAAGCAGAGGAAAGACGACAAGGCTGACCACAAACAGCGTGGCTGGCAACACAAAAAGCGTGCGCTTGCCTTTTTCTCCATTGACGATGACCTGTGCGGCGCAAAGGGCAGTGGCCCACGCCATATAGGCGTATAAGATCGGTCGCCAGGTATCAAAGCCGCTGCTGATACGTCCGGTCTGATAGGCGGTTTGCCAGACTGCCAGCCCCACACATAACAGTGCCGTGCCCCAGACCATCAGCTTGCCAAGACGTTTGCGGCTGTCCGATATTTTGTCGGCAGTCACTGTGTGAAGAAGGTCGCCCTCAATATTCATGAAGCGACATTGGCGGGATGGAAGATGGGCAAAATCATGGAAAGCACGCGAACTCACAGGGTGGATTATTTGTCGTTAATTTATCGAAAAACAGGCGATGCCAAAGCGCCGCCTGTTCGAAGTTCATGGAAGAATGGCCATCACCCGTTAAGCGATTCTTTGTATACGGCGATCTGGCTTTCGCGACCAATCTGATCGGTGATCTTTTCCCAAGCCGCAGCAATCGCGTCCGCTGTTTCCTGAGCCGAACCATACTGACCGGCATAGCCCTTGGCCAACTCGTCCTCGGCGACGGAATAATATTGGAAGATGCCCGGAATACGAGGCTCGATCGCTGCGTTGGGATGGTTGTAACTGTCAGCGTTAGAGCCGAGGTAGTCCTCGATATAGGCGCGGTCATAGCCTGCCTCTTCCCACTCATCGAACTGAAAGTGCGAGTTGCGGTAAGGCTGGAACCCCGATGGATAGGCAGATGCCCACAGCGAAAGATCCTTGCCGCCAAGGTGGGCCGCAGCAGACCATGCTGCTTTCTTTTTCTTCTCATCGCCTTCGACAGTGGCCATGACGTAAACACCCCAGCCGATATAGGCCATGTTCGGTGCTTCGTTTCTGGTGTCTTCCCAGGCGCCGGCCTGTGCGTTATAGACACGGTCCGAGGCAGGGTTGATACCAAAGCCCACAACATCACCGACAACAGATGTGTCGGATGTGCGCGCGCTTGAACCCACGTCGCCCCACCACATCAGCATCGAACCGGTGCCCGCAAGGAACTGTTGGAACGCGGTTGTGCCGGGATCCGCGTTGATCTGGTCGGTGGGATAGGCGCCCGCTTCGATCAGGTCCATTACGTCCTGGATGGCCTGGACCCAGGCCGGGTTGTTGACCATTGGCTTCATTGTGTCCACCTCAAACAACCATGCCGGGCTGTTTGGGTGCTTGGCATAGGCTGCCGCGCGGTTCTCAAGAAAGTAGAAGCCAAAGCCACCCCAGCCTTTGAGCGGATCAAGATAGCCATGTGCAGGAAGCCCGGTAAGCGGGTCTTCCTTGCCAACCAGATCCTTGGATATCTCGTTGATCTCCTGCCAGGTGGTGGGCACATCGCGCCCGGTGACCGAACCTTCGCCAAAATAATCCTTGCGATAGGCAAATGTGTGGCAATCGCCGTCGATAGAGACGCGGTAGGTTTTTCCACCCCAGGTGCCGACCGGTGCTTTTAGGTAATCGACATAGTCGTCCATGTCGATTTGTTCTTTGACCCATTCGGGCATCTCCGAGGCCAGACCCTTGCCAAGCACATCACCCTCAAAAGGGGCGCCCATTTCGATGATGTCAAAATCAACGGTGCCAGTGGCGATAGATTGCTGAAGTCGCGCGTTATAGTCGGCTTGGGCCAGGTCGATCCATTTGATCTTGGCGCCTGTATAGGCCTCCCATGGCTTCAAAAACCCGCGAAACAGGAAATTGTGCAGGTTTTGGTTGTTCAGCCCCATAAAGGTCAGCTCGACCCCGGCGAACTCACCCTCGGTGACATTGCCTTTGGTGGCACCCAGGCACATTTCGCCGACTTTTTGCCAATCGCTGTCGGTTGGCGAACCCGCACCGACGCCCGGAATTTTCAGAATCTCAGCGCGCACATTGCCATGTCCGCCTGCCATGGCAGTTTTGGGCATCATTGCCACAGCCCCAAGTGCAGCAGAGCCTTTTAGCATTTGACGCCGGTTCATTTTCTGAGCGGCCTTGATATAATTATACAGTTCGACTTTCATGTGATTCCTCCCGAGAACATCTTGATCGACTTTGTGCGGGAAATTTAACAACGCGGAATTCAGACAGGTATTTGAATGTACCGCATGCTTTTGGCTCCCCTACCAGAGGTTCACTATGATCCAAATTGTTTGTATGTCAACAAAAACGCGAGTTGGGCGTGGACAGGGTAAATTGGTTTGTCTAGCATCACAGTTCGGGGAGGCGTCGTAGAATGGTAAACGTCAAGATAAACGAAGTTCGCAAGTCTTATGGTGACTTGGAAGTGATCCATGGGGTGAATATTGATATTGCGGACGGCGAGTTCGTGGCATTGGTCGGACCGTCCGGTTGTGGCAAATCCACACTGTTGCGAATGATCGCCGGGTTAGAGCCTATCGACAGCGGCACCATTGCCATCGGCGAGCGTGTGGTGAACAATCTGCCCCCCTCTGAACGCGATATTGCGATGGTGTTTCAGACTTACGCTTTGTACCCGCATAAATCAGTAGCCGAAAACATGGGCTTTGCGCTGAAGGTCGCCAAGGTGAGCAAACCCGAAATCAATCGACGGGTGAAGGAAGCCGCCGAGATTCTGGGCCTGACTGAATACCTTGACCGCAAGCCGCGGCATCTGTCTGGCGGCCAACGCCAGCGTGTTGCGATGGGGCGGGCCATTGTCCGTGATCCACAGGTGTTCTTGTTTGATGAACCATTGTCCAACCTTGACGCAAAGCTGCGCATTCAGATGCGCTCTGAGATCAAGGAACTGCATCAACGCCTGAAGACCACGACGGTCTTTGTCACCCATGACCAGATCGAGGCGATGACACTGGCGGACCGGATTGTGGTGATGCAGGGCGGTAGCATAGAACAGATCGGCACTCCGCTGGATCTTTATGACAACCCGACCAATGAATTTGTCGCAACATTCATCGGCGCCCCATCAATGAACTTGCTTGACGCCACGCTGTCGGATGGAAAAGTGAAGGTTGGCGGTCAACTGTTTGATGGGCCAAATGGCCCAGATAGCACTGGCAAGGTCAGGCTTGGTGTGCGGCCAGAGCATCTGATATTGTCTGAGGATGGCCTGCCGATGCAGGTCAAGGTCGCAGAGCCAACGGGGGCGGAAACCATGGTTTTCCTGCGCTTTGAGGGCCAGGATGTCACCGCTGTTTTTCGGGAACGCCATACCTTTGAGAGTGGGCAGACGATCCATCTCAAGCCTGATCCGGACCACCTGCATGTTTTTGATGCCGAAACCGGCGCACGACTGTAACACCAGACCGCCCTGTTGGATGGCATGGATTACCAAGACATTCCTGGGCGGATCAACAATATGAATTGAACAGGGTCGCGACCTTTGTCGCGACCCGTCATGTTTGCATTCCCGGGTGTGTCAGTCCATCGACTTGAAGTTGAACTCGCCGCCTTCTTTGATGCCTGACGGCCAGCGTGCCGTCACGGTTTTGGTGCGGGTGTAAAATTTGAACGAATCCGTACCATGCTGGTTCAGATCGCCAAACACCGACTTTTTCCAGCCGCCAAAGGTGTGATAGGCCAGCGGCACAGGGATTGGCACGTTGATGCCGACCATGCCGATGTTGACGCGGGATGCAAAATCGCGTGCGGTGTCGCCGTCGCGGGTAAAGATCGCCGTGCCGTTGCCGTATTCATGGTCCATCGCCAGCCCCAGCGCCTCTTCATAAGATTGTGCGCGCACGGTGCATAACACCGGGCCAAAGATCTCGGTCTTATAGATGTCCATATCCTTGGTGACCTTGTCAAACAGATGCGCCCCGACAAAGAAACCGTCCTCATAGCCCTGCAATTTGAAATCGCGATTGTCGACAACCAGATCGGCGCCCTGTTCAATGCCGGATTCAATCAGCCCAAGAATGCGTTCCTTGGCCTCTCGCGTCACCACGGGACCAAAATCAACATCATCGCCGTCGGTGTACGGGGCCACGCGCAGCTTCTCCATGCGCGGCACCAGCTTTTCAATCATCCGGTCGGCGGTATCATCCCCCACCGGCACCGCCACCGAAACCGCCATGCACCGTTCGCCGGCCGCGCCAAAACTTGACCCGATCAGCGCATCCGCCACCTGGTCCATATCCGCGTCGGGCATGATGATCATGTGGTTCTTGGCCCCGCCAAAACATTGCGCCCGTTTGCCGTTGGCCGTCGCACGCGCATAGATATACTGGGCAATCGGGGTGGACCCGACAAACGAAACCCCCTGAATGGTGTCATTGTCCAGCAAGGCATCAACCGCAACCTTATCGCCATTCACCACCTGGAACACGCCCGCAGGCAGGCCCGCCTCGTGAAACAGCTCTCCCAGCATGTGGGGCAGGGACGGGTCGCGCTCGCTTGGCTTCAGGATCACCGAATTGCCACAGGCCAATGCCGGACCCACATGCCAAAGCGGCATCATCGCCGGAAAGTTGAACGGCATGATCGCCGCAACCACGCCCAACGGCTGTTTCATGGAATACATGTCGATGCCGGGACCGGCACTGTCGGTATATTCACCCTTCAGCAATTGCGGCGCGCCGATGCAATATTCGATCACTTCCAACCCGCGCTGAATGTCGCCTTTGGCGTCGGGGATGGTTTTGCCATGCTCGCGGCTCAGTGCCTCGGCCAGCTTGTCCATGTCGCGGTTGAGCAATCCAACCATCGCCATCATCACCCGCGCGCGTTTCTGCGGGTTGGTGGCCCCCCAGGCAACCTGTGCCTTGGCGGCATCAGCCACAACCGCGTCAATCTCAGCCGCCGAAGCCAGCGGAACCCGCGCCTGAACCTCGCCCGTGGCCGGGTTGAAAACATCGCCAAAGCGACCGGATGTGCCTTTGACGTCGCCGCCATTGATATAATGCGCCAGTTCCAACATTTTTCTCTCCTGATGAATTTGCCTCAAGATAGGCTTGCATAAATCCCTTGAACAGAGGCAATATCCCAAACAGGCTTTGCATAAATGCAAGACGGGGGCGCGGATGGACCCGCAATGGGATGATATGAAGGTATTTCTGGCGGTGGCCCGTCAGCAAAGCCTGTCAGGCGCAGGTCGGGTTCTGAAAATGGACCCGGCCACCGTTGGGCGGCGTATTTCCCGGCTGGAGTCAGCGGTCAAAGCGCCATTATTCCTGAAATCACCGCAAGGCTACCGTCTAAGTGCGGCCGGCGAGCGGATGTTGGGCCACGCCGAACAGGCCGAGGACGCGATGCGCGGCGCGCGCGATGCCATGCAAGGCACCAGCGAGGGGCTTTCGGGGCAGATCAGGATCGGCGCACCGGATGGCAGTGCCAATTACCTGCTACCTCAGGTCTGCGCGCGGATCGCCGACGAAAACCCGGATCTGGATATTCAGATCGTGGCGTTGCCGCGGGTGATCAACCTGTCGCAACGCGAGGCGGATATGGCGGTGACGGTCAGCCAGCCAATCGCGGGCCAGCTTCTGGTGCAGAAGATCAGTGATTATCGCCTGCATCTGGTGGCTTCCGAGGGGTATCTGGCGGCAAACGGTCCGGTAGAAACCTTGAATGATCTCAAGGGCAAGCGGTTGATCGGCTATATTCCCGACATGATCTTTGATGAAGAACTGGATTACCTGACCGGGTTGGGGGTATCGCGGGTTCAACTGGCGTCAAACTCGGTTGCGGTGCAACTAAAAATGCTGGCGCAGGGGGCGGGTATCGGGGTGGCGCATGATTTCACGCTGCCTGCTCATCCTGGATTGCGCAAGGTTCTGGTGGATCAGTTCAGCCTTTTGCGGGGGTTCTATCTTGTGCGTCATCAGGGCGATCAGCGCTCGGCGCGGATGAACCGGTTTGCCGACGCACTTTGCGCAGGGGTGCGCGAAGAGGTGCTATTGCTGGAGCGTGTCGCGTCAAATTGAATTGATCGGGATGAATGCAGCAAATCCGCTCAATGCGATCGCCCGGGAAAGCGCGACTTGACTTGACGCGATATTGCGGCAACCTTTGAGCAATTGAAAGATTATTGCCGAAGGGTCACCGAATGCTGGTTCATCAAATACTGAAATCCAAGTCCAGTCAGGGGGTCCTGACGGTTGAATCGACCGCGCTTGTGTCGCAAGCCGCCGAAATACTGGCGAAAAACAAGATCGGATCTGTTGTTGTTTCCGACGACGGCGGCAAATCAGCTGCGGGAATCCTGTCTGAACGTGACATTGTCCGGGAACTTGCGGCGAATGGATCGGGCTGTCTGACCAAGCCGGTCAGCGCCTATATGACCCGCGATCTGGTGACCACCACTTCGCAGGCGTCGGTGCAAGAGGTGCTGTCGCAAATGACCGAAGGCCGGTTCCGGCATATGCCGATTGTCGAGGATGGGGTGATGATCGGCCTGGTGACGCTGGGCGATCTGGTCAAGGCGCAATTGTCTGAACTGGCAATGGAAAAGCAAGCACTTGAAGGCATGATCATGGGGCATTGAGGTGGGTTTGACCCGCTCTTGCATTTCCAGGCCCGGTCTGTTTGCATATGCAGCATAATTGACCCTTTGAGGAGGCTGCACTGATGCGGACCGCACTTTACCCCGGCACGTTTGATCCGATCACATTGGGCCATATCGACATCATCCGGCGTTCTGCGGCGTTGGTGGACAAGTTGGTGATTGGCGTGGCGATCAACCGCGACAAGGGACCGTTGTTTTCACTGGAAGAGCGGGTAGAGATGATCGAGGCGGAATGTGTCGATCTGGCAAGTCAGGCCGGGATCGAGATTGTCGTGCATCCGTTTGAAAACCTGCTGATTGATTGCGCCAATGATGTGGGCGCACAGATTATCCTGCGCGGCCTGCGGGCGGTTGCGGATTTTGAATACGAATATCAGATGGTTGGGATGAACCGGGTGTTGGATGCCTCGGTTGAGACCGTATTCCTGATGGCCGATGCAAAGCATCAGGCGATTGCCAGCAAGCTGGTGAAAGAGATCGCGCGGCTGGGCGGGGATGTGTCAAAGTTTGTCACCCCGCTGGTGAATGACGCCCTGAAAGAGCGGCTTTCTTCTTAAGGCAGTTCCTGTTAAATTGAGTGCCCGCTGGCGCGTCCACACTGGACAATTGATTGGCGATTGGGGCGGCGATTTCGTTTTACCGCCAAAAGGCTATCCATTCCATCAGGTCAAACAGTTTTTTACCTAGAAAGATCAGGTTCTGGGCATCATACAGAACCAGATCAACCATGATTGCGCCAACGATCACAAGGCCCATGGGAATGGCGATACGGTTGGTCATGGCGTCCTTTGTTTTTCACTTTGTCAGATTAGATATGACTGACACAAGGACGTATCGCAAGGGCCTCAGGCCGTGGCCATCGCCACCGCCACATCCGCCATGCGCACCGAAAAGCCCCATTCGTTGTCATACCACGCCAATACCCGCACCATCCGCCCCGCCACAACGCGGGTCTGATCGGGGGCAAAGATCGAACTTTGTTCGGTGTGGTTGAAATCAATCGACACCTTGGGTTCCGGATCATAGGACATGACCCGCCCCATGCGCCCCTTGACCGCTTCGGCCACGGCGGCGTTGACCTCGTCCACCGTAACCTCGCGCGCTGACCGGAACGTCAGGTCCACCGCCGAAACATTCGGCGTCGGCACCCGCATGGCCGACCCGTCAAGGCGCCCCTTGAGGTTGGGAAGCACTTCGCCCAGTGCCTTGGCGGCCCCGGTCGAGGTGGGGATGATTGCCATCGCAGCGGCGCGGGCGCGGTACAGGTCGTCGTGGCGCCGGTCCAGCGTCGGTTGGTCGCCGGTATAGGAATGGATCGTGGTCATCACCCCGTGTTCGATGCCGATGGCGTCGTCCATGACTTTGGCCAGAGGGGCAAGGCAGTTGGTGGTGCAGGACCCGTTTGAAATCATCGTGTCACCGGGGGCCAGTTGGTGGTCATTGACACCGTAGACGATGGTTTTCTGAACGTTTTTGGCCGGCGACGAGATCAGCACCGATTTCGCACCCTGATCCAGGTGGATCGCCGCCTTGTGGCCGTCGTTGAACTGGCCGGTGCATTCCAGCACCACGTCACAGCCGGACCAGTCAAGTTCGCTGGGATCATAGGTCGAGAACATTTCAATTTCGCCCGCCCCCAGATCAAGAGAGTTCTTGCCGACCCGGATGTCGCGCCCAAAGCGGCCATGAACCGAATCGTATCGCAGCAGGTGGGCGGCAGTTTCCAGCGGCCCGGTGGCATTGGCCTTGACCACGCAAATATCGTTGCGCCCGCTGGCGGCGATATGTGACAGGGTACAGCGGCCAATCCGGCCAAATCCGTTGATGCCCACGGCAATGGTCATGAGGTGCTCCTGAAATAAAGTGCTTGAGGGGGCTATAACGGTTGATTCACCGGTCGAAAAGGGGAAAAGCCCTGTGATGTTAGTGTGTTAGCGCAAACTACACCCGGTTGCGCTAACGTCTGCGCTGAACTACACAAGGGGGGAATTGGAATGGATGAGGGTGTGCCATGAGCGGGTTACTGGCGTTGTTGGATGATGTGGTGGCGATTGCCAAGGTGGCGGCGACATCGTTGGATGATGTGGTGGCGCAGGCGGCCAAGGCCGGAGGCAAGGCGGCGGGGGCGGTGATTGATGACGCAGCCGTTACGCCGAAATTCCTGCACGGGTTCAATGCTGAACGGGAATTGCCGATCATCTGGAAGATCGCCAAGGGATCTTTCAAGAACAAGCTGATTTATCTGTTGCCTGCGGGGATGTTACTGACCAGTTTTGCGCCCTGGATGATTTCACCGTTGCTGATACTGGGGGGGATGTACCTGTGTTTTGAAGGGGCCGAGAAGGTCTGGCATATATTTGCGCCCCATGCCGATAAACCGGCCGCTGTGGTGACCGGCGAACCGATCCACCTGGAAGAGCAAAGAGTGGCAGGCGCGATCAAGACCGATTTCATCCTGTCGGCTGAGATCATGACCATCAGCCTGGCGGCTATTCCCGTCAGCAATATCTGGATGGAAGGGGCGACGCTGGCGGTGGTGGCGATCGGTATTACTGTGGTGGTTTACGGCTCGGTGGCGCTGATTGTCAAAGCCGACGATGTGGGGCTGTTCATGAGTCAGAATGGCAGGCTGGGGCTGACGCGGTGGCTTGGTGGCGGGCTGGTGCGGATAATGCCGGGGTTCCTGACGTGGCTCAGCGTTGTCGGCACGGCGGCAATGCTGTGGGTTGGCGGATCAATTGTGGTGCATGGGTTGAAGGACCTGGGGGTTGGCTGGCTGGCATATCGCATTCAGGACTTTGCGGGGTGGTTGGGTTTGATGGTTCCCGACGGCTATGGCGGCGCGGTTTCCTGGACCGCGACGGCGGCTGTGGACGGGATTTTAGGGCTGGCGTTGGGGATGGTTCTGATCCCGCTGGTCGCAAAATTGATTGTCCCGTTGTCGCAGATGTTCAGGCGCTAAAGCTGGCTGTCATGCCAAGGCGACCTAGATTCGGCACTGGCAATATTTCTTCAATGCCCGGAACGACCCGCGCCCAAATGACCCGTCCACTCTAGAGGTGTAATGCCCCATATCCTTCAGTTTTTGCTGGATTTGCCGCGCCGTTGGTTTGTCCTGCAACAATTGTCTCAGGCGGGCTTTGCCGGTATCTGACCCATTGGCCTGGGCCTGTGCATACCAGCGGGCGGCCTCAAGCGGGTCAACCGCCGCCCCCTGACCGTATTGGTAACTATGGCCGACCCACACTTGCGCGTCGGCATGGCCTTGCCTGGCGGCGTGCAGATACCATTGCGCAGCCCGTCTGGGATCCTTTGATACCCCGTTGCCATGGGCGAACAAAAGGCCAAGGTTGAATTGCGAATACGAATACCCAAGATCAGCCGATTTCTGGTACCAACTGGCCGCCACCATCTGATTTTCGGGCACTCCCTGACCAATCTGGTACATCACTCCAAGGTTATGCATGGCGACAATATCACCGGCCTGCGCCGAATCCTGATAGACGCTTAACGCGGCTGAATACGATGACTGCTTGTTCAACCCGCGCCCAAGCGACGACAACAACCGTGGATGGTTGGGAAATTCCTCTAATGCGGCGCGGCACAAACGTTCGGCCCGCGCGCCGTCCAGTTCCTCCCAGGAAAGCCCGGAACCATGCGCATTGCCCAAAAGGATATCCGGGTGGGTCGGTGACAGACCAAACCGGTCACAGCCCCGAACCGCCGTGCTCGAGGCCATTTGATCGCGCAGTGAAGGCGGTTGTGCGGGCATGGCCGCTGGCTGTGGTTCCACCTGAGGTGCGGCTTGTGGCTGTTCTTGTGGTTCCACCTGCGGTGCGGCCTGCGGTTGTTCGTCTGGTTCCGGCGGGTTTTCCTGGGTTGGCTCCGGCTGGAGTCGCAGCGACGCCTGCTGGCTGCACCCCCCTTGCAAAAGGCAGATCCTGGTCCGGTTGAGATCGTTCAACCGCTGGGTGCCCAGGTAACCCAGATTGACGTAACTGGTGTTACCGATGCTCAGCCCATAGCGTTTGGCCTGAGCAGGTGACGCCAGAAACAGGCTTAGACAAATCAATGCAAGCGTGGCAAAAATCGATTTCACGACCGAACTCTCCTTAGAACCCATTCATAGCTCTGTACGAAATTGCCGGGGTGAATACGGGGTGAATACGGGGTGAATACGGGGGGAAACACGATCAAATGCCCCGAAAACCGCAAATTGACCACAAAAATCAGGCCGGGCTAAGTACTTAGGCCCCATAATGGTACGATTGTCAGGCAAATATCAAGGGGGATGGTGGGCTGTTGCCGGACGGCAGACCGCTGGCAAGGTTGGCCAATCGCCGGATCAATCCTTGAACAACCGGCTGCCCTTGATCTGATCCCAGGCCCAGACCACTTCCTGCAACTGCTCTTCCTGTGACCGGTCGCCGCCGTTCATATCCGGATGCAGCACCTTGATCAGCTTCTTATAGGACTTGCGCCCTTCTCTTTTGGTGCAATTGTCCTTCAACTCTAAAATACCCACCGCGCGCCGCTCATTCGGTGGCAAACGCCGCCCCGACCCAGCCCCTTTGCCCGGGTTCTGTGTGGCATTCGCGCCCAGAACCTGATGCGGGTCCTCGATTCCCAGACGCGACCAGGCCCGTGCTTCGGGGTCGCCCATCGGTTTGGTCTCGCGCTCCCATACCTTGTCCTTGGATTGCTGGGCGTTGATCTCGGCCTCGGTGGTGCCGTTGAAAAAGTTCCACTTAAGATTATATTCGCGCACATGCAGCTGGCAGAACCACAGGAAATCATCCAGAACATCCGGTGCTTTGGGCGCGCGGTATTTCCCGGCCTCTTCGCAGCCTTCATGCTGGCACTGCCGTTGCGACGTTTCAGATGCACCGGACATGCCCCTGCGCCCACGCGGGTTCTTTTTCTTGGCAGAGGACACGGACATGTCAAATCCGAATGGGTCTGATTTCACCATCTTAAATACCTTTTCGACTCGGAAACAGGAGTGTAATGTAAGTGACGAAAGATAAAAGAGAGGGCGGCAATTTAATTGGCGTATCGGCGAAAAAAATGAATGTTACGCAAGAAATCCGGACCCGGCTTGAGGCCGCCTTTGCCCCCAGTCATCTTGATGTGGTCGATGATAGCGAAAGTCACCGGGGCCACGGTGGTTACCGGGAAGGTGGCGAAAGCCATTTCAACGTCGCCATCCGCGCGCGTGCGTTTGAGGGCCAGTCCCGCATCATGCGCCACCGTGCCGTGCATTCGGCCCTGGGCAAGGACCTGGTCGGGCGTATTCATGCGTTGTCACTGGATATTGACGTCTAAGACCGCTCAACCGGCCCCTCATCCGAAGCTGAAGAAGCTCCGTCTTCGGAGCTTCCCTCACCGTCGTGTGATTGTTGAGCCGCAAACATGCCGGACACAGTGGCCAGGTTTTCAGCCTTGCGGATTTTCCCGACCTGTTCGGCTGCCGACTCCGACGGGTGGAGATGAACCCGCGGCACTGCGCGTACCGATTCTGGCGCGCGGTCTGTTTGCGACGCCTCAACCGCGATCTCACGACGAAACACCAGTACATTGCGCCAGTTGGTGGTTGACCCGGTCAGCCCGCTGCGTTCCTCGCTTGGCAGTAATTCAGCCCGCAGGTATTCCCAACCGGCCCCGCCCTCGACGTTCAGAACCCCCTGCAACGCATGGGCAAACCGCCCCTCGGGTGTCTTTACCCCTTTGGCCTTTTGCCCTTTGGTCGGGGCGGGCACTACCTTGTACTCGTAACCTGGCATGAATTGCTGTCCTGTTGCTGATCTGGTGCCCGGCGCACCATCTAGACCGTCAAAACTGTCTAAAGGGTAAGGCCCCCGGATAAAAGAGTTCCTTGTGTCCGTAGGGCGGGGTTCACCCTGCCGGCCCCTTCAAAGTCCGAGCCGCGCCTTGACGATGGCGTTCACCGCTTTCGGGTTGGCCTTGCCACCGGTCGCCTTCATCACCTGCCCGACAAACCATCCCGCCAGTTTCGGATTGGCCCTGGCCTTTTCCACCTGACTTGGATTTGCGGCGATAATCTGGTCCACCGCAGCCTCGATCGCGCCAGTATCTGTGACCTGTTTCATCCCACGTTTCTCAACGATTTCAGCAGGATCGCCGCCTTCGTTAAAGACGATTTCGAACAATTCCTTGGCGATCTTGCCGGATATGGCCTCGGATGAAATCAGATCAACAATCCCCCCCAATTGCGCAGGTGAAACCGGCGAGTTGGTGATGTCGTGGTCTTCTTTCTTGAGACGACCAAACAATTCGTTGATCACCCAGTTGGCCGCCAGTTTACCGTCGCGCCCCTGCGCCACCGCCTCATAATACCCAGCCGAATCGACATCCGCCGTCAACACCGAAGCGTCATAGTCAGTCAGTTTGAAGTCATTGATAAACCTGGCCTTTTTGGCATCCGGCAGTTCTGGCAAGGAGGCGGAGATGTCATCGACCCACCCCTGTTCAATCTCCAGAGGCAACAAATCAGGGTCGGGAAAATAGCGGTAATCATGCGCCTCTTCCTTGGACCGCATCGACCGGGTTTCGCCTTTGACCGGGTCATACAGCCGGGTCTCTTGATGCACCTCGCCACCAGCTTCGACAATCGCAATCTGACGGCGCGCTTCGACGTCGATGGCCTGTTGGATGAACCGCATCGAGTTCATGTTCTTGATCTCGCATCTTGTGCCAAGATGTGAAAAATCCTGCGATTCCATGTACTTCTCGTATTGTCCCGGCTGGCAGATCGACACGTTCACATCGGCGCGCATGCTGCCGTTTTGCATGTTACCATCGCAGGTTCCAAGATAACGCAGGATCTGGCGCAGCTTGGTGACAAAGGCGGCGGCCTCTTCGGGGCCACGAATATCGGGCCGCGAAACGATTTCCATCAGCGCGACACCCGTGCGGTTAAGGTCGACAAACGACATGTTGGGATCCATGTCGTGAATGGACTTCCCGGCGTCCTGTTCCATATGGATCCGCTCAATCCGCACCAATCTGGCGGTGCCGTCGCCCAGTTCCACCAGCACTTCGCCTTCGCCGACGATAGGCTGGTAAAGTTGGGAGATTTGGTACCCCTGGGGCAGGTCGGGATAGAAATAATTCTTGCGATCAAAGGCACTTACAAGGTTTATCTGCGCCTTCAGGCCCAGCCCGGTGCGCACCGCCTGTTCGATGCAATATTCGTTGATTACCGGCAACATGCCGGGCATGGCGGCATCGACGAAGGCGACATTTGAATTGGGCTCGGCTCCAAACCGGGTGGACGCGCCCGAGAACAGCTTGGCATTTGAGCTGATCTGCGCATGCACCTCAAGACCGATCACCAATTCCCAGTCGGCTTTGGCGCCTGCAATGGTTTTCACTTTGGGCGAGTCATACATCAGGTCCAGCATGGAGCATCTCATTTTCTAACGGTTTCTACCCGCGTTTTAGGCCAGCCATTCAGGCGAGGCAAGAGGCGCAAAAGACGTGAGAACAGGCAATCAGACGCGAATCAAACCGGTGCGCCGCGCATCGGCAAGATAGGTTCGCACACAATCCTGGACCCTTCGAAATCTGTCGCCTCCCAGCTTTTTACCCCCATACCAACGGGTTACAATGATAAGATGATCCTTTACATTAGCCCGATCCAGCATCCGCAAAATCACCATTGCCGCGCCGGATTCACCATCGTCGGCCTTGAGCGCACCTTGGCTTACTACGGCCGCCCAGGTGTTGTGAGTCGCTTTGGCATAAGCCTTGTCGCGTTTCAATTCACCCAACACAGCGTCGATGTCAGACCGGTCGCGCACCGGCGCACCGCTGACAGCATACCGCGAGCCGCGATCGCTTAGGATCACGCCGAGGCAGGTCAGAAGGATAAGAGGCTTACTCATGAATGCCAGGAAAGTGGTTGCCGGGGTCGGGAATGGTGTTGAAGAATTGCACGCCGCGCCCCCTTTGGTTGAGCTGGAGGAGTGTTTATCGGTGCAATATATGCGCCGCGCGGCAATGGTTCCAGTGGTGACATGCGGGGTTGGACTTGCATCTGACGAAATGGCCGGTCACACATGGGGTATGTTTAGTATTGAGCATGAATTTGACGCCACGGTGATCACGCTGGTTGACGAAGGTGCGGCCCCTTTGGGCGAAGACGTGATCATCAACAGTTTCGCGGAATGTGTGACGTTAGAGCAATTGGACCCGCGGACCGACAGGGTTCACAAAATCACTTTGTCCCCGGAACAGTTGCGCGATCTGGCGGCGGCGCTTGATTTGCCGGAAGGGGTGTATCAGATGAGAGATGATCCCTAGAAAAGTCGGATGCGCCAGAATTATACCGCCTTTGGCAAGGATATTTTAGGACCACGGATGAGGAAGAGGGCCGAATGACGACAGGGTTTTTCTGGGATGAACGGTGTTTTTGGCATAGCGGTGGGAATTACGCGTATACTTTGCCGGTTGGTGGGTTGGTGCAACCTTTGGCGGCAGGCGGGTTGTCGGAAAGCCCCGAGACCAAACGGCGGTTGAAGAACCTGATGGATGTTACCGGATTAACCGGTGATTTGGCTGTGCGTGGTGCTGGGGCGGCAACCCCGGAAGAATTGGCGCGTGTGCATCCGTCCGGGTATCTGGACGATTTCAAACGCGTTTCCGATTCAGGTGGCGGCGAATTGGGGCGCGGCGCGCCGTTTGCCGCCGGAGGCTATGAGATTGCCGCTTTGTCGGCGGGGCTGGCGGTGGCAGCCGTCAGGGCCGTGATGGCAGGTGAGATCGGGAACGCCTATGCCTTGTCACGTCCGCCCGGGCATCATTGCCTGCCGGAGACGCCCAATGGGTTCTGTTTGCTGGCCAATATTGCCATTGCGATTGAGGCGGCTCAGGCCGAGGCTGGTGTGGGCCGGGTGGCGGTGATTGACTGGGATGTGCATCACGGCAATGGCACCGAGGCGATTTATTATGAACGCGGTGATGTGCTGACCATATCGGTGCATCAAGAGGGCAATTACCCTTTGAATACTGGCGCGATTGCCGATCAGGGACGCGGGCCGGGGGAGGGGTTCAATATGAACATTCCTTTGCCTGCCGGGGCCGGGCATACGGCGTATCTTGCGGTGATGGATGAGATTATCGTGCCCGCACTTGAGCGTTACAAGCCGGATTTGATTATCGTGGCCTGCGGGTTTGATGCCAGTGCGATTGATCCCATGGCGCGGATGCTGGCCACCGCCGAGACCTTTCGTCATATGACCCTTAAGGTAAAGCAGGCGGCGGGCGACCTGTGCGATGGCCGGTTGGTTCTGGTGCATGAAGGTGGATATTCCGAGGTTTACGTGCCGTTTTGCGGCCATGCAACGATTGCGGCCCTGTCTGGCAGCAAAATTTGCGCCCCCGATCCTTTGCGCATAGCTTTGGAGGTGCGTCAGCCTTCGGACCGGTTTGACCGGTTCCTGCGCGAGGTGGTCCGCGATTTCGCAACGGGGTTCGGGTGAAGGGTCGCCAGAATTTACCCTTGCAAATCCGGGCATTGGCCAACAGGAATGACCGACAAACAGATCAAAGGTTTGATGAATGCCCAAAGTGAACAAAGCAGTGCTTGATTTCCTGCTGACCCGGCGGTCGCGCCCTGCCAAAACACTGGTGGCGCCCGCCCCGACCCGGGCGCAATTGGGTCCGATCCTGCAAGCGGCGGCGCGCAGCCCGGATCATGGCAAGCTTGAGCCGTGGCGCTTTGTGGTGATCGAACGCGGCGCGATGGCCCGGTTGGCTGATCTGGCCGAGGCATGCGGTGTGCGGTTGGGCAAAACTGAGCAGGAGATCGCCAAGGGTCGGTCTCAGTTTGACATGGGGGTACTGGCTGTGGCGGTGATCGAGGTTCAGATGCCGTCTGAAAAAGTGCCCGCGATTGAGCAGAGTTACAGCGCCGGAGCGGTTTGTCTGGCGCTGCTGAATGGGGCTCTTGCATCGGGCTGGGGGGCTAACTGGCTGAGTGGGTGGATGACCCATGACCCGGAATTCTGCCGTCAGGGGCTGGGATTGGAAGACCACGAACGCATTGCCGGGCTGATCCATATCGCGACCCAAGGGGTGCGGCCCCCGGAACGGCCCCGGCCCGACATGGACGCCAAAACGAAATGGATAAGCATATGATATTCAAGGCATTTTTTATGGCATTGGGGCAATTCGGCGACCCGCGATTTCGCCGGGTTCTGGGCCTGGGCATTGTATTGACCTTCGCCCTTTTGGTGGCCAGCTATGCCGGTCTTTTGTGGGTCATTTCCGCGTTTGTCGGCGATGAATTTACCTTGCCGATATTGGGAGAGGTCCGCTGGGTCAGTGACCTGCTTAGTTTTTCATCAATCTTCCTGATGTTCTTTTTGTCGATCTTTCTGATGGTGCCGGTGGCGTCGGCCATCACCTCGTTGTTTCTGGACGAAGTGGCGCAGGCGGTCGAGGATCGCCATTATCCGCATTTACCGGGCGTGCCAGGTGTCAGTTTTGGCGACGCCTTGCGTGACACCATCAATTTCCTCGGGCTGTTGATTGCCGCGAACCTGTTGGCGATCATCCTTTATGTGTTCTTTGTCCCGGCCGCATTGTTTATTTTCTGGGGCCTGAACGGGTTTTTGCTGGGGCGGGAATATTTCATGCTGGCCGCGATGCGCCGGATTGGCCGCGAGGGCGCCAAAGAGCTGCGCTCAAAGCATATGGGCAAGGTGTGGATGGCCGGGATTCTGATGGCGATGCCGTTGTCGGTGCCTTTGCTTAACCTATTTGTCCCAATCCTGGGGGCTGCGACATTTACCCATTTATATCATATGCTTGAAGACCAATCTTAAATCGGATCGGCCCACAACAACCAGGCCTCCGGGGTGCCACGGAACACGTTCAAATCAACCTTGCCGTCGATGCCGGGCACCAGACCGGTGCCGGAATACTGCCAGAAGGTCCAACCTGCGCCCGGGTATACTTTGCTTGGGTGGCCGGCCACCGACCGGAGCCAGAATTCGGTGCCGCCAAGACGTCCGATCCCGGTTTCGCGAAAGAAATCAACTGTGGTGTAAACCACTGGCCGACGACCGTAATGCGCCTCAAGAATATCAAGAAAGCGCCGCGCTTCGGCGCGGATCTTGGCACCTTCCGGTCTCAGGCGGCAGGTCTTTGATTTTGGCGTCCATTCCATGTCCAGAACATGCGGCAGGGCCGAGGCATCGCGCGGCACGTGTTTGATGAACCAGCGCGCCTGTTCGGCGGCGGGGCGGCAGAAAAAGAAATAGTGGTAGGCGCTGCGTTTTACCCCGGCGGCTTTGGCCTCTTGCCAATGGATGGCGAATTTGGGGTCGGCCAGATCACCGCCTTCGGTGGCTTTCATAAAGGCAAAACTGACCCCGGCGGCTTTGGCAGTGGCCCAGTTGATATCGCCCTGCCAGCGTGACACGTCTATGCCGTGGATCGGATACGACCACGGGCGCTGTGCGGTCCATTCATGCGGGTCATCATCGCCAAATCTGGGATATTTGACCAGGGCTGCAATTTCGGCAGGGTCCGACAGGACCGGCTGTGCCAGGGGCAGGGGCAGGGCGGCAGGAACAGGAACAGGCTCAGGGCGCGCACAGCCCGTCACCAGGGCACCAACCAGTGTGATGCGGGCCAATTGGCCGATCACTGAGTCCAGCTCACTTTTGCCAGCCAAGATCAGAGATGCCGATCCAGCCGGACAGGATGATGCCCGATATGATCAGCCACAAAACGGCGGCGATAACGGTGGTAATGATCGCCTTTTTCTTCAGGTGGTGATGTTCGGGCGCGCCGGCATGGGTGCCGGGGGTAATCTGGTTCAAATCGCCCTGGGTCTGTATGCGGATCGGCAGGGCGATGAAAAAGGTCAAGAACCAAATGACGATGTATAGGACAATTGCCGAGGTGATGGCCATGGGGGGATCCTGTCTGGTTTGGTCTGCACCTTAAAATAGGGTGCTTGGGGCAAAGGTAAAGGCAGGGTTGCGATCAGGCCTGCTCAAGTTCGATCAGACAGCCCTGAAAATCCTTGGGATGCAGGAATAATACCGGCTTGCCGTGGGCGCCGATTTTGGGGTCGCCGCCCCCCAGTACCCGCGCGCCCTGGGATAACAAATGATCGCGGGCGGCGATGATATCGTCAACTTCGTAACAGATGTGGTGCATGCCGCCACTGGGGTTTTTGGCCAGAAAGGCGGTGATCGGGCTGTTGTCGCCCAAGGGATACAAGAGTTCGATCTTGGTGTTGGGCAAGTCGATGAATACCACGGTGACCCCGTGGGCGGGTTCGTCCTTGGGCGGGCCGACCTTGGCCCCCAGGGTCGCGCGGTATTGCGCAGCGGCCGCGTCAAGGTCAGGAACGGCAATGGCGACATGGTTCAGACGGCCAATCATGATGAAAATCCTTTAAGCTATTCAGACCCAGCTTATGCGCGTGAGGGCGCGCGGCAACAAGTGCGCAAATTAGCCACCCGCGTTAACCGCTTGTTAGCCATCCAGCGCTAGCCTGATCCTTGTCTGCTGATGAAAGGAGACCGCCCGTGGATGATAGAGACCCCTTTGCTGCCACCAACCGGCTGCCCACTCCCAACCGGCCTTTGCTGGGCCTGACCATTTTGGTGGTCGAAGACAGCCGTTTTGCCTGCGAGGCGATGCGCCTGTTGTGTTTACGATCCGGTGCGCGGATCAGGCGGGCGGATTGCCTGAAATCGGCGCGTCGCCATTTACAAACCTACCGCCCGTCGGTGATTGTTGTCGATCTTGGCCTGCCTGACGGATCGGGCGTGGACCTGATTGCAGAGCTGGCGGAGACTGTGCCGCGGGTTTCGGTCATTCTGGGAACGTCAGGCGATGATTTCGGCCAACAGGCGGCGATTGCGGCTGGCGCCGACGGGTTCCTGAACAAACCGGTGTCGTCCTTGGCTGCTTTTCAACACGAAGTGCTGTCGCGCCTGCCTGCCGACCGTCAGCCGGTTGGCCCAAGGGTTGTTTCGGACGAGGTAATTCAACCGGATCAGATGGCTTATCAGGATGACATGGCGCATGTGGCAGATGTCCTGAGCGAACGGGATGACGAACAAGTGCTGGACTATGTTGCACAATTCCTTGGTGGTGTGGCGCGAAGCGCGCATGATACGGCTTTGGCGGATGCGGCGGCGAGACTGGCACGTTCACGTGCCAGCGGTGCGCCTGTGGCGACGGACACGGCACGCATTGCCGGGCTGGTACAACAACGGCTGGAACAGAAAAGGGCGATATAAAATGATTGCAACTTTTATGATTGCACTTTGTGCGCTGGCTATTGCGCTTTATGTTCAGGCGCGACTTGCGGCGCGGGAAATCCGGCGACATCGTGGGATGAGTGATATGCCTCCGGCTCGGAAACTGGTGTTGAAACACAAATTTTGAGGCGCGCCCAAAGGGGATTGGCATGCTTTTGGGACTGCTGACGCGGCGCGCAGGAATACTCCACGACTGAATTCCTGGTGCCAATCAACTATCCAGCGCGCTGAAGGCGCTCCTTATTTCGTCTTCACCAATTCCGTCTTCACCAATTCCGCCTTTACTGCGCCAAACAGGGTGCGGATCGCACCCATTTTGGCGCTATAATGCAGTGATGCGGCGATGCGGGTCTGGCGGATTAAACCGGCGCGGCGCAGGGTTATCAGATAGATTTGCCTTGAGTGACAGCGCCCTGGCAATCTGTCCGGCGACTACGGCGCCGGGGGAATGGCGCACCAGCGGGCGAAACAGCTCAATCCGCCTGATACCACCAGACCTCGGGCAGGAAACCGGAGCGGTCGCCATAGATTGGCAGGTAATCGGGATATTGCAGGTGGCGATCATGGGCGATGCGGCCCACGTCGGATTTCCAGATCGGAATCACATAACGCCCGGTGGTCAGTAGCCGGTCCAGCGCCTTTACCGCAGCCGTGAAATCCAGGTTGTCTTGCGAGGTCAGCATCGTGTCGATCATCGCATCCACAGCGGGCGACTTCAGCCCCATCAGGTTGCGTCCCCCCGGCGCATCCGCCGCGTCGCTGCCCCAGTAAAGCCGCTGTTCGTTGCCCGGAGACAAGGACAGATCGCGTCGAAAGTTGGTCATGTCAAAGTCAAACGCACTGACCCGCGCAGTATATTGCGCATTGTCCACGGTTTCGACATTTGCCGTCATCCCCAACCGTTTCAGTGCGCGGATATAGATGTCCATCACGGTCTGCATTCCGGTATTTCCCTTGCGCAGCAGCACCTGAAAGGTGAACGCCTGACCGGCGTCATTGCGCAGTTGGCCGTCCTTTACATGCCATCCCGCCTCTTTCAGCATCGCCACTGCTGCACGCAGGCCCGCGCGGTTGCGCGCAGTGCCGTCACTTTGAGGCAGGACATACCCGCCAACAGCCCCCGGCAGCAGTTCATCCGCAAACGGTGCAAGCAGGGCCTGCACCCTGGCGGTGGCCGGACCAGAAGACATGGCCAGTCCTGACCCGGAATAATACGAGGCGATGCGCGGTTGCGCCCCACCGGTAATGGTCTCGTTGATGAACTCGAAATTGAACGCCAAAAGCATCGCCTCGCGTACCCGCCAATCATCAAACGGCGCGCGCCGGGTGTTCATTACCAGACCGGTCATGCCCGAGGGGCGTTGATGCGGGATTTCGGATTTGACAATATCGCCGTTTTGGGCGGCAGGAAAATCATACTGGTTTGCCCATTTATCCGCATTGCCTTCGCGGATGATGGTAAGTTCCCCGGCCTTGAACGCCTCAAACAGCACCGTGTTGTCGCCAAAGAACTCGATCCTGATTTCATCGAAATTCCGGGTGCCGCGTCTGAGCGGTAAATCGCGCGCCCAATAGTCCGGGTTGCGGCGCAGGGCGACATAGCGGCCCACTTCAAAATTCTCGACCACATAGGCGCCGGTGCCGATGGGGATATCCTCAAGCACTCCGGCGGTGAAATCCTTGCCCTCCCATTGGGCTTTCTTCAGGATCGGACGCAGGCCCGCAATCAACGCCAGTTCGCGGTCGGTTTCGTTGAAAGTAATGCGCAAGGACCGCGCCCCGGTGGCTTTGATTTCAGCGATCTTACCCCACAGGCCGCGATAGCGCAGGTTGCCTTTGGTGCCGAGAGTTTCAAACGACCAGATCACATCTTCGACCGTCACAGGGGTGCCATCTGCGAATCGGGCCGCCTCGCGTAGGGTGAATTCGACCCAGGACCGGTCTTCTGGCACGTCAATTGATTCGGCCAGAAGGCCGTAAAGTGTAAATGGTTCGTCGCCGGAACGACCCATTAATGACTCGTAACCCCAATGCCTCCACTGCCACGGGACGGTGCCTTTTTGCACAAAAGGGTTAAGGGAATTGAACCCCCCAGTGTTGCCAAACACGATCCGCCCGCCTTTGGGGGCATCAGGGTTGGCATAGGGCAGAGACACAAAATCATGTGGCAAGGCAGGGGTGCCATACATAGCTATGCCATGAACCGATTCTGCCGGGGCGGCTGAGGCGGCTAGAATCGCAGTGAGTCCGGCCATAAGTGTGCGACGAAATTGGAAATTAACTGGTGCCATTTTGTAAACAATCCTGCTTCGACCTTATTTTGTTAATCCTTACGCTAACGAGGGATTCATGTCTTTTCAAACTTTTAGCTTGGATAGTTCATCAGGATTGGCTATAAAGACTTCACTGCTCGATAGGTTTCTTGCCTGTATGAAACCTGCCTCAATAACTTAACGCCCGCTTCGTGCGGGCGTTTTTTTTGGGGTTTGATATCGCACTCAGATAGCGAACAGAAAGGACGTCACATGGTTCTGGCCGGAAAAACCGCCGTAATCACCGGGTCGAATTCGGGCATTGGTCTGGGGGTGGCGTTTGCATTGGCGCGGGCCGGGGCGGATGTGGTTCTGAATTCCTTTACTGACCGCGATGAAGATCACGCATTGGCCGCCAAAATCGCCACCGAAACCGGGGTGACCGCGCGCTATATCAAGGCGGACATGTCCAAAGGCAACGAGTGCCGGGAATTGATCGAAGCGGCCGGGCGCTGCGATATTCTGGTCAACAACGCAGGTATCCAGCATGTTGCCCCGATTGACGCGTTTCCAACCGAGAAATGGGATGCGATCATCGCCATCAATCTTAGTTCTGCGTTTCACACCACCGCCGTCGCCTTGCCTAAAATGCGCGAGCGGGGCTGGGGCCGGGTGGTGAATATCGCCTCGGCCCATGGTCTGACGGCGTCGCCGTTTAAGGCCGCGTATATCGCGGCCAAACACGGGCTGGTCGGGTTAAGCAAAACCACCGCGCTGGAAACCGCAGAGGAACCGATTACGGCCAACGCAATCTGCCCCGGTTATGTTCTCACTCCGCTGGTCGAAGCCCAGATTCCCGACACTATGGCGAAATACGGCATGGGCCGCGAAGAGGTCATCAAAAAGGTGATGCTGGAACGCCAACCCAGCCGCGAATTTGCCACCGTAGAACAAATCGGCGGCACCACGGTGTTCTTGTGCTCAGACGTTGCCGCCCAAATCACCGGCACCACAATCTCGGTCGATGGCGGC
Organism: Paracoccaceae bacterium; assembly: GCA_021648025.1. GTDB lineage: Bacteria > Pseudomonadota > Alphaproteobacteria > Rhodobacterales > Rhodobacteraceae > NVQY01. Next base: position 52,751 of record JAKITO010000001.1, read on the forward strand.
TGGACAGCCCTATAAATTTTCCGGCGGCGTTGTCGGGTCTTTGCCGTTGGGATAGACAAGCCCCGCCGAGATCACCAGCTTGGCGGCGTCTTCGACAGACATTTCCAGTTCGATCACGTCTTCTTCTGGAAAGAACAACAAAAAGCCAGAAGTCGGGTTGGGGGTGGTTGGAATAAAAACGCCGACCAGATAGCCACTGGTTTCGGCCTTTTTGGCCACTTCGCCTTTGGCCCGGATCGACACAAAGCCGATGGCCCAGATGCCTTTGCGCGGATACTGGATCAGACAGGCCTTTTCAAACGAACGTTCGGACTGGGCAAACACGGTTTCCGATATCTGTTTGATGCCGGAATAGATGGTGCGCACCACGGGCATGCGGCTGACCAGGCTTTCACCAAACAGGATCATTGACCGCCCAATGATGCCTTTGGCAATCCAGCCGGTAAAGATGGTGAATACCAGGAAAAAGATGACGCCGACGCCGCGCAGGTTGATGCCGATGTATTCTTCGGGCCGGATGGTTTTTGGCACCAGAGGCAACACAACTCCGTCGATCCAGCCAATCACCGACCAGATCAGCCAGATCGTAAGACCCACAGGCGCGATCACCACCAGACCCGTCAGAAACGAGGCCCGCAGGCTGCCAAGCAGTGTGCGGCGGGGTGGTTTGGGGTCAAATGGGGTGGTCATTTGCGGGTTTTCCGTTCTGCATCTTTTGCAAGTAAGGGCAATGGGACCGGGCTGCAATGGGTTGGTCGTGGATCAGGCCGTCAATTTGTGCATTTCAATCGCAATAGCGGCAGCAAGCCGCGCATTGTTGCGCACCAGTGCGATATTGGCGGTAAGCGACCGGCCTTTGGTTTGCTCATATATCTGGTGCAGCAGATACGGCGTCACATCTTTGCCGGTGATGCGGTAATGCGCCGCCATTTCCTGTGCGCGGGCAATGATTGGCGCCATGGTGGCGGCGGGGATTTGATCCGCCACCGCAATTGGATTGACGACAAGCTGGCCACCGGGCAGGCCAAGCAACCCACGGGTTGTATGGGCGCGGGCGATGTCGGCGGCGGTGTCCATGCGAAGCGGGGCCATGAGGCTGGATTTGGCGGACCAGAATGCAGGCAGTTCGTCCTGGCCGTAAGCGATGACCGGCACGCCAAGGGTTTCCAGCACTTCGAGGGTTTTGGGCAAATCAAGGATGGCCTTGGCACCGGCGGCCACAACTGTCACTGGCGTTTGCGCCAATTCGTGCAGGTCGGCCGATATGTCAAAGCTGGTTTGCGCGCCCTTGTGGACGCCGCCGATGCCGCCGGTCGCGAACACCGATATATTTGCCAGGCGGGCGGCAATCATGGTGGCGGCGACGGTGGTGGCACCGGTGCCCCCGGTCGCAAGACATGCGGCCATGTCGGCGCGCGACAGTTTGGCGACGCCTTTGGCCTGGGCCAGGGTGGAAAGTTCGCCAGGTTCAAGGCCAATATGCAACTGGCCGTTCAGGACGGCGATGGTGGCGGGGGTGGCACCTGCGGTGCGGATATCGGCTTCGACCTGGGTGGCCACTTTGACGTTCTGAGGGTGCGGCATACCGTGGGTGATAATGGTGCTTTCCAGTGCCACAATAGGTGTGCCCGCGGCGCGGGCGGCCTGGACTTCGGCAGAAAAGCGAAGGTTTATCATAGCGTTAGTCATATAGCGGTCTCTCCTGAGACGTAGGTGGCGGCGGCTTGCAGGGCGCGCGACAGGGCGGTTTTTCGATCTGCGCCTGCGGCTTCGGACGCAATATGGGCCGCCATGAAGGTGTCACCTGCGCCGGTGACGCGGGTGACCAGGACTTCGGGCGGGGTTTGGGTGATGGTGCCTTGCTGGTTGGCTTCGGTGGCGGTTTTGGCGCCATCTGTGACCAGGACACGGGCGGCGCCGCGCGCCAGCAGGCCGTCGGCGGCGGCTTGCGAGTTTTCGAAACTGGTTTGGCACAGCAGGCCGGCCTCTTCCAGGTTGACATAAAGCGTGGCTTTGGCATGGGTCAGGAAAGGCAACAGGCGTTCGGCCTTGCCCGGCGAGGCGGGGGCGACGCGCAGGTCGGCGCGGGCAAAGGCCGGGCTGTCGGCGATGTCTTGCAACAGGGTCAGGGTCAGGTTGCCGTCCAAAGCGACAAGCCCCCGGAAAGGCGAAGAAGTTTTGCCAAGCGGGCCGTCAAGTAGCGGCTTTAGTATCTTGGCCCCGGCGGCTTCGAGTGAGTGCGCATCGGCGATGGCGGCGATCAAACCGTTGGCACCCTCGACGGCCATATAACGGTCTGTGGGCAGGTCGTGAGAGCGGTAGATATGGGAGGTGTCCATGTTCAGGTGGGCACAGGCGGCGATCAGTTCTTCGCCTTCTGGGTCGCGGCCAATGCAGGTCAGCAGGGTGGGCTTCATGCCAAAGCGCACCAGTGTCATGGCGATGTTCATTGCCACGCCGCCGGGCAGGCGACTGATGCGGCCCGGCACGTCCGAGCCGTGGCGCATGTGACTGGCAGCCCGGCCGATCACATCCCACAGGACGCTGCCGATGCAGAGGATCTGGGTTGGTTGCGGCGATATCATGAGAGGGGTTGTGACGTGAAAGCGGACCTTGTGCAAGCGACAGGCGGCCGCGTTGCAGCGGTCGGCGTGTCAGGACGGGTTTAACGGTTTTACCATTCGGGCGCCTGAAATGGTGGTTTTGTACAACCTTGCGGCAATTATTTCGATGGCTGAGGTGAAACGCACCTGAAAGGCGCAGGATCTTTCCCGGTTGACAACCTATCGTGCCACCTCCTGAATGGATAATTGCATATGCATGTAAAACGCCATATGCTGGAAAAGTCACAATCAGTGAGAGGTCGGATGTGTCCAGCAGATACAGCCAGGCATCAGGGGCCATATTGTTGTCCGGTCAGCCCGACGTGGTGGGTTGCATGAATTCACCTTATCTGGCGCATAACCGGTTGCACAAGAACAATTGTTTTGGTCTGTCATCGTTGACGAACCTGGGCAGTTTGCCCGCCAGGGGGGCAATTTTGATTGCCACGCCGCTAAAGATCGAACATGGCACCGGCATCAGCAACCCGCACCCTATCGGTGCCTCGACCCATCCCGGTCCCGGGCCGGGCGGCGGATCAGGGTTCAGCCTGGCAAAAAGGCTGGACGCATGAGCGATCCAAACGCGCCTTTGCAAAATGTGCCGGCAGACGACGCCACCGCCTCGGCGCGGCATCTGAAAAACATCGGTCTTGAGAATTTTGCCCCCTATCTGATGAACCGGATCATGGGGCGCTATAACGCGGGGCTGCGTGAAGAGCTGGCCTTATTGGGGCTGACCACACCGCAAATGCGCGCGCTTGCGGTATTATCCGTGTTCGACGGCATCCTGATCGGTGAACTGGCGGTTTATGCGGTGGTGGAAAAATCAACCCTGAGCCGGGCGCTGGATGCGCTAAGGCGCGACAAAATGGTACGGCGTGAAACTGACGCTGAAGACAGCCGGGCCACACGAATTTTCCTTACAGATCAGGGGCGCAAGGTTTTTGCACGGATGTGGCCGCATATGTCAGCATTTTACGATCAGATGTTTGCCGGCATCAGCGACAAGGATCGGCACATCTTTGTCGCCACATTGCAGGCGATGCTTTTGAATATCCGCCAGCACGACTTTTAAAGCGTTTCGCGTTCGAATTGAATCCCTTTGCCCGGCGAACGTGTTTGTCAAAACAAACCCTGCCTCGCCGGACAAAGTGATGCCTTGGTCCAGATTGAACGCGAAACGCTGTAATGCGGGTTTGGCCGAAAATCTTTCGACGGGTGCGGATTGCGATTGCTGAGTCTGCCCGTCTTGACCTAGCGTGACGGAACATGCGGCACATTTTTGGAGTCTGATCGACAGATGGGCAAACCTTCGCTTCAGATGGGCGTGGATATTGGCGGAACCTTTACCGACGTGGTGATCGAGGTCGGGCCAAAGCAGTTCTCGAGCAAGGTTCTGACCACCTATTCGGCCCCCGAAGACGCGATTATTCAAGGCATGCAAGAGGTGTGCGACCAGGCCGGGATTGCGATATCAGACATCACTCAGATCATTCATGGCACGACATTGGCCACCAATGCCCTGATCGAACGACGCGGCGCGCGCACGGCACTGATCACCACGCAGGGCTTTCGCGATGTCATTGAAATGCGCACCGAAAGCCGGTTTGAACAGTACGACCTGAACCTGATACTGCCTGAGCCGCTGTTGCCACGCCAACACCGTTATGTGGTGCGCGAACGCATCAGTGCGGCGGGTGAGGTGCTGATTGCGCTTGATCGCGACGATGTGGAACGCCTGATTGATGAAATCTGCGTCGCCGGGTTTGACAGTATCGCCGTCGGCTTGATCCATTCCTATCTGAACGGCGCGCATGAACAGATGGTGCGCGAGGTGATTGGCGCCAGAATGCCCGCGGCCATGGTGTCATTGTCCTGCGAAGTCTCGCCGCAGATGCGGGAATATGAACGGTTCAATACGGTGGTGGCCAACGCCTATATCAAACCGTTGATGAAAAGCTATCTGGGGCGGCTGGAAGGGCGGCTGGCACAGGCCGGCGCGAAATGCCCGATCTTTCTGATGCATTCGGGCGGCGGTATCATTTCGCTGGAAAGTGCCGCGGAATTTCCTGTGCGTCTGGTTGAATCCGGGCCAGCCGGGGGGGCTGTGTTTGCCGCACACATTGCGGCGCGGTATGGGTTGGATAAGGTGCTGTCGTTTGACATGGGCGGCACCACGGCCAAGATTTGTCTGATCAAGAACCAGTCACCCAGGACCAGCCGGGTGTTCGAAGTTGCCCGCGCTTACCGTTTCAGGAAGGGGTCGGGCATGCCTATTTCGATCCCGGTGATCGACATGGTTGAAATTGGTGCAGGCGGCGGGTCGCTGGCGCATGTGGATACGATGCGCCAAATCCGGGTTGGCCCGCAATCCGCAGGCTCTGAACCCGGCCCGGCCTGTTATGGGCGCGGCGGGCAACGCCCGGCGGTGACCGACGCCGATCTGGTATTGGGCAAGCTGGACGCCGACAATTTTGCCGGTGGGACAATCAGGCTGGATGCTGGCTGTGCGGTGGCGGCGTTGGAAAATGCGCTGGGCGATAAACTGGCAATGAACGCGCAAGAGGCCGCATTTGGCCTGGCCGAGGTGGTCGACGAAAACATGGCCAATGCCGCGCGTGTGCATGCGGTGGAAAACGGCGAGGATCTGGGCGAATACACCATGATCGCCTTTGGCGGGGCGGCGCCGCTGCATGCGGCGCGGTTGTGTGAAAAGCTGGGGGTTGGCCGGTTTCTGGTGCCGCCCGGGGCCGGGGTCGGATCGGCGATCGGGTTTTTGCGGGCACCTTTCAGCTTTGAGGCAAACCGCAGCATTTACATGCGCCTGTCGGATTTTGATGCGGGTGCCGCGCGCCATTTGATGACGGAACTACAGGGTGAGGCGACGCGATTTGTACGCTCGTGCGACGCACAGGCGGATATTGTTGCCCACTTCAAAGTCTATATGCGCTATACCGGGCAGGGCTGGGAAATTCCGGTGACCTTGAGCGAGGAACAGGCCAAAGCGCCGGATGCTGCCATTTTTCACCAGTTGTTCGAGACCGACTACCGCGCGCTGTTTGGTCGGGTCGTGTCGGGCATGGATGTGGAAATCACCGTATGGGCGGTGAATGCGACGACCTTGGTGCCCCCGGTTGACAGGATCGCTTTGGCCAGGCCGGGTGTGGATGTCACCAGCGACCAAAGCAGGCCGGTGTTTGACGCGGCCCTTGGTCAGGTGGTGGTGTCCGGCATCAGCAAACGGCGCGCATTGAACACCGGCAATACGGTCCGGGGACCGGCCGTCATTACCGAGGATGAAACCACGATCATCCTGCCAACCAGTTGCCGGGCGATATGCCAGTCAGATGGCTGTATTGACGTCCAGATTACGAAAGCACGCCCATGACACCATCTACCGTCGCATATCAGGTCATGTGGAACCGCCTGATTTCCGTGGTCGAGGAACAGGCCCAGGCACTTGTGCGCACCGCCTTTTCCACATCCGTACGCGAGGCCGGTGATCTGTCGGCCGGGGTATACGATGTTGCGGGCCGGATGTTGGCGCAGGCGGTGACCGGCACCCCCGGCCACGTCAACGCGATGGCCGACGCGGTGCCACATTTCATCCGCCGCATCGGGCGCGACAATATCCGCGCGGGCGACGTCTATATCACCAACGATCCCTGGGAAGGCACCGGCCATTTGCATGACATCACCGTTGTCACCCCGTCGTTTCACGCAGGTAGCCTGGTGGGGTTTTTCGCCTGCACGGCGCATATCGTTGATATTGGCGGGCGCGGGTTCGGGGCTGATGCGGCCTCGGTTTACGAAGAAGGTCTGTATATTCCGATCATGAAACTGGTGGATCAGGGCCGCGTTGACGACACGCTTATTCGCATCATCCGCGGCAATGTGCGCGAACCGGATCAATTGGTTGGCGACATCCATGCCCTGGCCACCTGTAACGAAATCGGCCATCGCCGGTTGGTTGACATGATGGGGGAATTCAAACTGTCAAACCTGGCCGGGATTGCCGATTTTATCCTTGAAAACTCGCGCCGGGCGACGCTGGAATGTATTGCCGCCCTGCCTCGGGCCAAAGCATCGGGTGAAATGACCATTGATGGTTATGACCGCCCTGTCACCCTAAAGGTGCAGTTGGACATTCAGGCCGACCGGATATTGTGTGGGTTCAATGGCACGTCCCCGCCCGACAAAAAGGGCATCAACGTACCGATGGTCTATACCAAGGCCTATGCGTGTTATGCCCTGAAATGTGCAATTGCGCCGGACATTCCCAACAACGCCGCCTCGCTGGCACCGTTTGTGATTACCGCGCCGGAAAATACCATTGTGAACGCACTTCATCCGGCCCCGGTGGCGTTGCGTCATGTGATTGGCCATATGATCCCGGACACGGTGTTTGCGGCTCTTGATAAAATTCTGCCCAATACTGTTCCGGCAGAAGGGGCGGGATGTCTGTGCAATTTTCAGGTGTCCTTGCGACCTCGCCACGACCAAGCTGCCCCCAAAGAGGCCATTCGCGCCGAAGTTCTGACCTTTAATTCGGGTGGCTCGGGTGCGCGCCCCACCCTGGACGGGATGAATGCCACGGCGTTTCCCTCGGGTGTGATGACGATGCCGATCGAGGCGACGGAACACACCGGTCCGGTGATCATCTGGCGCAAAGAGCTGCGCCGCGACAGTGGCGGTGGCGGCAAATACCGCGGTGGATTGGGGCAGTATATGGAGGTCGGCGCGCAGGATGGCTATGAGTTTGACTTTCAGGCGATGTTTGACCGGGTCGATCATCCGGCCCGGGGGCGGGACGGCGGCCATAACGGCGCGCCAACCCGGATTGCGCGCAGCGATGGCACGGCAATGAAGGGCAAGGGCAAACAATTTGTGCCGCACGGCCAGCGGGTGATGCTGGCGTTCCCCGGTGGTGCCGGTTACGGCGATCCGGCGACGCGCGCCCGGGGGGATGTGCGGCGTGATCTCGCACTTGGTTATATCTCGGCCAATGCGGCGATGGCGGTTTACGGGCTGACCGCCGACGAAGTGGCCGAGGTTCAGAATGCAGTGAAACAAGGCGAGGTGGTTTGATGGACGCGCACCCGAAACACGACACGTATGATGTGGTCATTGTCGGCGGCGCGATGTTGGGGTCATCGACCGCGTGGTATTTGATGAACAACCCCGATTTTCAGGGTCGGGTGTTGGTGGTGGAACGCGACCCAAGCTATGAAATGTGTTCGACGGCGCATACCAATAGTTGCATTCGCCAGCAATTTTCCAATGAAATCAATGTGAAATGCTCGCAATACGCAGCGCATTTCATCAAGAATATCCGCGAAATCATGGGCGACGAACGGGTGCCGGAATTGCATATTCAAAGCTATGGCTATTTGTACCTTGCCGAAACGCACGCCTTTGCCGACGTGCTGCGCGCCAATTTGAAAACCCAAGTGATGGCTGGGGCGGGTACGCGCCTTTGCAGTCGCGAACAAATCGCGCAGGATTACCCGTTTTACAATCTCGACGATATTGTTCTGGGCAGCCACAACAAGGTCGACGAAGGGTATTGGGATGGCGGCACGGTATTTGACTGGTTTCGCCGACTGGCGCGCGAACGCGGCGCCGAGTATGTGGCCAACGAAGTGGTTGCCATGACCCGCAGTCCGGGGGGGGATCGTATTGACAGTGTCACGCTGAAATCAGGCGAGGTGATAACCTGTGGTTCGGTGGTGAATGCCTCGGGGCCGCGGGCGTTGCGGACCGCACAGATGGCTGGGTTGGATATTCCGGTGGAACCGCGCAAACGCTATAGTTTCATTTTCTCCGCCGAGACACCTCTGGAACAGGAATTGCCGTTAACCATTGATCCCAGTGGCGTGCATCTGCGTCAGGACGGCCCAAAGACCTATCTTGCTGGCTGTACGCCGGATATTGATCCTGGCGTTGATTATGACGATTTCACCATGGATCACGCCATCTGGGAGGACAAGGTATGGCCCGCCGTCGCCCATCGCATCCCGCAATTCGAGGCGATCCGGCAGGTCACATCCTGGGTTGGGCATTATGCCTATAACACACTGGATCAAAACGCAATTATCGGCGCGCATGACGAGGTCGGGAACTTTATGTTCCTCAACGGGTTCTCGGGGCACGGGCTGCAACAATCCCCGGCAATGGGGCGCGGGATGAGCGAATTACTGACTTATGGCGGGTTTCAAACCCTTGATCTGGGTGACTTCAGCTATGATCGTATCAGGCGAAATGAACCGTTTCTGGAACGGGCAGTAATTTAGAGGCACACCAGAATGACAGGAAAGCAAATGAAGAAAATTGTTCTGACCGGTGCTGCCGGGCGGCTTGGCGGGTATCTGCGCGGGCCATTGTCAAATCTTGCCAATACACTGGTCAGCACGGATATTTCTGACGATATCGGCGATCTGGCTGCAAACGAGAGTTTCGTTCAGGCAGATCTGGCTGATAAACCCGCAATCCACGACATCATTGAAGGCGCGGATATGGTGGTGCATTTTGGTGCGCTGGTGGACGAGGCATCGTTTGAATCCATTCTGGGGCCAAATATCATCGGTTCTTACAATGTGTGGGAGGCCGCGTCTTTGCACGGGGTGCGCCGGGTGATTTATGCCAGCTCGATCCACGCGGTGGGGATGTACCCGAAAAACCAGCATATCGGCGTGGATGTGGCGCACCGCCCGGACGGGTTTTACGGGTTGGCCAAGTGTTTCAGCGAAGATCTGGCGCGCATGTATTGGGAAAAACGCGGCCTGGAAACAGTGTGTTTGCGCATTCTGTCCTGCGCGGCGGTGACCAACCCCAGGGCATTGGGGTCGTGGTTGTCGCCGGGCGATCTGGTGCGTCTGGTCAAGCGGTCGATTGATACACCGGTGACCGGTTTCACGGTGGCTTACGGTGTGTCGGCCAATGATCGCAGCCCGGTCGACAATTCGGCGGCGCAGTTTCTGGGATACCGCCCACAGGACAACGCCGAGCAATTTGCCGATGATATTCTGGCCAAGTCCGGTCCTTTGGACCCGCTGGATGGGGCACATATGTGCCACGGTGGGCCGTTTGCGACGACTGGATTGGGGGTCAGTGCGATGGCTGCGCTGAAGCTGGTGGATGATTAGGGCCAGGACCCCCTAATCCTGTGTCCTGCGATCTTGAAACGGTTCGGCGGGACGGCCGGCAAAAGCGATGCGTTTATCGGGGGGTATTACGCCTGACGGTTTGGTTTGATCCTGTTTCATTTCTTTCCCGGCGTCCCATCAAATTTCTTTTCGATATCGTCCCAGCAGTCGATGTAGTCATCCTGCAATGGCGCCTCATTTGCGGCGAACGTGGTCAGATGCTGCGGAAAGCGGGTTTCAAACATGAACGACATGGTATTGTCCAGCTTTTGTGCCTCAAGCTTGGCATTCGAGGCGCCTTCAAAGGCGGTTTTGTCCGGCCCATGCGGCAACATCATGTTGTGCAGGCTGAGGCCGCCGGGAATGAAGCCTTGTGGTTTGGCATCGTATTGGCCGTAAATATTGCCCATCATCTCGGACATGATGTTCTTGTGATACCAGGGCGGGCGGAACGTATCTTCGGCCACCAGCCAGCGTTCGCGAAACAGCACAAAGTCGATATTGGCGGTACCCGGCTGACCCGAAGGCGCGGTCAGCACCGTAAAGATTGACGGGTCGGGGTGATCAAACAGGATCGCACCAACCGGGCAATAGGTGGTCAGGTCGTATTTCACCGGCGCGTAATTGCCGTGCCAGGCCACAACGTCCAACGGCGACTGGCCGATGTTGGTTACGTGAAACTGCCCGCACCATTTCACCGTGACGCTCGAGGCCACTTCGCGGTCTTCAAAGGCCGCCACCGGGGCCTTGAAATCGCGCCGGTTGGCCATGCAGTTGGCGCCGATCGGACCGCGCCCCGGCAATTCAAATTTTTGACCATAGTTTTCACAGACGAACCCACGGCACGGACCCTCAAGAACCTCGACCCGGTACAGCAGACCGCGCGGGATGACGGCAATTTCCTGCGGCGCCAGATCAATGATCCCCAGTTCGGTGCAAAACCGCAACCGCCCCTCTTGTGGCACGATCAGCAGTTCACTGTCGGCGCAATAGAAATAACTGTCGACCATCGATTCAGTCACCAGATAAACATGTGTGGCCATGCCCACCTGGGTATTCACATCGCCCGCCGTGGTCATGGTCCGCATGCCGGTCAGCCAGGTCAGGGGCGCATCGCAATGGGGCACCGGATCCCAGCGATATTGCCCAAGGCTGGTGACATCATCGACAATGTTCGGGGCTGATTTCCAATAGGGCAGGTCGATCCTTTCATAGCGGTGCGAATGTTTGACCGACGGGCGGATACGGTAACACCAGGTGCGTTCGTTCTGATGGCTGGGGGCGGTAAAGGCGGTGCCGGACAATTGTTCGCCATAAAGACCATAGTTGCATTTCTGCGGGCTGTTCATGCCTTGGGGCAGGGCACCGGGCAGGGCCTCGGTCTCATAATCATTGCCGAACCCGGGCATATACCCCTGATGCGGCCCGGGCAAGGACGGCGCCTGCACCATATCAACGGGGAAAGATTGTTTGTTCATGGGATCCTCCTGCAAGCTGGCGGGGTGGTCTGGCAATCGGACCATAAACTGGCCGGTGGTCAAGGCAATAGTGATCCAGTGATCCAAAGCGACCGTGACCGGTTTCAATTCCAAAAACGGTGCAAATTTCTGCGTATTCCCCCTTGTTGACGCAAAAGCGGCGGTTATCCTTGAAATTCAATGTGGCCCGTTGCTTTGGCAGCGCCTTTGATTGTCTTGTTATGCGAATATCACGCCTTATCGCTGTTTCAACCTGTGCGGCATATATCGCTCTGGTGGTTTCATGAGCGATACAAACGCCCGCATAATTGCCCGGCATCTGGCCAACGCGGGGTGTTGTCACGCCTTTGGCATGCCAGGGGGCGAGGTTCTGGTGATGCTTGAGGCATTGCGCGACGCCGGTGTGGAGTTCACCCTGTGCAAGCATGAAAATGCGGCTGGCTACATGGCCGAAGGCACCTGGCACGCCACCGGTGCGCCGGGAATATTGCTGACGACGATTGGGCCGGGGTTGGCTAACGGTGTCAATGCGGTGGCCAATGCGTTTCAGGAACAGGTGGCGATGATTGTGCTGTCGGGGTGTATTGATGACGGCGAGGCCGAACAGTTTACCCATCAGGTGATGGACCAAAGTGCATTGATGGCGCCAATCACCAAGGCCCAGTTTCGCGTGGCCCCCGGAACCGGCGCGCATGTGGTACAAAAGGCGCTGGCGGTGGCGATGGCCGATCCTCCGGGACCGGTGCATATTGATTTACCGGTTGGGCTGGCGGCTGATACTGCTGTGGATGTGGCGATTTCGGCGCGCGTAACCCGCGGGGCAGGATGGCCTGACGACGTGGCCCTGGGCCAGGCGGCGGCGCAGTTGGCGGCGGCCAGGAACCCGTTGATCCTTGCGGGTCTTGGGGCGGTGCATCACGCGGCCGGCGACGCCATTACAGGTTTAAGCCACGCCTGCAATATCCCGGTGATCACCACCTACAAAGCCAAAGGTGTGATGGATGAAAACGATCGGTTATGCCTTGGCGGTCACGGGCTTTCGCCTTTGTCGGATAAACAGATATTGCCGCTTTTACGGGCGTCTGACTGTATCTTGCTGGCCGGATACGACCCGATTGAAATGCGGTCGGGATGGATTCAGCCCTGGGCGGGCGAGGCGGCAATTGAACTGGCGCACGCCGATAACAATCATGGAATGCACGCCAGTGCGACGCGGGTAATTGGCAATATCGCCACGCTGGTTGAACAATTGCACGCCGCCCTGCCAGTACCCGGTTCTGAACCTGTCTGGACAGGCGGTGAACCTACCGCGGCACGCGCGGCATTGGACCAGGATTTCCAAACCCCCGGTCATTGGGGCCCGCATGAGGTGTTTCACACTTTGCAGGCGCAGGCGCCGGACCACGCGGTTGTCACCGTCGACAGCGGTGCGCATCGCATCCTGATCAGCCAGATGTGGAAATGCACGCGCCCCCACAGCCTTTTGCAATCCACCTGTTTTTGTACCATGGGGGTGGCCGTGCCGCTGGCCATTGGTCATGCGATTGCCCGGCCTGACACGCCGGTGATCGCGGTGGTTGGCGACGCCGGTTTCGATATGTCGCCGGGCGACTTGGCCACTTTGCGTGATGCCAATCTGGCGATGGCAATCATTGTTCTGGTCGATGATGCCCTGGCTTTGATCGAAAAGAAACAGGTTCTGATGCAGTTGCCCGGCTACGGCGTTGGCTTTCAGCCCACTGACATTCCCGCTGTTGCCCGTGCTTACGGTGGCCATGGCGTAAGTGTCAGCGACAAGGCGACCCTTATCCAAGAGTTGAATGATGTCTGGACCCGCGATACGTTCACGGTGATTGCCGCGCGCATTGACAAACAGGAGTATGCCTCGGCATTTTAAGACAGCAAGAATTGCCGCCATTAACAAGGCGACAGTAAGACCGCCCTGCCCGGAAAATGTGGTGGGGTAATTGAAAACCAAAACGGGAGTACCAACAAATGAAAACCAAACTTGTTTCTCTGGCTGCGGCGGCGATGATTGCATCCGCCCCGATGGCCTTTGCAGAGCAACAGTTCGTGTCAATCGGCACTGGCGGCGTGACCGGGGTGTATTACCCCACCGGCGGCGCGATCTGCCGTCTGGTCAACAAGAACCGCAAGGAACATGGCATTCGCTGCTCGGCGGAATCCACGGGTGGGTCGATCTATAACATCAACACCATCAAGGCAGGCGAGCTGGAATTCGGTGTGGCCCAGTCGGATTGGCAGTACCACGCCTATAACGGCACGTCCAAGTTCGAAGAGGCCGGTGCATTTACCAAATTGCGCGCAGTATTTTCGGTTCACGCCGAGCCGGTGACGGTTATTGCCCGCGAGGACGCAGGCATCAACAATATCACCGACGTCAAGGGCAAGCGGATGAACATCGGCAACCCCGGTTCCGGTACACGCGGCACCTGGGAAGTTCTGGAAGAGGCGCTTGGCTGGGAACGGTCCGATCTGGCGCTGGCGTCCGAGATGAAATCGGCCGAAACCGGTGCTGCTGTCTGCGACGACAAGATTGACGCGTATTTCTGGCTGGTTGGACATCCGTCCGCCCTGACCCAGGAATCGCTGGCATCATGTGCTGCACATCTGGTGGATGTGACCGGACCGGAAATCGACAAGCTGATTGCCGATAATCCCTACTATCGCAAGGCGACGATTCCGGCCGGCATGTACAACAACGCCGAGGATATCACCACCTTTGGTGTGGGCGCCACATTCGTCACCAGTTCCGATGTGCCGGAAGAGGTGGTTTATGTGATCGTCAAAGCCGTGTTCGACAATCTTGACCAGTTCAAAAAGCTGCATCCGGCATTTGCCCATCTGAACCCGGAAGAAATGATCAACGACGGTCTGTCCGCTCCGCTGCACGCGGGCGCGCTGAAGTACTATAAAGAGCAAGGCTGGAAGTGATTCCAACCCTGTAGAACACTTGTGCAGCAGGGGTTTCGCCCTTGCTGCACAGATTGGCAATAGGCCAGTACCAATCGCCTGACAGACGGTAACAATACCGCATCCGGGCACCCTGGGAGGGAACGAGAATGGCGGAAAGAAAAACAATGACAAGCGCCGAACAGCTTGTCGCGGAAGTGGATTCTGGTGCACGCAATCCAACGGGGTGGCAGGCCAACCTGATCCCTGCCTTGTGTTTCACCTGGGCGCTGTACCAGCTTTATATCGCTTCGCCGTTGCCGTCATTTCTGTCGGTTCTCACAGGTATTGATACGTTTCAGTTCATCGGCAACCTGTCGATCTCGCGCAAGGTGCATCTGGCGTTTTCGATTGCGCTGGCAACCCTTGCCTTTCCATTGTTCAAAACCAGCCCGCGTGACAGAATTCCGCTGTATGACTGGGTCATGCTGACAATTGGTGTGACCGCCATGTTGTACATGATCCTGATGAACACCAATATCGCCGAACGCGCCGGTGATTTCCTTCATCCCAATATCAGGTTTGACATGACGGTCGCGGCCCTTGGCATGATCGTTCTGACCCTTGCCGTGTACCGGTCTCTTGGGCTGCCGCTGGCCATTGTTGCCGGAATTCTGGCCGGGTATGTGTTCATTGGTGGCGGCAATTGGGGCGGTGCCTCGTTTGTCAAAGGCATGTGGCATTTCTGGATGCAGGAAGAAGGCGTGTTCGGCAAACCACTGGCGGTTTCGACCCAGACCATATTCCTGTTCGTGCTGTTTGGCGCCATATTGGAAAAGGCCGGTGCGGGCGGCTATTTCATCAAGATCGCTTTTGCGTTGCTGGGCCATTTCAAAGGTGGACCGGCCAAGGCGGCGGTTATCGCATCCGCCCTTAGCGGACTTTATTCAGGGTCGTCGATTGCCAATACCGTGACCACCGGCACCTTCACCATCCCGCTGATGAAACGCACAGGGTTTTCGGCGGAAAAGGCGGGTGCTGTCGAAGTGGCCTCGTCCACCAACGGCCAGCTTATGCCGCCGGTCATGGGCGCGGCGGCGTTTCTGATCGCTGAATTTACCGGGGTGGAATACACCACCTTGTTGAAACACGCGCTTTTGCCCGCGATCATTTCCTACATCGCGCTGGTGTACATTGTGCACATCGAAGCCTGCAAACTGGATCTCAAAGGCCTGCCAAAGCCGCCGTCTTCGCATACCTTCCAACGTAAGATGATCGGCTTTCTTACCGGGTTCATCACCGTGGCATTCCTGTTCATCGCGGTCTATTTCACCCTTGGTCAGGTCAAAGCGGCCTTTCCCGGCCTGACGGTCTATATGGTTCTGGCCGTCTGCCTGGTGCTTTATCTGGTGTTGCTTTACATCGCATCGCGGCGCCCCGATCTGCCAAAGGACGACCCCGAAGCACCCATTACCGAACTTCCGGTGGCCTCGGATACCGCCTGGACCGGGCTTTATTATCTGTTGCCGATCATCATCTTGTTGTGGTGCATCCTGCCGACACCTGAACGCCTTTCGGCACATCTTTCGGCCTATTATGCCTGCCTGGCGATGATTTTCATCACCCTTACCCAACACCCTCTCAAAGCGATGTTCCGCGGTGAATCCGAGATCGTCAATAAACTCAAGCGGGGTTTCAGCGAAGCCGTTCAAGGCACTATCGCTGGCGCGCGCAACATGATTTCGATCGGCATCGCCACAGCGGCGGCCGGTGTCATCGTCGGCTCAATCTCACTGACCGGCGCGCATGGGTTTGTCGGCGAAGTGGTCGAATACCTGTCAGGCGGCAACCTTTTGGTAATGCTGATCCTGGTGGCAATCATGAGTCTGATCCTTGGCATGGGCCTGCCCACCACCGCCAACTATCTGGTGGTGGCGGGGCTGATGGCGCCGGTGATCGTTGCTTTGGCGGCGAAATCCGGGCTGATCGTGCCGTTGGTCGCGGTGCATCTGTTTGTGTTCTACTTCGGCATTCTGGCGGATGACACACCGCCCGTGGGCCTTGCGGCTTATGCTGCGGCGGCGATTTCCAAGGGTGACCCGATTGCCACCGGCGTCCAGGGCTTCCTCTATGATATCCGTACCGCCCTGTTGCCGTTCCTGTTCCTGTTCAACACTGAATTGTTGCTGATGAATGTGACGGTGGTCAAAGGCATTGTCGTGTTCGTTGTCGCCACCACGGCGATGATGCTATTTGCCGCCGCCACCCAGGGTTGGTTCCTGTACCGAAGTCGGGTCTGGGAAAGCGTCGCGCTGTTGCTGATCGCCTTTACCCTGTTCAGGCCGGGTTTCTGGCTTGACTATGCGTCGCCTCCGTTTGACGAACGCCCTGGGATCGAGGCGCTGGAACTGGCCGAAAACCTGCCGGCCGGGGCCACCATGCGGATCCGCATCATTGGCCCGGATTTTGATGATATAGACGAGCTGAACAACACCAGCATCATCCTGAATCTTGGCGAAGCAGGCGATGGCGAAACCCGCCTGACCCAAGGTGGACTGCAAGCGTATGAGGAAGATGGCAAGATTGTCATCGACGCGCTGACCTGGGATTCCAAGCACAAGCAACTGGACCGTCTGTTCACCATGGGCGAATTTGACAACCCGCTGCGGATCGACAAGGTTTTGTTGCCACGGGTTCGTCCGGCCAAGGAATGGTTCTATATTCCCGCCCTTGCCCTGTTGGCGATGATTTGCATGTTGCAACTGGGCCGGGCGCGCAAAAACAATGCCCTGAACGAGGTGACCTGACATGAAAATAATATTGCTCCCTGTGGACATATTTCACGATGACGGCTGGCAAGACGCGCTGAATCACGCGGTTTTTCTGGCCCGCCAGAACGACGCTGCAATCCATGCTTTGGCCGTCATCCCCGACTTTGGCATGGCCTTGGTCGGTTCCTATTTCCCGGAAGGGTTTTCCAGCAATGCACTAAGTGAGGCCGAGAAGAATTTGGCCGGGTTTGTCGCCAAAAACCTGGAGGGGCTGGATGTGACAACCCATATCAAACATGGCACCGTCTATAAGGAAATCCTGATCTGCGCTGATGAAATTGGCGCTGACATGATTGTCATGGCCTCGCACCGCCCGGAAATGAGAGATTACCTGCTTGGTCCCAACGCCGCACGGGTGGTCCGCCATGCCCGCCAATCGGTCACCGTTATCCGCTGAGATGACCGGTCGAAGGCCCTTGCTGCGGCTGGCTGACCTGTCCTGTGATACATGACCGGGAAACGCTGACGACAAAAACTGGTGGCCGCCACGATTGTTATTGTGCTGGTAGGGAAACGACGGAAGGATTTACAGCCCTGTCAATTTGCGAATACCCTTGGGGCTGGTCCCATCGGCGCGATATTTGGCGATTGCCTGCGCGTCGTCACGTTTGGCCAGGCGTTTGCCGGCCGCGTCACGGATCAGGGTATGGTGGTGATAAACCGGGGTTGGCAGGTCCAACAAAGCCTGCAACAGGATTTGCAGGAACGTCGTCTGAAAAAGATCCTGCCCCCGGACCACATGGGTAATGTTTTGCCTGGCGTCATCAATCACCGCCGCCATGACATAAGACACGGTATTGATCTCTTTGCGCCCCAGCACCGCGTCGCCGATATCGGTGTGGATACGGGCCGGATCAAGCATGTGATGACCGCCATGCGCCGGACCTTGTTCGGTGAACGCGGGCAGGGTGCTCAGAGCTTTCAGCGCGCGGCCCATATCAAGACGCAAAGCATCGCCCGGTTGGCGCGATGACATCGCCCGCGCACGACAGGTGCCGGGGTAGGGGCCGGATTGTACAACCCCTTCCTGCGGGGCGGCCAAAGCGGCGCGAATATCGCGGCGTTTGCAGGAACAGGGATAGATCAATCCGCGTGCCGCCAACTGCATCAAAGCATCGTTGTACGTCTGCAAATGCTGTGATTGGCGCAACACAGGGGTTTCCCAGCTTAAGCCAAGCCAGCCAAGATCATCATAAATCTGCACCTCCCAATGGGCACGGGCGCGGCTGCTGTCTGTGTCTTCGATCCGCAACAAAAACCGACCCGACCGGACCTGCGCCATATCATAGGCCAACAACGCCGAATAGGCGTGGCCAAGATGCAAGGGACCAGTTGGGGATGGCGCAAAGCGGGTGGTGAATGTCACGTTTTTTCAATAACGTATACGTTGGACTTCATGTTGTAACCGGGCAGGTGATCGCCGTATTCCTGAAACAATATCCGCGCCAGTCCCTGATCGACATACTGCTGCAACTTGTCGGTATTCTCGGCCACGTCCAATGTCCGGTCGTTGAAAGAAAACACCAATTTTCCGCCGGTTGCCAACCCGTCCATCAGCGTGTCAAACACCGAAATGGGGGCGGCCCCGGCCCCAATCACGCCGATGGCAGCAATGGCGTGATAATCTCCGGGGGTATGGCCCAAAGCACCGTCTTCTTCGATCAGGGTCAGGGTCCGGTACAGTCCCTTGCCGGCGGCCTGTTTCAACATGTCAGCCGAAAGATCAATCCCGTCGATGGCACTGAACCCTGCCAGCCGCAACGCCAACCCCGAAAGTCCCGTACCACAGCCGAAATCAAGGATTGGCAGCGTTTGGTCGGGCATATACGCCCTAAGCGCCATCGCACATCGCCCCGGCGTGGCATAGCCGTTGTCACCCACTTCGGCGTCATAACTGTCGGCCCAGCGGTCATAAAGTTGGCGCGCGTCCTGTTTGACATACGCTTTGTCAAGAAACCCTTTGCTCATGATGCCAGCCTAATAGCCCCGGCTACCCGGCGTCCAGTGTTGATTGCTCCAGCCATCCGGTCCAGTCGCTTTTGGCGCGATCTGTATAGGCTTTGTAACGATCTTTGCGCCCACGTCGCCCGGATTTCAACCCGTCAACCGGCGGGAACAGGCCAAAGTTGACGTTCATTGGCTGGAACGTCTTGGCCTCGGCGCCGCCGGTGATGTGGGTGACCAACGCGCCGGTGGCGGTGGTATCGGGCGGGGCGGGCAGGGTGGTGCCGCCCATTTCGGCCACCGCCATGCGCGCGGCCAGCAGGCCCATGGCCGCACTTTCAACATACCCTTCGACGCCGGTGATCTGACCGGCAAAACGTATATGGGGCCGTGATTTCAGGCGCATCTGATCGTCCAGCAGGGTCGGAGAATTCAGAAAGGTATTGCGGTGAATGCCGCCCAACCTGGCAAAGCGGGCGTCTTGCAGGCCGGGGATCATTCGAAACACGTCCGTTTGCGCCCCGTATTTCATTTTAGTCTGGAATCCCACAATGTTATACAGCGTTCCTAAGGCATTATCGCGACGCAATTGCACCACCGCATAAGCCTTGGTCTGGGGGTCATGTTGATTGGTCAGGCCAACCGGCTTCATCGGTCCGAACCGCAGGGTTTCGCGGCCCCGCTGCGCCATCACTTCGATCGGCAGGCAGCCATCAAAATATTTCGCTGTCTCGCCGTCATGGAATTCGGTTTTGTCCGCCGCCAAAAGTGCGTCGATGAATGCCTCATACTGATCCTTGTTCATCGGACAGTTAAGATAGGCGGTCCGCTCGGCCTCGGTTTCGCCTTTGTCATAGCGTGATTGGGCCCAGACGACATCCATGTCGATACTGTCAGAATGCACAATCGGTGCGATGGCATCAAAGAACGCCAAAGCATCGGCGCCGGTCTCTTGTGCGATGGCCTCGCCCAGCTTTGCCGAGGTCAAAGGCCCGGTGGCGAATATCCAGTTGCCGGATGAAGGTAGCTCGGTAACTTCTTCATAAGTAATACTAATCATCGGGTGATCGGTCAGGTGATGCGTGATTGCTTCCGCAAATACCTCTCGGTCCACGGCCAATGCGCCACCGGCAGGCAGGCGATGTGCATCAGCGGTGGCCATGATCAACCCACCCGCCGCCCGCATTTCCCAATGCAACAGACCAACGGCGTTTTGTTCGCTGTCATCAGATCGGAACGAATTGGAACAGACCATTTCCGCCAAATGCCCGGTTTTATGGGCAAATGTCGCCACTTTGGGGCGCATTTCATGGATCACCACGCGGGTGCCCTGGTTGGCCGCCTGCCAGGCCGCTTCGGACCCGGCCAGACCACCGCCGACGATGTGCAAGATATCATTCATGACACGGCCATAGGTCAGCCACACCAAGGGTGCAATCAAAAGCCGCGTATCGTGAAAGGGGATTTGGGGTCGCCGCTGCGGAAATGTCGATCCGGAGAGAGGCCGGATTGGAGGGACATATCCCCGAGGGCGACCCAAATTGTCAGGGTTGTTATGTTAAGTTGGTATGTTAACCCTGCCTATATTTTGCCACAGTGTTGCCCAGATTGACAGGGTTTATTTGGAAACAATGCCAAGGCGTTCAGGAAACGATATGAATAAACCGTTTCTAACAATAGCTTACTGTGTCCAGGTCGGGTCGCGCTTGGCAATGAATGCGGCGATGCCTTCGACGGTGTCAGGGTCCAGCATGTTTTGCACCATGACGTCGCCGGTAAAGGCATAGGCCTCGGTCACCGGCATTTGCAGTTGCTCATAAAACGCGCGCTTGCCTGTTTTCACGGCACTTCCCAGCTTGGCGGCAATCACTTCGGCCAGCGCCTGGGTTTGGTCCGCCAGCGCGTCAGGCGCCACTACCCGGTTGATCAGCCCAAGCGCCTCGGCCCGGGGGGCGGTAATGAAGGCACCGGTGGTCAACATCTCGAACGCTTGTTTTCGGGGGATATTTCGCGACAAGGCCACCATCGGCGTCGAACAGAACAACCCGATGTTGACGCCGTTGACGCCAAACCTGGTGTTTGAATCCGCCACGGCCAGATCGCAGGTCGCCACCAATTGGCACCCCGCAGCGGTGGCCAGACCGTGCACCCGGGCAATCACCACCTGCGGCAGCGACTGAATACGCGCCATCAAGGCGGTGCAGCGGACAAACAAATCCGCGAAATAGGCGCGACCTGCGTCATCACCCAGCCGCCCTGCCGTCATCTGTTTCAGGTCATGCCCGGCGCAAAATGCCCGGCCCGTGCCCGACAGGATGACAACCCGGATCGTGTTATCCGCAGCCAATGCGTCAAATTCCGCCATCAGGGCCGCCAGCATCTCGTCTGACAGGGCATTCAGCCGCTCCGGCGCGTTCATCACCAGATGCGCCACCGCACCTTTGTCGTTACGTTCCAGAATTGCCATCTTGCCCTCCGGTATGGTCATGGCGCAACCTTAGCCGTAACCAACGATGAGGAAAAGCATGTCACTTGCGATGAATAAGCCCGAGCTTTCGGCCTATCTGAGCCAGATTTTTTCGCAGATAATCAATGACTTTGCCATTGATGCACTGGATATGGATGGCATCACCATGCGCCTGAAGGTGGCGACGCGCCATCTGCGCCCCGGCGGCACGGTATCAGGCCCGTCGATGTTCGCGCTGGCCGATGTTGCCGTCTATGCCATGATTCTGTCGCGCCTGGGCCCAAAGGCACTGGCGGTGACCACCAGTTCGTCGATGGATTTCCTGCGTAAACCTGAAGGTGGCAGTGATATTGTCGCCCGTGGCCGATTGCTGAAACTTGGCCGCTCATTGGTGGTCGGGGATGTTCTGATGTTCCCCGCAAAAGGGGATAAGCCACTGGCGCGGGCGACGATGACCTATTCGATCCCGCCAAATTAAGAGTGCCGAATGCGGTTAGGTCGGTATTTTGGGGAATTCATCGGACAGATCAGTGTAAAATATGGGGTAACATAATACCCTAATTGTAAGACTTTGTTATTGCTTGACTAAATATGGAATACACCCATTGACGGCACTCAACCTTGCGCCTAGAACCCAAGGATCGAATTTCCGGTGCGGGCGTGTTGTCCGGACCATTCCACACCAGACAGGAACCTCCTGATATGAAAACTTATTCTGCGACTCCGGCAGAGATTGACAAGAAATGGATCCTGATCGACGCCGAAGGCATCGTTTTGGGCCGTCTTGCGTCAATCGTTGCCACGCGCCTTCGTGGCAAGCACAAAGCGACGTTCACGCCCAGCATGGACATGGGTGACAACGTGATCATCATCAACGCCGAGAAAATCCAGATGACCGGCAAGAAACGCGAAGAGCATTTCTATTGGCACACCGGCTATCCCGGCGGTATCAAATCGCGCACCAAGGCGCAGATACTGGAAGGCAAGAATCCCGAGCGTATCGTGACGATGGCCGTCAAGCGGATGCTGCCCGGTAACAAGCTTGCCCGCGTGCAAATGACCAACCTGCGCGTCTATGCCGGGGCCGAGCATCCACATGAGGCGCAAAACCCAGACGTTCTGGATGTTGCATCCATGAACAAGAAAAACACCCGGAGCTGATACAGATGGTTGATGAAATCCAAACACTCGAAGACCTGAACGAGGTGGCCGGCATTGTTGCGGCGCCCGAGGTCGAAGTTGCTCCGCGCGAACCACAGCGTGACGATCTGGGCCGCGCCTATGCCACCGGCAAGCGTAAGGATGCGGTTGCCCGCGTCTGGATCAAGCCCGGTTCGGGCAAGGTTGTGGTCAATGGCAAGGAAATGGCCAAATATTTCGCCCGTCCGGTGCTGCAAATGATCCTGCGTCAGCCGTTTCAGGTGGCCGGCGTGGTCGACCAGTTCGACGTCATGGCGACAGTCAAAGGTGGCGGTCTTTCGGGCCAGGCGGGGGCGGTCAAGCACGGCATTTCCAAAGCCTTGCAGCTTTATGAACCGTCGTTGCGCGGCGCACTGAAAGCGGCCGGGTTCCTGACCCGCGACAGCCGTGTGGTGGAACGCAAGAAATACGGCAAGGCCAAGGCGCGTAAGAGCTTCCAGTTCTCCAAGCGTTAAGAACTGCCAACAAGATACTGAAAAGGCCGCGTATTACACGCGGCCTTTTTTGTATTTCCAGTCTGGCGGCGGGGTCAGTCTTTTACATACCAGTCATCAAACCGTGACACGTTTTCCAGCACGCGGGTGTATCCATGTGCGGTCAGAAGCTTGAAAATATCCTCGCGTTGGCCTGCGAAGTTATGCTCAATGCTCATCACCCGGAACGAATGTCGATCAAAATCAAACGCGTTCAGGATATCAAATTCGCTGCCCTCGGTGTCGATTGATGCGTAATCAATCACCTTTGGTGCGTCGTGTTGCTCCAACAGGTCGTTCAGCGAAATGGTTTCCACCTCATACGACTGTCCGCGCAACTTGCGCGATGGTTTGACAAAGCTGGAAATGGCCGAATTTTCGCCACGCGGGGCCTCGGTAAATTGCAATGTGTCGCCGCTGGTTTTCCAGACACAGCGGGTATCAATCGTACAGTCCCGGTTGGCCTTGAGGTCATCATGCCAGCCACGCGCCGGTTCCGCCAGAATGCCGGTCCAGCCAAATTCCTTCTCCATCAGCCAGGTATTGTTCAGTTCAACCCCGTCCGTGGCGCCGAATTCCAGGAAAAAACCGCCGGTCTGGAAATCAACCTGCGTCAGGGCAAACAGGTCCTGACGTAATTGCGATCGGGATTTATCCAGCAAATCCAGACATCTATTGCGTTGGTCCGGGTTCATCGCCTTGATGAACTCAAGATCAAAATAGCCGCGTTCGCGGACTTTCAACACGGCCAGACGATCTTTGCGGGTGATTGTGGTGTTGGTAAGTAGATTGGCCAAGGCATGTGTCCATACATGAAAAGATTGGTTGGTGATACAGAGCCGCCGGAAATGGCGCAACCCTTCAATCCTGCCTCAGCTATCCCTGGCGATCAACCCAAGCCCACGCAGATAAATACCGATACCGGTTTCCAGCAGATCCTCTGGCGAAAAAGGCGAGGTGGTGCCAGGGCTGTTGCGGGCATAAAGTTCGACCACCCCGTGGCTAAGCGCCCAGATATGCGCCGAAAACATCGACGCGGGCGGGCGTTTGTCGGGCGGGATATGTTCGCACAACTCGGTGGCGGCCTTTTCCAGCACATGGCGCGCATTGGCCGAGGCCACGGCCAGTTCCGGCGTGCGGTTGACGGAAATGCCACTTTCGAACATGGCGATGTAATGCCCCGGATACCGGCGCGCAAAGGCCAGATATGCCCGCCCCGTTGCCTCAAACGCCGCCAGCGCCGATGGTTGACCGCTGTCATAGGCGTATTGCATCAGGTCGCCGAACATCGCGAATCCCTGGCGTGCGGCCTCGGCAATCAGGTCTTCGCGGCCCTCAAAATGGCGATAGACTGCGGCCGGGGTGACGCCGGCCTGTTTTGCCGCCTCTGACAGGGTAAACCCGGTCGGCCCGCGCACTTCGATCAGTTGCAAGGCGGCGTCGATCAGGGCCTGGCGCAGGTTGCCATGGTGATAGCCGCGTTTCTTAACCATCCCAGATGTCCGGTCCGCCGCAGATCTTGCGGTCGATGCCTTCTACTGTGGCGTGTTCTTTTCGATCATAATCAAGTGCTTGCAGGACACTCTTCATCACAGAAAGGCGCGCACGACGTTTATCATCCGAGCGAACGATGGTCCACGGCGCGCCGTCCCGGTGGCTGATGGTCAATGTCTCGGAAATCGCCTTTGAATATTCCCCCCATTTTTTCAGGCCTTCAACGTCAATCCAGCTTAGTTTCCATTGCTTTAGCGGGTCTTGTTCACGTGACAGAAAGCGCCGCAATTGTTCGGCCCGCCCGACATTCAGCCAGAATTTAAACAGGTGAATGCCGTCGTCAACCAAGGCCTGTTCAAACGGCGTGACCTGCCGGAAAAATCGTGCCCGTTGATCGTCGTCACAAAAGCCGAACACCTTTTCCACCACGCCGCGGTTGTACCAGCTGCGGTCGAAAAACGTGATCTCGCCGCCGGACGGAAGGTGATCGGTATAACGTTGAAAATACCACTGGCTGGATTCCGCGTCCGAAGGTTTTGACAGGGCCACAACCCGCGCGCCACGAGGATTAAGATTTTCCCGGAACCTTTTGATTACACCACCTTTTCCCGAGGCATCGCGACCTTCAAAGACAATCACAATGCGCTGGTTCTGCGCCTTTACCCATGCCTGAAGTTTGACCAGTTCAATCTGTAACGCTGCCATCTCGCGGTCATAACTTTTGCGTCCCATGCGTTTATCATGTGGGTATGTCGGGTTCAGAAGATCGGACTTACCGCCGCCCAGAATCGCAGAGCGGATATCATCCGGGGCTTCGTGCGCAAAGAACTGTGAAATCGCACCGTCAAACGGCAGGGTCATGGGCAGTTTCCTTGTGTTGGTTATCTGTAATATGGGATGTTAATGTGATGAACGCAAACCCGCGCGGCAGATTGCAGTTATAGTGGATTCCCCAGAGAATCCTGGCAGCCGATGCGATCCATCTCAAACGGGGTGCTTTGGTATATCTCATTGATCCAATTGCCATAAAGTAGATGACCGTGACTGCGCCAACGGTTTTGTGGCGGCTGGGTCGGATCGTCCCTTGGGTAATAATTGATCGGCATGTTGATCAGTGTGCCGGTCGCCAGATCGCGATCATATTCCTGCTTCAGCGAGTCGCTGTCATATTCGAAATGGTTGAAAATATACAGCGCGCGGTGCCGGGCATCCTCGATCAGTGCGGGACCGATAAAATCGCTGCCCAGAAGGGTGGTCAGACCGTTGGAGGCCTTAATTTCGTCCTGCCGAATTTCGGTCCAGCGTGACACGGGGATCACGCAATCATCTGAAAATCCACGTAAATACGGGGATGCAGGGGCAAGGTTGCGATGCCGGAAACAGCCAAATGCCTTGGCCTCAAGCATGTGTTTTTTGATCCCGTGAAAGTGGTTGATCATCGCCATTCCACCCCAGCAGACGCCAAAAGTCGAATGCACGTGTGATTGGGTCCAGTCAAATATTTCGCATAGTTCATCCCAATAGGTGACGTCGGTGAACTCCAGATGTTCAATCGGGGCACCGGTGATGATCAGCCCGTCGAATTTCTGATCGCGTACTTCTGTAAACGGCTTGTAAAAGCTGCTCATATGTTTGGACGCTGTGTTGCGGGTGCGGTGTTGGGACATGCGTATCAGGGTCAGTTCGATCTGCAATGGGGTGGCGCCGATCAGGCGGGCAAACTGGTTTTCGGTCTGGATTTTCTTGGGCATCAGGTTCAAAAGAGCAATGCGCAGGGGCCGGATATCCTGGCGCGCTGCCTGATCCTCGGACACGACCATAACGCCTTCGGCGCGCAGCACGTCAAAGGCAGGCAGGTTGGAGGGGATTTTTATGGGCATGTGCGGGCCTTGGATAGGTTGGAGAGAACTGAGATAGGCAGCTTAGCCTTGTTTCTCAAGCGTGTCGGCGATCAGATTGTCGAAATCAGTCGGGTTGGACAGGGCCGCGATTTGTGCGGCGTCGACGGTGATGCCCCATTTTGACATTGCGTGATAGCGGGGTTGGCGGTGGGCCAAAGCCGAGGCATAGGTCCAGCGGATAAAATCATCCGGGTGAACGTCGTCTGGTAAGCAATTGGTTTTGCTTAGGTATGTTTCCCAGGACTGGTTCAGGAATTCGGGTTGATAGGACATTGGTTTGGGGTTGTTATCAAACCGGCGGATCAATTCCTTGGCGTGGGCGTCGTCGCCCTTTATCCAGATCAACAACGTGTGTTTGGCCAGTTCGTTTAGCACTGGATCATCCGGGTTGTCGCCATCGACCCATTCGCAGATCGACCCGCCGGTGTCACAGATGAAATGCGGATAATCGTACAGGCGCGCCGCCCGGCCGATGAAATATTCGGTGTCCAAAAGCGCGTGAACCTCGGCCATGCGGAATTGTTCCTGGCGGCGGCGATATTCGTCAATCTCCAGCCCGCCAAGCGCAGGATTGCCGGGTTTGCCCAGATAGGCCGCCACCGGGGCCAGATTGTCAAAGGTCAGATTCGAGCCGATATAGATCGAATCCGACAGTAACAATTCCCGCAGGAACGGCACCTTCATGGCGTGGGATTTGGCGTTGTCTGTGATGTATTCGCCCATATACCGCGTGCCGATGCGGTAATCTATCGAGTAGTGGAACCAGTCACCTTGCGCGCGCAACATGTTGGAGACATGGGTTTTACCCAAGCCTGACATGCCAAAGAACAGAATGCGTTTGTGGCTGGCTTTGCGCCATTCGTTTGCGGAATTGTACAACATGGCTGTGTGCCTAGCCAATGGGGCAGGCGGGGTCAATTGCGGCGTTTGAACAGGCGATCATTAAGGATCAGTAACCCCAGCGCCAGTAAGGCAAACCCACCCAGTGTTTGCGGTGGAATCTGTTCGTTCAGAAAATACCCGCCAAGGACGATGGCGACGGGCGGCACCAGCAGAGTGACCACCATCAGATTGCCGCTGCCGGCCTGGGCCAGCACGCTGAAATACAAAAGATAGGCCCCGGCGGTGGCGAACAGGGTCAAATATGCAAGGGCGGCAATGGTGCGCGGTTCCAGGTTGAACGAAGGCGGCCCATCAACAAAATACACAATCGGCAGCAATATCAGGGTTGAGGCGGTCAGCATGCCGGCCGCGGCCACTTCGGCGGCCACTCCGGTCAGGTGGATACGGCCCCAGGCCGCGGCAAAGGCATAGCTGACACCAGCCACCAGAACCGCCATTTGTGCGGCGGACCGAACGTCAAAATGGCGCAGGCTTTCCGGCCCGATGGCAAGGATCACCCCGGAAAAACCCAGACAGGTGCCGATGATCTTACGCGCGTTCAGGCGCTCATCGGTGAAAATCATTGCTGCCACCAACACGCCTGATATCGCGGTGGCCCCATTCAGGATCGCGGTCAGCCCGCTTTCGATGCTTAGTTGTCCCCAGGTCAGCAATCCGAACGGAATTACATTGTTCAGCGCGCCCATGACGCCAAACGCGGCCCAGGTGCGCAGGCTTTGGGGCAGGGGCAGGCGGCGGGCCAGAACCACCGCCCACAACACCAAAGCGGCCCAGCCGGTGCGGTGCAAAACCACCGTGAACACCGGAACTTCGTCAAGAATGATGCGGATTGCCAGGAATGACCCGCCCCAGATCAGGCCCAGCAGGGTCAGTTCGGCCCAGGCGCGGGGTGACAGGGATTTTTGATCAGACATGGGCGAATTCAAGCTGGAAATGTCACCTGTCGGCAACCCGGTTCTTGCGGGTTTCGCTTGCGACATTCAGATAATTGCCGCCAAAGATGATCAACGCGCCGATAAGTACATAAACATCCAGCGGTTCATTATAGTACAACATGCCGATAACGGCGATGGCGGGCAGGCGGACAAAGTCAATCGGGATGACGACCGACGCCGGAGCAATGGCCAGAGCATTGGTAATACTGAAATGCGCCGTCAGCCCGGCGATGGCGATTACCAGAACCCAGGGGGCTGATTGCGCATCCGGCAGGGTGATATCACCGTCATAACCGGCGGTGATCAGGCCCATGATGGCTTGCGACAATGTCAGCCAGAACAGGATGCAGGCGACGGTCTCGGTTCGGGTCAGCCGTTTGGTCATGATTGTCGTGGCGGCAAAAAAGATTGCCGATGCGGCGGCGGCGAAGGTGCCGATGGTCAGGGTTTCGGGGCTGGGGCGCGCGACGATCAGGATACCGATGAAACCCAGGCTGACGGCCAGAACCCGGACCCGTGTCAGCGGCTCGCCCAGAAAAAACGGGGCCAGGATGATCACCCAGAGCGGTGAAGTGAATTCCAGCGCAAATACCTGCGCCAGCGGGATTGCGGTAACTGCAAAAAACCACAGGTTCTGACCGATGAAATGCGCCAGATTACGTCCCAGATGGCTGTGCAGCCGGGCGGCGCTGACGGCCTTCCAATGGCCGGTGTAACTGATCAGGGCGCAGACAATCAGCAAGCCGATTACACTGCGGTACATCATGATCTCAAAGGTATCAAGCTGGCCGCCCAATTCGCGCCCCGCCACCGCCATCGACGTGAATGACACTATCGCCCCGATCATCCAGATCGCGGCGCGGGTTATATTGCTTTTGCCCGACACTGATGTCCCCTTTGTGCGCCACGAGGACTTGATTTGGCGCAGGCCGTCAAGCTGATTGCGAACCCTGGCGTTTATCAATCACCCCGATGGCATCAAGCGCCGCCTCAAAATCTGCGCGTTCCTGATCAAACTCTGCCGCCTTGATGGCATCAAACTGCACCCGCAGTGCGGCCTTTTCCGCGCCTTTGCAATCGTTCCACGGGCGCCCTTGCAGGGCCATCACCAACACATAATAGCCGATGAAATGCGGCTTCATGCCCGTGGCCAACAGCCGCCCATAAGCGGCATCCGCCCCCACATCGCGCAAGTCCTGCGCGCAATTGATGCCAGCCCGGGCGCAGGCCTGCTGGTAAACCGGGCCAAGGTTGCGAATGGAGGAAACGGGCGGGTTCATGTGGATTGTCTAAGGCGTCGTGCGCGCCATGTCACCCGCGACACCTTGTTGGTGGGGGGAACCTGCGCTAATACGGGGGGATGAATCCAAAGGGGCAGGGGCGCATGTTCGGTCAGTTGTTTTATAAGAAACGCAAATTTTATGACGATGATTTCGACTGGGATAACTATACTGCCGACAGTTATCACCGGCGTCTGAAGGGCGATGTAGAAGTTGAATTCCGGGCAATTTCCAAAGCGGGTCAATTGCAATTTGATGCCGCCACCGGCGCCGTCACCTCGCAGGGCCAGCCAATCCACCCGAATCAATGTATGATACTTGAGGCAATTGGCCAACTGGCGCCGCAAACGGTGCACGAAGTGGGCTGTGGTGGTGGCGACCATCTGGCCAATGCCGCCACCTTGTTCCCACAGTTGCAGGTGACGGGCGGCGATCGCGGCACCAGCCAGCTTGACCTTGCCTTGCAGCGCCATCCGCAACTGGCTGGCAAGATTGGCGTGCAGGACATCACCATGCCCTTTTCGCACCACTGGCCACAGGTTGATCTGGTTTATACTCAGGCTGTTGTTATGCATATCCACACCGCTGTCAGCCATTTTGTCGCCCTTGCCAATATGGTTCGCATGGCGAAGAAATATGTATTGCTGATGGAAAACCCGCAATGTCACAATTTCGTCCGCGACATTATCGGGCTGCATGACGCGGGGCATTTCGAATGGGACGATCTGCACCTGTATCAGTTCACCGGTTCCACAGGGGCTTTGGGCATCCTTTTGTCGCGTGAAGTGCTGGATTTTCCACCGTTGACGTCCGACAAGCAAATCCGCGAAAACGTCAAACCATCGCAACGCCGCCTGCGCCGCGGTGACGACGACAGCGCGCGCGCTTTGTTCGGGTTTTCCAAGTTGGGCTGATACAGGTGCCCTGGCAGAAAAGTAACAAACCCATAATCTTAAGCAGCTAACTTTGTCATTGTTCACATTGCCATAAAAATTACGTATTGTACGGCTATTGAACCCTGAACTTTATTATCGGAGATTTGTAGTGGCCGCAGTTACCTCAACCGGCACGTCTTCCGGGGATTTCAACCCTTGGCTTGCCAATGATCATTGGGCGGGCGGCACCCTGACCTATAGTTTTCCGTTCGATGGCTTGCGATATGACTATATGTCGGCTGGTTCGGTGACGCCGCTTTCGATCAGCCAGAAGAATGCGGTCCGCCAGGTGCTCGAGGAAATTTCCGGCTTTACCGGTCTGGATTTTGTTGAAGTCACCGAGTCTGTCTTTACCGAAGGGGATTTGCGGTTTGCCACGGACATAGATGAAAGCGGCGCTTACGCCTATCTGCCTTCATCTATCGCACAAGGGGGCGATGCGTTTTTCGGCTCTGTCACCGACAACCCGAACATTGGTAACGAAGCCTATTTGTATTTCACCCATGAAATCGGCCATACCTTGGGCCTGAACCACGGGCATGAATATCAGACCTTTATTGATACCGGGTTTGATTCCCAGGAATATACAGTAGTGACCTATTCCGATTTTGTCGGCGACACCGAACCGTTTTCGTTCGATTCCGGACTGATCGACTGGGCGCATTCGTACATGCAACTTGATATCGCGGCGATGCAATTCCTGTACGGCGCCAATTATTCCACCACGGGCCAAGTCTGGAGCGGCGATACCACCTATTCCTTCGATCCCCTGACCGGCGAGATGAGCATCAATGGCGCAGGCCAGGGAACCCCGGCTGGCAACCGCATATTCCGCACCATCTGGGATGGCGATGGCGAAGACACCTATGATCTGAGCAATTATGGCACCGATCTTGTGGTTGATCTGGCTCCGGGTGGTTGGCTGGTGTTGTCGGATACCCAGCTGGCGGATCTGAACCGCCAATCCACCGACACCGCGTTTAATGCGATCGGCAATGTGGCCAATGCACTGTTGGTTAACGGCGACAACCGCGCCCTGATCGAAAACGCCATTGGTGGGGCGGGCGACGACAAGGTGCTGGGCAATGATGCCGACAACCGGTTGCAGGGCAAGGGCGGTCGCGATGAATTGTATGGGGAAAATGGCGCAGACATTCTGATTGGCAATTCCGGGCGCGACCGGTTGTTTGGTGGGCGCGATGATGACACGCTGAATGGTGGCGCTGGCCATGACAGGCTGTTTGCTGGTCGTGGGCTTGACGAGTTGCTTGGCGGCTCTGGCAACGACCGGTTGTTTGGCGGTGCCCGTTCGGACACCTTGTCCGGCAATGGCGGCGATGACCGGCTGAACGGTGGGTTGGGCAAGGATACGTTGACCGGCGGATCTGGCGCAGATACCTTTGTATTCAGTGCCGTGGCGCACAGCAAATTCGGGTCAAATTCGGATCGCATCACCGATTTCAACAGCGGCGTCGATGTCATCGACCTTTCCGGTCTGGTCAGCGGCCCCCTTGATTTGTCGATAGGCGGGTCGTTCAGCGGCACAGGACCAAGCGCTTTGGTCAAGATTTCCGGTAATGACATGCGGGTTCTGGTGGATGTTGACGGCGACAGCCTGGCCGATTTCCGGGTGATCCTGGACGGGGTAACGTCGGTTTCGGCCAGTGATTTCGTCCTCTGAAGCAGAAAAACCCGGGATGCGCAAAGGTTCGGACGACGCCCG
This sequence comes from Paracoccaceae bacterium, assembly GCA_021648025.1. Taxonomy (GTDB): domain Bacteria; phylum Pseudomonadota; class Alphaproteobacteria; order Rhodobacterales; family Rhodobacteraceae; genus NVQY01. The sequence continues at coordinate 84,976 of JAKITO010000001.1, forward strand.
CCAATTGGCATTGCAGTTCGATCTGGCCTTGGCGTCGCGTGGGTTTGTTTAAGACGCGTTTGCGACCTGGGATGCGTTTCTGGCATCTGTCGGCGGGCCGCATATATGTGTCAGGCTGACCCTGGCGCAGATGCAAGGGCGAATTGCTTTGGGACGGTTTTTGCAACGCTTTCCCGATTTTAAAGCGTTTCGCGTTGGAATTGAATCACTTTGCCCGGCGAACGTGTTTGTTAAAACAAACCCTGCCTCGCCGGACAAAGTGATACCTTGATCCAAAGAAACGCGAAACGCTGTAAGATATTTCCGGGGCGCAAAGCGGGCGGGCGTAAGCAATTTCGGGGGTTTTCATCGCTGCCAGCCAGGATTTGCTGAACCGGGTCCGTAGGGTGCGTGATTTCACGCACCGTTCCTGTCGACCAAAGGTGCGTGAAATCACGCACCCTACGGCAATCAAACAGGTTTTATCCTTACCCGCCCCAGGTGCGGACCACGCCGCAATCCATGTGCGTAAAGTTTGAGCGGGAATAGCTTCCGACACCGCCGCCATTGCAGGCTGCGGCGGCGCGTGCCACCTGGCTGACCGAACGGGAGGACAGGCGCAGATCGGCCGCTTGTCCCACCACATGCAGGGAATTCCTGGCCACCCCGCGCGAGCGACGCCGCAGCATCGCATTGGTGGCCGGGCTGCGATAGCCCGACAGCAACATATAAGGCTCGTTGGAATCCAAAAGGTTATGGGACGCGGCCATAATATCCAACGTGCGCAAGTCGATTGATATAACCTGATTCGTGCGCCAGTCGCGCATGAAAAAGTTCACTTCCTTGACCGCGCCCTTAATGTACTTGCCATCAATCCAATAGATCATGTCAATCCGCTCGCCGGTTCGCCCTGAGTACATGCGGATGCGACGGATATCACCACCGCCGCGTAAAAAGCCGGCTGCTTTGGAAAATGTTGGTGCTGCCACCAGTGTCGTTGCCGCGAACGCACCCAAAAGGGCACGTCGGGTCAAGCCCGTTGTTGTAAGTTCTGCCATATCACTGCGTTGTCCCGTACGCTATTATTTCTAAACCTGCCTCGTGCACAATGTTACATGCACCCTCAGTATCCATCCCCAGATACTAATTTTATTGCATGGAAGCGTTAACAATCCAAGTTTCGATTTTTATAAATTTTTGAGATTAGGCAATATAGGCGATTTTTCGCGCAAAATGGGAACTTTCCTGCTAGGTGCACCTATGCACCAAGGTCAGAATCAATATGTAGCTGACTTATTCGTGAATGGACATGGGGTGTCCGGTCACACAAGATGGTGCAACTGCCTGTTGTTCTGACTATTTTAGCAAGTTTGAGGACCAAATTATATGAAAAACCGACTTACCCTTCCGTTGACTGGCGCATTTTTCGCGCTTTTTGCCCTGGTTGCGACATTTGCCGCAGGTCCGGCCTCTGCCCAGGTCACGGCCTTTAAACAGGCGGTGGCCGAGGCGTCGTATGGTAATGAACAGGTCGGGGCCTACTATCGCTCCAAGAATTATCAACCCCTGTGGACTGGCGATGGACCTGCGTTCAAAGCCCGTCGGGCGGCGTTGTTTCAGTCACTTGAAAGCGTTTCACTGCACGGGTTGCCAGACGCGCGATATAACACCAACGCATTGATGGCGCAGATGCGCGATGTGCGCACCACCCGCGATCTGGGCATGGTCGAGGTGGCGATATCGAAAATGTTCGTGCGCTATGCGCGCGATGTGCAAAAGGGCATGCTGATCCCGCTGGAAATAGACGCCGGTTTGGTGCGCGAAGTAACTTACGCCGACAATGCCACCTATCTTGCGGGCATGGAAAGTTCGGGTGACCCGCAGGCCTATATGCGCACCCTGACGCCAACCAGCCGGGAATATCAGGCGTTGATGAAAGAAAAGCTCCGCCTTGAAGGGGTGATGCGTAGTGGCGGGTGGATCGGTCGGGTGCCGTCAGCCAAGTTCGAGTTGGGGACTTCGGGCGATGAGGTTGTTGCCCTGCGTAACCGGTTGATAAACTTGGGTTATATGAATGTGGGTGCCTCGCGCAGCTATGATTCAGCGCTGCAAGATGCAGTTCAGAGATTTCAACTGGCCCATGGGCTTGAGTCCGATGGCGTTGCCGGTCAGATCACAATTGATGAGCTTAACAAACCGGCATCGACACGCCTTAAATCGGTGATCGTGGCAATGGAGCGGGAACGCTGGTTGCCGAGCGAACGTGGCACGCGCCACGTGCTGGTCAACCTGGCCGATTTCCACTCGCAGATCATCGACGATGGCTATGTGTCGTTCCGCACCCGCTCGGTCATCGGCAAGAACAACAAAGAACAGGCCAGTCCGGAATTCTCGGACGTGATGGAGCATATGGAGATCAATCCAAGCTGGTATGTGCCGCGTTCGATTATCCTTCGGGATTACCTGGGGAAATTGCAACGTAACCCAGGTTCGGTAAGTTATATGCGGATAACCGACCGGCAGGGCCGTGTGGTTAACCGGGCCACTGCGGACTTTTCCCAGTACACCCGCTCAAATTTTCCCTTCGCCCTGACCCAGCCGCCCAGCAACAGAAACGCGCTGGGACTGGTGAAATTCATGTTCCCGAACAAATACAATATCTACCTGCATGACAGCCCGGCCAAAAGCCTGTTCAACCGCGAATCGCGGGCCTTTTCGTCCGGCTGTATCCGCCTGCAGGATCCGTTTGATTTCGCCTATGCGCTGCTGGCGCTGCAAAGCGATGATCCCGAGCAGTTGTTCCAATCCGCTCTGGCAACCGGTAAAACAGTCAAGATCGTGCTGGAACAGCCGGTGCCGGTGCATCTGATCTATCGTACCGCCTTTACCACCTTGAAAGGCGGGGTCGAGTTTCGCCGCGATGTCTACGGGCGCGATGCCAAAATCTGGAATGCGCTTAACAGCGCCGGTGTGAAGCTGCCGACAGGGGTGGAACTGGCCAGCATTCAGAGGTAATCACTGACCCAAAGCAAATGATGCCGAGGGCCGGTTTTCCATGTCGTATACAATTGCGCAGATTGGCGTGGCGTTACAGGCCGAAGTGGCCGGTGACGCCAGCCTGATCATTGCGCGCGCGTCCGAGCCTGCAACGGCCGGGCCGGACGATCTGGCGCTGGCGATGTCGCCGAAATACAGCAATGATCTGGGCCGGGCACGGGCGGCTGTGCTGTGGCCTGGTGCCGACTGGCAAGGGCTGGGTTTGCAGGCGGCGATTTTTGTGGAACGCCCACGCATGGCCCTGTCCGGTCTTACGGCGATGTTGGACAAGGGCCAGCGGTTCGGGCATGGCATTCACCCTTCTGCGGTGATTGATCCTGACGCCCGAATTGGCGATGACGTCCGCATTGGCCCTTTGAGCGTCATCAGTGCCGGCGCGCAGATTGGGCCTGGGTCAGTAATCGGCCCGCATTGCATGATTGGCGCGGATGTGACCCTGGGTGCGGGGGCATATTTACGCGAGATGGTCAGCATCGGCGCGCGGGCACAGATTGGCGCGCGTTTCATCGCCCAACCCGGCGCGCGCATTGGTGTTGACGGGTTTTCATATGTCACACCCGAGGTGTCGGGGGTCGAAGTGGCGCGCCAGACCATGGGCGACCAGGGCGATACCAAACCACAAAGCTGGATCCGCATTCATTCGCTGGGCGCGGTACGGATTGGCGATGATGTTGAGGTCGGGGCCAATTGCACCATCGACAATGGCACCATTCGCGACACGGTGATTGGCGATGGTTGCAAACTGGATAATCAGGTGCATCTGGGGCATAATGTGGTGATGGGGCGCGATTGCCTGATTGCCGGGCAGTCCGGGCTTTCCGGGTCTGTAACCCTTGGCAACAACGTCATTATGGGCGGCCAGAGCGGGGTCGCCGACAATACGCTGGTCGGCGATAATGTGATTATTTCCGGGGGCACCAAGGTGTTGTCAAATGTGCCTGCGGGGCGGGTAATGATGGGCTATCCGGCGGTCAAGATGACCACCCACACCGATATCTACAAAGCGCAGCGGCGTTTGCCGCGGCTGGCGCGCGATGTGGCTGCGCTGAAAAAGGCCATGTTCAAAGATGATACAGAGGCGTAAACGTTGGCGGAAAAAAAAGGGTTCCGGGATGAATATCCGCGACAAGGTCATGCAGATCATCGCCGAGATGGCGCTTCTGGAGGTTGCGGATGTGCGCGAGGAGTCTACCCTTGAGAGCCTTGGCATCGACTCGCTGGGTCTGGTTGAAAGCATCTTTGCCATCGAGGAAGAATTCGACATAACCATCCCCTTCAACGCCAATGACCCAAACGAAGGCGATTTTGATATCACCAGCGTGGCGACGATCATCCAGGGCATTGAAAAACTGGTCGCCGCCCGCCCATGAACCGGGTGGTGATCACCGGGGCGGGCACGATCAACGCATTGGGCCATTCGGTGGCGGAAACCTGCGAGGCCATGCGCGAAGGGCGCTGTGGCATCGGCCCGCTGGAATTTCGCGATGTCGAAAGGTTGTCGATCCGCATTGGCGGACAGGTGCGCGGGTTTGAACCGACGGCACAGTTCAATCGCCAGCAATTGTCGCTGTATGACCGGTTCACCCAGTTCACCCTGATTGCCGCGCGCGAAGCCATCGAACAGTCCGGGATCGAGTTCAGCGATGATCTGGCGGCGCGCTCCGGCGTGGTTCTGGGCACGGCGGGGGGCGGGGTATCGACCTGGGATGATAATTACCGTTCGGTCTATGAAGACGGCAAAAACCGGGTGCATCCGTTTGTGGTGCCCAAGCTGATGAACAACGCCGCCGCCTCGCATGTTTCCATGCAGTACAATCTGCGCGGGCCGACATTTACCGTATCAACCGCCTGTGCGTCGTCCAATCACGCCATGGCCCAGGCGTTTTCCATGGTGCGCTCGGGCATGGCGCCGGTGATGGTCACGGGGGGGGCGGAATCGATGCTGTGCTTTGGCGGGGTCAAGGCATGGGAAGGATTGCGGGTGATGTCACGCGATGCGTGCCGTCCGTTTTCATTGGGGCGCAACGGCATGGTACAAGGCGAAGGCGCAGGGGTGTTTGTGTTCGAAGACTATGAACACGCCCGCGCGCGGGGCGCGGATATATTATGCGAAGTGGCCGGCTTTGCCATGTCGTCGGATGCCGCCGATATTGTCATGCCGTCCAAACAGGGGGCGGCGCGGGCCATTTCGGGGGCGATGAAAGACGCGGGCGTCAACCCCGGGGATGTGGGTTACATTAACGCCCACGGCACCGGCACCACGGCCAATGACAAAACCGAATGCGCCGCCGTGGCGGATGTGTTTGGGGCGCATGCCGACAATTTGATGATATCCTCGACCAAGTCGATGCACGGCCATCTGATCGGCGGCACCGGAGCGGTGGAATTGCTGGCCTGCATCATGGCGTTGAAGGACGGGATCATCGCGCCCACCATCGGCTATGAAGAACCAGACCCGGAATGCGCGCTGGACGTGGTGCCAAACGAGGCCCGCGAGGCGGATGTGTCGGTGGTTTTGTCCAACGCATTCGCCTTTGGCGGGCTGAACGCGGTGCTGGCCTTGCGCCGGATTTAGCTCTATCTGTTGGCGACTACATCCACGACGTCATAACCGGCGGTAAAGCCTTTGAGCGACATTGGCAGTTGGATCACCTCGTCCGGGGCCGGGGCCGGGACAATTGAAACTGTCGCCGAATTACCGCGTTTAAGGGCATCAATATCGGCCTGGGTCAGACCAATATTGGCAAAACAGCCGATTGGGTTGCAATAGGAAAACTGATATTGTTTGCCAGGGCTGCCATCAATCGCGATGGTCAGCCGGGCGGTCAACAGGGTTTCCAACGGCACGATCATCGTCGCTCCGGCCACTGCCTGGCCGCCTGCTTCCAGTCGGAACAACGACATCTCGGCCACCGCATTGCCTTTGTCGTCCTTCAGTATCTGCAACAATGAACAGGGATCGGTCTCGGCCTCGGTCTTGATACAGGCCATATCCCAATCGCCGTGCTTTTCCTTGGAATAACGCTCGCCCAAGGCGGGTCCTTCGGATACTGGCTGGCCCAAATCCAACTGGCTTTGGCCGGTTGCGGCCTCGGCTTCGGTCGGTTGCTCGTTGGTATCGGTTTGCGCGAATGTGGCTGTGCCTGTGGTCATCAGGGCCAGGATGGAAAGCGTGGTCAGGGTTCTGAACATGGATCGGGGTCTCTTTTTATCAGGTCTGTGTTGCGCTTCCCTAACACGCGCAAATCCCGGTGTCAGAACAAAAGGGCGGAAAATCACGCCGATTTGTGCTGGTTTTCGCCCAACCCACACCAATTATTGCAGTATTGTGAAACATAAAAAAAGAGGATCGCGATGATCCTCTTTTTCTATTGGTTCTCCCCGTCGGACCAGCCGACTTATTATTGTTGTTTACCTAGCGAATTCCCCCCCCTTTGGTCAACAGTTAACCTTGAAAAATCCGAAACGTTTCCTATGGGGGCCGCAAACGCGCGGGTTTTTCGCAAAAAAAGGCCGTACCCGAAGGCACGGCCAGTCTGACAGGGAGGAAGTTAGCCCGGACATCTGAAATAAATCTTCCATCTGGGCTGGAATGACTATCGCGCACAAAGGTTAACTTTGTATGTTGGCTGCGAATAATGATGATTTGAGGGGCGGGCAGGCTATGGACGGCAAGGTATTTATTGGCGGTGGTGGTGAAGGGTATGCCACCAAACAGGGGCTGACCCTGAAATACGCCAACCGGCATGGGTTGGTGGCGGGCGCCACGGGCACGGGCAAAACCGTGACCTTGCAGATATTGGCCGAGGAATTTTCAAACGCCGGGGTGCCGGTGTTCCTGTCGGACGTCAAAGGTGACTTGTCCGGCCTGGCCAAGTCCGGGTCGTCTGATCACAAGCTGCACGGGGCCTTTAGCGACCGGGCGGCGGTGATTGGCTTTGACGACTATTGCTACCGCGCCTTTCCGGTGACATTCTGGGATCTATACGGCGTGCAAGGCCACCCGGTCCGTACCACCGTGACTGAGATGGGTCCGCTGCTTTTGGCCAATCTGCTGGAGCTGAGCGCACCGCAAGAGGGCATTTTGAACATCGCTTTCCGTCTGGCGGACGAAGAAGCGATGCCACTGCTGGACCTTAAAGACCTGCAATCAATGTTGGTCTGGATCGGTGAAAACCGCAAATCTTTGAGTTTGCGATATGGCAATGTGTCGACCTCATCCATCGGCGCCATTCAACGCAGCCTTCTGGTGCTGGAAAACCAGGGCGGGGCAGGGTTGTTTGGCGAACCGGCCCTGGCGCTGAGTGATCTGATGCGTACAGGGTCAGACGGGCGTGGCATGATCAATATTCTGGCGGCGGACAAGCTGATGGCGGCCCCCGGCCTTTATGCCACGTTCCTGTTGTGGCTGTTAAGCGAATTGTTCGAGGAACTGCCCGAGGTCGGCGACCCGGACAAGCCCAAGCTGGTGTTTTTCTTTGACGAAGCCCATTTGCTGTTTGATGACGCCCCCAAGGCGCTGGTCAACAAGGTGGAACAGGTGGCGCGGCTGATCCGGTCCAAAGGCGTTGGCATCTATTTCGTTACCCAAAACCCCGGCGATGTGCCCGAAGACATCCTTGGACAGTTGGGCAACCGGTTCCAACACGCTTTGCGGGCGTTTACTGCGCGCGATCGCAAGAACCTGAGGCTGGCGTCCGAGACTTACCGCGAGAATGAACGGTTCTCGACCGAAGAGGCCATTCGCGAGGTCGGAGTAGGTGAGGCGGTGACCTCGATGTTGATGAAAAAGGGTATTCCGGGCATCGTTGAACGGACATTGATCCGCCCGCCGTCATCGCAATTGGGGCCGATCACCAAACCCGAACGGGCGGCGGTGATGGCGGCGTCTGATATGGGCGGCAAATACGACACATTGCTGGATCGCACCTCGGCTTACGAAATTCTGAACAAGCGTGCGCAAGAGGCCGCGCGCGAGGCGGAAGTGGCTGAAGCGGTCGCCGAACAGGCCAGCCCCATGGAGCGCGAATTCAACGCCGCCCGCCGGTTTTCCGGTGGGCGGGTGTCGCGGTCATCATCGCGCAGCCTGCGGCCGCGCGAAACCTATGGTTCGGCCATTTCATCGGCTGTCATCAAAGAACTGAAAGGCACCACCGGACGGCGGATCGTACGCGGCATTCTGGGCAGCTTCTTCAAGGGGCGGTAGCTGCGTCTGCCCATCCGGCACGCAGACCCGCACGCAGGCCAATATGCGATTTTTCGCCTGACCCGCAGGGTTTTCGCCTGACCCGCAGGGGGCGAAAATGCACATCCTACGTTGTGCGACCGGTCTTGGGGTGGTGTCTGGTTACTTCTCCGGGATCAACCCCCGTGGCCAGAACCGCAGCACCAGCAACATCACCACCCCCATGGTCAACAGCCGCATATGCGCCGCACTTTCATACAGGTGCGCCTTGACCGCGCTGCCTTCGGCCATGCCGGCGGTGATCAGATGAACGACAAACAACGCCATCGGTTCCACCTGAACCCAAAGGAACCAGATCAGCATGCCACCCAGCACCGAACCAAAGTTGTTGCCCGACCCGCCGACAATCACCATCACCCAGACCAGAAAGGTAAAGCGCAACGGCTGGTAAGATCCGGGCGTCAATTGCCCGTCCAGCGTGGTCATCATCGCCCCGGCAATGCCACAGACCGCCGAGCCAAGAATGAACACCTGCAAATGCCGCCCCGTCACGTCTTTGCCCATGGCTTCGGCCGCGACCTCATTGTCGCGAATGGCCCGCATCATCCGCCCCCAGGGGCTTTTCAGCGCCATCTGTGCCAGCCACAAAACGATCAGCAGCACGATCAGGAACAACACGCCATAGCCAAATTTCACATACAACGTCGAGGCCGTGACCGGATCCAACCCCAATCCCGCCGCGGTTTCGACAAAGCCGGGATCGTTTTGCAGATCAATCTCATATGGTACCGGACGCGGGATGCCGATCACGTTCTTGACCCCGCGGGTCAGCCAGTCTTCGTTCTTCAGCACCGCAATAATGATCTCAGAGATACCCAAGGTTGCAATCGCCAGGTAATCCGCCCTTAACCCCAAAGCCGTCCTGCCAATCAGCCAGGCCACCCCGGCCGCGAACAGGCCGCCAACCGGCCAGGCCACCAGCACCGGCAGGCCAAGCCCGCCAAGATAACCGGTCGCCGCGGGGTTGATTTGTTCCACCGCATAGACCGCCGGGTCCAGAACAGCGCGAAAGATGAAAAACCCGCCAATCAGGACTGCCAGCAGCGCCACAGTACGCCACCGCCCCGGTGCCATGCGTATTCTGACCTGAATCGCACCGGCCACGGTTGCCGCCCCCAGCAACAGGGCGCCAAACACGCCCAGGCCGCCTGCATCCCATGCTCCGGGGGTGGCTGGCATCGACACCAACACCGTGGCCAGACCGCCAATTGCCACAAACCCCATGATGCCGATATTGAACAACCCGGCAAACCCCCATTGAAGGTTCACCCCAATCGCCATTATCGCCGAAATCAGCCCCATGTTAACGATCAAAATCGCCGCATTCCAGCTTTGCACAAACCCGGTTATCAGGACCAAACCGCCCACCAGCGCAAACAGGCCAGTATTCTTCATCGTATCGCTCATGCGGTTTTCCCCGAAAACAGGCCGGTTGGTTTGAACAGCAACACAATCAGCAAAATGGCAAACGACACCGCGAATTTGTAATCGGTACTTAATAACTGCACCAGGCTCGACGGTTCCAGGCTTTCGGGCATCAGGTATTTCAACACTTTCTTCCAGGCATAGGTGATCGTCACCTCGCTGAAGGCGATGATATACCCACCTGCAATTGCCCCAAGAGGATTGCCCAAACCGCCAACAATCGCTGCCGCAAAAATTGGCAGCAACAGTTGGAAATAGGTGAACGGTTTGAACGTCTTGTCCAGCCCGTACAAGGTCCCGGCCACCGTCGCCAGCGCGGCGACTATCAACCATGTATACATCACCACCCGCTCAGGGTTGATGCCTGACAGCAACGCCAGATCTTCGTTATCCGAATAGGCCCGCATGGATTTTCCGGTGCGGGTCCGGTTCAGGAACCAGAAAAGCAATATCACCACCAACACCGCAGTGATCACTGTAATTCCTTGCGTCGTCTTGATTGCCAGCCCTTCACGCAGACCGGTCATTTCCTTGAATTCCCGCGCCGAAATGATGAACCGCTCGCCATCGGCAAAACGCTGATCGTTGGGGCCGATGATGAACCGTACGACGCCGTTCAGAATGAACATCACCCCCATCGAAACAATCACCAGAATAACCGGCTTGGCCTTTTGGCGCCGATAAAACCGGTACACATAGCGATCGGTGAACAGCACCATCGCCATACAGCCAAGAATACCAAACGGCAGCGCCAAAAGGGCGGTTGGCAACACCCCCAGCGATATCCCCGCCGACTGCATCCACCAGGTGACCAGAATGGTCACCATGGTGCCAAACGCCATGGTGTCGCCGTGGGCAAAGTTCGAGAACCTCAGGATACCGTAAATCAAGGTCGCCCCAAGCGCGCCAAGCGCCAATTGACTGCCATAAGCAATGCCGGGCATCAAAATATAGTTCGAGATCGCCACCAGAGCGTTGAGAAAATCCATTAGCCGTCCTTTGACACACAAGTGCCCAAATGCGTTACAGAACCGGGCGACAGGAAAATCCCGTGAATGCCCAGAATGGCCGACCCGTCGTCAAATATCGTCAACAGCGATACAGCCGGGGCGTCCGGGTCCGCCGTGGCCGATACAAAGGCGCGCAATTTTGTGGTCGGGACCTGCATTTCGCTGAATGATTTGGCCCGGCCATCCGCGCCGGCAAGCGACCAAATGTCGTCGTCGTCATGGGTGAATTTTGTCGTTTGTGGTTCGTAACTGATACAGGCCCCGTTGGTTGGGCATTCCCGGGCGAACGTGCAAACAAAAGAATCCTCGGCCAAAGCCGGTGTCGCGACCAATCCAGCCATCGCTAACCCAAGGACATTTCCCAAGGCAGGGATCGCCTTATAATTGCGCCCAATCATCCTCAGCCCCCCAGAAAACTCTTGCGAACTTCGGGATCATTCAGCAATTCCCTGCCAGTTCCGCTAAAGGCATTGCGCCCCTGCACCAGAACATAGCCCCGGTCGGCAATCTCCAAAGCCTGCCGTGCGTTCTGTTCCACCATCAGGATCGGAATGCCGCTGCGTGCCACTTCGATAATCCGGTCAAACAGCTCATCCATCACAATCGGCGACACCCCGGCCGTTGGCTCGTCCAGCATCAAAACCTTGGGCTGTGTCATCAACGCCCGCCCCACGGCGACCTGCTGACGTTGCCCGCCCGACAATTCGCCCGCGACCTGCGATCGCTTTTCCTTCAGGACCGGAAACAGATCAAAAACCTGCGTCATGGTGTCGGAAAAATCATCGCGCCGGATAAACGCCCCCATCTCCAGGTTTTCTTCAACCGTGAGACTGGTGAAGATATTGGCGTTCTGCGGTACAAACCCCATGCCTTTGACCACCCGGTCCTGCGGGCTAAGGGCGCTAATATCCTCGCCATCCAACCGCACAGTCCCGCCACGCAACTCCAGCATGCCAAACACCGCCTTCATCGCGGTGGATTTGCCGGCCCCATTAGAGCCGACAATCACCGAAATCTCGCCCTTGTTGGCGGAAATCGTGCACTCATGCAGAATATCCGGCCCTGTGCCATAGCCGCCGGTCATCGCCGCGCCAATCAGAAACGGCTCAGTCATGCCACTGCTCCCGCTTCATCTTGCAAGATAAACTCTCCGCCCGTCTGCCCGAGAGGCCCGTCTGCCCGGCAGGGGCGGGTCCCGGACCCTGCAACCATTTCATGGCGTCACCTTATGTTTTCTACCAGTGCCCAGATATGCTTCGATCACCGCCTCATTGGCCTTGATCTCGTCCAAAGTTCCTTTCGCCAGAACCTTGCCCTCAGCCATGCAAATCACCGGATCACACAGACGACCAATGAAATCCATGTCATGCTCGATCACTACAAAGGTATAGCCGCGCTCGGTATTCAACCGCAGGATCGCGTCGCCAATGGTGTTCAGCAAGGTCCGGTTCACCCCGGCGCCGACCTCATCCAGAAACACAATGCGCGCCTCTACCATCATCGTGCGGCCCAACTCCAACAGCTTTTTCTGCCCGCCCGAAACCTGCCCCGCCTTTTCATCTGCCAGATGCTCTATCGTCAGAAACTCAAGCACCTCATCAGCCTTGGCCCGCAGTGCGCGTTCCTCGTCTGCGATGCGCTTGCGGCCCACCCAGGTGTTCCACAACGCCTCACCTGATTGTCCGCCGGGCACCATCATCAGGTTCTCACGACAGCTCATCGAGGCAAATTCATGGGCAATCTGAAACGTCCGCAGCAGCCCTTTGTGGAACAATTGATGCGGTGCCAGACCGGTGATATCCTCACCCGCCATGAACACCCGCCCCGATGTCGGCGGCAATACACCTGCGATCACATTGAAAAGCGTGGTTTTCCCGGCCCCGTTTGGCCCGATCAGCCCGGTAACCGACCCTTCGGCAATCTCAAGCGAGGCACCATCGACGGCGTGAAACCCACCAAAATGCTTATGTACGTCTTCAACGACGATCATTCGTATCTTCCCCCCGAAACCGGGCTGTTCCCCGACCACCGCATTTCCTGCGGCCTTTATTTATAAAATGCACCCCGGCCCGCGTGAGAGGGCCGGGGTGCCAGATTTTGGATCAGCCCACTTTAGTGGAACTTGACCGTTACGTTTTTGCCGTCCTTCACCATGATCTCGCGGTAGGTGCCGGCACTTTCACCCGGCCCGATCAATTCGACCGAGGAGGCCCCGACATAGTCGATTTCACCACCAGCGGCGAGGATCTCAAGCCCTTTGGCCAATTCACCGGGATAGATCTTTTCGCCGGGCGCGTTGGCCACGTCGAAAATATGTGGCCCGTATTTGGCCGGATCGGTCGAATCTGCCGCCTGCATGGCGAACATGAACAAGGCGGCCGCGTCATAGCTTTCGGGGGCATAAGGCGATGTGCCGTCAAACCCGGCCGCTTCGGCCATCTTGCTGAAGTTGTCGGCACCCTTGCCGCCGGACCCGGCGACTTGGCCGTATGACCCGTCAAGGTCGGGACCAACATTCTTGGGCAGGTTTTCACCGATCATGCCGCCCGGCAGACCAAATGTGTCAAACGCACCAGTATCCAGTGCGGCCTGAATGATGCCCAGTCCACCCTGGTCAAGATAGCCGGCCACCACCAGAATATCGCCACCAGCCGAGGCCAATGCGCCAACTTCTGCGGAATAATCCGCCTTGCCGTCTTCATGGGCTGCATAGATCGTCACTTCGCCGCCCAACGCCTCGAATGAGGATTTGATCGCGTCGGCCAGACCTTTGCCATAGTCGTTGTTGGTATAGGTCAGGGCAATCGACTTGACGCCTTTTTCGATCAGAATATCAGCCATCACCTGACCTTCGCGTGCATCCGACGGCGAGGTGCGGAAGAACAGGTCGTTGTCGTCCATGGTCGAAAGACCCGGGCTTGTGGCTGATGGCGAGATCATCACCATGCCGTTTGGAATGGCCACGTTTTGCAGAACGGCACCGGTCACGCCGGAACAATCAGCACCGATCAACCCGTGGATACCATCGGCAATCAGACGTTCGGCGTTGGCGGTTGCCAGACCGTTGTCGATACAACCCGAATCGGCCCGCATCGAGACAACGGTGGCGGCATCCAGCAGTTTACCACTGTCGGAAACTTCCTTCATTGCCAGTTCTGCACCGCCTGCCATCGGCGTGGTCAGCGATTCAATCGGCCCGGTAAAGCCGATCAGAATGCCCAGTTTGACTTCGGTGGCGTGACTGCCGGCAAAGGCGGTGCTGGTTGCAAGCGCAATGGCTGCACTGGCCATAAGTAGTTTTTTCATTTTGCTTTCTCCCTGAATGGAACATTTTCTCCGACCTTAAACCTAGGCAACATATGAGAAAAAGGAAAGTCCCCTAACGGCGGCAGCCACTGGTTTTCTCGAATCAACTGATTTGACGGGCGGCTTCATGGCATCTGCTCTGGCTTCACAATCATTTCATCGCTGATTGTCCCCCCGAATATTCCCGTGCTATTGTGGTGCAACGACGCTCTGATCGGGCTTTCTACAGCGTTTCGCGTTCAATTCGAACGCGAAACGCTTTAAGCAGGGGTTTGAATACATGAGAACAGTAACCTTGGCCCCGGTCTTGGCCCCGGTCCTGGCCCCGGTCTTTCCCCTGATCTTGGCCCTGGTCTTGATGGTTTCCGGCTCACTGTTTGGGACAGGTGTTTCGGCCCAGACCATGTCATCAAGCCTTGGATCTTTGAAAGTCACCAAAATGCTGGGCGGGTTGCAAACCCCCTGGGGTATCGGGTTCCTGCCCTGTCCCGCGACCTGTGGCGATTATCTGGTCAGTGAACGCAACGGCGCATTGCTTTATGTCTCGGGCGGCAAATCGCGCCGGGTCAAGGGCGTGCCAAGGGTCTTTGCCAGCGGGCAGGGCGGATTGCTTGACGTAATGATCCCCCGGGATTTTGCCATCACGCGCGAAGTTTTCCTGACCTATGCGCGCGCCCAGGCCGGTGCCAATGCGGCCGGCACGGCGCTGGCGGTGGGACGTCTGAGTGAGGATGGCGCGATGTTGACCAACCTGCGCACGATATTCAAGTCCGCACCAGGAGGTAAAGGCGGCAGGCATTTTGGTTCCCGGGTGATCGAGGCGCGCGATGGCACGTTGTTTGTCACCCTTGGCGAACGCGGCGACCGACCTGCGGCGCAGGATCGCAGCAATCATATGGGCACAATCGTGCGAATCAATCGCGACGGATCGGTCCCGGGCGACAACCCGTTTGTTGGACAGGACAACATTCGCCCGGAAATCTGGTCCTTTGGCCACCGCAATCCGCAAGGGGCGGCATTGGATGCCAAAGGCAACCTGTGGACGGCAGAACACGGGGCAAAAGGCGGAGATGAGGTTAATCTGATCCGCAAGGGGGGCAACTTTGGTTGGCCGATCATCTCATACGGGGTGCATTACAGCGGCAAGAAGATTGGTGAAGGCACGACGCGCCAAGGCATGCAACAACCCGAATTCTATTGGGATCCGTCCATCGCGCCATCGTCGATCATGATCTATTCCGGCGCTTTGTGGCCGCAATGGCGTGGCGACATGTTTGTTGGTTCGCTCAAGTTCGACAATATCCACCGCCTGTCCGGGCGACCCCTGCGCGCAATGGAAGTTCTTGGATCTTCCGAAACCGAGCGGGTCCGCGATGTGGTCGAAGCGCCTGACGGATCAATCTGGTTCTTGTCGATTGGCCAAGGCGCTGTGTTTCGCCTGTCACCGCCTTAGAATGATCTGGCTTAGAATGATCTGGCTTAGAATGATCTGGCTTAGGATGATCTGGCTTAGGATGATCTGGTATCATTCGCCTTTCAGTCGAAAACGCTGAATCTTACCGGTCTGGGTTTTTGGCAAAGTATCAATGAAACGCACCGATCTTGGGTATTTATACGGCGCAATTCGCGCCTTGACAAAATCCTGCAAAAGCTTGGCCTGTGCCGCACTTGCCTCAACCCCGTCTTTCAGCACCACATGGGCCTCGACGATGGTGCCACGTGCCTCGTCCGCCACCCCGATCACCCCGCATTCGGCCACGTCCCTATGTGCCAGCAATGCGGCCTCAACCTCGGGTCCGGCGATGTTATAGCCGGACGAAATGATCATATCGTCCGACCGTGCGGCGAAATAAAGATACCCGTCCGCGTCCATGACAAACGAATCACCAGTCAGGTTCCAACCGTCCAGAACATAGCCCGCCTGACGCGCCTTATCCCCCAGATACCGGCACCCGGTCGGCCCGCGCACAGCCAGGCGCCCGACCTTGCCATAAGGTAATTCCGCGCCATCCGCCCCCACGATCTTGGCTTCATAACCGGTAACAACCTTGCCGGTGCAGGCCGGGCGGTGATCGTCAAACCGGTTGGAAATAAAGATATGCAGCATCTCGGTCGCGCCAATCCCGTCCAGCATCGGCTTGCCGGTCTTTTCGATCCAGTCGTGATAGACCGGTTCAGGCAGGGTTTCCCCGGCTGACACGGCGGCGCGCAGCGATGACAGATCGGCGCCTTTGTCCATCGCCGCCAGCATCACCCGATAGGCGGTGGGGGCGGTGAAACAGATGGTGGCTTTGTGGGTCTCGATGATCTCGATCAGATTGGCCGGGGTCGCGGCCTCAAGCAGCACAGCACAGGCCCCGAAATACAACGGAAACACCGCCAGCCCGCCCAAACCAAAGGTGAACGCCAACGGAGGCGAGCCGACAAACACATCGTCCGGCGTGACGCCAAGCACTTCGCGCGCGTACCCTTCGGCGATGGCCATGATATCACGGTGAAAATGCATGGTCGCCTTGGGTTCTCCGGTGGTGCCCGAAGTAAAGCCAAGCAGCGCCACATCATCGCGCCCCGTGCGCACCGGCAGGTAATTCACCGGCTTGTTCAACGCCGCCCGGTCCAGTTCGGCGTCATGGTTGGCGGTGCCGTCAAAACCAACCACCTTGTCCAGAACATCGCTGTTTTTGGCGCAGGTGATCATCTCATCCATCAGCCTTGTGTCACACAAGGCCAGCGTCACCTGCGCCTTGTCAACGATCTGGCCCAACTCTCCGGCCCGCAGCATCGGCATGGTATTGACCACCACGGCACCTGCCTTGGTTGCGGCCAGCCAACAGGCCACCATCGCCGGATTGTTGGCCGAACGGATCAGCACCCGGTTGCCCGGCTTCACCCCGTAATCCTCGACCAGAACCCTTGCCAGACGATTGGTCCAGTCGGTCAGTTCCTTATAGGTGCGCCGCCGCCCATTCCCGATCAGTGCGGTGCGGTCACCCATGCCATTTTCAACAATACGATCAGTCAGTTCCACGCCAATATTAAAGTGCTCCGGATGGCGAAACCCGCGCATATCCATTTCCGGCCACAAATCTTGCGGCGGCAGGTTATCGCGGCTGAAGGTATCGCTATGCCCACTTGGTCCCAGTTTCATGTGATGCCCTCGCTCACGCTCTCACTCAGGGCTTGGCGCGCAATCACCACTTTTTGCACGTCCGATGCCCCTTCATAAATCCGCAATGCGCGTATCTCGCGATACAGGCTTTCAACAATATGCCCGCGCCGCACCCCGTCGCCCCCATGCAGCTGCACGGCGGCATCAATCACCTTCTGCGCTGTCTCGGTGGCATGCAGCTTGGCCATCGCCGCCTCGCGCGTCACCCGGGGCGCGCCCTGGTCCTTGGCCCAGGCGGCGCGGTAAATCAGTAACGCGCTGGCATCAATCCCCAGCGCCATATCGGCAATATGCCCCTGAACCATCTGCAAATCAAACAGGGGTGCGCCAAACACCTGCCGTTCCTGCGACCGCTTCAGGCTTTCATCCATCGCCCGGCGCGCAAACCCCAACGCCGCCGCCCCAACGGTCGAACGGAACACATCCAGCACCGACATGGCAATGGCAAACCCTCGCCCCGCCTCGCCAATCATCGCCGAGGCGGGCAGGCGCACGTCCTCAAACCTTAACCGGGCCAACGGGTGTGGCGCGATCACCTCCAGCCGCTCCACCACGCTTAAACCGGCCACATTTCCGGGTACCAGAAACGCCGATAATCCGCGTGCGCCCGGCGCCTCGCCGGTGCGCGCAATCACCGTATAGATGTCACCGATTCCACCGTTTGAAATCCAGGTCTTCTCGCCGTTCAGGACAAATTCATCACCCTCCCGCCGGGCCGTCATCGCCATATTCGCCACATCTGATCCCGCCACCGGCTCGGTCAGCATGAAGCCGGAGATTGCCGTGCCCGCACGGGTTTTCGCAAGCCACTCACGCTGCTCTTCAGAGCCAAACAACGAAACTGCCCCCATGCCAAGCCCCTGCATGGCAAAGGAGAAATCTGCCAACCCATCGTGGCGCGCCAATATCTCGCGGATCAAACACAACGACCGCACATCCAGCTTTTCACCGCCGGAATGGCGCAAAATCCCGGCTTTTCCCAAGTCGCGCACCAACAAGCGACAGGCGCGGTCCACATCCCCATGATCAACCGGCAAATGTGACTCCGCCCAAGCCTCAATTTTTTCGGCCAACGTGCGATGGCGATCCTCAAAAAACGGCCACGCCAAAAATGAACGGTCAGACATTATTGCCAACTCTCCTGCTTCATCTTGCTAAATAAACTCAAATTCCGACACTCACCACAAACTCAATCCCCCTGAAACTCAGGTCGCTCTTTGTCCACAAACGCCCGATACGCCCGTTCAAAATCCCGCGTCTGCATGCAGATCGCCTGCGCCTGTGCCTCGGATTCGATCGCCTGATCCAAGGACATGTTCCACTCCTGATTAAGCTGTGTCTTGGTAATCCCATGGGCAAACACCGGCCCGCTTGCCAATCGCTGGGCCAATGCCGCCGCCGCTGCGTCAAGCGCGTCTGCGTCGTGCAAGGCATTCCAGAACCCCCAGGCCGCCCCTTCCTCGGCGCTCATGGTGCGCCCGGTATACAGCAACTCGGCCGCACGCCCCTGACCGATGATCCGGGGCAGCATCGCACAAGCCCCCATGTCACAGCCCGCCAGCCCGACCCGGGTAAACAGAAATCCGCATTTGGCCGCAGGCGTCGCCAGCCGCAGATCCGCTGTCATGGCAATGATCGCGCCGGCCCCGACACAAATCCCGTCAACAGCGGCAATGATCGGCTTGCCGCAATGCAACATCGCCTTGACCAGGTCGCCGGTCATCCGGGTGAATGCCAGCAACTGTTTCATGTCCATCGCCACCAACGGGCCGATGATGTCATGCACATCCCCCCCGGAACAGAAATTGCCGCCGTTTGAGGCAAACACCACAACGTCGATATCATCCGCATAGACCAATGCGCGAAAGGTATCGCGCAACTCGGCATAACTTTCGAACGTCAAAGGGTTCTTTCGCGTCGCCCCCGTTAACCGGATTGTGGCCACGTTCCCTGATACACTCCACTCGAAATGTTCAGGGGTCAGCCCCGCCATATCACTCATCATTTTCTCCCTCTCCTATGCGTGACAATTGCGCGATCAACTGTTCCAGATCGCCTGCATCATGCCCTGCCAATAATTCATCTACCCAGATCTCATGTTCGTGGGCCATATCGCCAAACCAGATTACCCCGGCCGGGGTCAAACGCACCCGCATCGCCCGGCGGTCCCCGTCCACGCTGGCCCGCACGACCATCCCATCGCCCACCAGCCGGTCGATGATCCCTGTCACATTGCCGTTGGATACCTTGAGCTTGGTCGAAAGGTCGCTCATTCTCAGTCCGTCGCGATGCCGCTCTAACGCGGACAACACATCAAACCGGGGCAGGGTGCAATCAAACCGCTTGCGCAACCGCGCGCGCAAATGCGATTCCATTTCCCGCTGCGCTGCCAACAACCGCAGCCAAACCCGGAGGCGTTGTTTCGCCAGAGGCGAACCACTTGCCTGTTTCGCCAGAGGCGAACCACCTGCCTGTTTCGCCAGAGGCGAACCACCTGCCTGTTTCGCCAGATGCGACCCATTTGCCTGTTTCGCCGGATGCGAACTCATGCTTCCCCGCCCGAAACCGAAATCACCTGACCGGTGATCCCGTGAGAGCCCGCGCCGCACAGCCAAAGGGCCGCCGCCGTCACCTCGGAAGGTTCAATCAGCCGGTTCTGCGGGCTCATCCGTTCAAGATTGCTGCGTGCGTCAGCCCCGCTCATCCCGGTTTTATCGACGATATTGGCAATTGACCGGGCGGTCATGTCAGTGTCCAGAAATCCCGGCGCCAGTGCATTCACGGTGATCCCGCCTTTTGCCTCTTCCAACGCCAATGCGCGAACCAGCCCGACCACCCCGTGTTTCGAGGCGCAATAAGCCGAGACATAAGGATATCCTTTGATGCCGGCGGTCGAGGCCACGGCAATCAGCCGCCCCCAGTCGAAACCTTTCATCCGCCGCATCGCCGCCCGGAACGTCAGGAAAGTGCCGGTCAGATTGACGTCGATCATCGCGGCCCAGGTCTCGGTGGTGGTGGCGCTGAAGGCCGCACTTTGCGACGCCCCGGCATTGGCCACAACAATATCCGCAGGACCAGTGAAATCAAACATCGCGCCCACGGATGTTTCGTCCGTCACATCAACCTCAACCGTGCGAATGCGGTCATGGTTCCGGGCCACAACCGCCAGCGTTTCCGACGATCGCCCGGCAATCCAGACATCCGCCCCGGCACGTGCAAATCCCTGCGCCATATCCGCCCCAAGCCCCGTACCCCCACCGGTGATCAAAACAGTTTTACCCTTTAAAGTCATAGTTCTACCTTATGTTCGTGCCCGGTCATCAAGTTGCTGCACCCGGGCTTGTGGCCGCCTTTTCGATCTGAACGCGCGATTGGTAAAATTCTCGCACCGCCGGGAATATATTTCAAGCCTAAAATATTGAACTTGCAGTAAACCAGCTTTTCGGGGCAAGTTGGCGAGGAATGAAAAGGGGAATGGCATGAGTACGATTACGGTTCATCCAAAGGGTTGGAAGCCGGCCAAGGGTTATGCCAATGGAATGATCGGCGAAGGGCGGGTGTTGTTTGTCGGTGGTCAGATTGGCTGGACTGCGGACCAAGTGTTTGAAGTGCACGACTTTATCGGCCAGATGCGTCAGGCGTTGTGCAATATCCGCGACGTGGTCGAGGCAGCGGATGGCTGCATCGCCGACATTACCCGGCTGACCTGGTATGTGACAGACAAAGCCGACTATATGGCGCATCAGGCGCAGGTGGGCGCGGTTTACCGCGAGGTGATGGGGTATCACTTTCCGGCAATGACTATGGTGATTGTGGCCGGATTGGTCGAAGATGAGGCCCTGATCGAGATCGAAGCGACGGCGGTTCTGACTACGTCCTGACCGCTTTGATTGCTTTAGGAACCTGCGTCTGGATGATAATCCATCACTTAAAGAATGTCACATAACATGCTGCAATAAAGCAATAAACCATCATTTTACGACACAGACAGTAACTTGCGATAAAGTGTTTCGATAAATTCTGGCGCCGCCTCAAACGGGTCTTCATCGCCCATGACGGCGCGGATCTGAACGTCGAAATCGGCATAATGCTGGGTCAGGGACCAGATTGAAAACAGCAGGTGATAGGGGTGGACCAAGGCAATTTTACCTTGTTCGCCCCAATTGCGGATCAACCCGGCCTTGTCATCGACCAGATCCTTCAGGTCGGTGGAAAGGGCAAGGTAAATCCGCGGCGCACCTTGTACGATCTCATTGGCAAACAGACGGCTTTCGCGTGGGTAATCCCGGCTCATTTGCAATTTCCGCGCGACATAGGCCAGAATTTCCGCCAAGGGGTCGCCATTTGGGTCCATGCCTTTTAGCGGCGCCAGCCAGGTTTCCAGCAAACCGGACAAAAGGGCGGTGTGAATCGCCTCTTTTGAGGTGAAGTAGTACAGCAGATTGGGTTTGGACAGGCCGGCCGCAATGGCGATCTGATCAATGGTTGCACCGCGAAAACCATGCGCCGAAAATACATCCAAAGCCGCCTCAAGAATGGCGGCGCGGTTCTTTTGCTGGATGCGGGTCTGGGGTGCGGGCATGGGTTTCGGCCTTGTGATTTCAGATGTGATAGCAAGAGGCACGCCCCTGGCACCAGCCCCTCTGGGGCCTGCCGGCGAAATATCTTACAATTCGGGCAATTCATCCTCGGCCACGCCGATGCCCTTTAGGATAATGCGCTTGATGGTGGTTTTGGCCGCCTGCCACTGTGCATCGCTTAGTTCCCGCGCGCCATTCAGGGTTTCGATCTGATGGCCAAAATCAGCGTAATGCTGGGTTGTGGCCCAGAGCATATACAGCAGGTGACGCGGATCAACCGGGTCCATCCGTCCGGTATCAATCCAATGCTGGATCAGCTTCATCCGCCCATTGGTCCAATCCACCAACGTGGTTTCAAGGTAATCCTGAATGACCGGCGCGCGGTGCATCACCTCGGAGGCCCAGACCTTGGAACCGGCGGGGTGGCGGCGGCTGATCTCCATCTTGGCGTCGATATAGGCGCCGATGCCTTGCGCCGGGCCGGATGCGGCGTCAAACACATCCGCCGCCTGGAGCCAGATTTGAAAGATTTTCTGAACCACCTGACGATACAGTGCTTCTTTGGTCGGGAAATAATAATGCAGATTGGCCTTGGGCAGCCCGGCCATATCGGCAATCAACTGCATCGTCGCGCCGCCAAATCCCGCCTCGGCAAAGACTTTTTCCGCCGCGTCCAATATCAGCCGCTCGTTCTCCTGGCGGATTTCCTTTTTGCGCAAAGGTTGCGTCACGTCAGACCTTTCAGAAATTTGTTGACCGCTTGGTCAGGATATGGTGATCTCATCTTGACCATACGGTCAGGAATGGGCTTGTTGCAAGGCCCGCCATGAACCGGTGGTGAATAGGGGGAATTCACAATGCCATCACACAGGTCAGCACCGGGTGAAAACCTGCGGATCAACGGCGCGCGTCTTTGGAACAGCCTGATGGAGATGGCCAAGATTGGCCCGGGCGTGGCAGGCGGCAACAATCGCCAGACCTTGACGGATGAAGACAGTGCCGGACGTCACCTGTTCAAGGATTGGTGCGAGGCACAGGGGTGTTCCATGGGCCTTGACCAGATGGGCAACATGTTTGCGCGGCGCGAAGGCACGGACCCGGACGCGTTGCCGGTCTATGTCGGATCACACCTGGATACCCAGCCGACCGGCGGCAAATACGACGGGGTGCTGGGGGTTCTGGCAGGTTTAGAGGTTATTCGCACGCTGAATGACCTGGGCATCAAGACCAAACATCCCATCGTTGTCACCAACTGGACCAACGAAGAGGGCACGCGGTACGCGCCGCCAATGCTTTCCTCAGGCGTATTTGGCGGACAACATACCCAGGACTGGGCTTATGCGTTGGAAGACGCGGATGGGTTGAAGTTTGGCGATGAGTTGGCGCGCATCGGCTGGCGCGGCGATGAGGAAGTGGGGGCGCGCAAGATGCACGCGTTCTTTGAGTTGCACATCGAACAGGGGCCGATTTTGGAGGCTGAGGGCCGCGAGATTGGCGTGGTCACCCATGGGCAAGGGTTGTCCTGGACGCAGATCACATTGACCGGCAGGGACAGCCATACAGGATCAACGCCGATGCCGATGCGCAAGGACGCAGGGCTTGGCATGGCGCGGGTTTTGGAAAAGGTCAACGAGATTGCGCTGAGCCATGCGCCCCACGCGGTGGGTGCGGCAGGGCATATCGACGTCTATCCCAATTCCCGCAATGTGATCCCGGGGCGGGTGGTGTTCACGGTTGATCTGCGATCGCCCGACTTGGCGGTGATCGAGGATATGGAGGCGCGGCTGAAGGCTGAGGCGCGCGCGATCGCTGATGACATGGGGCTTGAGGTTGCATTTGAAAAGGTTGGTGGATTTGACCCGGTGACCTTTGATGAGGGATGCGTGTCTGCGGTGCGGGATGCGGCCGAGCGGTTGGGGTATAGCCATATGAACCTGATATCCGGGGCTGGGCATGATGCCTGCTGGATCAACGGGGTGGCACCGACGGCGATGATCATGTGTCCTTGTGTGGATGGGTTGTCGCATAATGAGGCCGAGGAGATTTCGCCCGAGTGGGCGGCGGCGGGGACGGATGTGTTGTTTCATGCGGTTGTGGAGACGGCGGAGATAGTTGGATAGTCCGGATTGGGGGCCAGCCCCCAAACCCCCGGAGTTTATTTGGCAAGATGAAGCAGGAACTTGGAATGTGTTGAGGGGAGAATACTAATGAGCAAAGTTATCAAAAACGGCACAATCGTTACCGCGGATCTGACCTATAAGGCGGATGTGCTGATTGAAAACGGGGTGATCGTTGGGATTGGCCCGAACCTTTCGGGGGACGAGGTGCTGGATGCCACGGGCTGTTATGTGATGCCCGGTGGGATTGACCCGCATACGCATCTGGAAATGCCATTCATGGGCACGTATTCTACGGACGATTTTGAGAGCGGGACGCGAGCCGCTTTGGCCGGGGGCACGACGATGGTGGTGGACTTTGCCCTGCCCAATCAAGGCGAGGGGTTGCTGGATGCGTTGAAGCGTTGGGACAACAAATCGACCCGCGCCAATTGCGACTATTCCTTCCACATGGCGGTGACCTGGTGGGGCGAAAAGGTGTTTGAGGACATGGCTGAGGTGGTTCAGGAACGCGGCATCAATACCTTCAAGCATTTCATGGCCTATAAAGGTGCTTTGATGGTCAATGACGATGAAATGTATGCGTCTTTCCAGCGGCTTGCGGAATTGGGCGCGATTGCCATGGTGCACGCCGAAAACGGCGATGTGGTGGCGGAATTGTCTGCCAGGCTGCTGGCCGAGGGCAATACCGGCCCCGAGGCACATGCCTATTCCCGCCCCCCCCAAGTTGAGGGGGAGGCAACCAACCGGGCGATCATGATTGCCGATATGGCCGGGGTGCCGTTGTATGTGGTGCATACCTCGTGTGAGGATTCACATGAGGCGATCCGGCGGGCGCGGATGAATGGGAAACGAGTTTGGGGAGAGCCGCTGATTCAGCATCTGACGCTGGATGAGAGCGAGTATTTCAACAAAGACTGGGACCATGCGGCGCGCCGGGTCATGTCGCCGCCGTTCCGCAATAAAATGCATCAGGATTCGCTTTGGAACGGGTTGCAGGCGGGGTCGCTGAGTGTGGTGGCAACCGATCATTGCGCATTTTCGACCGAGCAAAAGCGGATGGGGATCGGGGATTTCACCAAGATCCCCAATGGCACCGGCGGGCTTGAGGATCGGATGCCGATGCTGTGGACTTACGGCGTGACGACCGGGCGGCTGACTAGAAACGAATTTGTCGCCGTTACATCAACTAACATCGCCAAGATACTGAATTGTTACCCAAAAAAGGGCGCGGTTCTGGTGGGGGCGGATGCGGATCTGGTGGTTTGGGACCCGGAAAAGGCCAAGACCATTACTGCCAGTACGCAGCAATCTTCGATTGATTACAACGTGTTCGAAGGCAAAGCAGTCAAAGGTTTGCCGCGCTATACCCTGACACGCGGACATGTGGCGGTGATGGACGGTGAGATACGCACGCAGGAAGGTCACGGGGAATTTGTCAAACGCGAGCCGAACACCGCCGTCAACAAGGCGCTGAGCAGTTGGAAAGAACTGACGGCACCGCGTCCGGTGACCCGGACCGGTATTCCGGCGACGGGAGTGTGACCTGATAATGTTGTTTCCTGTCAAGGTATTATGATGTCTAATGAAAGTGATTCTCAGGTTGTGGTTGAGGCGAAGTCGCTGGACCTGACGTTTCAGACCAATGATGGCCCGGTGCAGGCGTTGAAGGACGTGAACCTGACCATCAACAAGGGGGACTTTGTTAGTTTCATTGGGCCTTCGGGCTGTGGCAAGACCACGTTTCTGAGGGTGTTGGCGGCGTTGGAGCATCCGACCGGCGGCACGGTGACGGTCAACGGAATGAGCCCGGATGAGGCGCGGCGCAAGCGGGCCTATGGTTATGTGTTTCAGGCGGCGGGATTGTATCCGTGGCGCACCATTGCAAAGAATATCCGGCTGCCGTTGGAGATTATGGGGTTTTCGAAGGCTGAACAGGAAAAGCGCGTCAAGGACGTGCTGCAACTGGTTGATCTGGAAGGGTTTGGTGATAAGCATCCCTGGCAATTGTCGGGCGGGATGCAGCAACGGGCCAGCATTGCGCGCGCCTTGGCGTTTGATGCCGATATCCTGCTGATGGATGAGCCATTTGGCGCATTGGACGAGATTGTGCGCGATCATCTGAATGAGCAGTTGCTGGAACTTTGGGCGCGCACCGGCAAGACCATTGCCTTTGTGACCCATTCGATTCCCGAGGCTGTGTACCTCAGCACCAAAATTGTGGTGATGAGTCCGAGGCCGGGGCGGATAACCGACGTGATCGAGAGTCCGCTGCCCAAGGAAAGACCGTTGGATATTCGCGATAGTCGCGAGTTTCTGGAGGTGGCGCACCGGGTGCGTGAAGGGCTGCGGGCGGGGCATGCGTATGATTGATGTGATACGAACTTTAAACGGCGGCGGCGGGGTGAACCCCGCCCTACGGAGTTTGGCCACGTGAAGTCTTTGATTGCAGTTCTTACAGTTGTGGGGGTGCTGGTTGTAATCTGGTATGCGGCCTGCGTGCCGATGAACATCAAAGGTGTGCTGACCGAGGCTGAGAGGGCTGGGGCTGTGGTGGTGCCTGAAGGCGCACGAGAGCGGCGAAACCTGGGGGCATTTGGGCTGGTGGCGGGGAATTCGTTCGCAATCCCCGCGACCTGGTCGCAAAAACGCCCGCGCTTGCCCGCCCCGCATCAGGTGGCGATTGAGCTGTGGCAGACCACGGTGATGAAAAAGATCACTTCGAAACGGTCGTTGGTTCATCACGCCTGGATAACGCTGAGTGCGACGTTGCTTGGATTTGGTATTGGTACGGGGCTGGGGATATTGCTGGCCGTTGGGGTTGTACACAGTCGGGTGATGGACATGTCGGTGATGCCTTGGGCGATTGTCAGCCAGACCATTCCAATCATTGCTTTGGCGCCGATGATTATTGTGGTGCTGTATTCGATTGGCGTTCAAGGGGTGCTGCCCAAGGCGGTGATCTCGGCCTACTTAAGCTTCTTTCCGGTGGTTGTGGGCATGGTCAAGGGATTGCGCAGTCCGGATATGATGCAACTTGATCTGTTGGCGACCTATCATGCAAGCAAGCCGCAGGGGTTCTGGAAATTGCGCCTGCCTGCGTCGATGCCATACCTGTTTACCTCGCTGAAGATTGGCATTGCCGCGTCTTTGGTGGGGGCCATTGTAGGTGAGTTGCCGACCGGCGCTGTGGCTGGTCTGGGGGCAAGGTTGCTGGCGGGATCGTATTACGGGCAGACGGTGCAGATATGGTCGGCGCTGTTTATGGCGGCGATATTGGCGGCGTGTCTGGTGGGGTTGGTAGAGGTCATTGAGCGGGTGACGCTGAAGCGGATGGGGATGGCGGCATGATTGATGCGTTGTACCTGTGGCTGGTGTCGGAATTGAGTTTCAATTTAGACGCAAATCTCTGTTGCAAGATGAAGTGGGAGCGGGGTGCCCCATGGTGATGGTGGTGTTTGCTTTTGTCTTGTGGGCTTTTGGGTGGTTTGTGAATGTCCGGCTGGCCGAGGGGCCGGCGGCGCGGACAGCGGGTGTGAAATTGTTGGTGCCGGTTATTTTTGGC
The DNA here is from genome assembly GCA_021648025.1 of Paracoccaceae bacterium. Taxonomy (GTDB): domain Bacteria; phylum Pseudomonadota; class Alphaproteobacteria; order Rhodobacterales; family Rhodobacteraceae; genus NVQY01. The sequence continues at coordinate 112,429 of JAKITO010000001.1, forward strand.
GTGACCGTTCTGGCAATGTGGGAATTGTTGGTGCGCGGGTTGAATGTGCCGTTGGTCATCCTGCCGGCGCCATCTTTGATTGCCGTGAGGTTCAGCGAAAGCACCAGCATTTTGTGGGTCGATTTTGTGCAGACGATCGTGAAAGGCGCTTTGTCGGGTTATGTGATGGGGGCGCTGGCGGCGTTTGGGACGGCCATTCTGGTGGACCGGTCCGATTTTCTAAGGCGCGGGTTGTTGCCGGTGGGGAATTTCATGGCCGCCCTGCCAATTGTTGGCACCGCACCCATTCTTGTCATGTGGTTTGGCTTTGACTGGCACAGCAAGGCGGCGGTTGTTGTTGTCATGGTGTTTTTCCCAATTCTTGTGAATACGGTGGCGGGGCTGCGCCAGACCAGCTTGATGCAGCGCGATTTGATGCAGACCTATGCGGCGAGTTATTGGCAGGGCTTTTTCAAGCTGCGCCTGCCCGCAGCAATGCCGTTTGTGTTCAACGGCCTGAAGATTGCCACGACGCTATCGCTGGTTGGCGCGATTGTCGCCGAGTTTTTTGGCTCGCCGACGGTGGGCATGGGGTTTCGCATATCGACCAGCGTCGGAAAGCTGGCGCTGGATATGGTTTGGGCCGAGATTGTGGTGGCCGCCTTGGCGGGCTCGGCGTTTTATGGTTTGGTGGCGATCAGCGAAAAGATCGTTACCTTTTGGCATCCTTCGCAAAGAGGGTGAATATGGGACGACAACAATTCAATAGGGAGAGTGAAAGATGAAGAAACTGTTAGGTACCGCAATGGCACTGACAATGGCAGCAGCCCCGGCGTTTGCCGCGGATGAGGTCAAGCTGCAATTGCAGTGGGTCACGCAGGCACAGTTTGCCGGCTATTATGTGGCCTTGGACAAGGGTTTTTACAGCGAGGAAGACCTGGATGTGACGATCCTGCCGGGTGGTCCCGATATTGCCCCGCCGCAGGTTTTGGCCGGTGGTGGCGCCGATGTGATGCTGAACTGGATGCCGTCGGCATTGGCCGCACGTGAAAAGGGCCTGCCGTTGGTCAATATTGCCCAGCCGTTCAAGACCTCGGGCCTGATGCTGACCTGTTGGAAAGACACCGGGATCACCAGCCCGCAGGATTTCAAGGGTAAGACCATTGGCGTTTGGTTTTACGGCAATGAATATCCGTTCCTCAGCTGGATGAGCCAGGAAGGCATTTCCACCGAAGGCGGCGATGACGGGATTACCGTTCTCAAGCAAGGCTTTAACGTTGATCCGCTGTTACAGCGTCAGGCCGATTGCATATCAACCATGACCTACAATGAATACGGTCAGGTGCTGGATTCCGGTGTTGGCGAAGATGAGCTGGTGACCTTTAAGTACGAAGATCAGGGTGTCGCCACATTGGAAGACGGCATTTATGCGCTTGAGGACAACCTGAAAGATCCGGCCTTTGCCGACAAGATGGTGCGCTTTGTGCGGGCCTCGATGAAGGGCTGGAAATACGCCGAGGCAAACCCCGGTGAAGCGGCTGGCATCGTTCTGGACAATGACGCATCGGGCGCACAGACCGAAGCGCATCAGGTGCGGATGATGGGCGAGATTGCCAAGCTGACGGCAGGTTCTAACGGCGCACTTGATCCGGCGGACTTTGACCGGACCGTGGCGACATTGCTGGCGGGCGGGTCTGACCCGGTGATCACCAAGGCGCCGGTTGGGGCCTGGACCCATGCGATCACCGACGCCGCCTTGAAGTAAGCTCAAGCAGTTGGAAATCCCGGCGCAGCCCCCCAATTCGGGGGCTGCGCCTTTTTTATTGGCTGGCGGATGGGGGCGGTCTGGGGGTATAGGTGTACAACACATTCAGGAGAGTGAAGATGAGTGGCGATTACAACATGTCGATCCGCAAGTTTCTGAAACAAGTCGGCGTGACCAGCCAGCAGGTGATCGAAGAAGGCTTGCGAAATGCTGACGGGGCGGGACCTCATGAAGTCAAAATGGTGCTTTGCATTGATGGGCTGGAAATTGAGCATGTGGTGACAGGCACCCTGAGGAGTGACGGCGAATGACCACACGGGAAGCAGTTCTTGAGGCGCTCAAGGGCGTCAAAGACCCGGTTGGCGGTGGCGACATCGTCTCGGCCGGATTGGTGCGGGCATTGACGGTCGAAGGCGGGGCAAAAGAGGGTGCAGAGGGTGTTTCTGTTCGCTTTGTGCTGGAGATTGACGGCAAGCACGCCAACGTGATGGAAGACGCGCGTAGCAAGGCCGAGGCATTGGTGAAGGGCATGGACGGGGTTACGTCTGTTTCGGCAATGATGACGGCGCATTCAAAGAAAGCTCCGCCTGATTTAAAGGGTGCGGGGGGGGGCAAACCTGCGCCCAAAGGGCCAGAGAGAGTTCCTGGGGTGGATCGCATCCTGCTGATTGCGTCCGGCAAGGGTGGCGTCGGAAAATCGACGGTTGCGGCCAATCTGGCGACGGCCCTGGCGGCTGAGGGGCGCAAGGTTGGCCTGTTGGACGCGGACATCTATGGGCCGTCGCAGCCCAGGATGCTGGGCGTATCCGGTCGACCGGACAGTCCGGATGGCAAGATCATCCTGCCGTTGCGCAACCACGGTGTCACGATGATGTCGATGGGTCTGATGATGCCCGAGGATCAGGCGGTTGTCTGGCGCGGGCCGATGCTGATGGGGGCGTTGCAGCAGATGCTGGGGCAGGTACAATGGGGGGCGTTGGATGTCCTGATCATCGACCTGCCGCCGGGTACGGGCGATGTGCAGCTTACGCTGGGTCAGAAATATGTGGTGGACGGGGCGATCATTGTGTCCACGCCGCAGGACGTGGCGCTGATGGACGCGCGCCGGGCGATTGCGATGTTTGAAAAGATGGACACGCCGGTGATTGGCATGATCGAGAACATGTCGACGCATGTGTGTTCTGAGTGCGGGCACGAGGAACACCTGTTTGGTCATGGTGGCGTGGCGGCTGAGGCGGAGAAGCTGGGTGTGCCATTGCTGGCGGAAATCCCTTTGCATCTGGATATCCGGCTGGCGGCGGACGCGGGCGCGCCGATTGTGATAAGCGCGCCAGAGTCGGCACAGGCGGCACCCTACCGGGCGGTGGCCAAGGCGTTGGTTGAACAGGGGTTGGCATGAAGGCGTAGGGCGGGGTGAACCCCGCCCTACGCCAAAACCGGTAGGGTGCGTGATTTCACGCACCATTGTGGTGTGGCAATAAAGAGCGGTGCGTGCAAGCACACACCCTACGGTTCAATTTTCATGGCAGAAACAGAGCGAGACGTAGGGGGCCATGTTGTTGTGGAGTTGGTTGCCGCTTACCATCAATTTCAGGCAAGGGATGTGTTGAATTGCGCAAATCCTTGCGCTGAACGACGGCTACAAAGCCCGTTTGACACATTCGGCCAACTGGGTTTCACCCAGCCGTAAATCCAGCTATACCCGGGGTTACCAATGGCGTTACCAACAGCCCGGAATTGCCCGCAACCGGTAACCCCGTAACCGGTAACAAGGAGTGCATGAATGGCCTGGGTCTATCTGGCAATCGCCGCCGCGTTCGAAGTCGTCTGGGCGATTGGCCTGAAATACACTGATGGTTTCTCCCGGCTCTGGCCTTCGGTTCTGACCGTCATGGCAATGATCATCAGTTTCCAGTTCCTGTCCATGGCGATGAAAACCCTGCCCGTGGGCACCGCCTATGCCGTTTGGACCGGCACCGGGGCGGTTGGCGTGGCCATTCTGGGCATGGTGCTGTTTGGCGAATCCCGCGAGGTCGCCCGCATTCTCAGCATCGTGCTGATCATCGCCGGTGTGGTCGGTCTCAAGGTGTTCTCGGGTCAGACGGCGGCCTGAATTTCAGACGCTTGCATTCCCTGCCGCGCGCGCAAGCACCTGTCCCATCAGGGTTTCGTACCGACGGCGGGGTGAACCCCGCCCTACCGGTTCATGCGATTGTCGATCAGATCCTCAACCACCGAGGGGTCGGCCAAGGTCGATGTATCCCCCAAAGCGCCAAAATCATTCTCGGCGATCTTGCGTAAGATGCGGCGCATGATCTTGCCCGAGCGGGTCTTGGGCAGGCCGGGGGCCCATTGGATCAGGTCGGGTTTGGCAATAGGCCCGATTTCCTTGCGGACCCAGGTGGACAATTCAGCCCGTAACGCGTCGGTGTATTCATGATCCGCCATCAGGGTGACATAGGCATAGATGCCCTGACCCTTGATGTCGTGCGGATAGCCGACAACAGCGGCTTCGGCGACGGCTTCGTGAGACACCAGGGCGCTTTCGACCTCTGCGGTGCCCATGCGGTGGCCTGAGACGTTGATCACGTCGTCAACCCGCCCGGTGATCCAATAGTCGCCGTCGGCGTCGCGTTTCACCCCGTCGCCGGAGAAGAAATAGCCTTTGAAGTCGGAGAAATAGGTTTTCTCGAACCGGTCATGATCGCCCCAGATGGTGCGCATCTGGCCGGGCCAGCTGTCTTTGAAACACAAAACGCCTGTCGCCGGGTTGCCGTCGATTTCCGCGCCCGATGTCGGGTCAAGAACCACCGGGGTAACGCCAAAGAACGGTTTCATCGCCGCCCCCGGTTTCAGGTCGTGCGCGCCGGGCAGGGGCGTCAAAAGGTGGCCGCCGGTTTCGGTTTGCCACCAGGTATCGACGATGGGCACACGGCCCGCCCCGACCACGTTATGATACCAGTCCCAGGCTTCGGGGTTGATCGGTTCTCCTACGGTGCCAAGCAGTTTCAGCGAAGACAGGTCGCATTTTTCCACCCATTCCGGCCCTTGCGCCATCAATGCGCGGATCGCGGTGGGGGCGGTATAGAACTGGTTGACCTTGTGCTTTTCGCAGACCTGCCAAAAGCGCGACGCATCGGGGTAGGTGGGGATGCCTTCGAACATCAGGGTGGTGGCGCCATTGGCCAGGGGCCCATAAACGATATATGAATGCCCCGTGACCCAGCCCACATCTGCCGTACACCAATAGATGTCGCCGTCATGGTAATCAAAGGTGATCTCATGCGTCATGGCGGCGTAGGTGAGGTAGCCGCCGGTGCAGTGCACGACACCTTTGGGCATGCCGGTCGAACCGGACGTGTAAAGGATGAACAGCGGGTCCTCGGCCCCCATTTCCACCGGATCGCTGGTGTCACTGGCATGCGGGGCCAAGGCGTTGTAATCAAAATCACGGGCCTCGTCCCAGTCCGTAGCTCCGCCCGTGCGCTTGACCACGAGGCATTTGACGCCGTCGCTGCATTTCGCCAGTGCCTTGTCGGCGTTGGCCTTCAATGGCGTGGCCTTGCCGCCGCGCGGCGCAAAGTCGGCGGTGATCAGCAGTTTGGCGTCCGAACCTTGAATGCGGGCGGCCAAAGCATCCGGGCTGAAGCCGGCGAAGACGATGGAATGGATCGCACCTATGCGGGCCGAGGCGAGCATGGCATAGGCGGCCTCGGGGATCATCGGCATGTAAAGGACAACGCGGTCGCCTTTTTCCACACCCAGATCGGTGAATATGTTGGCCATGCGACAGACGTTTGAATGCAGCTCGTTATAGGTGATGTGTTTGGCGGGCTCATCCGGGTTGTCCGGCTCCCAGATGATTGCCGTTTGGTTGCCCCGCTTGGCCAAATGCCGGTCAATGCAATTGGCCGATACGTTCAGGGTGCCATCGGCGAACCAATTGATTGAAACCCGGCCAAGGGTGAAATCGACGTCTTTGACCTGGGTATAGGGCTTGATCCAGTCCAGTCGCTTGCCTTGCTCGCCCCAGAATGCGTCCGGGTCGTTGATCGACGCGGCGTACATTTCATCATATTGCGCCGCATTGATGTGGGCATTGGCAGCTATTTCGGCGCAAGGCGGATAGGTTGGTTGGTTGGAATGGTCAGAGCTGGTCATCAAAGGTGTCTCCCGCTGGCGGTGGTTGTTTGGTCATGTCTAGACGGCTCAGCCGGGCAATTCCAAGGGTCTTTTCCAAGGGAGCCGGATTTAGGGCGACAATAGCGGGGTTTGAAAATTTGTGAATAAGACAACGGGATAAAAGGGTTTCATTGTAAAGATTTCCAAGTAACAGGCTGTTTGTTGTAAAGTTCTGAGCCTGGTAGAAGTGGAAGCGTCGAAATATCAGCGTGTTGCCTGAAAATGCTGTCATGCTCTTATGTGTTCTGGTGGCGGCATTGTTTGCCTGCGATTCCGGTAAGTTGCGGCACTTGCAGCTTATGCGCGCTTTGGGCTTGGCAGGGCGAGGGCTTGACGATAGTTTCCCGGCTAAGCGGGCCACCAAACCGGGTCGCATGATAGGGAGAGTATTTATGAAAAAGATGATGACCGGCACCACCGGAGTTATTGCGGCTGCGCTGAGTGTTGCATTTGTGGCCGAAGCGGCTGCAACTGAATGGAATGTTTCCGTGTGGGGCAAACGCCGGGCGTTTACCGAACATGTGGAAAAGCTGGCTGAGTTGGTTAGTGAAAAGACCGATGGCGGGTTCACCCTGAACATCAGCTATGGCGGTCTGTCCAAGAACAAGGAAAACCTTGACGGGATTTCGATCGGGGCGTTTGAGATGGCGCAGTTCTGTGCCGGCTATCACCGCGACAAGAACCCGACCATCACCGTCCTGGAACTGCCGTTCATGGGCGTGAACACCTTGGAAGAAGAGGTGGCGGTGAGCCATGCGGTTTATGGCCATCCGGCGGTTCAGGCTGATCTGGCGCGTTGGAATGCCAAGTTGCTGATGACCTCGCCGATGCCACAGTACAATATTGTCGGCACTGGCGAGCCACGCGATACATTGGCCAAGATGGACGGCATGCGGGTGCGGGCCACTGGCGGCGTTGGCAAGGCGTTCGCGGCTGTTGGGGCTGTGCCTACGTCGGTGACCGCGACCGAGGCGTATAACGCAATGGAATCCGGTGTGGTTGACACGGTGGCGTTTGCACAGCACGCGCATCTGGCATTTGGCACGATCAACCGGGCCGAATGGTGGACCTCGAACCTGAACCCCGGCACCGTGAACTGCCCTGTGGTGGTCAATATCGACGCCTACGAAGCACTGAGCGATGATGAGCGGGAGGCACTGGACAGTTCGGTTGACGGTGCGATTGACCATTATCTGGCCAACTACGGCGCGTTGCTGGAAAAGTGGGACGGGATACTGGCAGAGAAGGGCGTAGCAAAAGTTACGTTCTCGGACGCCGATCTGGCCGAGTTCCGCAAGGTTTCCGCCGATCCGATCCGCGAACAGTGGATTGCTGACATGGCGGCACAGGGTCTTCCGGGTCAGGAACTATATGATCTGGTGATGACCACTTTGGCTGCGCAACGCGGCAACTGATAATCAAATAGGGCCGGGCGCAATTTGTGCCCGGCCCTTTGATGTTCCCGTAGGATGGGTTTTCAACCCATCTTCCCTGATATCTGACTGGTGCTGAAGGTGGGTTAAAACCCATCCTGCAAATTTCTGACCGGTCAGATCTGCCTTTCAGTAAGGACGAAATTCACATGGCCGGACCTTCGACGGTTCTGGAGGATGGCTCGATGTTAAGTCGGCTGGACCAGACGTTTCTGAAACTTGAACGCTTCATGGCGCTGATCAGCGGCGTGGCAGTGTTTTCGCTGATGGTGCTGGCCGTGGTGTCGGTGGGTGGGCGCAACATGTTCAACGCCCCGCTTCCGGGTTACGTCGACTGGATCGAGCAGGTGATGCCTCTGATTGCCTTCATGGGCATTTCCTATGTGATGCGCGAAGGTGGGCATATTCGCATGGACATTGTGATTGGCAACCTGCGGGGGCGGGCAATGTGGCTGGCCGAATTGGTCTCGGTGGTGTTGGTCTTGCTGCTGATGCTGGCGCTGGTCTGGGGCAGTTGGTCGCATTTTGATCGCAGTTTCGATTTCAACGCGCCCTGGTGGAGCCGGGACAGTTCGATTGATATCTCGATCCCGATCTGGCCTGCCAAGCTGCTGGTACCAGTGTCGTTTTCGATATTGTGCCTGCGGTTGGTGTTGCAAATATGGGGCTATGGGCGGGCGTTCGTGCTGGGGTTGGAAAACCCGGTGGCGGTGCCGCTGGTTCAAGGGGCAGCAGAGCAGGCGGCGGCTGAGGCCGATCAACTGGACGGGCAAGGGTAGAAAATATGGATTCGACTGAAATTGGCCTGTGGGTCAGCGCCGGCATGCTGGTCATGGTGTTTTTGGGCATGCGGGTGGCGTTTGCCACAGCTTTGGCCGGGCTGGTGGGAATATTCCTGATTTTCTGGGCCAGGTCCGATTTTGCGCCGGACCAGTTCACCAAGTCCCTGATTGTTTCGGTCAAGATTGCGGGACAAGTGCCGCATTCAAAGATTTCCACTCAGGTTCTGAGCCTGATCCCCACCTTTATCCTGATCGGCTACCTGGCCTATTACGCCGGGCTGACCCGGGCGCTGTTTGAGGCCGCAAAACGCTGGATTGCCTGGGTGCCGGGCGGGCTGGCCGTTTCAACCGTGTTTGCCACGGCCGGTTTTGCCGCCGTATCGGGGGCTTCGGTGGCGACGGCGGCGGTGTTTGCGCGCATTGCCATCCCCGAGATGCTGAAAATCGGGTACAACAAACAATTCGCCGCCGGGGTTGTGGCCGCGGCCGGCACGCTGGCCTCGCTTATTCCGCCCTCGGCGATCTTGGTGATCTATGCGATCATCGTCGAGCAGGACGTGGGCAAGCTGTTGTTGGCAGGCTTCTTGCCGGGGATGTTTTCGGCCCTGGTCTATGCCGGTCTGATCATTGGCATTGCCGTGATCTTCAAATCGGTTGGTCCGCCGGTCACCGGATTTACCTGGAAGGAACGGTTTCAATCGCTGCCGCCTGCCTTGCCGATTGTGTTTGTCGTCTTCATCATCATCGTTTTTGTCTACAATCCGTTTGGCGGCGATGCCTGGGGCACGCCAACCGAAGGTGGCGCGCTGGGGGCGTTTGTGGTGTTCCTGATGGCGCTGTATCGCGGCATGCGCTGGAAGCAGCTGAAGGCGGCATTGCTGGATACTGCCAAGCTGACGGTGATGATATTCTCGATTATCTGGGGCGTGCTGATCTATGTGCGGTTCCTGGGGTTTGCCGACCTGCCGGGGGTGTTTTCCGACTGGATCACCTCGCTTGATATGGCGCCGATGCTGATCCTGATCTTCATCCTGCTGGGCTATGCCGTGTTGGGCATGTTCATGGATGCGATTGGCATGTTGTTGTTGACCCTGCCAGTGGTTTACCCCGCCGTCATGGCGCTGAATGGCGGCGAGGCGGTCGCGGCGGCGGATTCGGCCTTTGGCATGTCCGGGCCGATGTGCGCGATCTGGTTTGGCATATTGGTGGTCAAGATGGCCGAATTCTGTCTGATCACGCCGCCCATTGGGCTGAACTGTTTTGTGGTGGCCGGGGTGCAGCCCGATATCTCTGTGCAGGATGTGTTCAAAGGGGTAATGCCGTTCTTTATTGCTGACGGGGTGACAATAGCCTTGTTGGTGGCCTTCCCGGGGATCGTGCTGTTTTTGCCTCGGCTGGTGGGGTAATCCAACGGAATGCGCCTGAAGGCGCATGCTTTTTGCCTGGTTTGATGGGCGCACCGCCGCCGTGCCGATCCGATGAAGGTGAACTTCTGTAACGGTTGTCACATGGTTTTCCACAAACCGTGCAAACCGGTTTGGGGGTGATCCATATTTCACCGATACTGGAGGATTTGCTGTCGGTTTCCGCCTGCCCGCGCTTTTGCCTTTCAAGCAACTGTGTGTCAGTTTGCGTCAAAATCAGAGAAAAGGGCGACCGTGAATATTTTCAGTTCGTTTCGGCATCAACAATAATTGGTCGCAATTACATTGAAACGTAAATCAGGATCAGGCGACAGTTTGGAAAATATGGAAAACGCCAATATTATCAACGCCGCACGGTTATCCGTCGCCCCGATGATGGACTGGACTGACCGCCATTGCCGCACCCTGCACCGGCTGATGAGTCGCGAGGCGTTGCTGTATACCGAGATGGTGACAGCGCCTGCACTGGTGCGCGGGCAGGCGGTGCATTTGCTGGATCATAGCGTTCAAGAGCACCCTGTGGCGCTGCAATTGGGCGGGTCGGACCCGGAGGAGCTGGCGTTGGCCGCGCGGATGGGGGCGGATGCCGGGTATGGTGAAATCAACCTTAACTGTGGCTGCCCGTCGGATCGGGTGCAGTCGGGGACGTTTGGTGCCGTATTGATGAGGTCGCCCCGGCTGGTGGCTGACTGTGTGGCGGCGATGCGCGGTGCTGTCGATGTCGAGGTGACGGTGAAATGCCGGATTGGCGTTGATGAACAGGTACCAAAAGACGTGTTGCCGGTGTTTCTGGATCATATCAGGGCTGCGGGCTGTGGCCGGGTGATCATCCATGCCCGCAAGGCCTGGCTCAAAGGTTTAAGCCCGAAAGAGAACCGCGAGGTGCCGCCTTTGGATCATGATCTGGTGGTTGAGATGAAGCGGGTGTTTCCTGATATGCATATTTCGCTGAATGGCGGGGTGGTGTCGTTGGATCAGGCTGTGGCGTTGTTGGACCGGGGGATTGACGGGGTGATGATCGGGCGGGCTGCGTATCATGCGCCCTATGACATTCTTGGGGCCGCCGACAAAGTGATCTTTGGCACGGGCAGGGCGCCGCAACACGCAACAGACGTTGTTCGCGCCATGCTGCCGTATATCAAGGCGCATCTGGCGGGCGGTGGGCGGGTGCATCAGATCACCCGGCATATGTTGGGAATGTTTGCCGGACGGCCCGGGGCGCGGGCCTGGCGGCGGGTGTTGTCGACGGGCGCACACCGGGACGGGGCCGACGAAGGATTGGTATTGGAGGCCTTGGCGCGGGTGCAAGAGGCAACATGCGGGGCATGATTGTTTTGCAGGCGCAAATTCTGGCGGTGCCGGTGGGGACAGGTCAATCCGTCGGGCGTGGGTTTTTCAGTCGTGCCGCCCGTCCGCCCCGGCGTTTTTTCAGGCGCGGCGCACGGCCCGGCAGGGACGCAGTGATGTCGGCGCGTTCCTGCCCTGACATGACAGACCAGCGGGTGATCTCGTCGATGGTTCTGAAACAGCCGGTGCAGATGCCGACCCCGGGATGCACGACGCAGACCTGAATGCAGGGCGAAGCGATTTCGGCGCGTTTCCAGATATCGTTGCTCATATTTCCTGATCCGCTTTCAGAAACTGTAACCGGTCCAATGCTCCTTGCAGGATATACCCGGCCGCCACATGGTCGATCACCTGGGCGCGACGTCTGCGTGATGTATCCGCCTCCAACAGCGCCTTTTCGGCCGCCACGGTGCTCAGGCGTTCATCCCAGAAGGTGATCGGCAAACTGCCCGCCACATCGTTAAACCGTGACAGGTTTCGGGCAAAGGCGCGGGTCGACTGGCATCTTGGCCCCTCCGAGCCGTCCATGTTGCGCGGCCACCCCAGGACAATGCCGCCGATGCGCCGGTTTGATATGATCTGCATCAGATGCTCGGCGTCCAACGAGAATTTGCGCCGCCGGATGGTTTCCAGCGGCGTGGCGACACGACAAAAGACATCCGATACGGCCACGCCGATGGTTTTTTCACCCAGATCAAGCCCAACCAATGCCCGCATCGTCGGGCAGGCGGCGGCAAAGCCGCTCATGTCGTCAAAAATCACCGCTCAAGACCGGCTTGGCCTGCGGCCTCGCCCAGCATTGCCAGGGCGGTTTCATCTTCGGCAAAATTCACCTTTGCCTCGTTATAAATCTCCTGCGCGCGGTCCTTTTGGTCCAGAACCCCCAGAGCGCCGATCAGACGTGCCCATTCATCCGGGCTACCGCCTTCGGTGGCAAGGCGGTCTGACAGGCGCGCGACCATGCTTTGGATCATTTCCTGGCGTGCCTCGGCACTCATCCCGGCGGCGGCGTTGATTTCTTCGGATGATGGTCCCGCCAAAGCAGACCCCAAGGCAGGTGCCGCCGCGCGCGGCACGGGCACCTCATAATCCACCACCCCGGCAAGCCAGGCCATTTCCTTAATCCCGGCCAGAATAGGGTCCAGCCATGGCGACCCTTCCGGGCTTTGGCGGATGGTTCTGTCCCAGATCTGGAATGCCAGATCAGGCCGCCCGGTCTGGACCAGCATCAATCCCCAGTAATAGCGCGCAGGCCCATGGGTCGGATCCTTCTCAAGGGCGGTGCGCAGGGCCTGTTCAGCCTGCGGCGAGACATAGCCATTGGCGGCAACAATCATCAATTCGCTTAGTTGCGCGTATTCTTCGGCGCCGGCCAGATCGCCACTCAGGGCAATCACCTTGGTCTGCGCGGCGCGCGCCGCCTTGAGGTTGCCACTTTGGGCTTCGTGATGCGCCAACAGGATTTGTCCTTCCAGGTCATCCGGCTGCCCGGCCACCTTTTCACGCAGCTGATCAATCAAAGCCTTATACTGCTGGTCCAACTCAGGCGGCAGGGCCGGGGGCACATCTGCCTCAGCCTGTTCCTGCGACGGGCGGGTTTCATGGGTTATCCGGGCTGTTTCTATACGCTGCTTCAACCCCAGATCACCGTACCCCGGCACGCCCAGCATAGAATACATAACGCCTGTTCCCGCGACCACCAGAACCGTCAGTCCAACCACCACGGCCCCCAAAGCCCCCCCTGTCTGAGGCGTCGGCGTCGCCTCCTGAACCCGCGCATCTGCCGCAAGAATGCGGCGCGATACCTCGACCCGCACCCGCTCGGCGTCGGGCTTGCTAATCACGCCGCGCGCAAGATCCCGTTCGACCTCGAGCAATTGTTCGCGGTAGACCTGCAAATCATACCCAGCCGTAAGGTCGCCTTGGCTGGCATTGCTGCGCCCGCGCACAATCGCCAGGGTTAAAAGGGCTGCCACCAAAAGCGCCATGGCAAAGGCGATGATCCAGAATAAAAGCAAAGTATCACGTCCTGTATGTTTCCCCCCTCCTTTATCCCCGCAGGCGGCAGGAAAAAAGGGACAAACCGGCGCAATCCGAAGTATAGCGATAATTTGATGAGCCATGCGCCGCCATTCGGGTTTGCCGGTGACAGACCTCAATAAATCGAGGTGCCCAATAGGTTTTCCCGATGAACGCCCATAGGTTTGCCCACAATGTCGCAAATCAAACAGAGAATGCCGCCGCCGGTATCCTTTTTATGGCGGCAAAGCGCGATCAGCTAAGGTATCGTGGTGCCAACACGAATCCTGCCAATCTTTCCCCCGAGGCCTGTGATGAAACGTTATTCCGTCTTTGCCATCGCCCGAGAGGCCCTGCGCCAACACAGTGGCTGGCCACGGGCCTGGGCCAATCCCGAACCCAAACGCCGCTACGACGTGGTGATTGTCGGGGCAGGCGGGCATGGGTTGGCAACGGCGTATTACCTGGGCCGCAACTTTGGCATCACCAATGTGGCGGTGATCGAAAAGGGCTGGCTGGGCGGCGGCAATACCGGGCGCAACACCACGATCATCCGCTCCAACTATCTTCAGGACCCGTCGGCGGCGATCTATGAAAAGGCCCGCGCGCTGTATGAAAACCTGTCGCAGGACCTGAATTACAACATCATGTTCAGCCCGCGTGGCGTGATGATGCTGGCCCAGACCCAACACGAGGTTCGCGGCTACCAACGCACCGCCCACGCCAACGCCCTGCAAGGGGTGACAACCGAATATATCTCGCCCGCGAGGGTTAAGGAACTGGTGCCGATCATCAACATCGACGGGCCGCGTTACCCGGTGATTGGCGCGCTCTGGCAGGCGCGCGGTGGCACGGCGCGCCACGATGCGGTGGCCTGGGGTTATGCGCGGGCGTGTTCCGATATGGGCATGCACATCATTCAGCAATGCGAAGTCACCGGCGTGCGGTCTGACAATGGCCGGGTGGTTGGCGTCGACACCACCAAAGGCGCGATTGACTGCGATAAACTGGGCATGGTCGTGGCCGGTCATTCCGGCATTCTGGCCGATATGGCGGGGTTCCGGTTGCCAATCGAATCTGTGGCGTTGCAGGCGCTGGTTTCCGAACCGATCAAGCCGTGTTTGGACGTGGTGGTCATGGCCAACACGGTGCACGGCTATATGTCACAATCCGACAAAGGCGAAATGGTCATTGGCGGCGGGGCGGACGGGTTCAACAACTACACCCAGCGCGGATCATTCCATCACATCGAAGAAACCGTGCGCGCCCTGGTCGAAACCTTCCCGATGGTGTCGCGCCTGAAAATGCTGCGCCAATGGGGCGGCATCGTCGACATGACCGGCGACCGCTCGCCGATCCTGTCCAAAACCCCATTGGGGGGCTGTTTCATCAATGCAGGCTGGGGCACGGGTGGGTTCAAATCCATCCCCGGCTCGGGGTGGGGGTTCGCCGAACTGATGGCGACGGGGGAATCATCCCTGACACAGGCATTTTCACTCGACCGGTTCAGCGAAGGGCGGTTCATTGATGAGTCGGTGGCGGCGGGGGTGGCGCACTGATGACCATCCGCGGCCTGAACCACATCACCCTTGCCACCACCAACCTGCCACGCGCGGTTTCGTTCTATACCGGTGCCCTTGGCCTGGGGCTGGAACATCAATGGGACAAAGGGGCCTATCTTTGCGCCCAAGATCTCTGGCTTTGTCTGTCTCTGGATGATCATGTGACCAGGGCGACCGACTATACCCATATTGCCTTTGACGTCGCCCCCGAAGAATTTGCCGCCACATGCGCCCGTGTAACCGCCCATGGCGCGCAGCAGTGGAAGGAAAACCGCTCAGAAGGCGACAGCTTTTATTTCACGGATCCCGACGGTCACAGGTTGGAACTGCACGTCGGTGATCTGGCCTCCAGGCTGGCATATATTTCCCGACAACAAGACCAGCGGGCTGAAATTGCCCCGCCCTTGATGACCGTCAAGGACCAAACATGCTGATCCTTGCCCGCTCTGGGTCGCTTTCCCCGGTCAAGACCGCCACCCAACCGGCCAGAAATGGCCGGGTCAACCACCCCTTTCCGGCCAGCCGCCGCCGAAAGCGGGCGGGGTTTTCCGCCTATATTGCAGCGCCAACAATCCCTGCCATCCTGTCCCCCTGCAAAACGGAGGATATGACATGGCAGACTATACCACAGGACAAAGCACAAGCAGCGGCGGCTGGATCATCGGCGCAATTGTCGTTGGCCTCATCCTGCTATTCCTGGTGTTCGCCGGCACAGGACCACCACCATCGGGCGACGCCACCACAACGGGTGAACCTGCGGTCCTCGTGCCGCCGCCAGTTGTTATCGAATAAACCAAACCCCATAAACCCAACCTCAGGCGGGCGTCTCACGACGCCCGCCTTTGCGTGTTTCGCGTTCCAAAGGACCAAACCATGCTGATCCTGCATTGCCCTTATTGCCAGGTCAAAGGCGAAGAATCCGAATTTGCACCGGGCGGCGAGGCGCATCTGACCCGCCACGGCCCCGGCTCAACCGACGATGATTTCAAATCCTACCTGTTCAGTCGCAAAAACCCTCGCGGCGTGCATTTCGAACGCTGGCGCCACGCATCAGGCTGTGGAAAGTGGTTCCATGCCGCGCGTGCCACCGACACGCTCGAGGTTTACGCCACATACCCGGCCCAAACCCTCGCCCCGCCAAAACAAGTACTCGACACCATCGAGAAAAAACGCCCCGGCTGGAATAAATAAACCGCCCCCCAGCTTCATCTTGCAAAATAAACTCAAATTCCCAACCTCACCCCAGACAAAGGCTCCTGAACATGAGCACCCGTATCGCCCGACAAGGCCGTTTGATCGACCGCAAAACACCGGTCAAATTCACCTTCAACGGCCAAACCCTGTCCGGTTTCCAGGGTGATACCCTGGCCTCGGCCTTGCTGGCCAATGACCAGATGCTGATGGGCCGTTCGTTCAAATACCACCGCCCGCGCGGTGTGGTTGCATCGGGCGCAGAGGAACCCAATGCGTTGATGGGACTGGGCACCGGCGCACGCTTTGAACCCAACCAACGCGCCACCACAACCGAGCTGTTTGCAGGCCTGCAAGCGCGTTCGCAAAACCACTGGCCCAGCCTTGAACATGACATAGGCGAGGTGAACACCTACCTTTCACGCTTCCTGCCAGCCGGGTTCTATTACAAAATGTTCATGTACCCGCGCGCCTTCTGGAAACATGTCTACGAACCCATTATCCGCATGTCAGCAGGTCTCGGAGCAGCCCCCACCGGGAAAGACGCGGATACCTACGAACATTTTTATGCCTTCGCCGATGTGCTGGTGATCGGCGGCGGCGTCGCAGGCTTGCAAAGTGCCTGTTCAGCTGCCCGCTCAGGTGCCAGGGTGCTGCTGCTGGAGCAGACGGCGCACTGGGGCGGACGCGCGCCGGTGGATGGCGGACAGGTCGATGAAGGGCCTGTGGATGGTTTTGTGGATAACCTGGTTTCTCAACTGCAATCAATGGCTAACGTGACGATGCTCACCCGGTGTATGGGGGCGGGCATCTACGACCATGGCTATGCCACCGGCTATCAACGTCTCACTGATCATACCCCCGGCGCAGATGGTCCGCGCCACCGCCTGTGGCGCATCCGCGCAACACGGATCATCACCGCCACCGGAGCCATCGAACGCCCGCTAAGCTTTGCCGGCAATGATGTGCCCGGCGTCATGCTGGCCTCGGCAATGCGCGACTATCTGGTCAATCACGGCGTCAAAATCGGCCAGCGGGTGGTGATTGTGACCAATAACGACGACGCCTATCGCACTGCCATTTGCCTGCACAATGCAGGCGTCAAAGTGCTGCGTATCCTTGATGCCCGTCGCGCCGGAGGTGGGGCCTTGATGCAAGACGCCCGCGCCCTGGGCATTCGCATCGACCCCGGTCGGGCAATTGCCCAGGTGACCGGCGGCAAGCGGGTCAAAAAGATCCAGATTTGCGCCCAGGACGGCAGCGGTGGCGCGCTGGAAGAACTGGCTTGTGATGCTGTGGCCATGTCCGGTGGCTGGTCGCCGGTGGTGCATCTTTGGTCCCATTGTGGCGGCAAACTCACCTGGGACCGTGACGGCGCGTATTTTCGCCCAGATGCCATGCGCCCGCCGACCGGGTCGGACGGGGCGGGTTTTGTCCTGGTGGTCGGCAGTGCCAATGGGCACATGGGGCTTGATGACATCCTGAACGATGCCGCAACCACCGGTAAGGCCGCCGCCAGGCAAGCCGGGTTCAAACCGAAGAAGCAAGCCGCGCCGCAAGGCGTGGCGGCTGATGAGGCCCCGCTGGAACCGGTCTGGCTGATGCCGCGCGATGCGCGCTATCAATTACGGGCCAAATCCTGGTTGGATTTTCAGAACGATGTGAAAGTGTCCGACGTGCAACTGGCCGCGCGCGAAGGCTATGAAAGCGTGGAGCATACCAAGCGCTATACCACGCTTGGTATGGCCACAGACCAAGGAAAATTAAGTAATATCAATGGCCTTGCGACCTTGGCTAATGCGCTTGATACCGATATCCCTGCCGTTGGCACCACCACTTTTCGCCCGCCTTACACGCCGATTTCCATGGGGTCCATCGGCGGCGAGGCCCGCGACGACATTTTCCAGCCGATCAGGCGCACGCCGATGCACGACTGGCACGAGATCAACAACGCCGACTTTGAACCGGTCGGCCATTGGCGACGCCCCTATGCCTTTCCCCGCGGCGCAGAAACCACCCATGACGCGGTAATGCGCGAGGTGAACAACACCCGACAACACCTTGGTTTACTTGATGCTTCTACTCTGGGAAAGCTGTTGGTCAAAGGCCCGGACGCAGGCAGGTTCCTTGACATGCTGTACACCAACACCATGTCGAACCTGAAACCCGGCCGCTGCCGCTATGGGTTGATGTGTTCGGAAAACGGATTTCTGATTGATGACGGTGTGGTGGCGCGGATCGACGATGAAACCTTCCTTTGTCACACCACCACCGGGGGCGCCGAGCGTATTCATGGGCTGATGGAGGAATGGCTGCAAACCGAATGGTGGGACTGGCAGGTGTACGTCGCCAACCTGACCGAGCAATTTGCCCAGATCGCCGTGGTCGGCCCCAATGCCCGCAAGCTGTTGGAAAGTCTGGGCGGCATGGACGTATCTGGCGATGCCTTGTCGTTCATGGGCTGGGCCGACGGGGTGATTGGCGGGTTCAATGTGCGGGTCTACCGGATTTCCTTCTCGGGTGAACTCAGCTTTGAAATTGCCGTCGCCGCCTCGCAGGGGCGGGCGTTCTGGGACGCCTTGATGGCGGCGGGACAGGAATTTGGTGTCATGCCCTATGGCACCGAGGCGTTGCATATCATGCGGGCTGAAAAGGGGTTCATCATGATCGGTGACGAATCCGATGGCACGGTCATTCCCCAGGATCTGGGCCTGCACTGGGCGATTTCCAAAAAGAAAGACGACTATCTGGGCAAACGTGCGCATGCGCGGATTGCCATGACCGACAAGGACCGCTGGCAATTGGTAGGGCTGGAAACCACCGATGGGTCCACTTTGCCGGATGGGGCCTATGCGACGGCACCGGGGCTGAATGCCAATGGTCAGCGCATGACCCAAGGGAGGGTGACGTCGACCTATCATTCACCGACTTTGAACAAAGGCATCGCCATGGGGTTGGTGCTGTACGGGCCTGACCGGATGGGCGAGGTGTTGGAATTTTCCGGCACTGACGCCAAGGTCATCCATGCAAAAATCGTCAGCCCGGTGTTCTTTGACCCCGAAGGGGAGAAACAAAATGTCTGAAACAATCAGCGCCCTTGACCACGCAAGGTTCACCGGTTTTGCCAAGGTCGAAGAATGCGGCTTGCAAGGGATGATAACCCTGCGCGGTGATCTGACCTCAAAACCTCTGATTGCAGGCGCGCGTGCTGCGGGTGGCGGCGCCAAGATGCCAAAAATGCGCATGGCCAACGTCATGGATGACGGCGCGGGCAAAAGCGGGCTGTGTTGGATGTCGCCGGACGAACTGCTGGTCTTATGCCCCTACGACAAGGTCGAGGCCCGGCTGACAGCACTAAGTACCAAACTGGGCGCCGCCCATGCGCTGGCGGTTAACGTGTCGGATGCGCGGGCGGTGTTTCGCGTCTCGGGTGGGGCCGCCAACGCACGCGAGGTTCTGGCCAAGCTGTGCCCGGTTGACATGTCACCCGGCGGGTTCAAACCCGGGATGTTCCGGCGCACGCGAATGGCACAGGTGGCGGCGGCGTTCTGGATGGACGACAACCAGGACATCTATATCATCTGTTTCCGCTCGGTCGCGCGTTATGTTTTTGACCTGCTTAAAACCGCAGCGCAACCCGGATCAAAAGTGGATGTATTCTGAGTGAACCCGGGTTTTTCAGGGTATCTTCGCAAAAAACCAACCCGGGGCCAGAACATACACCGATCACCTTACCTCTTGACCCGGCCTTGCCATCGCCGCATGTATCGACGGTAACGCGAACCGTAAAACAGGGGGCCAAAATGGCTTTTGAACTTCCCGATCTTCCTTATGCCCATGACGCGCTGGCCGCAAATGGCATGTCGGCCGAAACCATGGAATTCCACCATGATCTGCACCACAACGCCTATGTGACCAATGGTAACAAGCTGATTGAAGGCACGCAATGGGCCGGTAAGTCGCTTGAGGATATCATCACCGGCACCTACGAAGCCGACGCCGTGGCGCAGAACGGTATTTTCAACAATATCAGCCAGTTGTGGAACCATAATCAGTTCTGGGAAATGATGAGCCCCGGTGGATCGTCCATGCCATCCGAGCTGGAAAGCGCGATCAATGACAGCTTTGGATCAGTGGCTGATTTCAAATCGGCGTTTGCCGCCGCAGGGGCCGGCCAGTTTGGCGCAGGCTGGTGCTGGCTGGTCAAGAACGCTGACGGATCACTG
Source organism: Paracoccaceae bacterium (assembly GCA_021648025.1). Taxonomy (GTDB): domain Bacteria; phylum Pseudomonadota; class Alphaproteobacteria; order Rhodobacterales; family Rhodobacteraceae; genus NVQY01. The sequence goes on from JAKITO010000001.1 coordinate 132,339, forward strand.
GCGGTGACCAAGACCGAAAATGGCGTCAACCCGTTGTGTTTTGGCCAGACCGCTTTGCTGGGCTGTGATGTATGGGAGCATTCCTATTATATTGATTTCCGCAATAAGCGTCCGGTTTACCTAAGCAATTTCCTTGATAATCTGGTCAATTGGGAAAATGTCGCCTCGCGGATGTAAATCCTTCTGTGTCGTGGCAATTCAAATATAAGAAAGGCTTGCAAGTGCATCAACTTGCAGGCCTTTTCCTTTTCTTTCACATCCTGCCTTTCGGGCCGCGCCGCCAATGACTGGTTCGCAAAAAGGCTTTTGGGCCGTGACCATCGCCTGCACCATCTGGGGCCTGTCGCCGATATTTTTCAAAGTTCTGGCGCATATCCCGGCGTCAGAGGTGCTGGCGCATCGGGTGATCTGGTCATTCGTGTTCTTTGGCGCGATGCTGATGCTTCAGGGGCGGTTGGGCGATGTGCGCGCGGCTTTGCAGGGCTGGCCGCGGCTTGGGATATTTGTGCTGGCCTCTGTCCTGATCTCGGCCAATTGGTTTTTGCTGATCTTTGCCATCCAGATCGGGCGCACCACGGAAGTGTCGCTTGGCTTTTTCATTTTTCCACTGGTGGCGGTGCTGATCGGGCGGTTCGCCTTTGGCGAGCGGTTGGGGCGACTGCAAGGGGTGGCGGTGTTGCTGGCGGCACTGGCGGTCGGGGTGCTGACATGGGGGCTGGGTGTTGCTCCATGGATATCACTGGTGATGGCCGGCACCTTCGGGATTTATTCAGCAATCAAGAAAAAACTGGCTGTTGGGCCGGTTGTCTCGGTCACCTGCGAAATATTGTTGTTCATGCCAATAGCTTTGGGCATTGTGGCGCTACAGCACACAGGCGGGCAGGGCGCGTTTGGCGCAGATATGGCCGACAGCGTGCTGTTGATACTGGCCGGGCCGCTGACGGCACTGCCGCTGGTCCTGTTCAGCTACGGTGCCCGCCGGGTGACAATGGCGACCATCGGTGTGATGCAATACATCAACCCGACCCTGCAATTTCTGGTCGCGGTGCTGCTGTTTGGCGAGGCGTTTACAATCTGGCACCAAATCGCCTTTCCGCTGATCTGGCTGGGTTTGATATTGTTCACCCTGGCCTCGGTCCGAAATAGACCCGCCGATTGAAGCGTGTGACCTTTTTGTTAAAACTCTTGCCCTGAAGGGTCAGCCTTTGCCAAACACCCGGGAAAATATCGTGTCCACATGTTTGGTATGATAGCCAAGATCGAACTTTTCCTCGATCTCATCCACACCAAGTGCGGCCGTCACATCCGCGTCACCCAGTAATTCGGTCTTGAAATCAGCCCCATGTTCCCAGACCTTCATGGCATTGCGCTGGACCATAAGATACGAATCCTCACGGCTGACCCCGGCTTGGGTCAGCGCCAGCAATACCCGCTGAGACATCACCAACCCCCGGAATTTATTCATATTTGCCAGCATGTTATCCGGGTAAATCACCAGCTTGTCGATCAGGCCAGTCAGGCGGGCAAGGGCAAAATCCAGCGTAATGGTGGTGTCCGGTCCGATGTTTCTCTCAACTGACGAATGCGAAATATCGCGTTCATGCCAAAGGGTTACATTCTCCAACGCCGGCACCACCGCCATGCGCACCAATCGCGCCAGCCCGGTCAGGTTTTCGCTCAGGATCGGGTTGCGTTTATGGGGCATCGCACTTGAGCCTTTTTGACCCTTCGAAAAGAATTCCTCGGCCTCAAGCACCTCGGTGCGCTGCATATGGCGCACTTCGGTGGCGATGTTTTCGATCGAGGCACCAACAACGCCCAAAGCCGCAAAAAACGCCGCGTGACGATCGCGTGGAATGACCTGGGTGCTGATCGGTTCGGGGCGCAGACCCAGTTGCGCACAGACATGCGCCTCGACCCTGGGGTCGATATTGGCGAACGTGCCGACCGCGCCTGAAATGGCCCCGGTGGCAATCTCGTCGCGCGCGGTTCTCAGGCGGGTCAGGTTACGGTCCATTTCGGCGTAAAAGCGTGCAAACGTCAGCCCCATGGTGGTCGGCTCGGCGTGGATCGCATGCGAGCGACCGATGCGGATGGTCATCTTGTGTTCATAGGCGCGCCGCTTCAGGGCCACCAGAAGGGCCTCAACATCCTTGATCAAAATGTCGGCGGCACGGGTCAGTTGCAGGTTGAAAGTTGTGTCCAGAACGTCAGAACTGGTCATACCCTGATGTACAAAACGGGCATTATCGTGGCCGATGATCTCGGCAAGGTGCGTCAGAAAGGCGATGACGTCGTGTTTGGTCACGGCCTCGATCTCGTCAATGCGGGCGATATCAAAGGCGACGTCTTTGGCTTTCCAGACCGCGATCGCGTTTTCGCGCGGGATCACGCCAAGGTCGGCCATGGCATCACAGGCGTGGGCCTCGATCTCGTACCAGATGCGGAATTTGGTTTCGGGTGACCAGATGGCGACCATTTCAGGGCGGGAATAGCGGGGGATCATGGGGCGATGTACCTTTATCGTGGCTGGCGCAGGGGTATGGGGCGTCTTAAACCGGCGTGACAGGCGCAACAAGGAGGGTGCGACGAGATGAGACGGTTTGGCAGGATAATAATGCAGTTTTTGCCGAGACGTAGGACAAAGGCGGCAGGCTGTGACAGATCCGCCCAAGGGCACACCCTGGTGAGAGATCACATTTAACCGACCAGTTTGGTACTGACCCGCGCGCCTTTCTCAAGCGTGCGGTGCACCGGACATTTATCGGCAATCTCCATCAGGCGGGCACGTTGGGCATCATCCAGATTGCCTTTCAGCCGGATTGCCCGGGTGAATTCATCAATCCGGTTTTTGCTGCCGGGTTCGGCGTCCTGGGCGTGGATTTTGGCATGGCTGACATCGACGCTCACATGCTCCAGCGGCCAGGCTTTGCGACGTGCATACATACGGATGGTCATTGCCGTACAGGCCCCGAGGCCGGACGAGATAAAGCCATAGGGCGACATGCCCCGGTTGGTACCGCCATAGGCCAGCGGTTCATCAGCTTGGGCATAGTGGTCAGGGCCGGAGTGGATATCCTGAAGAAAACCGTCTGGGTCGGCCTCGGAGATGCGCACGATACCTTCGGGTGCACCGGGTGCACCGGGCGGTGGGGCCGGGGGTGTCAGGTCGATGTAATGGCCGACCCAGGCGGCGATCAGGTTGGCCGCGTATTCGGCGTCTGAGGGATGTGAAATCAGATGATCGGCATTGTCGAGGGTGATAAAGCTTTTGGGGTGTTTGGCGGTCACGAAAATCTCGGTGGCGTTGTCGATGCTGACGGTTTCGTCGCGCGGGGCATGCAATACCAAAAGGGCAGCATCCAGCGTGGCGATCGCCCTTGCAAGTTTGCCGTCGGCAATATCGTCAATGAACGCTTTGGAGATGAAGAAGGGGCGCCCGCCCAGGTCAACTTTGGCCACGCCGTCCTGTTCGATCTGCGCCAGGGCCGCGCTGAAGTTATGCAGAACATGCGCCGGATCGGATGGTGCGCCCAACGTAACCACGGCGCGCACCGAGGCAATTTCAGCGCGTGCTTTCAGTACGGCGGCACCGCCCAGGGAATGACCGATCAGCAGGGCAGGGGCCATGTCGCGCCCCTCAAGATAGCGCGCGGCGGCGTGCAGGTCGTCGATGTTGGTGGTGAAGGTGGTATTGCCGAATTCGCCGCCTGAATGGCCCAACCCGGTGAAGTCGAACCGCAACACGGCGATGCCTTTGCCTGCCAGCCTTGCGGCGATGCGCCTCGCGGCGGGAATATCCTTGGAGCAGGTGAAACAATGGGCAAAAAGGGCGGTGGCCAGATGCGGGCCTTCGGGCAGGTCCAGACGCGCGGCCAGATCGCTGCCATCATGGCCGGTAAAGGTGATGCGTTCGGTGGGCATTTGTGGCTCCTTGGTGATGGAAGCAAAGGGTGGTTATTCAAGGGCGGCTTGCCAAGGCGATTGCCAGCCGGGTCACGGAAAGGTTACAGTTGCGTGTGGGTTTTGCCCACCTTGTGAATTATTTCAAGTTTGGTGATATATTCATGACCCGCGATGAATTCAATCTCTTTTGCAGGGGCTTAAAAGCCACAACTCATGTGGTTCAATGGGGCAATTCGGATGTCTGGAAGGTGGGTGGCAAACTGTTTGCCCTATGTGGCTGGAACAAGGGCGCGGATGCCTTCACCTTCAAAGCCTCTGACATTGCTTTTGAAGTGCTTCAGGACCTGCCCGGCATCCGCCCGGCGCCTTATCTGGCGTCACGGGGGATGAAATGGTTGCAGCACTACGCCGAACCGGGGTTGTCGGATGTCGAGTTAGAGCGCCATATTACCCTGTCTTATGAGATGGCGATCGCCAAGCTGACCAAAAAGAAGCGGGCTGAATTGGGGCTTTTTGTGTCGGGTTGACGGCATGACCCACCAATAGCCCCCTGTGTAGACCCCTGTGTAGACCCCGGTGTAGGCCCCTGTGATATACAATGACAAAGTGGATGCCCAAGGGTGCCCCAGTCATATCCCCCGAAATGATTCTTCGTATCCGATCGCGCCACTGGGGGGCGCTTGGTTGATCAGCATTCCGCTGGCCATGGAGGGGGACATCCCTCGCAAGGCCGCAAACATCACCAGCGTAGCGGCGGCAGAAAACGCAGACACCATGATAACCTTTGCCATCTCTGGTGTGCGCACCTTCAGACCCGATCCACTGGGGATGACTTCTGCTGTGATCGAAAAGCCAAGATTGCCGGCAATTGCAAATCCATTCTGCACGAATTTGACCGGCTTGGATGCCGCAGACATGGTCAGTTTGTGGCCATCTTCCAGGGCAAGCGCAAATGACCATTTCTGGCCAGTACCCGAGATTGACACCGCCGCGAGGTCGGTCATCTTCGCGCTTTTGGCCGAAGCCGTGAACTTTAACCCCTGAACGGTCTTGGTCGCAGTGGAGCTAAAGTCGTTTAACTTGAAACTCACCGGGATCGTGCCGGTTTTTCCTGCGTTCAATGTGCCAGTGGCTTTGAATGTCAGGTAGATCGTAAAGGGCAGTCCCTTGCAGGGGACGATCATCCTTTGCTCTATGATGGTTTTTGACAAATCCACCGTGACTTCCGGGTAGGCAATTCTTGAAGGCATGTGATTGCCGCCAGCAGCACAAGAGGCCGCGCTCTTGGAGGTATCGTCCGGAACAAGCATCAGCGGAATGTCCAGCGCCGCGCCTTCGACCCAGGATTTGGGATTGGCCTTCTCAATCACATCCCAATAGATGTCATTGCCATAATATTTCTTAGAAACCGAACGCAGCGTGTCCCCAATTACCACATAGTGGACCTTTCCACCTTTCATTTGCTTGGCATATTGCGCAATCACCTCCACGCTGGGAAGAAACCGCGATTTTACCATACTCATCTTGATCTCAGAATATGTCATCAGTCCCGGATAGCCTCTGCATGTGGCCTTTAATTTTCGATCCACCGCCCGGCGATAGACCTTTGTTGCTTTCGATATATCCTTGGTCTTCCAATCAATCTGGGAAGCCGAGTCGCTGGTTTTGAATTCCTTGTCCACCAGTTTTTGCACAGAAGCCGACCGCAGATGTTTGGTCATTTCCTGAGACATCACTTTGGAAAAATGAATTTCTTCCCGAGACCAGATCTTGTCGTATGGATTTTCAACTCTTTTCACCACCAAAAAAACTCCTGCAAATCTTTACTGCGACCAATACGCTCGCCTGCCACAATCAAGGCTACTCAGCAGGCTTTCCAAAATCGAAAGCTTGCCCAAAGGTATGCGCATTACGCCATTCGCTCAAGGTTTGTTGAAAACTAGGCGGATACTTACCGAGGGCGATCTGCAAATTGATCGGGATATGAGGAAACTCACCAGACAAATACGAGACAGCTATATCAAAGAGGGTGTAAGAAACCGCCCTTTTCCAGTGATTTAGGGCCTCTCGCCCATCAACGCCGTATCAAACGGGTATTTGGTCAGGTTCTCATAGCCGTCTTCGGTGATCAGCACCTGATCCTCAAGTTTGATCGAAAACGCACCCCCAACCTCGCCGACGCAGGCCTCGACACACAGCACCATGCCCGGCTCAAGCGCATAGTCATACGCACCCGGCACCGCCTTGTCGGGATACGCGACCACCGGCCATTCATCGCACAATCCAACCCCGTGCATGATGCAGCCGTATTTCTGTTGCTGGAACTTGTCGTCCAGCTTGTGCACATTGGCGGTCAGTTCCGGGATGGTGACGCCGGGTTTCAGCATCTCCATATTGGTCATGATATGCTCATGCGCGTGGTTCATCGCGTAAACCATTGAATCATCCGGTTTTTGGTCACCAATCCACCAGGTGCGCGAAATATCAACGCAAATGCCGTAAGAGCCGATCAGGTCTGAATCAAACGCCACGATCTCATTGTTCTGAACAATGCGCGGCCCGCATTCCTGAAACCACGGGTTGGTGCGCTGGCCTGATGCCAACAGCCGGGTTTCGATCCATTCGCCGCCCCGGCGGATATTCTGGGCGTGCAGCACGGACCAGATGTCATCCTCGGAGGTGGTGCCAAGCGGCACATTTACGCGGGCGAAATCCTCCATCTCCTTCACCGCAACCTCGCAGGCGTGGCTGGCACAGCGCATCGCCAGAATCTCATCCGGGCCTTTGACCGCCCGGGCCTTTTCGGTGATCTCTTCGCCTTGCATGATCTCCAGGCCCTGCGCCTCAAGCGCGCGTAACCCGTGCACCATCAGTTTGTCGACAGCCAGCCGGGTGTTGCCGGGGCAGTGTTCGGCCAGCAGCGTGCGAACCTCATTCGAGAACACATCGGCCTGTTCTTTGATCTTGTCGCCGCGTGCGAAATAGAACAGGTCGGCCCCGGCGCGGGATTCGCGCACCAACGGGTTGAATTCGGTAATGAACGAACAATTCTTGAAATCCCAGATCACCATATAGCCATCGGCACACAGCAAAACCGCGCGGAACATGTTATGCGAGTTCCACAGCTGCATGTTGGTGGTATCGGTGGCATAGCGAATATTCAGCGGATCAAACAACAACAACCCGCCAAAGCCGCGATCAACGATATGCTGGGTCAGACGTTTCCAGCGGTGTTCGCGCATCAGGCCCAGGTCCGGCAGGATCAGCCCCGCCGCGTTCCATTCATCAAACGCCAGTTGGGTCGGTCCGATCTCAACCCGGTTATTGTCGTTTGGGGTGCCGTCGCCCAGAGTGGCACCGCGGGTCGGGTCGATCTTGCGGGTGTCGCGATAGTGGCTGGTCATGGGGCGTCTCCTGAGTTGGTTGGGGTCATCGTGGCAGATGTCACCTGCTTAAAAGGTCAGAATGCGAAATCATCCTGTCGTTTTTGACCGACAAGGCGCAGACAAGGCGCAGACAGTGATGTGTGGTGGTGCTAAGCCCGGTCTTATGACAGCTGTTTTGCAAACTTCTTTGCCTTATGACATCTGGGCCCCCCGGACCTTGCCGGGGGTGGCACCATTGGGCCTGGATGATTGGCTGATCCGGGATGAGGCGTTTGGGGGGCAGATGGCCACGCGGGATCATTTGTTGCAAACGCGCCGGGGTCAGGTGCTACAGATGGACGAACTGGCCCGTGCCCCGGCGGTTGAACTGTTGGAGATGGTGTTGAGGTTTGCCTGGCCCGAAGCCGGCGCACAGGTCACACGTTGCGATGGGGTTGAGGTGGTTGTCAATCGGGACGATCCGCTGGGCACGCTTTGCGGATTGGTGCAGGAGGATTTCTGCATCCTGCAAAAGTTGGGGGATCAGCATGTATTGACCGGCGCGATTGTGTGTTTCCCAGCCAGCTGGCGATTGGATGAGAAGTTCATGGCGCCGCTGATTGGCATCCACAGCCCGGTGGGTGAATATGACACACGACTGGCGACGCGGGTTCAGCGGTTGTTTGACGGGGTCAAACCGGGCCGTCCCCTGTGGCGCTTCAATGCGCTTTGGTATGATGATCCGACGTTGTTTCAACCACGCGGCACACAGGCGCCGCGCACGGCACGCGATGCAGGCCAGGCCGCATATCTGCGCAGTGAAAAGCAGTCAATCCTGCGCCTGCCGGAAACCGGCGCGGTGGTGTTTTCGATCCATACTTACGTTCTTGACCAGACGTCAGTTTTGCCACCCAGGCCCTGAAATCTGGCCCTGAAACCTGGCCCCGGAATGTTTCCGGGGCGCCCAAGTCATCAAAGCGGCAGGAAGGAAACCGCACTGGCCAAAGCGCCGGTGCTTTGCAGCATGACCAAAAGGCCGGTCAGCGACAAGACATTGGTATTCAGGCGAAAATCTTCGCCCCGGGCCAGGTTTACGGCGACCATGGACAAGGCCACGGGCGCGCTCAGGAAACCGATCATGCCGGTCATTCCCCAGGTTGCCAGACGCTGGATATCGCTGGCTGCCTCATCCGCCTTTGATGGCATGTCGATCACATCCGGATGCGGACACACACGGTACGCCAGCGACAGGGCTTCTTCGTCGGTCAGTTCAACCAGCCCGAATTCGTCATTATCCGCGCTGAAACCGGCATAGGTATCAAACCGCTTAGTCAGCCGTTCTTCGGTTTCGTCGATCGGATAGAACGGTGCATCCAACACAGCGCATTTTGCATCAAGCACTTCCTGGCGCCCGTGAACCCGTCGTGGTGACACGTTCGAAAACGCGCCAAGAAACTGGCTCATGGTCAATACCGTGTCTGGTGCCAGCCACTCCACCGATCTGGCGGCATAAACATCGACCATCCGGAACATCATCACCACCAGGATCAGTTCCGAAATGTCTTTATCATCGCGACCGGGATCAACCGGGCACAGTTCAATCACCAGGCGCTGCAAAGGGGTGGCATCAGTTTGCGTCGCGGTTGCCTCAAACACCGGTTTGAGGTGCAATTTGATAAGGTAGTGACTGGCAATGATGCGCGATTGCGCCTGGTTCAGAATGCTCTGGCGTTCCACTGAGTGGCCGTAGTCTTCAAGTGTTGCCGTTGTGATCCGGGTAAACCGATCAAGTGCCTGATCAGGATCGCCGGAAAACGTAATGGCTCCATGATATCTGCCTGTTATGTTCCCTGTCTGGGGCATATTTTGGCTCCTTTCGAACCTTTGTTGCTGCTGACTAAAGAGATATTCAGGGAATTGGGTGAAACTGTGTCGCAATCGGCATAAATTGTGGACAATCTTAAGTATTTCACAGGATTTTTGCCGATTTTGGCTGCGACTTGGCGCCAAGTTGCAGAGGTAAGGCGGCAATCGGGCCTTGATATGGCGCATTCAAGGCAGGTTTCAAAGCCGCAGGCGGTTATCAGCCGTCGATCTGGGCCGCCATGATGGCAATGGCCTTTTGGTACACAGTCGCGGCGTTCCATTGTTTGATCACTTTGAAATTCGGCTGGCCCGGCTGATAGCCCTTGCCGCGTTTCCAGCCTTTTTTGTGCAGGAAATTGGCGGTCGAGGCCAGCGCGTCGGTCATATCATAAAAATCGACCTTGCCGTCACCGGTCGCGTCTACGCCGTAGGTGATGGCATTGCCGGGCAGGAACTGGGTATGGCCCAACTCTCCGTGACGCGCACCCAGGGTTGCACTGGTCAGGGTGCCGCGGTCCACCAGTTTCAAGGCACCGATGGCGTGGGGTACAAAGAAATCAGACCGGCGGCAATCGTAAGCCAGGGTGGTGATGGCCGAGACGATCGGGCTGTCGCCCATAAAGTGGCCAAAGGCGGTTTCCATGCCGTGAAGTGAAATGATCACCCCGGCGGGGACACCGTATTGCTTTTCCAGGCTGGCATAAAAGGCGGGGTTGCGGGCCTTGCGCTTGCGCCCCTGGGCAACAATGGTCGTAGCCCCGCGAACCTGCATGAATTTCTCAAGCGAATAGCGGAAACTTTTTTGATTGCGGTCCGCAGCGATGGTTTTATGGGCGTATTGCGCCTGTGCCAGCGCTTGCAATCCGCGCCGTTTGACCCCGGCGCGCTTGGCCTCGCGGGCGAATTCAGCTTTCCAGGTCTCAAACCCGGAGGAAGTGTTGCCGCAGGTTGCGGCGTTGACAGATGTCGCGACAAAGATGCTCAGGACAATACCAAAGAACAAATTACCAGTCATTTTACCAATCTTTCCCTGCAATTCACTTAAAGCCTATCGCCCTACAGCCAGTTTGCCAAAGCAATTCCTGCCTCGCAAGACCTGAGAAACAAACAAGGGCACCCCAAAAGGTGCCCTCGCATTGTCCGTAGGGTGTGTGCTTGCACGCACCATCCCCTTTAAGAGCTGTAGTACATCCCGTATTCCACCGGATGCGGCGTATGTTCATAGGTTTCGATCTCTTCCATCTTGAGAGCGATATAGCCTTCGATCTGATCCCGGGTGAACACGTCGCCCGCCAAAAGGAAGTCCATTCCCGCCTCAAGCTCTTCCAATGCCTCGCGCAAGGAACCGCAGACAGTCGGGATATCGGCCAGCTCTTCGGCCGGCAGATCATAGAGGTTCTTGTCCATCGCCTCGCCCGGATCAATCTTGTTCTTGATGCCGTCAAGACCAGCCATCAACAGGGCGGCAAAACACAGGTAGGGGTTGGCCGTGGGATCAGGAAAACGCGCCTCGACCCGCTTGGCGTTGGGCGATTCCGACCATGGAATGCGAATGCAACCCGACCGGTTACGCGCCGAATAGGCCCGCAAGACAGGTGCCTCAAAGCCGGGGATCAGGCGTTTATAGCTGTTGGTGCCAGGATTGGTGAACGCGTTCAGGGCGCGCGCGTGTTTCAGGATGCCACCGATGAAATACAATGCCTCGTTCGACAGGTCGGCGTATTTGTCGCCGGCAAACAGCGGCTTGCCGTCTTTCCAGATCGACATGTTGACATGCATGCCCGAGCCGTTGTCGCCCGCAATCGGTTTCGGCATAAACGTCGCCGACTTGCCATAGGCATGCGCCACATTATGCACCACATATTTGTACTTTTGCAGCTCATCCGCCTGATGGGTAAGTGATCCAAAAATCAGCCCCAATTCATGCTGGCACGATCCAACCTCGTGGTGGTGCTTGTCCACCTTCATGCCCAACCGCTTCATGGTGCTAAGCATCTCACCCCGCAGATCATGGGCTTCGTCCGTCGGGTTGACCGGGAAATAGCCGCCTTTGACGCCGGGACGATGGCCCATATTGCCCATCTCATAGTCGGTATCGGTGTTCCACGACCCGTCAGTTGCATCAACTTCGAAACTGACCTTGTTGATAGTATTGGAATACCGCACGTTATCGAACAGGAAAAACTCGGCCTCGGGGCCCATATAGGCCACATCGCCAATGCCAGTCGACTTCAGATACGCTTCGGCCTTGATCGCGGTGCCGCGCGGGTCGCGCTCATACGGCTCTCCGGTGTCAGGCTCGACCACCGAGCAATGGATGCACAGGGTCTTTTCGGCATAAAACGGGTCGATATAGGTGCAATTGGTGTCCGGCATCAGCTTCATATCCGAGGCTTCGATCGACTTCCAACCGGCAATGGACGAGCCATCGAACATGAACCCTTCGTCCAGGAAATCTTCGTCCACCAGGTCGGCCACCATGGTTACATGCTGCAACTTGCCGCGTGGATCGGTAAACCGGATATCCACATATTCAATGCCCTCATCGGCGATTGTCTTGAGAACTGCGTCCTTGCTCATTCCCTTGATCCTTTATTTTATGGTAAATTATATCGCGTCTGAACCGGTTTCGCCGGTGCGGATGCGGATGGTCTGTTCAATGGCGCTGACAAATATCTTGCCGTCGCCAATCTTGTCGGTCTTGGCGGCGCCAACAATCGCCTCGATGGCGGCGTCTACCTGATCGTCGTCCAGCACCACTTCGATTTTCACCTTGGGCAGGAAATCCACCACATATTCGGCGCCGCGATAAAGTTCGGTGTGCCCCTTTTGGCGGCCAAAACCCTTGACCTCAATCACGCTCAGGCCTTGTACGCCCACGTCTTGCAACGCCTCTTTGACTTCATCAAGCTTGAAGGGTTTGATGATGGCTTCGATCTTTTTCATGGGGGTCGCCTTTCAAATTATCGCTTTAGCGCGGTCAGACCACTTCTGTTTCGGGGGCGCAATCGGCTAGGGTGGCGGGGCAGGGGGCTGGCAATGGATTCCGCGACGCACGACCAAATATTCATCAACCTGCACATTTTTTGGGCAGAATTGAATCGACAGGGGCAGATATGACCGAATTACTCACCGCCGCCCAGATGAAGGCCATCGAACAGGCGGCGATAAAGCGCGGCGAAGTCACCGGGCTTGAACTGATGGAACGCGCCGGGCGTGGGGTGGTGGAGGCGGTGTTTGAGGAATGGCCGGAGCTTGCCAAAACCTCCCACAAGGCGGTGGTGCTGTGCGGGCCGGGCAACAATGGCGGCGACGGGTTTGTGGTGGCGCGATTGCTGAAGGAATGGGGCTGGGAGGTGGAGGTGTTTTTCTACGGGGAGGTGGAGAAGCTGCCGCCGGATGCACGGATGAATTATGAGCGGTGGGGGGAGGTCGGGGAGACCAAAACATGGTGCCTGGATGCTTTTGAACGGCTACGCGGCGTCCCTCTTCTTGTTGATGCTGTATTTGGAACCGGATTGACGCGACCGCTTCCTGACGAGGTCAATGAAGGCTTTGGGATTTTGCGCGGCCGCTTGAGGAAACCGTGGTCACGCCGTTTCAGGCGCTGTGTTGCTGTTGATTTTCCTTCGGGTGTCGCCTCGGATACTGGCAAGATGATGGACGGTGACAAAGGCTATTGGTTGCAGGCTGCCCTATGTGTGACGTTTTCCTTCGAAAAAGTAGGGCATCATTTGGCGAACGGCCCGTTTCATAGCAAAAAACTCGCCAAGAAACCTTTAAGCCTTCGCAGAGAAGAGTTTCTTGAAAGAGGTCCGTTCAATGAACCGAAAGAGGATCGGCGCGTGTCTTTGCTTGATCAAAAACTCTTTGGTCGCGGGACACCATTTTTGCGCGCCCTCCTTCAAAAGGACCCGAGTTGGCACAAATATTGGTGCGGCCATGCCCTCATCCTCACAGGCGGTCCCGGCAAAACGGGCGCCGCTCGGCTTTCAGCCCGCGGTGCACTCAGGATCGGGGCAGGGGTGGTGACATTGGGCGTACCGCCCTCGGCGCAGATGGAGGTGGCGGGGCATATTACTGCGCTGATGCTGACCCGGGTGACGGATGGCGATGCTTTGGGCGAGGTATTGCAGGATACGCGGATTAATGCGCTTTGCCTTGGCCCGGGTTTGGGGCTTGAGAGGGCGCGGGAATCGGTGCCGGTGGCGGTGCGTGCAGAGCACACACCCTACGTCGTTTTGGATGCCGATGCGCTTAGTGCTTACGGCGATGATCCGGCGGCGTTGTTTGCCATATTGCACGATGGGTGCGTGTTGACCCCGCATGGCGGTGAATTTGCCCGGCTGTTCCCGGATATTGCGAAGAGGCTCCGCCAGGAGCCGAGGAGCGGCCCAGCCTATTCCAAGGTTGACGCCACCCGTGACGCGGCCAAACGCGCGGGGTGCACCGTGTTGTTCAAAGGGGCTGACACAGTGATCGCGGCCCCGGACGGACGTTGTTCGATCAACTCGGCCCACTATGAACGCGCGGCCCCCTGGCTGGCCACCGCAGGGTCGGGCGATGTTCTGTCCGGGTTCATCACTGGCTTGATGGCGCGCGGCTTTGCGCCGTTCCAGGCGGCCGAAACCGCCGCCTGGCTGCATGTGGAATGCGCGTTGGAATTTGGCCCCGGCCTGATCGCCGAAGATATACCTGAGGTTCTGCCGAAGGTTCTTCGCCGTTTGGGCCTATAGCCCTCTCAAGACGACGAACAAAGCTGATCCTTGACCAGCGGCCCGACCTTGGAGAAATCCATCTGCCCGGTGTATTTGCCTTTCAGCACACCCATCACCTTGCCCATGTCGCGGATTGATCCCGCCCCGGTGGCTTCGACCGCCTCGCGGATCGCCGCACTTACTTCGTCGCCATCCATCTGACGCGGCAGGAATTCTTCGATCACGCCGATCTCTTCCAACTCCCGCTCAGCCAGATCAAGACGGTTGCCTTCCTCGTAAACCCTTGCGGATTCCTGACGTTGCTTGCTCATCTTGCTCATGATCATCAGAATATCGGTGTCGCTGATTGTCTCGTCGCCACCAGATCCCCGTGCCGCAATCTCTTGATCCTTGATCGCAGCAGTGATCAGCCGCAAAGTCGCCAGCCGGGCCACGGCCTTGTCCTTCATCGCCTGTTTCAGAGCCGTAGTGACCCGTGTGCGCATATCCATTCGTTAATTTCCATCCCCATGGCGTAACAAACCCCGACAGTAGCGAAAGAAATGAAAGGGCACAAGCAGGTATGAATTTATGTAAGGCTTTGAAAACAAACAGTTGGATGAATTCTCATTGGGCTTGACCAGCCTATGCGCACGTCTTAGACGTCCACCAGTTTGCCTGCATGAAAGTCGCGCCATGACCCAATCAACTTCCCCCAAACCAACCGCCTGCCTGGCCCTTGCCGATGGCACACTGTTTTACGGCATGGGCTTTGGTGCCACCGGGCATGCGGTGGCGGAACTGTGTTTCAATACTGCCATGACCGGCTATCAGGAAATCATGACGGATCCGTCTTATGCCGGTCAGATCGTCACCTTTACATTCCCCCATATCGGCAACACCGGGGTGAACTCTGATGATGACGAATCCAGCGACCCGGTGGCGGCAGGGATGGTGGTCAAATGGGACCCCACCACGCCGAGCAGCTGGCGCAGCACCGAGGCGCTGAAAAACTGGCTGGCCGCAACCGGCCGTATTGCCATCGGCGGCATTGATACACGGCGTCTGACCCGGGTGATCCGCCAGCAGGGCGCGCCGCATGTGGCGCTGGCGCATGACCCGGACGGCAATTTTGATACCGACGCGCTGGTGGCTGCCGCCCGCGCCTTTGCCGGACTGGAAGGGATGGACCTGGCGCGCGAGGTGACCTGCGCGCAATCTTATCGCTGGGACGAAATGCGCTGGGCCTGGCCGGATGGATTTCCGCGCCAGACGGACCCAAAATTCAAGGTGGTGGCACTGGATTATGGTGCCAAGCGCAATATCCTGCGCTGTCTTGCGTCGGTTGGCTGTGATGTGACGGTCTTGCCTGCCACCGCCACCGCTGATGACGTTTTGGCGCATCATCCGGACGGTGTATTCCTGTCCAATGGTCCGGGGGATCCGGCGGCAACCGGGGCCTACGCCGTGCCGGTGATCCAGTCCCTGTTACAGGATCAGGACCTGCCGGTTTTTGGTATTTGCCTGGGCCATCAGATGCTGGCGCTGGCTTTGGGCGCGCGTACCGTAAAGATGAACCACGGCCATCACGGCGCCAACCATCCGGTCAAGGATATGGACACCGGCAAGGTCGAAATAACCTCGATGAATCATGGGTTTGCCGTGGATGGTCAGAGCCTGCCTGACGGGGTGATCGAAACCCACCGTTCGCTGTTTGACGGGTCAAACTGCGGCATTCGCGTCGCCGGGCGGCCGGTCTGGTCGGTGCAACATCACCCCGAAGCAAGTCCTGGCCCGCAAGACAGTTTTTATCTGTTCGAACGCTTTGCCACTGCTATGGCCGCGCGTCAAATGGCGTAAACCCCGACTTTATTTGCACCCGTTAACCAGTTGTTAGGTATGTGTTAACCCTGTTCCCACCATTCTGATCCGGTATTGTTTATTCTGGATGTATGAATGGCCCGTCGCAGCCAACACCTAGTTGCCCAACGCCCTTTTTCGACCCCCATCGCGGGCCGTTCCCCAGGGGTCTCGCCTGATCTGGTATTGGGGCAGATATCTGCCACACATGCCCCTGCGCCGGTCATTGCCCCGCAGGTCCAACGGTTCCCGCTTGGGCGTCATCTGGTCAAATCCGGGGTGATCAGCAACCAGCAACTGTTGCAGGCATTGCAATTGCAGGTTCGCCAGCATGCGCCGTTGGGCGAAATTCTGGTGGCCGAGGGGTTCGCCAATCGCGAGGATATTCTGGCCGCCGTGTCGCGCCAGCACGCATTGCCGTTGATTGATCTTGTGGCCGAACCGCCTGATCCCGTCCTGTCAGGACTCAGAAGCAGCGAATTTTGGCTTCACCACCGGGTTATCCCGTGGAAACGCATGGGCAAAACTCTGCTGGTCGCCACTTCCCGCCCGGATCTGTTTTCGGAGGTCGTGACCGGGTTGGGCCATGAATGCCCCGACATTCTACCTGTTCTGGCGTCCGAGCCATCCATCACCGCAGCCATTGCCCGCCAGTTCGCCAAACCGCTGGCAATAAAGGCCGAAACCCGGGTTGCGACGGGGTTTAGCTGCCGGACCTGGACATCGCGCAGACCATTCCTGTTGGCGGTTTATGCTTTGGTCCTGCTGGGCACGGTGATCTTTGCTCCGTTAGAGGTTCTGATGGTCTTGAGTATCGTCGCCTGCTTAACTTTATGTTTGTTCGCGGCGCTGAAGCTGACTGGTTTTGTCGCGCATTTATCCAGCAATAGCCATCTAAGCGCCCCGCGTGCCCCGCCCAACCCAGACAAGGCATCGGTAAAGCTGCCCAAGGTTTCGATTCTGGTGCCGCTCTATCAGGAAACAGAAATCGCCGGAGTGCTGATTCAAAGGTTAAGAAAGCTGAGTTATCCCAAGGCATTGCTGGATGTTGTTCTGGTATTGGAAGCGCATGACACGCTGACGAAAAATGCCTTGCACTCCACTGACCTTCCGTCCTGGATGCGGGTGATCGAGGTGCCGGCCCATGGCGGCCTGACCACCAAACCACGGGCGATGAATTATGCTCTGGATTTCTGCAATGGCGATATTATCGGGGTTTGGGACGCCGAAGATGCCCCCGCCACGGATCAGATTGAACAGGTGGTGGCGCGATTTGATGGGGCCCCGGATGATGTGGTTTGCCTGCAAGGCATCCTTGATTATTATAACCCGCGCACCAACTGGCGGGCGCGTTGTTTTACCATCGAATATTCCAGCTGGTTTCGCATTGTCCTGCCGGGGATTGCCCGGATGGGGCTGGTGGTGCCACTGGGCGGGACCACGTTGTTCTTTCGTCGCGATGCGTTAGAGGCTTTGGGCGGCTGGGACGCCCATAATGTCACCGAAGATGCCGATCTGGGGGTGCGCCTGTGTCGCGCAGGCTGGCGCACGGAATTGATCGACACGGTGACATTTGAAGAGGCCAACTGCCGGTCCTGGCCATGGGTTCGCCAGCGATCCCGGTGGCTTAAGGGGTTCATGGTGACCTATCTTGTGCATATGCGCAGCCCACGCCAATTGTGGCTTGATCTTGGGGCTTGGCGATTCTTTGGGTTTCAGGCGTTTTTCCTGGGGACCCTGGGGCAATTCCTGCTGGCACCGGTTTTGTGGTCGTTCTGGCTGGTGCTGCTTGGGTTTGGACACCCGTTGGCTGGAATCTTGCCTCAGAGTGTGTTTGTGGCCGCGGCTGTGATCCTGGCCGCAAGCGAGGTTTTGGGCATCTGCATCGGTCTTGCGGCGGTATCGCGGCCCGGTCGGCGGCATCTGATGATTTATGTGCCAACCATGATATTCTATTTTCCGCTTGGGGTTATTGCCGCCTATAAGGCCTTGGGCGAGGTGTTGTTCAAGCCATTTTTCTGGGACAAAACCCAGCATGGGCAGGCGGGCGAAGAACATTCAGTTTGTTGACCTGACAGGAAATCGCGCCCATCGGATTGTCAAGAAATGCTTCCCAGGCCCTAGCTGCCCCAGATGATTTTCACATAGTTGCGGGTTTCTTTAAACGGCGGCACCCCGTCGTATTTGCGCACCGCATCCGGCCCGGCATTATACGCCGCCAGCGCCAGACGCCACGATTTGAAACGTTTGAACTGGCGCGCAAGATACCGCGCGCCGCCGTCAAGGTTTTCATACGGATCACTTGGGTCCACCCGCAGGTGCCGGGCTGTGGCAGGCATCAACTGGGCCAGACCCAGGGCACCCTTGTGCGATTTGGCATTGGGGTTCCAGCCGGATTCCTGCTGTACCAGACGCAAAAAAAGTTCCTCCGGCACATTGTAACGCCGTGCCGCTTCGCGGGCCATGTCTATATATTCGCCGCGGTATTTGCCGCTATACGGCAAAACCCGGCCGGTATCATGCGCCGAAGGTGGCTGAAGGCGGGTCGAGTTGGCGTATTGCGACGCAGCCCGGTTATCAAGAAACTTGGAATTGGCCGCAAACAGCGCGCGTTTGTCGCGGCTTGAGAAAGCATCTGCGCTCATCACTGGCAGTGCCAATGTGATGCCTAGAAAAACCGTGCCGATAAACGACGCTCTACTCATTGATGACTTGCCTTAGGTGCCCATCGCTGAGGGCGGTATAAAGGCTTTGGTATCCAATTTCCAGTGGTGTGATCCGGCCCAAAGGCAAAACCCCATAGTTGGCTGTAATATGTTTCCACCCGGGCACAGGGCGTATAGGTAAAGGCGAGCGCGGATCCACGGGGATTCGCTGAGAATATTTAGCAATGGACTATCACCAAGGGGAGGGTGCCGCATGGCGGGCTCAGTCAACAAAGTCACACTTATCGGCAATCTGGGGCGCGACCCGGAAGTGCGCAGTTTTCAGAACGGCGGCAAGGTGTGCAATCTGCGGATTGCCACGTCCGAGACCTGGAAAGATCGCAACACCGGCGAGCGGCGCGAAAAGACCGAGTGGCATCAGGTGGCGATTTTCAGCGAAGGTCTGGTGCGGGTGGCCGAACAGTATTTGCGCAAAGGGTCCAAAGTTTACCTTGAGGGCAAGTTGCAGACCCGCAAGTGGCAGGATCAGAACGGGCAGGACAAGTATTCCACCGAAGTGGTCCTGCAAGGGTTCGGTTCAACCCTGGTGATGCTGGATGGCCGTGGCGAAGGCGGCGGCGGCGGCGGCGGCGGTGACGGCGGCTATGGCGGGCAGGGCGGTGGCCAAGGTCAGTCCTATGGCGGTGATAGTGGCGGCGGTAACGGCGGCGGTGGCGGGAATGCCCCATCCAGTGGGATTGAAGACGACGAAATTCCGTTCTGAAGCTGTACGAGACGCTTTAACTATCTGAAAATATTGCCATGTCCTGGCAATCTAGTGGCCCGTGGCCCCATGGGCGATATCGCAGACGCACGGCATCCAGCAATAGTGCGTCGGATACCGGGGCCGTGAAACCGGCTGTGTTTGCAAGCTGTCGGAATCGGGCCAAATCAGGCAAACGATCAGGGGCAGGGAGGCCGTGCACGCCGTCGGCCAGCCCCTGGCGGGCCAGACGGGGCCAGTCAAACCGCGCACCGGGGTCGCATTTGCGTCCCGGGGCCATGTCAGAATGGCCAATAACGCCGGATGCAGGAATGGTCCAACGGGTCATGATGTCCGCAAGCAGTTGTTCCAGTGTGCAGATCTGCGCATTGCTGAACGGGTGGTCGCCGCGATTGTCCAGCTCGATGCCGATCGAGCGCGAGTTGATATCATCGTGACCATGCCATTCTCCGGTCCCGGCGTGCCAGGCGCGCCGGTCTTCGGCCACCATTTGCCAAAGCCTGCCATCGCCGCCGATCAGATAATGGGCGGATACTTCTGCGGTGGCATCACACAGTCGCTGCAAGGCTGCGTCGGCACTGGCCATGGCCGTATAGTGCAGCACAATCAACGAAGGTTTAAGCCCGTCACGTCGCCGCCCGCAATTGGGTGAGCCGTGCCAGATGGCGGTCACCATCCTAGTTTCCGGCGGCCTTGCGGAATGGGGCAGGGTCCCAGGTGCAGGCATAGCCATCGCCGTCCGGGTCCAGCCCTTTGCGGTCGCGTTGCGGACCACCTTGTGACAGGAACGCGGTCTGTGCCTGATCGGGCGAGGCAAAGCGTGCGCAGTTGCGGGCAGATTTGGAGGCACCGTTAAAGCCAGATCGACTATAGACAGAGGTGCCGCGCGGGTTGCTGGTGCTCAGGGCGTATTCAACAATATTTGGCTGGGTACTTGTGCCTCTTATTGGAACGGAGGTGGGCGTAATCACCTGATACTGTTCGCGATTCCTGGCAATCCTCTCGGCATCGCTGGCAATGGTCTGGCGTTCTGAAACAGCGTCAAAATCGTTTTCATCCGAGATCGCGATATTGTTTTGCGGTGCCGGATTTGATGGGCTGGCCAGAAGCGGCGCCTGACCGGAATTGCTACTGACTGCTGCCAGTGCTGCGGCAGTTTCGGCCGCTATGTCATCTGAAGAACCCGCTGGGGTGGATGTGGACGTCCGGCCCGCCGCAGCCGGCAAGGGCAATGGTCGCACGGTTGGCGTCAGCGGCAAGGGCGCAGGTGTTATTGTTTCATCCGACAAAACCGTCGGAGGCACCAAAGGCTGGCCGGTGTTCAGGGCGGCTTCGCGGGCCTGTTGCGCCTCAAACGAGTTGTTGAACCCAACGCCGCCGCTGGCACCAGCCTCGGCGCCGCTGTCGGGAATGGCCGGGGAACAGGCCGCTACTACGCCCAAGATCAAGGCCGAAGTCAGTAAATGCAGTTTGGTGCGCATAAGGTTTTCCTGCGTTTCTTGTTCTGTAATCTGTTCTGCAATTCATTCTGCAATTTGGCGCGATCTTACCACCATTTGCCCGGTTTGGCCAGAAAGCCCGCGGCCCCTTCAAGAACATGGGCGCAGTTCAAAAGACCGCCCTCTTCCCATGGCCGCCCAATCAGTTGCAGGCCCAAAGGCAGCCCCTGACTGTCCAGTCCGACAGGCACCGAAATACCCGGCAACCCGGCCAGATTGACGGTCACGGTGAATACATCGTTCATGAACATCTGCACCGGATCGGCCTTGCCAACTTCGCCCAGACCAAAGGCGGCAGAAGGGGTGGCGGGGGTCAGAATCGCATCAATGCCCTGGTCAAACACGGTTTCAAAGTCGCGCTTGATCAAGGTGCGGACCTTGCGGGCGCGGTTGTAATAGGCGTCATAAAACCCGGCCGACAACACATATGTGCCGATCATCACCCGGCGCTTGACCTCATCTCCAAACCCTTCGGCGCGGGTTTTCTCGTACATCTCGGTGATACCGTCCCCGGCCTCAAGCGTGGCGCGATGGCCATAGCGCACCCCGTCATAGCGCGCCAGATTGGACGATGCCTCGGCCGGGGCAATCACGTAATAGGCCGGCAGGGCATAGGCGAAATGCGGCAGTGAGATATCGACGATCTCAGCCCCGGCATCGCGCAGCATATCGGCACCATCGTTCCACAGGGTTTCAATTTCGTCCGACATGTCATCCATGCGGTATTCGCGCGGAATGCCGATTTTCTGGCCACGAATGTCACCCGTTAGCATTGCCTCGAAATCTGGCACCGCCAGATCGGCGCTGGTACTGTCTTTGGGGTCATGACCAGACATCGCCTCAAGCATGATCGCCGCGTCGCGTACCGATTTGGTCATCGGCCCGGCCTGATCCAGTGACGAGGCAAAAGCAACGATGCCCCAGCGCGAACAGCGCCCATAAGTCGGCTTGATGCCGGTGATGCCGGTAAAGGCCGCAGGCTGGCGGATTGACCCGCCGGTATCGGTGCCGGTTGCCGCCAGACACAGGTCCGCCGCCACCGCCGCCGCCGACCCGCCAGAAGAGCCGCCCGGCGTCAGTGCGGTATCTTCGCGGCCACGCCGCCAGGGGTTGGTGACCGGGCCATAGGTGCTGGTTTCATTCGCACTTCCCATGGCGAATTCGTCCATGTTCAGCTTGCCCAGCATGACCGCACCCGCATCTTGCAAATTCTGGCTGACGGTGGATTCATATCCGGGGATGAAACCCTCAAGAATGCGCGAACCGGCCTGCGACGGCACGCCCTTGGTGCAAAACAGGTCCTTGATACCGATCGGCAGGCCACACATGGCAGGGGCATCATGGGCATTGCCGGATTTCAAACGATCATCGGCGGCCTGTGCGCGCTCCATTGCGATCTCGGGGGTGTTGTGGACAAAGGCATTCAGGGTCGTCGCCGCCTCAATTGCCTCAAGGCAAGACCGGGTCAGTTCCACGGATGTGACATCGCCTTTGCGCAAGGCATCGCGTGCTTCGGCCAGACCAAGTTGATTAAGACCGGATTTGTTCATATCGCTCATTATTCAACCACCTTGGGAACCGCAAAAAATCCTTCGCGTGCATCCGGCGCATTGGCCAGCACCTTGGCCGCCTGATCACCGTCCGTCACCACATCTGCGCGCCGTTTCAGACGCTGAGGCGTGACGGAGGTCATCGGTTCAACCCCGTCCACATCAACCTGGTTCAATTGTTCGATAAAGCCCAGGATGGTGTTGAATTCGCGGGCCAGTGCCGGCAGGGCGTCTTGCTCGACCCTGATCCTTGCAAGTTTGGCCACTTTGGCGGCGGTGTTCTGATCAATCGACATGATGGCCCTCATTGGTGCGTCCATTGCGCGTTTACCCCCGTGCCGCCATGCCCGCAAGTCGTTGCGACAATTGTCCGCGCAACAATGGCGATGCCTCACGAATTCAGCGGCGCGCCAATCGCCCCTTGTTGTGATATGACCCAACGTTGTTGACTTTGGCCTGTGCCATGGCCAGTATTTCCCGTGTTTTGGGTAAAGGGATTGTGATGATTTATTCAACCGGAGTGAATTCTGATTTCTTTGTGTTTGAACTGGTGTTTCAAGGCTTTGACACTTGGAGCGATGCTGGCGGCCAGGACGTTCTGATCATGTCAGAGTTTCAACCCGACCCGTTTCGCAGTTTCGTCAATACCGGCACCGCAATCGTTGTCAGCATGTTTGGCACTGGCCTGACAATTCCCCACGACCCGTTCAACCTGCCAAGCGTTGAATACCTGGAGTGGCGGCAATTGGTCAACTTGCCGGGGCAAACACCGGCAGTCACCGCCTTCCTGACGATCATAACCGATCTGAACGCAATAGCCGGCACCGACATCGCGGTGATCGGCACCAATGCAGGTGAAACCATTCAGGCCCCGGAACACGGCACATTCCTGACCGGGTTCAGCGAGATTCACGGCGCAGGAGGGCGCGATCACATAACCTTGTCGTCGACCATGAGTTTTCGCGCCTTTGGTGGCGATGGCCAGGACGTCATCCGCGCCAAAGGTTCGGTTGATACCTTTATTTCGGGCGGCAAGGGGGCTGACAAACTGATCGGGTCCAGAGGCGATGATGAAATTTTTGGCGGTAAAGGCAATGATATCATCCGGGGCCATGGCGGTAACGACCGCCTGATGGGCGACACGTTTGGATTTCTGCCTTTTGGCGGTAGCGATGACTGGATCAATGGCGGCAGGGGTAATGATTTCATTTCAGGCGGTGGGGGCAATGATATCCTTACCGGTGGGCGCGGACGGGATCATTTTGAATTTGCAGCTTTTCACATCGGCGTTGACCGGATTACCGATTTCAACGCGGCACGCGATTCGATAACCTTTGATACGGACACCCGTCCGGGCCTAATCAAAGTCAGAGTACAGGACGGCGACACACATGTTCGATTTAAGGGTGACACATTTGTGGTTCTGGAAAACGTGGAGTTGACCTGGTCTGAAATTACCATAGATTTCCTGTGACGGCGGTACGCGGCCAAATCAACATGGAATTGGGAATAGGTCTATGAAACTGATCTGGATGGGCCATTCCAGCTTTCGCCTAGAGATCGGCGGTCTGATCCTGTTGATCGACCCGTGGCTGACCGGCAACCCGGTTTTGCCAGAGGATCGCCACGGCGAGGCCATCGCCGGTGCCACTCATATCCTTCTGACCCACGCGCATTTCGATCACGCGGGCGATACGGTGGACCTTGCCAAACGGTTGGGCGTGCCTGTGGTCGGGCAATACGATCTGATGTCGTTCTGGGGCGAAAACCAGGGCATCAAGACGGTTGGCTTTAACAAAGGCGGCACGGTTGATCTGGGCGGGGACGGCGGCGGGGTCCATGTCTCGATGGTCAACGCGACCCATTCCAGCAGTTTTGCCACCCCTGACGGGCCACGCACCGGCGGGTCCGAATGCGGCTTTATCATCAAAGGTGAAGGCGACACGATCTATGTCAGCGGCGACACCGATATCATGGCCGACATGGATTGGATCGGCGCGTATTGCCAACCGGATACCGGCATCCTGTGCGCCGGCGGGCATTTCACCATGGACATGGCCAAAGTGGCCTGGGCGGCGCAGAAGTATTTTGATTTCAAAACCATCGTGCCGTGCCATTACAAGACCTTTCCGATCCTGGAACAATCGGCAGATGCGCTGATCGCAAGCTTGCCGGGAACAAAGGTGATCGAACCTGAGATCATGACAGCCATCGAATTGTAGGCCGTTTGGCTGTTTGGCTGTCGGTTTTATCGGCCAATGCCTAATTGGCACCCTTTCAGGTCAGCACATGGAAACATGCGCATGACCCGATTACTGGGCCAAAGCGGTTCGCGTCAGGGCAATTGCGATCGCCTGAGATTTCCACAACTTCCCCTCTTGCGCCCCGACCACATATCGCTCATATGTCCGCGGCATCCGGAGCCTGGTCAAAAGCCGGTTTTATGATGTGCCGTCGACCCAATCACTTTTGGGGTCGGTTTTGGGGTGTAGCCAAGTGGTAAGGCAGCAGTTTTTGGTACTGTGTATCGTAGGTTCGAATCCTACCACCCCAGCCACCGACCAGTACCTTTTAACAACAGTTCGTTAGACTGTATTTCCTGGCCATTTGTACACCAGCAGTTTGAAACCGGCACCATCCGGTCGCGATGTGGATTTCAAGTTAAATTTTGAATGACAATCGTGGCGGATCAAAAGCTTGGGACTTCTCGCGTTGCGACTGCCAGATTGGCGGGCCAGATTGGCGGGCCAAGCCATATATCAGGCCAAGCCGTTTGGCACCGCCTCTTTTGATGCTACCACCGCAGAATTTCGCGGGCCCTATAGCCTCTGATTTCACGACAGATTGCCCTGATTTCCGCCCGTAGGCCGGGGCCGGTTTTCCCATCGGTACAGTCGCTGAATTTGGTATCGATGTCGGCGGCGCTAAGCGGCGTGTTGATGGTCCCCACCGGCGCCATAACGTCTTTTTGCAAAACCTCGCCTGTGCGCAAAAATATGGAGGTTCTTGCAGGGCAATCCCAGATGCCGCCCGCTGTTCTTGAAACAAGGCCCGCATCCTGCATTGCAATTTTATCCATGAAACTGCGGACTTCGGGCCGCATGACCGCGTCGGCGGTGAAATCCGACAACCTAACCTGTCCGAAAATCATTGCCAGCGCGCCGCAATAGGTCATGGAAAATCGTGCCTCGCTGGCCGTCTTGGGGGTCGGGAACCGCAAGTTGTCGTAGTTCGAGCCTGGAATTTCGGTTTCAATCCGATCGATCTGGTCCGGTTTCAGGTCGTGTTTTGTGCGCAGGTAAATGATCGCGTCCAGGCTGCGGTGTGCACTGCCACAGCAAGGAAATCGCTTTTGCGCCAATCCATCGACAACAATCGACAATTCGCTTCGTTTGTTGCTGGCGTGCGTTTGGTTCCCATTTTGCAGCGCTATTATTCCCCAATCACCAAACACAGGATCAGGGTTTGCCGTAACACCACCTTCAGCAAGGCGGGTGGCGGCAATGCCCGCCCGAGCAGCGAGGCCCGCATGAAGCGGCTTTGTCAGCGTGCCGAACTGTACTTTGGATCCGCCAGCCATCGAACAGGCGATGCTAAGGGCGTGGGTGGTTTTTTCGCGGTCCAGATCCAGCAGTCGCGCACAGGCGGCGGCGGCCCCGATGGCCCCGATTGTCGAGGTCGCGTGCCAGCCGGCGCCATAATGTGCGGGGATCATGAAATGCCCCAACCAGGCCTGCATTTCCAGGCCAACGACATAGGCATCAAGCAGGTCATCGCCATTGGCATCAACTTCGGCGCCCAAAGCCAAAAGCGCAGGCACCAGCACTGCGGACGCATGGGTTACGGCCGGCAGGAAATTGTCATCAAAATCCAGGGCATGCGCCGCCGTGGCGTTGACCAGGGCGGCAACCTCTGCCGGTCGCGAAACATCCTGCCCACCAACCGGGCAAGGCCCCGTACCGGAGTGTGAAACACCTTTGGCAACCGCCAGAGTTGCCGGATCACCGGCCCCGGCGATCATGCAGGCAATGGTATCTTCAAAGGCTGCCCGGGCGGTTTCCAGGGCAACCGGATGGGTGATTACCGGCGTTTGGGCAATCCATTCTGCAAAAGCCGCCAGATTACCGGGTTGGGGGTGCAATTCAGCCATTGCGTGTTCCTTGCGTCTGTTTTGCGATCAACCGGTTCAGAAATTGATCACATGCCAAAAGCTGCGCACATTCGATATATTCGTCAGGTTGGTGGGCCTGCTGGATATCGCCGGGACCAAAGACCACCGTGGGCAGGCCGGCGGCCGCGAAATGGCCGGCCTCGGTGCCATAATTTACCGCAAATGTTTCGTTGATGCCCGAGGTGGACGCGATGAGTTCAACAGCAACGCTGCCTTGTTGCGCGGTGAACCCCGGATAGGACACCAATTCTTCAAACTTTGCCGAGGCACCTGGGTGACCCGCGATCTGTTTGGTAAAGTGTTCGTCGGCAAAAAGACCTGCCAGAAAGTCACGCATCGCATTTTCCGGCGCGCCCGGTGGGTAACGGTATTCCAGGCTGAACTTGCAGTTTTCCGCAACTATGTTGACGGCTTTTCCGCCTTCGATCGGGCCGAAATTGGCCGTTGGAAACGGATAGGTGAACCGATCGTCGGCAATGGTAAATTGCCTGAATTTTAGTGCCTGATCGGCAATCCGCGCGATGGCCTGGCCTGCCAGTGAAATCGCACTTACACCTGAGGGCACCAGGGACGAATGCATCGGGGTCCCGGTGAACGTGATTTCAAATATCTGTTTTCCGGTATGTGCGGTGACGGGGCGCATCATTGTCGGCTCACCAACAATGCACAACGCGGGTTGGTTTTCTTTGGACAAGAGGTGCCTGATCAGCGGGCTAACGCCAGTGCAGCCAACCTCTTCGTCGTATGAAAATGCCAGGTAAAATGGCGAAATCAGATCGGTCTTGATCATTTCTGGCACTGCCGCCAGAACCGATGCAAGAAACCCTTTCATGTCGCAGCTGCCACGCCCATAAACCCGCCCGTCTTTTTCAACCAGGTCAAACGGATCTGTCGCCCAGTTCTGCCCCGAAACAGGGACCACATCGGTGTGCCCGGACAGAATGATGCCACCAGAAGTATCGGGACCAATTCTGGCACAAAGGCTTGATTTTGGCTGGTCCGGGTCGGCAATGCGTTCGCTCGCGATTCCCAGCCTGTCAAGATAGCGTTCAACGAAATCAATCAGCGTCAGATTTGATTTGGAACTTTCAGTATCGAACGCCACAAGATCACGCAGTATTTCCAAAGTTGGGTTAGCCATGGGTGCTGCTTTCCTGGTCATGATGGCGTGCCAGTCTTACTGCCGTCAAACCCTTGGTCAGCCGGGCAGATGGCATGATCAGCATGCAGTTGTCATAGGGGGTCCGAACCTCGGCATTGCCATCATGCCCCAACAAAGTGCCCGATTTCTCGATTACCTCACCACCATGAAACTTTGCCACAAAGGTGAATTTGTCGCTTTGGATGGTAATGGCGTCGGTGACATCCCAATGTTCCTGCGGGTCGGTCTGCGCAGGAATTCCGGCGTCCTTGAGCAGCTTAGGCCCGACTGTCCCCGTTGCGACCAGAAACCGTAACGCAGATTCAATTGCCAGAGCGCCCGAAGGCTTCTCCCAGTGCTGACCGCATTCGATCAGCACAGCGGCTGCATCGGTTGCGGGATCATCAAAACGGGCATAGTCGCGCATCCTGGTTCCTGATGCGTGCCCCTGATCCGTAACGATTACTTTGGGAACACCCACGCGGCGGGCCAATTCGCACCCTTTGTTTTTGGTCCCCGCCAACATGACGGGCGGGGCTTTTTCCTGCATGGTGTGAATATCCAGCAAGTAGTCGATTTCGTCCAACACGGGGCGCACCTGGCGCGCGCGGTCCAGTTCGGCCGAATGGCGATCACTGTTCAAAAAGCGCGCGTCCCATACACGGTTGAAATCCTCATCAACCCAGCGCGAAGCATTCGGATCATCCGCGTCAAAGGCAACGTATGCCGCGATATTCATGAAGGCCAGTGTCAGGCTTCCGGCAATTGGCCGGACATTGCGTTGCAACAACCAGTCAAGCGCGATTGCCCCTGCCGGTTCGTTGCCATGGACAATCGCCGAGATCATCACATCAGGCCCCGGCACCTTTGAGGAAAATCGCCAGATGTAGGGAATTCCGGTGTTGCCCGACGCATAGGCAAGAATGTCCGGTGCGACCAGTTCTATTGGCAGATCGTTCTTGATCGAGGGGCTTGGCATCTTGGTTCCTTTACATTTCAAAGCGCGCCTAGGGCACACGCGTGAACAGCCTATTTTTGGGTAAATGCAGGCGTAAATGGCGCATAAATGCGCGCACGATGGCCTGGGCGGGGCGGTGACTTGGAATTGCGAAGTTGGTTTGGTACCTGATTTCCGGTTGAAACGGGCGAATTGTTACGGAATCATCATCAACTAAAAAGAGAGGGAACGGGTTGATGACCGTCAAGCCAATGCCCTCGCGGACGAACTCCAACGCGGAACTGGCGGTGGCCGTTTCCGCGGCAATACGAACTTGCGCGCCGTTTTGGCGCAACAAAAAGTCGAATTTGCCGCGTGACGCATGGCGGCGTGACAAGGCGATCATGTCATGGCCATCCAGGTCCTGCGAGGTCACCACCTTTTTGCGTTCCAATTCATGGCCCTTTGGCATGACGCACACAGCATTGCCGGTGAGGAAAGGTATGACCTTGACCCCGGACTGAGTAAGGTCGCTGCTGGCAAAGGCCAGGTCATATCGGTCACTGTGCAGGCCTGATACCAGGTCGTCCGAAGAACAAACCTCAAGATCGACGGTTCGGTTTGGCACCAGGCGCAAGAAGCTTGCCAACTGTTGTTGCAGGAAAAACTGGACCAACGTGGGGGGGGCCGCCAACCGCAGCCTTTCCTGGGTGGGGACCGCCCAGTCGGCACCGGAAATATTTGATAGAACATCAAACAGATTGTCCAAATTCGAATTCAGCCGGACAGCCGCCGACGTGGGGCTGATACGTCCATTTTCGCGATCGAACAAAATGCAATTGAGCCGGGCTTCGAGGTTGGCAATCGCGCGGCTGACTGCGGATTGCGAGATGCCAAGCCTTCTGGATGCGCCGACGGTGGTTCCGCTGGAAATCACCGCCCTAAGCGCCTCATATTCTCTGATACTGTGACCAAATTTCTGCATCATTTCCCCTCTGATATTCGCAATGATTTTGCCAGGCAACATGACGGCACGCATAGAGATATACAATAAATGCATAGATAACTGCTTGTACAAGAACAATTTTGCATAGTAACATCCCGGCTACCGAAGCGCTTGTCAGCCCTGCAAGCCTGCGCACCAGAATCGCTGGCGTGCGCAGGACGAAATATCGGCACATCCATGGTGCAAATCTGCGGGGAAAGGGTTTTCGGCGAAGGCACAAGGAGGAAACCATGCCAAACGTAAAACTATTGACCCCCCTGATTGCGGGGATTGTGACGGCTGCCACGATGGCAACGGCACAAGATCTTCGGCTGGGAATGTCATCCGAAGCAACATCGCTTGACCCATATTTCCACAATCTGGGTCCTAACAACGCCATTGCCCGCAATATCTTTGATAACCTGGTTCTCCAGAATGAGGTGCAAAGCCTGACGCCGGGTCTGGCGGTTTCCTGGGCACCGATCAATGAGACAACCTGGGAATTCAAACTGCGTGAAGGCGTGACCTTTCAGGACGGGTCAGCGTTTAATGCAGATGACGTTGTGTGCAGCTTCAAACGTGCGCCTGACGTGCCCAACTCTCCGTCCAGCTTTGGCACCTATCTAAAGGGTAAAACCGTCACCAAAGTGGATGACTTTACGGTTCATTTCACCACCGAGGGCCCATACCCGACGATGGTCAATGACATTTCCACCATCGCGATCGTGTCCAATGAATCCGGTTGTGACGCGACGACAAAAGACTACAATCACGGCGATGCGGCCATCGGCACAGGGCCATATAGCCTTGTCGAATATGTGCCGGGCGACCGTATTGTCATGAAGCGCAATGACAATTACTGGGGGCCAAAGCCCCGGTGGGAAACGGTCACTTACAAGCCGATCAAATCCGGTCCGGCCCGTGTTGCGGCCCTGTTGGCTGGGGACGTGGATATTATTTCCGGCGTTCCGACAGTTGATATTGCCCACCTCAGGGAAAACGAAACGATCACCTTGTCGCAGGGGTCTTCGAACCGGGTGATCTATCTTCACCTGGACCAGTTCCGTGAGAAGTCGCCTTTTGTCAAAGGCAACGATGGCGGGGAAATCAAGAATCCCCTGATTGATCAGCGGGTGCGCCTGGCGATCTCGAAGATGATCAACCGCGAGGCCATTGTCGAGCGGGTGATGGAAGGCGTTGCAACCCAGGCGGGTCAGCTTTTGCCTGAAGGGTTCTTTGGAGTTTCTTCAAAACTTGAGGTCATGGCCTATGATCCCGACGGCGCAAAAGCATTGCTTGCCGAGGCCGGGTATCCGGACGGTTTCAAGTTGACCATTCACGGACCAAATGACCGGTACATCAACGATGCAAAAATTGCCGAAGTCATCGCGCAGATGTTGTCGGCAAACGGTATAACAACCGCTGTCGATACCATGCCGCGTTCGGTTTATTTCAAACGTGCATCAGCCGGGTCACCTGAAGGGTTGCCGGAATTCAGCCTGGTCCTGGTGGGTTGGGGTGCCGGGTCTGGCGAAGCTTCGTCGCCGTTGAAATCTTTGATCCGCACCTATGACAAGGATCGCGGATTTGGGGCGTCAAACAGGGGGCGCTATTCAAACCCCGAAGTTGATGCGCTGATTGACAAGGCACTGGTCACCAACGACGATGCCGCGCGCGAAGCATTGCTTGCCAAGGCAACCGAGGTGGCAATTGGCGATGTGGCGATTATTCCGCTGCATTACCAGGTCAATACCTGGGCTGCGCGCAAGGGGCTGAAGTACATCGCCCGCAGCGACGAGTACACGCTAGCCGATGGTGTCGTGCCAGAATAGGCCGAACCTTTCCCGCCCCGGAAACCGGGGCGGGTTTTCTATTTTATCAGGGAATTCAATGTGCTCGCATTCATAATTCGGCGACTATTTCAGGCTGCCATTGTTATTCTTCTTATGTCGGTGCTGGTGTTTTTCGGGCTGAACATCATTGGCGACCCGGTTTATATGCTTGTCAGCCCGGATGCAGATCAGGAAGATATTGACCGGGTGATCAGAAATCTTGGGTTGGATCGACCGATTCTGGAGCAATATGTACTTTTTGTAAAAGGTGCTCTGCAAGGTGATCTGGGGAACTCTTTCATATTCGGTGAATCCGCGCTTGGCCTGATTTCGCGCCACATGGGGGCCACGCTGGAGCTGGCCTTTACCGCCCTGTTCCTGGCCATTGCCATTGGCATCCCTTTGGGACTTTATGCCGGGCTATACCCGAACCGGATGTCGTCCCGGGTGATTATGACAAGTTCGATCCTTGGATTTTCCCTGCCTACCTTTTGGGTCGGGCTTATGATGATCCTGATCTTTTCGGTCCAGCTGGGATGGTTGCCATCAACCGGTCGCGGTGACACGGCGACGTTTCTGGGCATAACCAGCAGCATCTTTACATTGAACGGGCTAAGCCACCTGATCCTGCCGGCGGCTAATCTGGCATTGCTCAAGGTGTCATTGGTGATCCGGCTGACACGGGCGGGCACCCGCGAAGGGATGCAGCAAGATTATATCAAATTTGCCCGCGCCAAGGGCCTGTCGACAACCCGTGTTGTGGGTGTGCACCTGTTGAAAAACATCCTGATACCGATTGTCACGGTCCTGGGGTTGGAGTTTGGCAGCCTGATTGCATTTTCGGTGGTGACTGAAACCATCTTTGCCTGGCCCGGTATGGGGCGTCTGCTTATTGAATCCATTCTGCAACTCGATCGGCCGGTGGTGGTCGCCTACCTTATGATCATTGTCGCGTTGTTCGTCGTAATCAACCTGCTTGTTGACGTGGTCTATTCGATACTCGACCCAAGGGTCCGACTGAAGGAGCAGGGGAAATGAAGACAGTTTCACCCAAAGAAGAAACACCGTTCGGACGGTTTGTCAGTGACTTTTTCGCCAACAAGGTGGCCACATTCGGGTTCCTTTTGTTGATCCTGATAATTGTGCTGGCGGTACTGGCACCGTGGATAACACCCCAGAATCCTTATGATCTGAAACAAGTCACGGTTATGGATTCGTCCATGCCCCCCGGCTCAGAGGCGCTGGCAGGCTATACGATGCTGATCGGGTCGGACGGGGTTGGGCGGGACTTGTTTTCCGGCATACTTTATGGCCTGCGGATATCACTGACTGTTGGCATCATGTCCGGCGTCATTGCGATGATTTTGGGCATATCCGTGGGTCTTAC
Organism: Paracoccaceae bacterium; assembly: GCA_021648025.1. Taxonomy (GTDB): domain Bacteria; phylum Pseudomonadota; class Alphaproteobacteria; order Rhodobacterales; family Rhodobacteraceae; genus NVQY01. The sequence continues at coordinate 164,964 of JAKITO010000001.1, forward strand.
CGCCGCCTACGTCGGCGGTCGCACTGACAGCCTGATCATGCGGTTGGTCGATTTGCAATTGTCCTTTCCGTCCGCTCTTATTGCTTTGATGTTGATTGCGATATTGGGCAAAGGCGTCGACAATATCATTCTGGCGCTGGTCATCGTTCAATGGGCCTATTATGCCCGAACGGTGCGCGGCACGGCCATCGTCGAGCGGGGCAAGGAATACGTCGAAGCCGCCGCATGTCTGGGGTTGCCGCATCGGCGTATTTTGTTCCGCCATATCCTGCCAAATTGCATCGCGCCGATCATTGTCGTCGGCACGGTGCAAACCGCCCATGCAATCGGATTAGAGGCGACGCTGTCCTTTTTGGGCATTGGTTTGCCGCAATCAGAGCCGTCGTTGGGTGTGCTGATTGCCAATGGTTCACAATACTTGCTGTCCGGGAAATACTGGATCAGTGTTTTCCCGGGGGTGGCTCTGCTGCTGACTGTCGTTTCGATCAATTTGGTCGGCGATCAGCTGCGTGATGTTCTTAATCCGAGGCTGCAAAAATGACCGACAAGGTACTGGTGACAAAAGACCTCGAAACAGTGTTTTCGATGCGCGACGGCGACGCCAAGGCCGTCAATGGCGTCAGCCTTTCGGTTGGTCGGGGTGAAGTTCTGGGTTTGGTTGGTGAATCCGGGTCGGGCAAATCCGTAACCGGGTTCTCGATCATCGGGCTGGTTGATGCGCCTGGCCGGATCGCCAAGGGGTCGATAAAATTCCAGGGCACCGAATTGGTCGGCATGTCTGAAAATGATCTGCGGGCGCTGCGCGGAAATCGCATTGCGATGATTTTCCAGGATCCGATGATGACCCTGAATCCTGTTCTTCGCATCGACACACAAATGCTGGAAGCCATTCTGGCGCATCGGAAAATGCCGCGGGCACAGGCGCTCGCGCGTTGCCGAGACGTGCTTAACCTTGTCGGGATCGCAGCACCCGAAGAGCGGCTGAAAACCTATCCGCATGAATTGTCCGGCGGTATGCGCCAGCGTGTTGCAATCGCAATCGCCTTTCTGAACGAACCGGACCTGATCATCGCGGATGAACCAACCACAGCATTGGACGTGACCATTCAGGCGCAAATCATTCACGAAGCGCAAAAATTGTGCCGCCTGACCGGGACTGCGATGATTTGGATCACCCATGATCTGGCCGTGGTCGCAGGTATCGCGGACCGGATTGCGGTGATGTACGCAGGTCGGATTGTCGAACAAGGTACTGTGGATGAGGTGATTGATACCCCCGCACATCCCTACACCGTTGGTTTGCTGGGTTCGGTCCCATCCGCAAACAAAAGGGGTGTGCCACTTCGTCAGATACCGGGCATGACGCCAAATATTCTGTCTTTGCCAGTGGGCTGCCCGTTCCGGGAACGTTGCAGTCGTGCGGATGAAATGTGCCAGGTTGAACCTTCGCGCCACGTTGTACGCGAAGATCGCGATTGGTTCTGCCACCACCCCCACATTGCACCTGATACATCCGAGGCAACACAATGACATCACCGCTTATGGAATTGCGCGACATCAAAAAACATTTCACCAAAAAGGCGGATTTTGCCGGAAAGATTGCCCAAAGATTCGGGGCCGCCACAGGCGATGAAACGGTTTTTGCCGTGGACGGCGTCAACCTGACAATCGCCAAAGGCGAAGTCCTGGGGCTGGTTGGCGAATCTGGCTGCGGCAAGTCGACACTTGGCCGGATCGTGGCAGGTATTCACCAGGCCACCAGCGGCGACGTCAGCTACGGCGGGCTTGATCTGTCTGACCTCACCAAATCAGAACAGGCCAGGGTTACACTGGAAATCCAGATGATTTTCCAGGACCCGTTTTCCAGCCTGAACCCCCGGATGCGGGTCGAACAAATTGTCGGCGAAGCGCCTTTGGTCCACGGGCTTTGCACGGCGCAGGAACAATCTGATTATGTCGACCAGGTGCTGACCCAGGTTGGGTTGGATCCGATGCTCAAAAGGCGGTATCCGCATCAATTCTCGGGCGGCCAGCGCCAAAGGATTGGCATTGCGCGGGCGCTTGCTGTCAAACCAAAGTTTCTGGTTTGTGATGAATCAATTGCGGCCCTTGATGTGTCGATCCAGGCCCAGGTGATCAACTTGTTCATGGAATTGCGGGATCGGCTGGATCTGACATATTTGTTCATCAGTCACGATTTGTCGGTTGTTCAGCATATCTCGGACCGGATCGCCATCATGTATCTGGGGCGCATTGTCGAAGTTGCACCAACCGAAGAATTGTTTGCAGCCCCTAATCACCCATATACTCAGGCGTTGCTGTCGGAAGTTCCACGAATAGATCAGCGCAACAGGGAATTCGGGGCAATCAAAGGCGAAATACCATCGCCATTGGATCCGCCGTCAGGATGCCATTTTCACCCAAGATGCCCTTTCGCTCAGCCTATTTGTTCAGAGCAATCGCCTCCAACAAGAGAAATTTCCAAGGATTGGAAATCGGTGTGCCACTTTTCGCAGAACATGGGGATTGTTGCATGATTCTGCCTGAGAATATGCTCTCCCTTGCCTCGGACAGAACCCCGGGACGCAAATTCCAGGTCATCACCCACCGCCCAGATGGCATAGGCTGTGGTGTTGAGCAGCCTGTCAATGCGAAACGCTGTTAGGCGATCAAACCCGGAATACGCACCGGCGTTGAAAAACCCTTGCATGTGACCTAGACAGGCCGCATGCCAAAACAATCCTTTGCCAAACAGTCCTTTGCCCATGTGTCGACCTGGGTTTTTGACCTCGACAACACGCTTTACCCGCCGTCCGCGCGGCTGTTTGACCAGATCGAAGTGCTGATGACGTGCTATGTCATGCAGGCGCTGGGTGTGCCCCGCGCCGAAGCCGACCGGTTGCGCAAACTGTACTGGGCGAAATATGGGACGACTTTGGCCGGGCTGATGCGCGAACATGACGTTGATCCGGGACCGTACCTGGACCAGGTTCACGACATTTCACTGGATCATCTGACGCCGGACCTGAAGCTGGCGGCACTGATCCGTGCCCTTCCGGGGCGCGCCATCGTCTATACCAATGGCACCGCACCTTACGCCGAAAGGGTGTTGCAGGCGCGCGGGTTGGGGGGGCTGTTTGATGCGGTTTATGGGGTGGAACAGGCCGGATTCCTGCCCAAACCCGAACGTGCCGCGTTTGAGAAAGTTTTTGCTTTGGACGGGATTGACGGGGTGGATACCGCGCGTGCGGCCATGTTTGAGGATGACGAACGCAATCTGGCCGTCCCCCACGCCATGGGAATGCAAACGGTACATGTGGCGCCCGAACCGTTGAAGGCGGCGCATATCCACCATCATACGGACAATCTGACCGCATTTCTGGCGCGGCTGGTTTGACGATTTGTCACTTGGTCAAACCACGCGGCAGGGACTATGATTGCGGGCAAACAAAGGGACGTGAAAATGGATACCACCTGTGACATCCTGATTTCTGGCGGCGGTATTGCCGGGCTGACGGCGGCGGCCGCCTTTGGCGCGGCCGGCTTTGATGTGATCTGCGTTGATCCCGCCCCGCCAATCACCACCCGTGACGCCGCCGGGTCCGATCTGCGCACCACGGCGTTTTTGCAACCGGCGCAAGGCTTGCTGGTGCAATGCGGGCTTTGGGCCCGGCTTGAACCCCACGCCATGCCGCTTGAAATCATGCGTATTGTTGACGCGGGTGGCGAACGGGCTGAACCGCGCATCACCCGTGATTTCAAGGCATCGGAAATTTCGGATCTGCCGTTTGGCTGGAATCTGCCGAACTGGCTTTTGCGGCGCGAATTGGTGGCCCTTTTGGCAGGCATGGACCGCGTCGATTTCCGCCCCGGAACCGGCACCACAAGCCTGTTCACCCGCACCGGCCAGGCCCGGGTCGGGCTGAGCGATGGCAGCAGGGTAACAACCCGTCTGGTTGTTGCCGCCGACGGGCGCGATTCGCCCATGCGCGAGGCGGCGGGGATTGATGTTGCGGTCCGGCACTATGGCCAAAAGGCGCTGGCCTTCGCGGTGACGCACGAGGTCCCGCATAACAATGTCTCGATCGAAGTGCATCGCAGCGGCGGGCCGTTCACCATGGTGCCGTTACCGGACTATCAGGGCAGGCCGTCCTCGGCGATTGTCTGGATGGAGCGGGGACCGCGGGCGAACGAACTGCTGAAACTGGACGATGCGTCGTTTGAGGCCGAGATGACCACCCGGTCCTGTGGGCTTTTGGGCACGCTGACACTGGCCTCGCGCCGCACCATCTGGCCGATCATCAGTCAAAGTGCGGACCGGATGGCGGGGCAGCGACTGGCGCTGATGGCCGAGGCGGCCCACGTAGTGCCGCCGATTGGCGCGCAAGGGCTGAACATGTCGCTGGGCGATCTGCGGGTGTTGTTGGAATTGGCCAAGCAGCATGAATTGGGCAGCGCAAATATGCTGGAGGCTTATCACAAGGCGCGAATCCGCGATGTAAAGCTGCGGGTGCTGGGCATTGATCTGCTGAACCGTGCCTCGATGGTCAGTGCGCGGCCCTTGCGCGACGTGCGTGCAGCGGGGCTGAGTGCGCTTTATTCACTGGCCCCGGTGCGTCACATGCTGATGACTATGGGATTGGGTGTACGTTAAGGTCAAGCTGGCAAACCATCAAAGAGAGTACGAGCGTGTCGCGCCTTTCTCTTTGCTGATCAGGCCAGACTGTGCCCCAGACTGTGCCCCAGACTGTGCCCCAGACTGTGCCCCAGACTGTGCCCCAAACTGTGCCCCAGACTGTGCCCCAGACTGTGCCAGACCGGGGCGCCGGATGGGTGATCGTTTATGGCACCAACATGCCATTGCGGTTGAACTTGGCGCTATCGGTGCTCAGATCGTCATAGGTGATCTGAATCTCGATCAACCCCAATGTGCCAAGCGGGAATTCGGCGTAGGGCAGGCCGTCTCCGTCCAGAATTGCCGCTGGGGATTGTTGATCCAGGTGGCATTGCGGCAAAGGCCAGATTTCCGGCGGATTGCCGTTAAGACCGACCCGCATTTCCAGCAGGCCACAGCGCCATGACCACAGATGCGTTACATACAGCAGGTCCTTGCCGTCATATTCACGCACAGAGATCCAATTGGCGCGGGTGGCGGTAAGGATCGGTTTGACCTCAAGTGCGGTGGTAAAGCGTCCGGTTGGGGTTTGTGGTTCGGCCACCAACCCGGTTGGGGGCGCCAGAAAAGTCGGCGCACGTGCCGTCTGATCGGTTTGCGGGGACAGGAAAGTTGTGGGCGGCACCGTTTGGGCGCCTTGCGATGGTGCCAGAAATGTTGTGGCGGGGGCGCCTTGCGACGGTGCCAGAAATGTTGTGGCGGGGGCGTCTTGCGACGGTGCCAGAAATGTTGTGGCGGGGGCGTCTTGCGACGGTGCCAGAAATGTTGTGGCGGGGGCGTCTTGCGATGGTGCCAGAAAGGTGGTGGCGCCTGGCGCTGGCTGACTTTCCTGCGTCGGGGTCAGAAAACTGGTGGCCGGTGCAGTGGTTGATGCCGTCGCCGCGTCCGAGGGCCGTGTCGATGCTGAATCCTCATCTTTGCCCCCTGAAAAGACCGTGGTGGCTGGCGTAGTTGCCGCCGCTGGCGCGGTTTGGGTGGGGGCCGCGGCAATTGCGGCGGGTGCTTCACTTGCCGGGGCGATCGCGCTGGCACTGGCAGAGCTGCTGCCGTAGCTACCACCGCCAGCCGCCATTGCGATCATCAGAAATATCATATCAAGCATCGTAAAACCTCCACCGGGGTTGGACAAACCTGTCCAATTCGACCCCAAAAGTAAAATCCACGCATTTGCAGGGTTTTGGGATCGACGTTGCCACCCTATAGTGCCCGACAAATGCAGTGCCGCCAAACATCGGCGATCAGGTATAGTATGGCAAACAAACAGGCGTCCCGCCAAGGGTTCAATATCATGATTGTCGGCCAATCCGGCCGATTGAGCTATGAAGCCGTGCTTTTTGCCGCGTCATTGCGGTTTTCATGCCCCGATTTCGTGGGCCGATTGTTTGTTGCCATGCCAGGCCCGGGGCCTTTGTGGGACAAAGACCCGACCATCACCGAACAGGCTGTTCTGGACCTGTTGACTCAGCTGGGGGCTGAGGTGTTGCCGTTTGAAAGCAAGGTATTCGGTCAAACCTATCCCTATGGCAACAAGATCGAGGCATTGGCGTCTTTGCCCAAGGGCGAGAATTTTGTGTTCTTTGATACCGATACGCTGATCACCGGTGACCTGAATAGTATTCCGTTTGATTTTGACCAACCCGGTGCGTCCCTGCGCCGCGAAGGCACCTGGCCGGAACCAACCTTGTATGGGCCGGGCTATGGCGGCATCTGGAAATCGCTGTATGACCGGTTCGGGCTTGATTACGCTTCCAGCCTCGATCGGGATCAGCCGGATGAATACTGGCAGCGGTATCTGTATTTCAATGCCGGTTTCTTCTTTGGCGCTTGCCCGCATGTGTTTGGCCAGCGGTTTCTGGATTATGCCGTATCCATCCGCGATGACCCGCCGATTGAACTGACCTGTCAGAGCCTTGATCCCTGGCTGGATCAGGTGGCCCTGCCATTGGTGGTACATTCCTTTGGTGGTGGGCGCGATGCTTTGCCGGATGGTCTGATTGATGGCGAGGTGAGCTGTCACTACCGCAACTTTCCGCTGCTTTATGCCCGCGAAAGTGACCACGTTGTTGAAGTTCTGGAAGCGGTGATCGCGCCCAACAAGATCAAGAAGGTGATGAAGGGCCATGAGCCGCTTTTGCGGATGGTTTATCAGGGGCGCGGCCAAAAGGTGCGGGCGTTGTTTGATCAGGATAACCTGCCGCGACGTGAACAGGCGATTCGCAACCGGATAAAATCCAATGGGTTCTGGATGCGTTAGGCCATGAACCTATCGCGACCCGCCGACGGTTCACACTTGGAGCCCCAAGTGGATTTTAAAAACAAACGATCACAGCTGTGCCCAGCACCGCCAAAATCGCCCCCAGGATGGCTGGTACTCGCGGCACAAGGCCTTCCCGGAGCCAGAGAACTGGCAGCACAAGTATTGGTGACAATGACCCAAGAACCGCTGCAATTGCGGCCTCTAAATTTGCGAAGGCGTAAAGAAGCAGTGTTGAAGAAATACCGTAGCCGATGAAGCCGGGTAAAATCGTCCGGCCCAGCAAATGGGGGGTTAATTCGTGATGCGGCCGAAACACTTTTGCGGGCCAAAGTGCAACGATTGAAATCAGGAACGCCGCCCCCAGAAGGCGAATGGCTGATGCGGCAACAGGTTCTGTCCCGGCCAACAGAGCGGGTTTCATAATGAGGAACCCGAACCCCTGAAATCCAGTTGCAACAACACCAAGCAGTATGACCGTCACAAGGCTTCCTGTTGCCGTGTCGCTTTTGGATTTTTCGTTTGTGCCAAAGAATATCGCAAGGCACACGCCGCAAAGAGCTATGCCTGCCCCTAATAAATCCATAGCGGATAGCGTTTCCCCATACCACAGATAGGCCATCGCCGCGACCAATGGCGCTTTGAGCGACAAAAGCAATTCAGTACGCCTTGGGCCTCCTTGGCGCAGACATTCAATCATCGCAAGGTTGCCCAGAACAATGCCAAAACAGATGCTTGCAGCGAAGGATGGCCAATAGCCCCACGCAACAGTTTGCCAGTATCCCATCACAGTACTGATTGCCGCAAGAATTGCAGAGCATGCGACAAGTTGGATACGTGTGAATTCAAACGCGCCAAGTTTTTGTGCGGGCCTTTGCGCCAGTATTATACCGGTCGCCCATCCGAAGGACGCGGTCAAAGCCGCCAAAATGGGAAGAACAAGCATGGTAAATCCGCAAAACAACCGCTACACTATTGATAGCGATATATCGCTACTCAAACAGTAGCAAGGAGAAATTTTCCATGACGCCACAAATCCCCAAACCGGGAAATCCTGTCAGGGGGTCGAAAACCGGAAAACCGATCATGGCTCTGTTTGATCTGTTGGGACGCAGTTGGGCGCTAGGTGTCGTTTGGAAGTTATCGCGCAGCAGCATGACGTTTCGTCAAATTCAAGAGAGTTGCGAGAAGGTATCGCCGACGGTACTGAACCGCCGCTTAAAAGAGCTGACATCAAGCGGGCTTGTCGAACGGGGGGCATCTGGGTATCGGCTTACTGCCACGGGCATAGAGTTGTTCGAGTTGCTCAAACCGTTCGGAATCTGGTCAACCAAATGGGCTGAAGGCCTGCCAAAGGATGACCGGAACGAAACCGTGACAAGACCATAGTGCCTCCTTCTGGTGGCTACACATCAATAGACCATCCCAAGCTGGGGCTATTCAACGAGGCCGCGCGCCTTGTGCCTTGGCGTTTGTTCGCCTAACTCTTGGAAAAGCACATTCCCGGGGAGGGGACCGAAATGACCGAGACACCTGCATACGGTTTTGACACGCTGCAAATTCACGCAGGCGCGCGGCCTGACCCGGCCACCGGCGCGCGTCAGACGCCGATTTATCAAACCACGGCTTACGTGTTTCGCGATGCCGACCACGCCGCCGCCTTGTTCAATTTGCAGGAAGTTGGCTATATCTATTCCCGCCTGACCAATCCGACCGTGGCGGTGTTGCAGGAGCGCATTGCCACACTGGAAGGCGGGGCCGGGGCGGTTTGTTGTTCTTCGGGGCACGCGGCGCAGATCATGGCGCTGTTCCCGCTGATGGCACCGGGGTGCAATATTGTCGCCTCGACCCGCGCTTACGGTGGTACGCTGACCCAGTTCACCCAGACCTTCAAACGCTTTGGCTGGTCGGCGACATTTGTGGATTTTGACGACCTGGACGCGGTCGCGGCGGCGATCGACGACAATACCCGCGCGATTTTCTGCGAATCGATCGCCAATCCCGGCGGCTATGTCACCGACATCCGCGCCATTGCCGATGTGGCGGACGCGGCCCAACTGCCGTTGATTGTCGACAACACCTCGGCCACGCCGTACCTGTGCCGACCGTTTGAACAAGGGGCGGCACTGGTGGTGCATTCAACCACCAAATACCTGACCGGCAATGGCACGGTAACCGGCGGGTGCGTGGTGGATTCGGGTACATTCGACTGGTCGGCGACCGATAAATTCCCCTCGCTCAGCCAGCCGGAACCGGCCTATCACGGGTTGAAGTTCCACGAGACATTCGGGTCATTGGCGTTCACGTTTCATGGCATCGCCGTGGGTCTGCGCGATCTGGGCATGACCATGAACCCGCAAGGTGCGCATTATACCCTGATGGGGATCGAAACCCTGTCGTTGCGGATGCAGCGCCACGTCGAAAACGCCGAAAAAATCGCCGCCTGGCTAGAGGCGGACGCGCGGGTGGATTACGTCACCTATGCCGGGTTGGAATCCTCGCCCTATTACGGCCGGGCGCAGGCCTGTTATCCCAAAGGGGCCGGTGGGTTGTTCACATTTGCGGTCAAGGGCGGCTATGACGCTTGCGTCAAGCTGGTGAACTCATTGGATATTTTCAGCCATGTGGCCAACCTTGGCGATGCCCGTTCGTTGATCATCCATTCGGCGTCGACCACCCACCGGCAATTGACCCCAGAGCAGCAAGAGGCGGCCGGGGCGGGGCCGAATGTGGTGCGGGTGTCGATTGGCATTGAAACCGCGGATGACCTGATTCACGATCTGGACCAGGCGCTGGCACAGGCTTGTCCGTAAAAGGCAAGGTGCGTGCAAGCACACACCCTACGACACCAATGACGGGTCATTCATTTGACGATTTGGTGAAATTGCGATGTTACCGCGTTCACCCACGCCAGATCCAGCCGCCGCCAAAGATGCGGCTGCTGTCGCTGTCGTAAAACACACAGGCCTGCCCCGGTGACACGCCTTCTTCGGGGCTAAGCAATTCCACCACCGCCTTGGTCGCGGACAGTGGCCGCAGGATCGCCTCGCGCGGTGGGCGGGTCGAACGAACCTTGACCATCAGATGCCATTCGGCGCGCGACATCATCGGCACATCCGCCAGCCAGTTGATTTCGCGCAGCGGAATCATTCTGGTCGACAGCATTTCTTTTGGTCCGACAATGACCTGGCGCGCGTCCACATCCAGGCGCACCACATACAACGGATCAGCCAACCCGCCGATGCCAAGCCCGCGGCGCTGGCCGATGGTATAGTGGATCACCCCGTCATGCGCCCCCAGAACCCGCCCGTCCGCATGCACGATCTGGCCCGATTCGGCCGCCCCTGGGCGCAGTTTCTGAATTACGCTGGCATAATCACCGTTTGGTACAAAACAAATGTCCTGACTGTCCGGTTTGTCCGCCACCGCCAGGCCAAATTGTGCCGCCAGCGCGCGGGTGGCATCCTTGGACGGCAGATGCCCAAGCGGAAAGCGCAGATAGGCCAGTTGATCGCGCGTGGTCGAGAACAGGAAATACGACTGGTCCCGCGCGCCGTCCGCGGCCGAATGCAGCTCTGGACCCTGCGGTCCAACCTTGCGCTGAATGTAATGCCCGGTGGCCATGCAATCGGCCTCAAGATCGCGCGCGGTCTGCATCAGATCCTTGAATTTCACCCGCTCATTACAGCGAATGCACGGCACCGGCGTCGCCCCTGCCAGATAGGCATCGGCAAATTCATCAATCACCGCGTCTTTGAAAATGTTTTCATAATCAAGCACGTAATGCGGAAAACCCTTTTCCTCGGCCACCCGGCGCGCATCGTGAATGTCAACGCCGGCACAGCAGGCACCCTTTTTCGCCAGGGCCGCCCCGTGGTCGTATAACTGCAACGTCACCCCCACCACATCATAGCCCTGATCGGCCAGCATCGCCGCCACAACCGAACTGTCCACGCCGCCCGACATCGCCACCACCACCCGGGTGTCAGCGGGCGATTTGGCAAAGCCAAGCGAGTTCACTTCGAGGTTCGTTCTGGTCTTGGGTGTTGGCGCCATATCAGGCGTCTCCTGCATCATTGGGGGAGGCCGTTCAGAATATAGGAAAATGTGAACTATCCACAAGGGGCGGTTTCATTGCCCGTTAAGGCCAATAGGCCAGAATCGACCTTGTCATGAATAGGATCAAGGCGATGTATTTGAAAAAAGTTGACGGGCCGCGCGCCGTTACCCTGGCGGACGGCACTGTGATGACCCGGGCCGACCTGCCGCCCAACACAACCCAGCGTTGGGTTGCCTCGCGCAAGGCGGCCGTGGTGCGGGGGGTGATTTATGGCCTTATCAGCCAGTCGGATGCGCTGCGCCGTTACGGGCTTAGCGAAGAAGAATTTCAAGGCTGGGTGGCAGCGGTGGCCGAGCATGGGGTTGACGCTCTCAAGGCCACGTCGGTCAAAAAATATAGACAACCTTAAGTTGTACTGCCATAATCTTACTCGTGGTAACGCGGGGTTAACCTTTAACGGTCAGAGTTAAGGTTAACACAGCACCTGGTTAATGGCGGAGAAAACAAACATGCGTGTATTATTGGTTGAAGACGACCCTCAAACCTCAAAAAGCATAGAATTGATGCTGACTCATGCGAATCTTAACGTTTACGCGACGGATTTGGGCGAAGAAGGCATCGATCTGGCCAAGCTTTATGATTACGATTTGATTCTTCTTGATCTGGCCTTGCCGGATATGAATGGTCACGAGGTGCTGCGCCAATTGCGCCTGGCGCGGATTGAAACGCCGATCCTGATCCTGTCGGGGGCGGATGACACCGAAAACAAGATCAAAGGCTTTGGTTTTGGAGCTGATGATTACCTGACCAAGCCGTTCCACCGCGAGGAACTGGTGGCGCGTATCCACGCGATTATCCGCCGGTCCAAAGGGCATTCGCAGTCAATCATCCATACCGGCAAGATCGCGGTTAATCTGGATGCCAAAACGGTGGATGTGGACGGCAAAACAGTGCATCTGACCGGTAAGGAATACCAGATGCTTGAGTTGCTGAGTCTGCGCAAGGGCACGACCCTGACCAAGGAGATGTTCCTGAACCATCTTTACGGCGGCATGGACGAGCCTGAGTTGAAAATCATCGACGTGTTCATCTGCAAGCTGCGCAAAAAGCTGAGCACGGCGACGGGCGGAGAAAATTATATCGAGACGGTCTGGGGGCGGGGTTATGTGCTGCGCGAACCGCAAGGTGACCAGATTGGGACTGACAACCGCATTGCGGTTGGTGCCTGAGGGCGTGTGACTTAACAAAATCCCCGATCAGGCTCTCCCTCGGGCCGGGATCGGGAATGTTTGGCCGGGGTAAAATTCCACCACTCACACCTCCGGACATCTGGACCTGCCCCGCGCAGCACCCTATCACAGTATCAGGGCAGGCGCGGGGTGGTTTTGTGACAGATCAGATTGATATCGAAGACCTGAACCGGGCGCAGGCCAAGGTCGAGCTTGCCCGGTTGGCCGGTGTGTTGAACGCGGCCAATGCTGCGTATCACGGGGCGGATGCGCCTGACATATCCGATGCAGAATATGACGCGCTGAAGCAGCGTAATGCGATGATTGAGACGCGATTCCCAAATTTGAAGCGGGATGACAGCCCATCAGAGCGGGTGGGTGGGCCGGTTCAGGATGGGTTTGAAAAAGTTACCCATGCGGTGCGGATGTTATCGCTGGGCAATGCCTTTGACGAAGATGATGTGGTTGCATTTGATACCAGTGTTCGCAAATTCCTTGGGTTGGGCGCGGATGCGCCGCTTACCTATACCAGTGAACCAAAGATCGACGGGTTGTCTCTTTCGCTGCGCTATGAGGCGGGGCATTTGGTGCAGGCCGCCACCCGCGGCGACGGGGCGTTGGGCGAAAATGTGACCCAAAATGCCCACACCATCAGTGACATTCCGCAACACCTTGAAAACGCGCCTGATATTCTTGAGGTGCGCGGCGAAGTCTATATGAGTCACGCCGATTTTGCCGCCCTGAACGCCGCACAGGACAAGGCCGGTGACAAACGTTTCGCCAACCCGCGCAACGCCGCCGCCGGGTCTTTGCGCCAGTTGGATACAAACATTACCCGGTCCCGCCCGCTGCGGTTTTTCGCCTATGCCTGGGGGGAATTGTCAGCGCCTTTGGCCACCACCCAAAAGGGCGCGATAGACCATCTTGCCGCCTTGGGGTTTTCCGTCAATCCACTGACGGCATTGTGCGACGGGCCCGATCAGATGCTGGCGCAATACGCCCGGATTGAAACCCGGCGTGCGACGTTGGGCTATGACATTGACGGCGTGGTTTACAAGGTCGATGACCTTGCCTTGCAGGCGCGCCTTGGGTTCCGGTCAACCACGCCGCGCTGGGCGATTGCCCATAAATTCCCTGCTGAACTGGCCTGGACCTGGCTGGAAGGTATCGACATTCAGGTGGGCCGCACCGGCGCACTTTCGCCGGTGGCGCGGCTGGCGCCGGTCACGGTGGGGGGGGTGGTGGTGTCGAATGCGACGCTGCACAACGAAGATTACATCGCCGGGCGTGATGCGAATGGGGCTGCGATTCGCGGTGGCAAGGACATCCGGGTTGGCGACTGGGTGCAGGTGTACCGGGCTGGCGACGTGATCCCGAAGATTGCCGATGTTGACCTTGGCAAAAGGCCCGAAGGCTCTGAACCCTTTGTTTTCCCCGAGAAATGCCCGGAATGCGCCAGCGATGCGCCGCGCGAAGAGGGTGACGCGGTTCGTCGCTGTTCCGGTGGTATCATTTGCCCGGCGCAGGTGGTTGAAAAGCTGAAACATTTTGTCGCGCGTGGGGCGTTTGACATTGACGGGCTGGGGGCAAAACAGGTCGAACAGTTTTACCGCGATGGCTGGATCGCTGAACCTGCGGATATTTTCACGCTTGAGGAACGGTTCGGGACCGGCCTGAAACAGTTGAAAAACCGCGAAGGCTGGGGCGCGAAATCGGCGGATAATCTGTTTGCGGCGATTAAAGACAAATCCCGTATCCCGTTGGGACGGTTGATTTTTGCCTTGGGGATCCGGCATGTGGGCGAGGCGGGATCGAACATGCTGGCGCTGCATTACGGGACATGGGACAGTTTTGAGACCGCCATGACAGCCGCCCGCGACCCCGGCCCGGAGTGGGATGAATTGAACGCCATTGACGGGGTTGGCACGGTGTTGGCGACCTCGCTGGTGACGGCGTTTGCGCAACCGGCCGAACGTGCGTCGATTGACCGGTTGGTGGCGAAATTGCAGGTCGAACCGGCCAAGCGCCCCGATGCCGGCGGCAGCCCGGTGGCGGGCAAGACGGTGGTGTTCACCGGAACATTGGAAAAGGTGACCCGCGCCGAGGCCAAGGCCCGGGCCGAGGCGTTGGGGGCGAAGGTTTCGGGGTCTGTCAGCGCCAAAACCGACATTCTGGTGGCCGGGCCGGGGGCGGGATCAAAGGCAAAGAAGGCGGCTGAACTGGGTATAAAAACTATGGACGAAGATGGCTGGCTGGCCTTGATAGGTGCCACATGAGCGGCCGGCCTGAGCCATTATTCCCGCTGTTTGCCTCGCTTGAAACGCTTGAGGGCGTGGGGCCAAAGACCGCCAAGCTGTTGGAGCAAACCGGCGTCGAGGCCCCGCGTGACGTGCTGTTTTCGCTGCCTTACGCGGTGGTTGACCGCACCCGGCGCGACACCATCAAAGGGGCGGAACTGCCTGTCACCCTGACCGTGACGGTGACCGTTGGCGTGCACCGCGCGCCATCGCGGCGCGGCGCGGCCTACCGGGTGCATGTCGAGGATGCGCAGGCCGATTTTCAGCTGGTGTTCTTTCACGCCCATGATCAGTATTTGCGCAATATCCTGCCCGGTGGCACCAAACGGGTGGTGTCGGGCAAGCTGGAGCTGTTTGACGGGATGGCGCAGATGGTGCACCCCGATTATATTCTGCCGCTGGAGGAAGCCGGGGATATCCCGGAGTTTGAGCCGGTTTATCATCGCACCCAGGGGGTGACGCAGAAAACCATGTACAAGGCGGTGCAAAGCACGCTTGCGCGGGTGCCTGAACTGGATGAATGGATTGATCCGGGCCAGTTGAAGCAACAGAAATGGCCGGGCTGGGGTGATGCGGTGCGGGTCGCGCATGCGCCGCAGGGGCTTGACGATATCAGTGCGGATGCTCCGGCCCGGGCGCGGCTGGCTTACGATGAATTGATGGCGCATCAATTGACCCTGGCGCTGGCGCGGCGGCGCGAGAAGAAGGCGCGCGGGATTGCCAGCAAGGGTGATGGGCGGTTGCAGTCCAAGGTGTTGAAAACGCTGCCGTATAAGCCAACGGATGCACAGGCGCGGGCGATCGAGGAGATCGCGGCGGACATGGCCAACCCGGACCGGATGAACCGCCTGTTGCAGGGCGATGTGGGGTCGGGCAAGACTTTGGTGGCGTTCATGGCGCTGCTGGTTGCGGTCGAGGCCGGCGGGCAGGGGGTGATGATGGCCCCGACCGAAATTCTGGCGCGTCAGCATCTGCAAGGGTTGCGCCCCCTGGCCGAGGGCGCGGGTGTGGTGCTGGAAATTCTGACCGGGCGCGATAAGGGGGGCGAGCGGGAGGCCAAGTTGGCGGCATTGGCGCGCGGCGATATCCAGATATTGGTCGGCACCCATGCGGTGTTTCAAAAGGGTGTTGAATTCAAAGATTTACGGCTGGCTGTGGTTGATGAACAGCACCGGTTTGGGGTGCGTCAAAGGATGGAACTGGCCGAAAAAGGGCAGGGGGCGGATGTATTGGTGATGACGGCCACGCCGATCCCGCGCAGCCTGGCACTGGCCCAATACGGCGACATGGATGTGTCGGTTCTGGATGAAAAGCCGCCCGGTCGAAAGCCGATCAAGACGGCGGTGATAAGTACCGACAAGATCGACGATGTGGTGGGGCATCTGCGCCGCGCGATTGGTGAGGGGCGGCAATGTTACTGGGTTTGTCCGTTGGTGGAGGAATCCGAAACCATGGACCTGACGGCGGCGGAAGACCGGTTCAAACGGCTGCGCAGCGTTTTGGGCGAAGGCGTTGTCGGGCTGGTTCACGGGCAAATGCCGCCTGCTGACAAAGATGCGGCGATGGCGGCGTTTCAGGCCGGCAAAACCAGCGTTCTGGTGGCGACAACGGTGATCGAGGTCGGGGTCGATGTGCCCAACGCGACGATCATGGTGATCGAGCGGGCCGAGACATTTGGCCTGGCGCAATTGCACCAATTGCGCGGCCGCGTGGGCCGGGGCGAGGCGCAATCGACCTGTTTGTTGATGTACCAGGCCCCGGTGACCGAGGGCGGGCGCAAGCGGCTGGAGGTATTGCGCAAGACCGAGGATGGTTTTGTCATCGCCGAGACCGATCTGCAAATGCGCGGCGCCGGCGATTTGATTGGCACGGCGCAATCGGGGCTGCCGGTGTTTCGCATTGCTGATCTGGAACGCCAGGCGCCGCTGATGGCGGTGGCGCAAAGTGATGCACGCGCGTTGCTGGCGACCGACCCGGAATTGACCAGCAAACGGGGGCGCGCCGCACGGGTGTTGTTGTGGCTGATGCGTCAGGATCGGGCAATTCGTTTGATTTCTGTTGGTTAATAAACGACACGTCTCTTGGGTGTTTTGGGGTGGACCTGTCGCGCTTTTGTGCCGCGAACGGATACAAAATGAACCTGAAGCCAATACATAGGGCTACGGTTCGTCGAACCGGTCAAGTCGCTTGTTACTGCATGGCTCCCGCCTTATAGCGCGTTCATGAACCTTAGTGATTTCGACTTTGACCTGCCCGACCGTCTGATTGCCACACGTCCGGCCCAACCGCGCCCAGCGGCGCGCCTGTTGGTGGCGCAGGGCGACCGCACAATCACCGACGCATTTGTGCGTGACCTGCCGGGTTGGCTGCGCCCCGGTGACCGGCTGGTGCTGAATGATACACGGGTTATCCCGGCGCGTCTAAATGGGCGGCGGCACCGGGCTTCGGCGCAAGGGCTGGTATCGGCGGCAATCGAAGTCACCTTGTTGGAGCCGCGCGCCGACGGCGATTGGGTTGCTTTGATCAAACCGCTGAAAAAGTTGAAAATCGGTGAAGACGTGGTGTTTGACGCGGGCTTTTGCGCGACGCTGACCGGGGTGGAGAACGGGCAGGGGATCTTGCGGTTCAATCTGGGGGGGGATGCTTTTGATACGGCTCTTGCGCGGGTTGGGATGATGCCCTTGCCACCCTATATCGCCGCGCGACGTCCGGCCGATGCGCAGGACCTGACGGATTACCAGACGGTGTTTGCCCGCGCGCCCGGTGCGGTGGCGGCGCCCACCGCCTCGTTGCATTTTGATGACGGCCTGCTGGCGCAGATACGTGCCAAAGGCGTGGAATTTACCTATGTCACCCTGCATGTGGGGGCGGGCACCTTTTTGCCGGTCAAGGTTGACGATGTGACCCAGCATAAAATGCACGCTGAACGGGGCGAGGTCAGTGCGCAGGCGGCGCAGGAGATCGCCACCACCAAGGCCCGCGGCGGGCGTATCATTCCGGTTGGCACCACCGCTTTGCGATTGATCGAAACTGCGGCCCGAAGTGGCGGGGCAGGTGGCGGAGTGAGTGGCGAAATCGTGCCGTGGCAGGGCAAGACGGATATATTTATCTATCCCGGTTTTGACTTTCGGGTGACTGACGCGCTGATGACCAATTTTCATCTGCCCAAATCGACCCTGATGATGCTGGTGTCGGCCCTGATGGGGCAGGCGCGGGTCAAGGAAATCTATGCCCACGCCCTGGACGAAGAATACCGGTTCTTTTCTTATGGCGATGCCTCGTTGTTGATCCCACCCACAACCTAAAGCCAAATACGACGCCTGCGATGTCGTTGCCATGTCAGCCACCCGGTCTGTGCCCCGCTAATGCAAAGCAGGATTAAAGCGTTTCGCGTTCGAATTGAACGCGAAACGCTGTAAGGCATGAAGGATTCCCGCCATGATTCAGGTGTTGTCAGGCTCTTGGGCGCTGCTTTTGGGCATGGGTTTCCTGATGATCGGCAATGGTTTGCAAGGCACGTTGCTGGGCGTGCGCGGTGCCCTTGAAGGGTTTTCCACCGTGCAGATGTCATTTGTCATGTCGGCCTATTTCATCGGTTTTCTGGGCGGGTCACGTCTGGCCCCGGAATTGATCCGCCGGGTCGGCCATGTGCGGGTGTTTGCGGCCCTTGCTTCGTTCATTTCGGTGGTGATGATCCTGTATCCGGTATTCCCCGACCCGACCGCCTGGTTCATTGGTCGGGTGATCATCGGTTTTTGCTTTTCCGGGGTGTATGTGACGGCCGAAAGCTGGCTGAACAATGCCGCCGACAACAATAACCGGGGCAAGGCGCTTTCTTTGTATATGATCGTGCAGATGGTCGGCATTGTTTCGGCGCAAGCATTGCTTTTGGTCGGCGACCCGTCGGGGTACGAAACCTTTGTGCTGGCCTCGGTGGTGATTTCGATCTCGTTCGCGCCGATCCTTTTGTCGGTCTCGCCCACCCCGGCGTTTGACACCGCCAAACGCATGAGCCTGCGCCAGATTGCCCAGATATCGCCATTGGGCGTGGTTGGCATGTTCCTGCTGGGCGGCGTGTTTTCCGCCCAGTTCGGCATGGCGGCGGTTTATGCCGCCCAGGCAGGCATGAGCCTGGGCCAGATTTCCGCCTTTGTCGCCAGCTTTTATATCGGCGCTATGGTGTTGCAATTCCCGCTTGGCTGGCTGTCGGATCGCAGTGATCGCCGGGTTTTGATCATGGGCGTGGCTGCCATCGGCGGCGCCGGTGCTGTGGCGGGGATGTTCCTGGGGGGGGAGTATTACGGCCTCTTGCTGGCGGGTTTTGTCATTGGCGGCATGACCGGACCGCTTTATTCCCTGTTGCTTGCCCATACCAATGATTTTCTGGAGCACGATGATATGGCCGCCGCGGCCGGCGGCATGGTGTTCATCAACGGTCTTGGGGCCATTGCCGGCCCTTTGGTGGTTGGCTATCTGATGGGCACCGGCGTGTTTGGCCCGCCCGGCTTTTTCCTGGTCATGGCGGTGCTGTTGTTTGCCCTTTGCGCCTATGCCGCCTGGCGCACCACGCGCCGCCCGTCGGTGCCGTCCGAAAATACCGGCACCATGACGCCGATGTACGCCGGTTCCTCGCCTCTGGCGGCGGAATGGGCGCAGGAAGTGGCGATCGAGGCCGATCTGGAAGAGCAAAACCTGACCGAGAATTCGTGATACGCAACAATAGTGTTGCATCTGTGCCAGCATTGAATCTGTCCGGCTAAGCCATGCCAGATAGGGAGTTTTCTCAAATAAATTGGGTAATGCATTGAACTTACTGAATAAAACTACCAATGATGGCGCTAACTTGCTGAATTTGTTGAATATTGAAGGAATTTGTTACTGTAATTCTGTCAAATAACGGCGTTAAGATTCTGTTAATGGCTTGTGGCGCATTTAAAGCGGAGATTGATCCATGGCGGGTCCGGACGAAGTACTGAGTTTTTGGTTGGATGAGGTGGGTGAATCCCGCTGGTATGTTGAAGACAAGGCACTGGATGCGGAGATTTCTGACCGTTTTCGCTCCATGTGGGATGAGGCTGTTTGCGGGCAACATTCACTTTGGTTGACCTATCCCACCGGGGCGCTGGCCTATATCATCCTGACCGATCAGTTTTCGCGCAATATGTTCCGGGGCGAAAAACGGGCGTTTTCATCTGACAAGATGGCGCTTGCGGCTGCCAAAGCGGCGGTTGACAAAGGCTGGGACCTGCGGGTCGAAGATCCGGCGCGCCAGTTCTTTTACATGCCGCTGATGCACTCTGAAAACCTGTGTGATCAGGAACGCTGTGTGCGTCTGATGTGCAAGCGTTCCAAAGGCAACCTGTTGCACGCACGCGCGCACCGCGAGGTCATTCGCCAGTTCGGGCGGTTTCCGTTTCGCAACAAAGCACTGGCGCGCAATACAACTGACCCCGAAATTGCCTATGTCGCGGCTGGCGGCTATGGGGCAACGGTGCGGGACTTGCAGGCGGCGATCGGCTAGCGATGTGATTTCCCAATCCTGAACCTGCCTTGTGTCGCACCAAAATATGTCGCGTGCGTTGGATGTTGATGCTGTAGGGGAACTGGTTTAATGGTAAACTAGTTTTCTCAGCGATAACCCCGAGGGCATGACATGGCTACAAAATCCTTTGATATGATCGTAATCGGGGCCGGCCCGGGGGGCTATGTCGCAGCCATTCGCGCCGCCCAGCTGGGGATGAATGTCGCCATTGTCGAGCGTGAACATCTGGGGGGTATCTGCCTTAACTGGGGCTGTATCCCGACCAAGGCCCTGCTGCGCAGCGCCGAGGTATTCCATCTGATGGGGCGCGCTGGTGAATTCGGGTTGAGTGCCGACAAGATTGGGTTTGATCTGGGTGCGGTGGTCAAACGCTCGCGCGGGGTGGCGGCGCAATTATCGGGTGGCATTGGCCATTTGATGAAAAAGAACAAGGTCACGGTGGTGATGGGCCAGGCAAGCCTGCCTGCCAAAGGCCGGGTCAGCGTCAAGACCGACAAGGGGGTTGAGGAACTGACAGCCAGGAACATTGTTCTGGCCACAGGCGCGCGCGCCCGCGATCTGCCGGGGCTTGAGGCGGATGGCATGCGGGTCTGGTCCTATAGGCATGCGTTACAACCCAACAAGATGCCAAAGCGGTTGCTGGTGATCGGGTCCGGCGCAATTGGCATCGAATTTGCCAGCTTTTACAATACTCTGGGGGCCGATACCACGGTGGTTGAGGTGCTTGACCGGGTGTTGCCGGTCGAAGACATTGAGATTTCCAAGTTCGCCAAAAAGCAGTTTGTCAAACAGGGCATGACCATTTTTGAAAGCGCGATGGTCAAGCAACTGGATCGCGGCAAGGACAAGGTCACGGCGCATATCGAGGTCAAGGGCAAGGTCCAGAAGCATGATTTTGACACGGTGATTTCTGCCGTCGGCATCGTTGGCAATGTCGAAGACCTGGGGCTGGAGGCGTTGGGTGTTAAAATCGACCGGACCCATGTGGTGACGGATGAATATTGCCGCACCGGGGTCGACGGGCTTTATGCCATTGGCGACATCGCCGGGGCACCCTGGCTGGCGCATAAGGCATCCCATGAGGGTGTGATGGTCGCCGAACTGATCGCCGGGGGCGCGCCGCATCCCGTGCAACCCGAAAGCATTGCGGGTTGCACCTATTGCCATCCTCAGGTCGCATCGGTCGGCTATACCGAGGCCAGGGCCAGGGAACTGGGCTATGAGATCAAGGTCGGGCGTTTTCCGTTCATGGGCAACGGCAAGGCGATTGCATTGGGCGAGGCCGAGGGGCTGGTCAAGACCATATTTGACGCCAAGACCGGAGAGCTTTTGGGCGCGCATATGGTGGGGGCCGAGGTGACCGAGCTTATTCAGGGCTATGTCATCGGTCGTCAGTTGGAAACCACCGAAGAGGATCTGATGAACACCGTGTTCCCGCACCCGACTTTGTCCGAGATGATGCATGAATCGGTGTTGGATGCCTATGGGCGGGTCATTCATATGTAATTCACATGCCCCGAAAGGACCCGTATGCAACGGCCCCGCCCCGGACTTGATCCGGGGCCTCTTGGCGCCGCGGTGAGGTCCCGGAACAAGTCCGGGACGGGGCGGCGGATTATTCAGCCCGTCAAAGCATGAAGTATCCGCGCCCAGCTGCGCGTACCTTTGTGAAAGCTCTCGACATTGTATTTTTCGTTTGGCGAATGGATCTGGTCGTCGTCGCGCCCGAAACCGATCAGCATCGCGTCCATGCCAAGGATCTCTTTGAAATACCCGGCAATCGGGATCGAACCACCGCAGCCAATGTAAGACGCCGGGCGCGGCCATTCATCCGTCAAAGCCTGACGCGCCTTTTCGAACGCCGGATCACTGATCGACATCTGCGAGGCGGGCGCGCCTTTTTCGGTCAGATAATCGACCGTGAAGCCCGCCGGCAGGTTGTCTTCAAGATAGCTGCGAAACGCAACCCGGATAGCATCAGGGTCTTGGGTGCCAACCAGACGGAACGACAGTTTGGCGCTGGCCTGCGATGGCAGCACGGTTTTGAACCCGTCGCCGGTATAGCCACCCCAGATGCCATTCACGTCGCAAGTGGGCCGTGACCAGATCATTTCCAGCGGTGTGCGGCCCGTCTCGCCCGCCGGCTCCTTAAGGCCCACATCGCCAAGATAAGCGGCGTGATCAAAGTTCAGCCCTTGCCACTGGCTGCGGATTTCATCCGTCAGTTCCGGCACGCCGTCATAAAATCCGGGCAGGGTGACGGCGCCATTGTCGTCATGCAACCCGGCAAGGATTTTGGTCAGAACCCGGATCGGGTTCATGGCGATGCCGCCATACATGCCCGAATGCAGATCGCGGTTCGGCCCGGTGATGGTGAAATCCTCGCCCAGCAACCCGCGCAATTGGGTGGTGATGGCCGGAACCGCACTTTCGAACAGGCCGGTATCGCAGATCAGGGCAATATCGGCCGTCAACTCTCTGGCGTTCTGCTGCATGAACGGCACCAGCGACGGCGAGCCTGATTCTTCCTCGCCTTCAAAGAAAAACGTGATCTTGCAGGGCAATTCTCCGTGAACGGCCTTCCATGCGCGGCAGGCTTCGACAAAGGTCATCAACTGGCCTTTGTCATCCGAAGACCCGCGCCCGCGGATCACCTGACCCTGCGGGGTGTCCTGAATTTCCGGGTCAAACGGATCGCGGTCCCAAAGGTCCAATGGGTCGACTGGTTGGACATCGTAATGACCATAGAACAACAGGTGCGGACCGTCGGACCCGGACGGTCCATCAATATGCCCGACAACCATCGGGTGCCCGGTCGTATCCCTCTTTATGGCATCAATTCCAATAGTTTGCAGGTCTGCCACCAGCCAATCGGCAGCCCGGTCGCAATCGCCCTTAAAGGCCGGATCGGTTGAGATTGAGGGGATGCGCAACAGATCCATCAGCCGCGTCGTCGCGGCGGGCAGGTCGGCGTCAATCCGGGCAAGTACGTCATCAATCGACATGGTGGTCTCCGCAAATGTCAGGATGGTTGGTTCGTTGTCAGGGCACCCTAGCAAGGTAGGCGCAACTGTCCAGCAGGGTTGACATAAATCAAGGATGCGACACGACGCCCGCAGGTAAACTGTGGTATAGAGTTGATCGGCGCAGAGCAACACTGTAGGCATGTTTTGAAGGTATTCAATAACATGAATGCGGCAAGGAAATCGCCTGCGCCAACTGCACAAACGACAGGGGCCGGACCTGGGGAAACAGGGTCAGGCACCAAATGAACGGAGATTGCCAGTGGATTATACCGAAAAGCTCGATACCGCATTGGAGCGACTGCACGACGAAGGACGCTATCGCACATTCATTGATATCGAACGCAGCAACGGCAATTTCCCGAACGCCACCTGGACCCGACCCGATGGTACAAAGCAACAGATAACCGTCTGGTGCGGCAATGATTATCTGGGCATGGGGCAGAACCCGGTTGTGCTTGCGGCGATGCACGACGCGATCAACGCCACTGGTGCAGGCTCGGGGGGTACGCGCAACATTTCCGGCACCACCGTCTATCACAAACGGCTTGAGGCCGAACTGGCCGATCTGCATGGCAAACAGGCGGCATTGCTGTTCACCTCGGCCTATATCGCCAATGATGCGACCCTTAGCACCCTGCCAAAACTGTTTCCCGGTCTGATCATCTATTCGGACGCATTGAACCACGCATCCATGATCGAAGGCGTGCGCCGCAATGGCGGGGCCAAGCGGATATTTCGCCACAATGACGTCGAACACCTGCGCGAATTGCTGGCGGCTGATGACCCGGCGGCGCCCAAACTGATTGCGTTTGAATCGATCTATTCGATGGATGGCGATTTTGGACCCATCGAGGCGATCTGCGATCTGGCCGATGAATTTGGCGCGCTGACTTATATTGACGAGGTCCACGCGGTTGGCATGTACGGCCCGCGCGGGGCAGGGGTGGCCGAACGTGACCGGCTGATGCACCGGCTCGACATCATCAACGGCACTCTGGCAAAAGCATACGGCGTGATGGGCGGCTATATTGCTGCGTCCGCCAAAATGTGCGACGCGATCCGGTCTTATGCGCCGGGGTTCATCTTTACCACGTCGTTGCCGCCGGCCATTGCGGCGGGGGCTGCGGCCTCGGTCGCTTTCCTGAAACGCGCGCCTGAGGTGCGCGAGAAACATCAGGCGCAGGCCAAAGTGCTGAAAATGCGGCTAAAAGCCCTGGGATTGCCGATCATTGACCACGGCAGCCACATTGTTCCGGTGATGGTGGGGGACCCGGTGCACACCAAAGCGCTTAGCGACATGTTGCTGGCGGAATACGGAATTTACGCCCAGCCCATCAACTATCCCACCGTGCCGCGCGGCACTGAACGGCTGCGATTTACCCCCTCGCCGGTGCATGGCCCGGACGAGATGAACAAGCTGGTTCGGGCGATGGATGCGCTGTGGTCGCATTGTGCGCTGAATCGTGCCGAGCTGACCGGGTAACCCTGTATTTGTATTAAATTTACTTGTGTTGTGTTAATGATGCAGTAACAACAGAGTAGGACGAATCGTTGGGGCGATTCTAAGGTGTCGTGTGGAATACTGCGGCAGACTAAATGGGGCAAAACACGATGATTGGGCGCAAAACTCAGCGCAAATCGAAAGAACCGGAAATTGTTAAACCCAAGGGGTTTGACGATTTTGACCTGCGCCTTGGTGATATGATGCGCGGCGAGCGGGCGACCCTGGGCAAATCGCTTTTGGATGTTCAGCGCGAATTGCGCATCAAGGCGGCATATATTGCCGCCATCGAAAATTCCGACCCCGAGGTGTTTGATACCCCTGGTTTTATCGCCGGCTATGTCCGGTCTTATGCGCGGTATCTGGGGATGGACCCGGATAAGGTGTTTGAAACTTTCTGCTTGGAAAGCGGGTTTAAGGTGGCGCATGGCATGTCGGCCGGCGCTTCTGTAATCAAGAAATCCGGCAGCTACAGCGATACTTCGCGCTTTGGCAACAGTGATCCGTTTGCTTCGTCGGGTACACCGTTTTCGCCTGTCGGCGACGGGATGCTGGCGCAGATTGAATTGCGCGCCATTGGCTCGATTCTGATCCTGATCGCGCTGATTGCCGGGATCGGCTATGGTGGCTGGTCGGTGTTGCGCCAGATCCAGCAGGTTCAGTTTGCCCCGGTTGAACAAGCCCCCGAGGTACTGTCCAGCCTTGATCCTGTGAACGTCCCCTCGCAACCCGCAGCGCCGCGAACCCGCGGATTTAGCGCGCCAAGCATCGAATCTCTGGACCGGCTGTACCGGCCACAGGCGCTGGATGTGCCGGTGCTGGTGGCGCGCGACGCGCCAATATCGACACTTGATCCCACCACGATCGGTAATTTTGCCGCCCCCAAGGCGGTTCCTGCCCAGCCTCTCAGGGTTACGGGCGCACCTGCGTTGTCGGCGGTACCTCAGGTTGTCGAACTGGCCGCCCCCAACCTGCGGATGGTGGCCGTGCGCATGTCCTGGGTCCGGGTGAAATCAGCTGACGGCACCGTGATATTTGAGGCGACGATGCAGCCCGGAGACAGCTGGGAAACGCCGCTGACCGAAGAACCGCCGGTGTTGCGCACAGGCGATAGCGGGGCAATTTATTTTGCCATGGGCGACAAGTTCTTTGGTCCTGTCGGGCCTTCCGGTTCGGTGACGTCGAATGTGCCGCTGTCGATTGCCGGATTGCAGGAATCCTACCCGCAAGTGGTGAACGGTCAGGACCGGGATCTGGTGCGGTACGCGCAGGCACAGGGGCTTTCCATCGGTGACGACGATAACTGAGCCATTGCGGCGCGGTGTTCGCAACACTATGCCCTGTCTGAATGATCTCGAAGGCTAGGCAGATGTCACCGATTCCAACCCCGACACCAACCCTGAACCCGTCGGTTAACCATGTGCGCCCGTGGCGCAATATTTACCGGCGTAAATCGCGTCAGATCAATGTCGGCGGCGTCTTGGTTGGCGGCGACGCGCCGATCGCGGTTCAAACCATGACCAACACGCTGACCACGGACGTGGCGGGCACCATCGCGCAGGTTCAGGCAGCAGCAGATGCAGGCGCCGATCTGGTGCGTATTTCAGTGCCGGATGCCGCGTCATCCAAAGCCCTGAAACAGATCGTGCGCGAGTCCCCGGTGCCGATCATCGCCGACATCCATTTCCACTATATGCGCGGCATCGAAGCCGCCGAGGCCGGGGCCGCCTGCCTGCGGATCAACCCGGGCAACATCGGCAACGAGGTCCGGGTGAAAGAGGTGATCAAGGCGGCGCGCGACCATGGTTGCGCCATCCGCATTGGTGTGAACGCCGGGTCATTGGAAAAGCACCTGCTGGAGAAATACGGCGAACCATGCCCTGACGCGATGGTGGAATCCGGGCTGGCGCATATCCGCATTCTTGAGGACAATGATTTCCACAACTTCAAGATCAGCGTCAAGGCGTCGGATGTGTTTATGTCGGCGGCCGCCTATCAGGGCCTGGCCGAAGCCACCGACGCGCCAATCCACCTTGGCATAACCGAAGCCGGCGGGTTGGTGTCCGGCACCATAAAATCGGCGATTGGCCTGGGTAACCTGTTGTGGATGGGCATTGGCGACACGATCCGCGTGTCCCTAAGTGCGGATCCGGTGGAAGAGGTCAAGGTCGGCTTTGAAATCCTCAAATCGTTGGGCCTGCGCCATCGCGGCGTCAACATCATCTCGTGCCCGTCCTGTGCCCGCCAGGGGTTTGACGTGATCAAAACGGTCGAGGCGCTGGAACAGCGGTTGGAACATATTCGCACGCCTCTGAGCCTGTCGATCATTGGGTGTGTGGTGAATGGCCCGGGCGAGGCGCTGATGACCGATGTTGGCTTTACTGGCGGCGGGGCCGGGTCGGGGATGGTGTATCTGCTGGGCAAGCAAAGCCACAAGCTGGGCAATAACGAACTGGTCGATCACATCGTCGAACAGGTGGAAAAGCGCGCCGCCCAGATTGATTCCGGCCCCTAAGGGCGGGCAAAAAATGCGTCCAACCTGGGGCGTAGCCAGGCCCAAAGACCGGGTGCGCCACGTTGCACGGGCACGCCGACCCGGGTTTCCATCTGCTGCATCGTGACGTTATAGTCGACCCAGGTGCCGCCGCCGCATGCCAGATTGGTGATCGGCACCTGAAACCGGTCGATGGCCTTGGCAAATTGTGCATCCGGGGTGATTGCGGCCTCGAACTCATCCCAAAGCGCGCGGAAATCCGTGGTTTGATCCGGTGGCAACAGCCCGAACAACCGGTCGGCGGCGGCCTGTTCCCTGGCCGCCATTTCCGCATGATCGACGGTGCCGTGGATTGGCGCGTCACCGGCATCAATTTCAACCAGATCATGCAGCAGCAGCATTTTCAACACGCGGTTTATGTCAACCTCCGGCCCGGCCTGATCGCCCAGAACCAGCGCAAACAGCATGATATGCCAAGAGTGTTCAGCCGAGTTTTCCCGGCGCGTGCCGTCAATCAGCCGCGAGGCGCGCAAAACAGACTTTAGCTGATCGGCTTCGCGCAGAAAGCTGATTTGCGCATCAAGCCGTTTGGTCATACCGGGGCGGACTTTCCAGTAGTGTTTCCTGGGGTCTTGTCTGTGGTCTTGTCTGTGGCCTTGGCCGCCCGGAATGTCTTGACCTTGTTGACCAGAAATTTGCGCGCCAGCCGTTCCGCCAGACGCACCCGCACTTCGGTCAGATACGCCTCTTCCAGCGATTGGGATGAGGCCGCCAAAAGGTTGCCGACTTCGAAATACAGCCGCTCGTCACCGGTTTCATCCATGGCTTTCATGCTGTCTTCGGCCAATTTGGCGGCCAAAACATCAATAATACTCATCAGCGGGTTGTTTCGGTCAGGCGTTGTTTGACGTAGTCCGAAACATTGCCAATCAGCGTGTCCATATGTTCACCCTGAAAAAAGTGGTCCGAGCCTTCGATTTCCTGGTGAGTGACGGTGATGCCTTTTTGTTCATGCAACTTGTCGACCAAAGCGACGGTATCAATTGGCGGTGCCACCCGGTCGGCCAGCCCGTTGATCACCAGACCAGACGACGGACAGGGGGCCAGGAACGAAAAGTCGTACATGTTGGCCGGAGGCGATACGGTGATAAAGCCGGTAATCTCGGGGCGGCGCATCAGCAACTGCATGCCGATCCATGAACCGAATGAAAACCCGGCCACCCAGCAATGTTTGGAATTGTTGTTCATGGATTGCAGGTAATCAAGCGCCGAGGCCGCATCTGACAGCTCTCCGATGCCCTGGTCGTATTCGCCTTGCGACCGGCCGACCCCGCGAAAGTTGAAGCGCAATACCGTAAAGCCCATGTTGTAAAAGGCATAATGCAGATTATACACCACCTTGTTGTTCATGGTCCCGCCAAATTGCGGATGCGGATGCAGCACAATGGCGATTGGGGCGTCTTTTTCTTTTTGCGGATGATAGCGGCCTTCTAGGCGACCTTCGGGTCCGGGAAATATGACCTCGGGCATAAGGTGTTTTGTCCTTGCATGTTTTATTTCAAAAAGTGCGCCGGTGTATTCTTGACGAATTCCCTAAGACACCTTAGAATGGTTCTAATCAGATATGCACACGACTGGCGCGCGCTGTTTGTGTAACTTCCAGCGGGACTTACTGACTGGCGCGCAAAAGGTCAATGTTTTCGACGTTTTTCAAACAGCCCGGGGATGGATGGGATGAAGCTTTCTACCAAAGGGCGCTATGCGATGGTGGCGCTGGTTGATATAGCCATGAATGCGGGCGACGGGAATGCGCTGGTGACGCTGGGCGATATTGCCAAACGTCAGGATATTTCGCTGCCCTATCTTGAGCAGTTGTTTGTCAAGCTGCGTCGCGACAAGCTGGTTGTGTCGGTTCGCGGGCCCGGGGGTGGATACCGGCTGGCGCGGGTACCTTCGGATATTCGCATAGTCGAGATTCTGGCGGCGGTGGATGAGACGGTGGATGCGATGCATACCGGGGCCGGGGCCTCGGGGGGGTCGTCGGGTTCCAAAGCCCAGTCCATGTCGAACCGGTTGTGGGAATGTCTGAGTGCGCATGTTTATGTGTTCCTGCACCAGACCCGCCTGTCGGATGTGATCGAGAATGAACTGGCGCCCTGTCCTGCGGTGCCGGGGCTGTTGTCGGTGGTGGATGTTTGAAGATGCTGGTGTTGTGTTTGGGGATGGGTCGGAATTTGAGTTTATTTCAGATGTTTTGGGTTTTCCTGAAAAAGAAAGTATGGCCATTCGCCCACTCTTGGGGTGAATGGCGATGTGATGTAAACCCAATGCAGTTATGCAAGATGAAGAGCAAGAAGAAGATATGAGGCGGGTCTATCTTGATCATAATGCGTCGATGCCTTTGAGGGCAGAGGCGCGCGCGGCGATGATCGGCGCGATGGATCTGTGTGGCAATCCGTCGTCGGTGCATGGCGAGGGGCGCGCGGCGCGTGGATTGATTGAGCGGGCACGCGCACAGGTGGCGGCGGCGTTTGGCGCGGATGGCGCGGATGTTGTGTTTACCTCCGGTGCGACCGAGGCTGCGGCCCTGGCCTGTGCCGGGCGCGGGTTGTTTGGGTCGGGGTTGGAGCATGATGCGGTTGCGGCCTGGACCGATGGTGGGCTGGCGGTGGATTCTGCTGGTTTGGTTCAGGTTGATGTGCCGGGGCGATCGGTCCTGCAGATGTCCAATTCCGAAACCGGGATTGTTCAGGAATTGCCCGCCGGGTTGGCGGTGACGGATGCCACCCAGAGCTTTGGCAAGATGCCGGTGGCATTCAACTGGTGCGGCGCTGAAATGGCGTTGATTTCGGCCCATAAGATTGGCGGCCCCAAGGGGGTTGGCGCCCTGGTGGTCAAGCGGGGCACCGAGGTGGCCGCACGAATCAAAGGTGGCGGGCAAGAGATGGGGCGGCGCGCCGGGACGGAGAACCTGATTGGCATTGCCGGGTTTGGTGCGGCGGCCAAGGCGGCGGCGCGGGATTTGGCCGATGGGGTTTGGGACAAGGTGGCGCAGATGCGCGATTTGTTGCAGGCAACGCTTGAGGATTCTGTGAAACATACTATTTTTGTCGGGAATGGAGTGACTCGCCTGCCAAATACGCTATGTATCGCTACGTCGGGCTGGAAGGGCGAGACGCAGGTTATGCAGATGGATCTAGCGGGATACGCGATCAGCGCCGGGTCGGCGTGTTCCAGCGGCAAGCTGCGCGCCAGTGGGGTGTTGCGGGCGATGGGCTATGATGACCAGATCTCGGCTTGTGCGATAAGGGTATCGCTGGGGCCGGAGACGACGAAGGATGATGTGATGGGCTTTGCCACTGCGTGGCTGGCCAAAGAAGAGAATTTTCGCGCCCGGGCTGCATAAAGCAGTGCGGCGTGAGATCAGGAGAGAGGCATGGCTGCTTTGGACCAGACGATAGTGAAAGATGGGGTCGATCAGGACACTGTGGATGCAGTGGCCGAGGTCAGCACCTATAAATATGGCTGGGAAACCGAAATCGAGATGGAGTTTGCGCCCAAGGGTGTGAACACCGATATCGTCCGGCTGATCTCGGACAAGAACGAAGAACCGATCTGGATGACCGACTGGCGGCTTGCGGCGTTTGAACGCTGGGGCAAGCTGCAAGAGCCGAAATGGGCGATGGTGAATTACCCCGAGATTGATTTTCAGGACATCTATTATTACGCCCGGCCCAAAAGCATGGAAGTCAAGCCGAAGTCACTGGACGAGGTCGACCCAAAGCTGTTGGCGACCTATGAAAAGCTGGGCATTCCGGTGCGTGAACAGATGATTTTGGCAGGGGTCGAGGGGGCCGAGGCTTCGCCCGCCGATGGCCGGAAGGTCGCCGTGGATATGGTGTTTGATTCCGTATCCGTTGGCACGACCTTTCAATCCGAGTTGAAAAAGGCCGGGGTGATCTTTTGTTCCATCTCGGAAGCGATCCGTGATCATCCTGAGTTGGTGAAGAAATATCTGGGCACCGTGGTGCCCGCGTCGGACAATTTCTATGCGACGTTGAATTCGGCCGTGTTCTCGGATGGCTCATTTGTCTATATCCCGCCGGGGGTGCGTTGCCCGATGGAATTGTCGACCTATTTCCGCATCAACGCCGAAAACACCGGCCAGTTTGAGCGGACGTTGATCATCGCCGACAAGGGGTCGTATGTGTCGTACCTTGAGGGCTGCACAGCACCGCAGCGCGACACCAACCAATTGCATGCCGCCGTGGTCGAGATCATCATCGAAGAAGACGCCGAGGTGAAATATTCCACCGTTCAGAACTGGTATCCCGGGGACGAGAACGGGGTTGGCGGCATTTACAACTTTGTCACCAAGCGGGCTGATTGCCGGGGGGATCGCGCAAAAATCATGTGGACGCAGGTTGAAACCGGCTCGGCTGTGACCTGGAAATACCCGTCTTGCATTCTGCGCGGCGATGACAGCCAGGGCGAGTTTTATTCGATCGCCATCACCAACAACTATCAGCAGGCCGATACCGGCACCAAGATGATCCACCTGGGCGCGCGCACCAAATCGCGCATCGTGTCCAAGGGCATTTCGGCGGGACATGCGCAGAATACCTATCGCGGGTTGGTGTCTATGCACCCCAAGGCCAAGAATGCCCGCAATTACACCCAATGCGACAGCCTGCTGATCGGCGACAAATGCGGGGCGCATACGGTGCCTTATATCGAGGTGCGTAACAACTCGGCCCGGGTCGAGCATGAGGCGACGACCTCAAAGGTGGATGACGATCAATTGTTCTACTGCCGATCCCGCGGGATGGACGAAGAAGAGGCCGTGGCCCTGGTGGTCAACGGATTCTGCAAGGACGTGTTGCAGGCCCTGCCGATGGAGTTTGCCATGGAAGCGCAGCAATTGGTGGCGATATCGCTTGAGGGATCCGTCGGGTAAGTTGGGTTTTCGCCCCGCCTTTGGCAATATTTGTAGGGTGGGTGAAAACCCACGCCCACTGGAAAATGGAAAGTTCTGATCATGATTGTCACCGCAACTCTTTCGGCCAGTGGCACCGCCGTGGTGCTGGGGTAAACCATGTCTGATGTGGCCACCAATCCCATGCCCTTGCGGCTGTTCTGGTGGCAGGGTGTGGCCAATTTTGGCGACACCCTGTCGGCGCTGATCGTGTCGCAGGTTTCCGGGCGCAAAGTATCCCATGCCGGGCCGGGGGGCTGTGAAATGCTGGCCATTGGTTCGTTGATACAAGTGATGCGGCGCAAATATCGTGAACCGCGCGGCGACGGTGTGCGGCCTTGGATATGGGGTGCCGGCCTGCTGCATTCGGTGCCGGTGGATTTTCTTGACAATGTTCAGGTGGGTTTGCTGCGCGGCCCGGTAACGGCAGCACTTCTTGGGGTCAAGACCAACCAATATGGCGATCCCGGTCTGCTGACGCCGCTGATCCTTGGGCCACTTCCTGCACGCAATGACCGGATCGGGCTGGTGATGCACCATTCTCAGGCGGATGACCCCGAAGTGGCCGACCTGATCGCCCGCGAACCGGCATTGGAATTGATTGATGTGGGCGGCAACACCAAAGAGGTCTGTCGCAAAATCGCAGCCTGTGCCCATGTGATCGCCTCATCCTTGCACGGGTTGGTTGTGGCGGATGCCTGTGGTGTGGCCAATACCTGGCTGTCTCCGGGTACACAGTCGCATCTGAAATACCACGATTATGGCGCCTCGATCGGGCGGGCGATGATCGCGCCTTTGGCGATTGTCGACATTCCCGGCCACGTCGCCGGGCTGAAAGATCAACATGGGCTGGGCTACAGCGAAGCGATTGAACACGCCCGCGAAGCCTTGCTTGATACTTTTCCGGCTGCTTTGCGCGGCCCTAAAAAACCTTCCGGGCAGCCGGAACCTGAAATGATGAGGGTATGAAATTGCTGAAAATCAAAGACTTGCGGGTCAAACTTGAAGATGAAGACAAGCAGATACTTAAGGGCGTCGATCTTGAGATCGGCGCGGGCGAAGTGCATGCGATCATGGGGCCAAACGGCTCGGGCAAATCGACGCTTTCTTATGTTCTGGCCGGGCGTGGCGGCTATGAAGTCACCGGTGGGACGGCGCATATGGACGGGCTGGACCTGTTGGATGTTGCGCCCGAAGATCGGGCGGCGGCGGGGCTGTTTCTGGCGTTTCAATATCCGGTGGAAATTCCCGGGGTTGGCAACATGACGTTTCTGCGCACCGCCGTGAACGCGCAACGCAAGGCGCGCAGGCAGGATGAGATGAGTGCGGCTGAGTTCCTCAAAGTGGTGCGCGCACGGGCCAAAGAGTTGAAGATCGACGCCGATATGTTGAAACGCCCGGTCAACGTCGGCTTTTCCGGTGGCGAGAAAAAGCGCAATGAGATTCTGCAAATGGCGATGCTTGAACCAAAGATGTGCATCCTGGACGAGACCGATTCAGGCCTTGATGTGGACGCGATGAAGCTGGTTTCCGAAGGCGTCAATGCCCTGCGCAACGGTAAGCGGTCGTTCCTTGTTATTACGCATTATCAACGACTTCTGGACCATATCAAACCTGACGTGGTGCATATCATGGCTGATGGGCGGATCATAAAGTCGGGTGGACCCGAACTGGCTTTGAACGTCGAACAGAACGGTTATGCCGACCTTTTGGCTGAGGTGGCGTGATGAGCGCGCCGAACCCACGCACGGTCGCCACCGAGGCGTTGTTGGACACGCTGAAGATGCCCGAAGGCGGCTGTATCGAAGTGGCACGTCGTGCCGCATTGGCGCGGCTGCGTGCCATGGGGCTGCCGCAACGGCGCGATGAATATTGGAAGTTCACCAAGCCCGACACTTTGCTGACCGCCGAGGTGCCGCCAGCCGCGCCATTCGACAATGAAGAGGGGCTGTTGTTCGATGAGTTTGACCGGCTGAAGATCGTTTTTGTTGACGGTGTGTTTGACCCGCAAGCGTCGGATGACCTTAGCCTTGAAGGTGTTTCATTTGATCGGCTTGAGGATATCTGCTGTACCGATATCCACTGGGCGAAAGACATTTACGGCGTGTTGGAAACCCGGGGCCAGACCCCGGTTCCGCGCCCCTTTGCAGCACTCAACACCGCTTTTGCGACGGATGGCATCGCGATTCATGTGACGGGTCGGCCAAGCAAGCCAATCAGCCTGATTTATATCCATGGTTCAAGGGCTTCTGACGCGATCCTGCACCATGTTATCCGGGTTGAATCCGGGGCCGAGGTGACCATTCTGGAAAATGGCCCGGCGGCGGCCCGGCTGAACGAATGTATGGAGATCGACATTGCCGACGGCGGCACGCTGCACCATGTCCGCGCCCAGGGACGCGACCCGGAACGGCGCGCGGTGACGGCGATGTTTACCCGGCTTGGCAAGCAGTCCGTGTTCAAAAGCTTTACCGTGACAGTCAACGGCGCGTTGACCCGCAACGAATCTGTGATCGAACTGATCGGTGACGACGGTGTGGCACATGTGGCCGGGGCGTGTGTTGGCGACGCTGGCGGGAACCGCGATTTTCACCATGATGACACGGTGTTTGTCACCCATGATGCGCTGAATTGTGAAAGCCGCCAGGTGTTCAAAAAGGTGCTG
The DNA here is from genome assembly GCA_021648025.1 of Paracoccaceae bacterium. Taxonomy (GTDB): domain Bacteria; phylum Pseudomonadota; class Alphaproteobacteria; order Rhodobacterales; family Rhodobacteraceae; genus NVQY01. The sequence goes on from JAKITO010000001.1 coordinate 199,682, forward strand.
CGCAACGGGGCCACCGGTGTTTTCCAGGGTAAGATTCTGGTCAAGGCCGGGGCGCAAAAGACCGATGGGTATCAGATTTCCCAGGCGTTGCTACTGGACGATGACAGTCAGTTTCTGGCCAAGCCAGAACTTGAAATCTATGCCGATGATGTGATCTGCTCGCATGGGTCGACCACCGGGGCAATCGACGAAACCGCCTTGTTTTACCTGCGTTCGCGCGGGGTGCCCCAGAAAGAGGCGACCAATCTTCTGACGCTGTCATTCCTGGCCGAAGCGGTGGACGAGATCGAAGATAAGGCCCTGGCCGAAGATATCCGGTCACGGCTTGAAAACTGGCTGTCGCGGCGCGGTTAATGGCGGTAACAGTAGACATAGTTGCCACCTATGGTGGCCCGGGACGGGTGATGCGCCGGATGATCGCCGGCCCTGCGCGCGAAGACCGCGCGTTGGTGATTCTGATGGTTGGTTGCGTGGTGATGTTTGTCGCCCAACTGCCGCGTCTTTCGCGCGAATCGCATCTGAGCGGGCAGGATTTGAATATGTTGATGGGTGGCGCCTTGCTTGGGTGGTTGTTCATTGCGCCTTTGGGGTTTTACGCGTTGGCTGGGTTGACTCAATTGGGCGCGCATATGACTGGCGGCAAGGGCAACGGCTATGGCGCGCGGCTGGCGTTGTTTTGGGCCTTGCTGGCCAGCAGTCCGCTGGTATTACTACACGGGCTGGTGGCCGGGTTTATCGGTCAGGGACCAGGGTTGCAGGGGGTTGGCGCGATTTGGCTGGCGACATTCCTGTGGTTTTGGGTGGCGGGGTTTTGGCAAGTGCAAAGGCAGGCAACATGAATTGGATCGAACTGGCCGTGTTATCGGTAAAAGACCCGAAGAAGGCCGCCGGTATTCTGATGGGGATGCGGCTTGAGATCGCTGTTTTGTGGAAAGCGTTGTTGTTGGTGGCTTTGGTCAACACGTTTCTGTTCGTGTTTTCGGTCGAAATCATTGGCCTGCGGTCGCCGTATCCGGCGTTTTTCTCTGCCCCCTTCTTCAACTTTGCCATCATGGTGGCAGGCCTTTCTCTGATGGTGTTTGCGCTGGTTTTCACGGGCCGGATGATGGGCGGGGTTGGCACGGTTCGCGATATTCTGACGCTGGTGATCTGGGTGCAGATCGTTCAGGCGGCGATCCAGATACTGGCATATATGGCGCTGATGGTTGTGCCGCTTGTGGCCAATATCCTTACATTGGCGGGCGGGTTGATCGGGCTTTACATGCTGGCGCATTTCATCAACGAATCCCATAAGTTCAATTCACTGGGGAAATCGGTGATGGTGATGGTTGGCGCGCTTTTGGGGGTGGTGATTGGCTTGTCGATCCTTGCGATTATGGTCGGAGGACCGAATGTTGGATCAAATCTTGAGCTATGACATCGAAGGCATTCGCGCCGATTTTCCAATTTTGGCACGTCAGGTTAATGGCAAGCCGCTGACATACCTTGATAATGGCGCCTCGGCACAGAAACCAAAAGTGGTGATTGATGCGATCACCCGCGGCTATGCCGAAGAATATGCCAATGTTCACCGTGGCTTGCATTACCTTTCTAACCTGGCGACCGACAAGTATGAGGCGGTACGCGGTATCACCGCCCGCTTTCTTGGGGCCGGTTCCGAAAATGAGATCGTGTTCAATTCCGGCACCACCGAGGGCATCAATCTGGTGGCATACGCCTGGGCCATGCCACGGATGCAGGCCGGGGACGAAATAATCCTCAGCGTGATGGAGCATCACGCCAATATCGTGCCCTGGCATTTCCTGCGCGAACGCATGGGTGTGGTGCTGAAATGGGTCGAGGTCGACGCCACTGGTGCGCTGGATCCGGCTGCGGTGATTGATGCGATTACGCCCAGGACCAGGTTGGTGGCAATCACCCAATGTTCCAATGTGTTGGGAACCATTGTTGATGTGAAATCCATCTGCACGGCCGCGCATGATCTTGGTGTTCCTGTGCTGGTTGATGGGTCGCAAGGTGCGGTGCATATGCCGGTTGATGTGGTTGATATGGGGTGTGATTTCTACGCCATCACCGGGCACAAACTTTATGGGCCGTCCGGCTCTGGGGCGATATATATCAAATCCGAACGGATGGCCGAAATGCGCCCCTTCATGGGCGGCGGCGACATGATCAAAGAGGTGACGCAGGGGGGGGTTGTGTACAACGACCCACCAATGATGTTCGAGGCGGGCACGCCCGGGATTGTTCAGACGATCGGCATGGGGGTGGCTCTTGAATATCTGATGGGCGTCGGCATGACTGCGATTGCCGCCCATGAGGCGGGTTTGCGCGACTATGCGGCGATGCGGCTGGGCGGGCTGAACTGGCTACAGGTCCAGGGCACCACGCCGGACAAGGCGGCGATCTTCAGCTTCACTCTGGACGGGGCGGCGCATGCGCATGACATTTCCACAATTCTTGACAAAAAGGGCGTCGCGGTGCGGGCCGGGCACCATTGCGCCGGACCACTGATGGATCATCTTGGGCTGACGGCCACCTGTCGCGCATCGTTTGGGATGTATAATACCAAAGACGAGGTCGATGTGCTGATCCAGGCGCTGGAACTTGCGCATGACTTGTTCGCGTAAGGCGCGTAAAACTGCGCAGCCTGCGTTTTAATCGGGCCGTCCGATCAACCGGTCAATCGGCGCGAAATTGTCGCTAAGGATGATGCCGCGCGAAGTGGCAAGGTCGGTGACCCAGTCGGGCGCCATGGCGCCAAACTCGGTGGGATCGGGTGCGGACGCGGTGATACGGCCCTGCGCGGTGGGGGTTTGACCTGCAACCAATACAAACACCACCCTGGCACCGGCGGCGGGGCGGGTGGTGTTGGTCCAGATTTCGACCACGGGAAACACCTGTTGCAAGGTCAGCGCGACCGAGGCAACTGCCTCTAGCCGGTCTTCATAGTCGATCACATTCATCAGATAGGTGCCGTTTGGGGCCAGGCGCGATGCGACCAGTTGATAGAACTCTTTGGTGATCAGATGTGCGGGTACAGCCACATCCGCAAAGGCATCGCCGATGATCACGTCGTACTTGTCCGCTCTTGTAAGCAAGGCGCGGCGCGCATCCTGGTGCAGGATACGCGCCGAATTCGCGTCAAACCAAAAATCACTGACGGCCACTACGGTGACCTCAGGGTCAATTTCGGCAACGGTGCGGGGGCCGGTGTTGCGCACCTGCCAGCTGCGCGGGATCGAATACGACCCACCGCCGATGAAAAAGCTGGTGAAATCGGCGCGATTGGCACGAAGGCGCGCCAATGCGTCCAGCATCGCGGCATGTTCGGTGAACATGACCTTGGGCCGACCTTTCGCGCTTATCCCGTGGCCCAGGTGGTCAATCACCATCAGGCGCACCGGTTGGGATGGGTCGTCGGACATATCCAGCGTGCGAATGCAGAAATACCGGCTTTCGCGGGTGCAGGGGTTGGGGGCGGCCAGGGAATAGCCCGCCAGCCCAAGGGCGACCAACCCGGCCAGCAAGGGCACCCATATGCGCCCGCCCGCCATGGCAAAGCACGCCAATGCCGACCCCAGATAGGCCAGCGTCACCACCGCCAGTGTCGCTGTGGTACCCAACCACGAGATGAACAGGAATCCGGCCAGCAATGTGCCGACAATGGCGCCCACGGCGCCGACCGCAAAGATCGCCCCCAATGCGCGGCCTGACCGGTCGCTGGCGTCCACCGCAATCCGTGCCAGAACCGGCGCCGGGATGCCGGCAAACAGGCTGGGCAGGAAGAACACCAGCATCGACAGCACGACAATCCCCCAGACCGGATGGCCAACCGACAGCAATACCGGCCCGGCAATGCGTTGCAGCAAGATCAGCGCCACCGCCGTAGTAAGTGCTGCCGCCAGCATGGCCCAACCCGTGGCCCGCATGGCCCGGCGCGCGTCCCGTTCGGCCAGCAACCCGCCCCACCAATGGCCCACCGAAAATCCAGCCAGAACCACGGCGATGATCGAAGTCCAAGTGTACAGCGACATGCCAACGTACGGTGCCAGCATCCGCCCGGCAACAATTTCGACCACCAGCGAGGCGGCCGAAACGACGCCCTGAACCAGCAGTAAAAGCCAAAGAGGTGACCGCATGAAATTGTAACCCTTGTTGATTAACTTGTCGCGAATACTCCCCAAGGATGCGCGTTAACGCAAGAGGCAACCATTGGGTTTTTGCGATTGCGCGGACCGGGATGATGGCCTATACGGCCCGCGTAAGCACCCGTAGCTCAGCTGGATAGAGCGCTGCCCTCCGAAGGCAGAGGTCTCGCGTTCGAATCGCGACGGGTGCGCCATTCTTTGTCTCACGGCGCGCAGCACCTCCGACGGGGCGGCCTGACTGGCCGACGAGCCGTCGCTCGTTTGGGCGCTTTGGTTCTAAGTTTGTCTGAATAACTGCGCCATTCTTTGTCTCACGGCGCGCAGCGCCTCCGACGGGGCGGGCTGACCGCCCGAGACACGGTCGTGTTTTTGGGTGCGGATATTGAGGTTTGGTTTACTGATCTCACTGGCTTGACGAGATCGCGCGCGCACCCTAAATCGGCACCTTTCAATCGGCTTTGAACGGAATAGGGCATGGCGCATCGTGGCAATAGCTTGGGGATTGATTTTGGCACCTCCAATTCGGCGGCCGGATATGTCAGGAACGGCCAACCACGGCTGATCGAAATGGCGCCGGGTCAGAAAACCGTCCCCAGCACCTTCTTTTTTGATTTCGAAACCCGCCAGACCCTGATTGGTGAACCGGCCAACCAGGCGCTGTTGGACGGGACCGAGGGGCGATTCATGCGGGCATTGAAACGCGTGCTGGGCACCCCGTTGATGCATGAAAAACGCCAGATACTGAACCGGCGTGTGACTTTTGTTGACATCATCGCGCGCTTTTTGAACCACATCAAAACCCGCGCTGAATCCGAGTCCGGGCAGGTGTTCGATCATGCCGTGTCCGGCCGCCCTGTGGTGTTTCACGGGGCCGGTGATCCGCGCGAAACCCAGGCCGAGACAGATTTGCGGGCCTGCTACCTTGCCGCCGGGTTCAGTGGCGTCACGTTCATCCCCGAACCCGAGGCCGCAGCAATTGCCAGCGGCGCGCCCGAACAGTCAGGCGGGATCGGGTTGATCGTTGATATCGGTGGCGGCACGTCGGATTTTTCGCTGTTTCGGGCGGGTAGGGGCGGCGTGACAATTCTGGCCAACCACGGGGTGCGCATCGGCGGCACCGACTTTGACCGCGCCATCAGCATCGACCGGGTGATGCCGTTGCTGGGCAAAGGCACGCAGCTTCGAAAAGTGATGGGTCCGGGGGTGTCACCGGTTCCCAACGCGATCTTCAACGATTTGGCCACATGGGAAAAGATCGCGTTCCTTTACACTGGTGAAAACCGTCGCATGGCTGGGGAAATGGCCGGGCTGTCCACGGCGCCGGGGACCATGAACCGGCTGGTTGCGGTGTTGGACCATGAACTTGGGCATGAAATGGCCTTTGCCGTCGAGCGGGGCAAGATCGCCGCCAGTTCAGGTGGCGCGCAGCCCGACATTTTGCTGGATCAGATCGAACCGGGCCTGTCTGTTACCTTGCCTGCGACGGCGTTGGCGCGCATTCTGGCTGGTCAGGCGCAGATGTTGCGGCTGGGTGCACAAGAGACGGTGCAAATGGCCGGTCTTGGATCGGACCGGATCGACCGGGTGATCTATGTCGGTGGCTCAAGCCTGATGCCGATGGTTCAGGAAACCATGCGCGCCCAGTTCCCGGACGCAGCCCATTCGTTCACCGAGGTGTTTACGGCCGTTGCTGATGGGTTGGCCATTGCGTCGGCGCGAATGTGATTTGGGGTTTGTTGCAAGAATAAAGTTGGTGCTTTCGACAAAGTGATACCGGGAATGCAAGAATATCATTGGCTCTGGCTGTGGGCCGCTTTATATACCCCCTCATGATTACAGAACTTGGCCATTTCGCCCTTATCCTTGCCTTCATGGTTGCCATCGTCCAGATGGTGGTGCCGATGATTGGTGCCCATAAACGTCTGCCCGGATGGATGGCGCTGGCGGAACCTGCCGCCAATGCGCAATTCGCCCTGATCGCGTTTTCCTTTGGTGCGCTGATGTATGCCTTCGTCACCTCGGATTTCTCGGTGAAACTTGTGGTTGAGAACAGCCATTCAGCCAAGCCGATGTTGTATAAGGTTTCCGGCACCTGGGGCAATCACGAAGGCTCAATGTTGCTTTGGGTGATGATCGTGGCACTTTTTGGCGCGATGGCGACCTGGTTTGGCGGTGGCTTGCCGCCCAGCCTGCGGGCCAGGGTTCTGGCGGTGCAATCCTCGATCGGCGTGGCATTCATGGCGTTTATCCTGTTCACCTCGAACCCGTTTATCCGCATGGATGTGGCCCCCTTTGACGGCCGCGATCTGAACCCGCTGTTGCAAGATCCCGGGCTGGCCTTTCATCCGCCGTTTTTATATCTTGGCTATGTTGGCCTCAGCATGGCGTTTTCCTTTGCCGTTGCCGCCCTGATCGAGGGCCGGGTCGATGCGGCCTGGGGGCGCTGGGTGCGGCCCTGGACCCTGGCGGCCTGGATGTTCCTGACCCTGGGTAACGGTCTTGGCTCCTGGTGGGCCTATTACGAACTTGGCTGGGGCGGCTTCTGGTTCTGGGATCCGGTCGAGAATGCTTCGTTCATGCCCTGGCTGCTGGCGGCTGCGTTGCTGCATTCGGCGATCGTGGTGGAAAAGCGCGAATCATTGAAAAGCTGGACCATCCTGCTGGCGATCCTGGCCTTCGGGTTCTCCCTGCTGGGGACGTTCATCGTGCGGTCAGGGCTGCTTACTTCGGTGCATGCCTTTGCCAGCGACCCAGAGCGCGGGATATTTATCCTGATGATCATGGTGACGTTCACCGGCGGCGCGCTGGTGCTGTTTGCCATGCGGGCCGGCACCATGGAGGCCAAGGGTGTGTTTTCCATGGTCAGCCGGGAAAGCGGACTGGTGGTCAACAACGTGCTGTTGGCGGTTGCCTGTTTTGTGGTATTTTTCGGCACCATGTGGCCGCTCCTTGCCGAAATGTTCTTTGATCGCAAGCTGAGCGTCGGGCCACCGTTCTTCAACATGGCATTCACGCCCTTTATGGTGCTTTTGGGGATTGCCCTGCCGATTGGCGCGCTTTTGCCGTGGAAGCGCGGGAAATTGGGCCGGGCGGTCTGGTCGCTGCGCTATGCGCTTGGGCTGGCGCTGTCGCTGGGGTTGCTGGTCTGGGCCATGCAAACCGAAAGATCGGCACTGGGGCCGCTTGGGCTGATGCTTGGGTCCTGGGTGGTGTTTGGTGCTTTGGTCGATATCTGGTCGCGCACCGGGCGTGGCGCGTTGGGCGGGCGCGTGGTGCGTCTGATGCGGTTGCCACGGGCCGATTGGGGCCGGGTGGTGGCGCATTCCGGTCTTGGTGTCACCATGTTTGCAGTCGCCGGGCTGACAGCCTGGGAGCAAGAGGATATCCGCGTGGTGCAGCTCAAGGAAAAATTCGAAGTGGGGGAATTTTCGCTGACGCTTGATTCGGTTGAACAGGTCAGGGGGCCAAACTACTTTTCGACCCTTGCCACCGTCATACTTGAAAAAGACGGGCGCGAACTGGCGCGCCTGACCCCGGAAAAACGCACCTATCCGGTGGCGAACATGCCAACCACCGAGGCGGCGATTGATTATCGTTTTCTGCGCGATGTCTATGTGGTGATTGGCGATGAACAGGTGGCCGGTGGCTGGGCCATGCGAACGTATATCAAGCCGTTGACCAACTGGATCTGGGCCGGCATCTTGCTGATGTCGCTGGGCGGCGCGCTTAGCCTGTCGGACCGTCGGTTCCGGGTGGGGGCCGGTGCGGGTGCCCGAAAACCGCAGCGAAAACCGCAGCAGGTGCCAGCCGAATGATGCGGGTTTTGGCCATAGCGCTGCTGTTGACGGGCCTGCTGGCAACCCCGCCTGTTTTGGCGGTCGAACCGGATGAGGTGCTGGAAGATGCAGGCCTTGAGGCGCGCGCGCGCACGCTGAGCAAAGGTCTTCGCTGTCTGGTCTGCCGCAACGAGAGCATTGACGAAAGCAACGCCGAACTGGCCCGCGATCTGCGCCTGTTGGTGCGCGAACGGCTGGTGGCGGGGGACAGCGATGATCAGACCCTGGCGTTCATTGTTGACCGGTTTGGCGAATATGTATTGCTGCGCCCGACCACAGGTGGGGCAAACTGGCTGCTGTGGGGGGCAGGTCCGTTCATGTTTTTGCTGGCAGGCGGGATGGGGGCGATGTTTTTGCGTGGCCGTTCCAGGGCCACGGGCACTGGTCCCGATGACCTGAGTGACGAAGAACAGGCCCGCCTGCGCAAAATTCTGCAAGATTGACGCGCGGTTCTGCTTTTCAGCACCCCGGCTTTGCGTCAGGTTGGCGGCAAACCAATTCCTGGCAAGTTCCCTGGCAAGTTCCCTGCCAAATATCTTGCCAAATTTCCTGAAAGGGCCGCATCATGGACTATCAGACAATCCGCCTTGAAATCAGTGATGGTCTGGCCATCCTGACCTTGAACCGCCCGGAAAAGATGAACGCCCTGAACACCCAGATGCGGGCCGAGATTACGTTTGCCATGAACGAAGCGGCGCAAACGGCCCGGGCCATCGTGATGACCGGTGAAGGCGCTGCGTTTTGCACCGGGCAGGATCTGGGCGATGCAGGTGGCGGCGGCGTGCCGGATATGGAACGCACATTGCGCGACGAATACACCCCGATGCTGGAAGCAATCTTTGATTGCAAAGTACCGACCATTGCTGCGGTGAATGGCCCGGCGGCCGGGGCAGGGGCCAGCCTGGCATTGGCGACGGATGTGGTGATTGCCGCCGAAAGTGCCTATTTCCTACAGGCGTTTACCCGGATCGGCCTGATGCCGGACGCTGGCGGCACCTGGTTCCTGCCGCGTCAGATGGGGCTGGCCAAGGCGATGGGGGCGGCGCTGTTTGCTGACAAGATCAGCGCGCGCCAAGCCAGCGACTGGGGGATGATCTGGGAGGCCGTGGCGGATGACGCCTTTGACGCCCATTGGCGCGCACGCGCGCAGGTTCTGGCGCAAGGACCAACAGCAGCCTACGGCGCGGTCAAACAGGCCCTGCGCGCCAGTTCCGGCAATTCTCTGCCAGACCAGTTGACGCTTGAGGCGCATTTGCAGGGAAAATGCGGCCAATCCCGCGATTTCCGCGAAGGGGTGGTGGCGTTCATGGAAAAGCGCCCCGCGAAGTTCGAAGGGCGCTAAGGTCGTTCATTTCACCTGGCGTCAGGCGGCCGTGCTTTCCATTACCGCGATCTCGACATCAGCCATGGCAACACCGGTCAGGGTCACAATCTGCACACCGTCCTGTAGAATGGTGGCATTGCCATCGGCGTCTTGCGAGACGTCGATCACAGGTTCGGCGGTGCCTTCGGGGTAATAATAAATCAGGGCATCATCAGCACTGTCATAATCCGCAACCTCGGCCACTTCGCCCGATGTATTTTGCAGGATGACAAATTCATCCATGCCACCGCCACCAGTTGCCGTATCGCCACCCCCGACAAACAACAGGTCATCACCCGCACCGCCATCAAGAATATCGGCGCTGTCGTCGGCACCCATGGCCTGATCCGAGGTCGACTGAAGGCCTGCGACGATGGCAGCCAGATCATCCTGGGTTTCGCCCAGATTGTCCTGGGTAATGCCGGTCGCCGCACCGCCGCCCAGACCGCCGTACAGCACGTCATCACCGTTGCCGCCAATCAGAATATCCTGGCCGGCACCCCCAACCAGAACGTCATGGCCCGACCCGCCATCCAGCGTGTCAGCGCCTTCACCGCCCAGCAGCAGATCATCCTCGTGATCGCCGTTCAGCATGTCATCGCCCAAGCCACCAAACAACAGATCGTTGTTAAAGCCGCCGTTCAGGCGATCATTACCGGCGCCGCCATCAATCAGATCGTCACCATCCGCACCGTGCAGGTTGTCTTCGCCCTGATGGCCAAACAGTTCATCGTCGCCATTGCCTGCAAACATGGTGTCATTGCCCTGACCGCCAAGCAATACATCGTTGCCGTCAAAGCCCACGAACGCGTCGTCGCCTGCGCCACCGGTCAGCACGTCATCGCCCGGTGTGCCGTGCAAGGTCAGGTTACCATCGCCGGGGTCGACATTGTCGGAACCCCCGGTGCCTCGTTCCAGCAAGGCAATTGTGACATCAGCCATGGCCACACCGGTCAGCACCGCAATCTGTTCTCCGTCCTGCAAAACGGTGGCATTTCCATCGGCGTCTTCTGAAACTTCGATGTCCGGCTCGGCTGTGCCTTGGGGATAATAATAGACCAGGATATCATCCTGATTGTCATAGTCGGTAATCTCGGCCACTGCGCCGGATGTGTTCTGCAGCAGGACAAATTCATCCATGCCACCACCACCTGTCGCGGTGTCACCGGCCCCGACAAACAGCATATCATCGCCAGCACCGCCATCAAGGGTATCGACCCCGATGTCCGAGCTTACCAGTTGATCAGAGCTGGACTGCAAACCGGCAAGAATGGCGTCCAGATTGGCGTGGGTATCCCCCAGATTGTCCCGGGTGATATCGCCTGCCGCGTCGCCGCCCTGACCGCCAAACAGCACATCATCACCGTTGCCACCAACCAATGTATCTTCGCCGACCCCGCCAATCAGAACATCGTCACCCGACCCGCCATCCAGCGTGTCATCGCCCCCGGCCCCCAACAGCAGATCATCTTCCTGATCGCCGTTCAGAGTGTCATTGCCAACCGAGCCAAATAGCAGATCATTGTTGGAACCACCATTCAAGGCGTCATTGTCAGCGCCGCCATCAATAAGGTCGCTGCCACCGGCGCCATGCAGATCATCGGCGCCCTGGTTGCCGAATAATACATCGTCACCGTCGCCTGCGAACATGGTGTCATTACCCTGACCGCCGGTCAGTGTGTCGTCACCGTTGAAACCTGAGAACACATCATCGCCGGAACCACCACTCAGCACGTCATCGCCGGGTGTTCCCTTTAGAATCTGGTTTTCGTCACCAAGGTCGGGGTTGTCGGGGTTTCCAGTGCTGCCGGTCGTGTCGTCATCATCCTTGACTTCATTATAAATTGCCGCAGCACCAAGCCAGCCGGCAAAAATAAGTAAATAGATTTCCAACATTTCGATTCCCCCGTTTCAGAGACGAATAGGGGCGAGATTATGGCGGGGGTCAAACAAATTCATGAAATTGTTAAAATTTGGTTAACAATTCCCCGGTCACATCGGGATTGTCTTTTTATCCGGCGCAATCGCGCCCTGATCTTGCAAATTTTTGCAAATGATTGACGCGCGCCGCCATCAAAGTGGATCAGCGCGCGTCAAGACATGGGTGATTCGATGCCTGACGTACCTTACCGGGTTTCGATATCGGTATAATCCCGGTTGGTCTCGCCATGATAAAGCTGCCGTGGGCGGCCGATTTTCAGCTGTGGATCGGCGATCATTTCTTTCCACTGCGAAATCCAGCCGACAGTGCGCGACAGCGCGAAAATCGGCGTGAACATCGACGTGGGGAACCCCATCGCCTCAAGAATGATCCCGGAATAGAAATCCACATTGGGAAACAGCTTTTTCTCAATGAAATATGGATCATTCAGCGCTACTTTTTCCAGCGCCTTGGCGACTTTCAGCAGCTCGTTATCCTCAACCCCCAGCAGTTCCAGCACCTCGTCGGCGGATTGTTTCAGAACCGTCGCGCGTGGATCGGTGTTCTTGTAAACCCGGTGACCAAAACCCATCAAACGGAACGGATCATCGCGGTCTTTGGCCCGGGCAATGAATTCGGGAATACGATCCACTGTGCCAATCTCGCGCAGCATTTCCAGACAGGCCTGATTGGCGCCACCGTGCGCCGGACCCCAAAGACAGGCCACCCCGGCGGCAATGCAGGCAAACGGATTGGCCCCGGACGACGATGCCAGCCGAACAGTCGAGGTCGACGCGTTTTGTTCATGGTCCGCGTGCAGGGTGAAAATCCGGTCCATGGCGCGGGACAGGATCGGGTTGACCTCATATTCCTCGCAGGGGACAGAAAAACACATGCGCAGGAAGTTGGACGCATAATCAAGATCGTTGCGCGGGTACACAAACGGCTGGCCAACGGTGTATTTAAACGCCATCGCCACAATCGTCGGCATCTTGGCGATCATCCTGATGGACGCCACTTCACGTTGCCATTCGTCGGTGATGTCCAGACTGTCATGATAAAACGCCGACATCGCGCCAATCACCCCGGTGATGATCGCCATTGGATGAGCATCACGCCGGAAGCCTCTGAAAAAGTTCATCATCTGCTCGTGCACCATGGTGTGATGGGTGACACGGTGTTCAAAATCCTCCAACTGGTCGACAGTCGGCAGCTCGCCGTAAAGCAGCAGATAACAGACCTCAAGATAATGCGATTTACCCGCCAGTTGGTCGATCGGATAACCGCGATGCAACAACTCTCCCTTTTCGCCATCAATAAAGGTAATGGTGCTGTCGCAGGCGGCCGTCGAGGTAAAGCCGGGATCATAGGTGAACACGCCCGCCTGCGCGTAAAGTTTACGGATGTCGATTACATCCGGCCCGGCGGTGGGCGTGTACATTGGCAATTCATAGGTCTCGCCATTCACGATAAGCGTGGCGGTTTTATTGCTGTTAGTCATCGGTTTTTCCTTCCTGTTTTCGGCCTCGTCGAATAGATCTGCAAATGCTCATACCTCTGGTCGTACCGCCAAGAAGTTACCTGAGTGTTAAACCCAATCGTTCTAGCCAGCGGCGTCCTTTAGCCGGGCCAGGACCTCATCGCGTCCCAGCACCAGCATCATGTCAAATACCGAAGGGGTAACGGTGCGCCCGGCAAGAGCTGCGCGCAAGGGTGCGGCCAGCTTGCCAAACTTTGACCCGCGCGCGCCGACAAAAGCGTTCAGGGTCTCCTCCAGGTCGTCTCGGGTCCAGTTAACATTTTGCAGGTGCGGCGTCAATTCGTTCAGTATACCATCGTCTACATTAGCCAATGCAACCACGGCCCTTTCATCTGGTTGCAAGGGGCGGGTGGTCAGCACAAAGCGCGCCTTTTCAACCAGTTCCGGGAATGTCTTCGCGCGATCTTTAAGGCAGTACATGGCCTGTTCCAACCTGTCTCCCTGTGACTTGGTAAGGGGTTTCTCACCGGCCGCCTGTAAATATGCCTCAAGTTCCTGCCGCAACGCAGCATCATCGGCAACCGCCATGTGCTGACCACATAAATTCGCCAGCTTTTTCAGGTCAAACCGCGCCGGGCTTTTGCCAATTCCGCCCAGATCAAACCATGCCTTGGCCTGTTCGTCGCTAAAGAATTCATCATCCCCGTGGCTCCATCCCAGCCGGGTCAGATAATTCCGCATACCCGCCGCCGGATACCCCATTGCCTGATATTCCTGTGCCCCCAACGCGCCGTGCCGCTTGCTCAGTTTTTTGCCGTCAGACCCGTGGATCAGCGGTATATGCGCCCAGACCGGCACCTCCCAGCCCATGGCGTCGTAAATCATCATCTGGCGGGCGGCATTGTTCAGATGGTCATCGCCCCGGATCACATGGGTCACCCCCATATCGTGATCATCGACAACCACAGCCAGCATATAGACCGGGCTGGCATCGCTGCGCAGAATGATCATATCATCCAACTGATCGTGGCTGATTTTCACGTCCCCCTGCACCTGATCCCGGATCACTGTCATCCCGCCTTGCGGCGCCCTGATCCGAATCGCAAACGGCGCATCCGGGTGCGTCTCCGGATCGGCATCGCGCCAAGGCGAACGGAACAAGGTACTGCGCCCGCCGACCTTCGCCGCCTCCCGGGCTAAAGCGATTTCTTCCTGTGTTGAGAAGCACTTGAACGCCTTACCTGATGTAAGCAGTGCTTGCGCCACTTCGGTGTGACGCGCCGCCCCCGCCGATTGGCTGATCACCTCGCCATCATGATCCAGGCCCAGCCATGCCATCCCTTGCAGGATCGCCGCCGTTGCCTCAGGGGTGGAACGCGCCTTGTCAGTATCTTCGATCCGCAACAGGAACCTGCCGCCGCGCCCACGGGCATAAAGCCAGTTGAACAGCGCCGTTCGCGCGCCGCCGATATGCAGAAAACCGGTGGGCGACGGGGCAAAACGGGTGACAATATTCGCAGGTTTGGGGGATGGCATGAGGGGATATTTACCTTTTGGTAACCAGTTTGGTTCTACGTTGAAAGCTATTTAGCGAGCCGTACAGCCGGGAGCAAGCATGCGCGCAATTGCGGCCATTGATCTGGTGTTGCTGAAACAGCGGGGGGCCTTGTTTGTCTGGTCTCCGGTGATGTTGGCGATTGGCATCGGCATCTATTTCAGCCTTTCGATTGAACCCGATTGGACGGTTTACGCCGGGTTGGGCGTTTTGGGCATGGCATGCGCGGGTGCAGCGCTGGCCCGACCAGGTGGTTGGGCGGCGATGGGCTGGGCGCTGGCACTGGTGGCCGCAGGTTTCGGCCTTGCCGGTGTACGGGCCCACGGCGTCGCTGACCCGGTGCTGGGCTGGCGCTATTATGGCCCGATCGAGGGCCGGGTTGTCGCATTGGATCGCTCGGCCTCGGATGCGTTGCGGGTCACGTTGGACCGGGTGCGCCTTGAACGGATTGGACCGGACAAGACTCCGGCAAGGGTGCGCCTGTCGCTACACGGGGGTGGCGAAGAAGGTGACACAAATATTCTGCCTGGTCAAAGGGTTATGACCACCGGCCATCTGTCCCCACCAAGCGGCCCGGCCGAACCCGGCGGCTTTGATTTTCGCCGACACGCCTGGTTTGCCGGGCTGGGTGCGGTCGGCTATACCCGCAACCCGGTACTGATCCAGGCGCCGGCGGGCGAAGGCCGCGCCGGGCTGCGCGTCTTTACCATCCGCATGGCCACTTCGGCCCGGGTGCGCGCCGCTTTGCCGGGTGATCTGGGCGGCTTTGCGGCTGCCATCACCTCTGGTGACCGGTCCGGCATGGGGCAGGGCGCATTGAATGCTCTGCGCGCCAGCAACCTTGCACATCTACTGGCGATTTCCGGGCTGCATATGGGGCTTTTGTCCGGGTTTGTCTTTGCGGTTTTGCGTCTGTCTCTGGCGGCCATCCCGGTGTTTTCATTGCGGGTTCCGGTCAAAAAGCTGGCCGCCATTGGCGCTTTATTTGCCGCCGCTGGATATCTGATGCTTTCCGGCGGCAATGTCGCAACCGAGCGCGCCTTTGTCATGGTCGCCGTGGTTCTGGGCGCGGTTCTGGTCGACCGGCGGGCGTTTTCCCTGCGCTCGGTGGCGATGGCGGCTTTGATTGTCCTGACCCTGCGCCCCGAAGCCTTGCTTGGCCCCGGTTTTCAGATGTCATTCGCCGCCACCACCGCCCTGGTCGGCGTATTTGGCTGGATGCGCGATACGAATTTCCACATTGGCCCAAATTGGCTGCGCCCGGTGTTTGGCGTGATAATTTCCTCTGCCGTGGCTGGCATCGCTACCGCGCCCATTGCTGCTGCGCATTTCAACACATTGGCGCACTACGGGTTGCTGGCCAATTTGGTGTCGGTGCCGTTGATGGGCGTTCTGGTGATTCCGGCGGCGGTTCTGGCCGTCGTCCTTGCCCCACTGGGCCTTGAAATAATTGGACTTTACCTGATGGGATTGGGATTGCGCTGGATATTGGGCGTCGCCCATTGGGTGTCCTCATTGGACGGCGCGCGCGGCTATGTGGTCAGCCCGGGATCATGGGTCATCCCGCTGCTAAGCCTGGGATTGCTGTTCCTGATCATCTGGCAAGGGCGGGCGCGATTTGTCGGCATCCTACCGGCACTGACCGCTTTCTGGCTTTGGTCAGGTGCCGAACGTCCTGCCATTCTGGTGGCTGGTTCCGGCGGATTGGTCGGTGTCATGACCGATCAGGGCCGCGCCCTGAGCAAACCGCGCGGGGCGGGGTTTGTGGCGTCAGTCTGGCTTGAGAATGATGGCGACGGCACCGGCCAGAAAACCGCCGCCATCCGCTGGCCGGGATCAGGCGGGCGTACCCAGGTTTTTGAAACCAAAACCCATCAGATCGTGCATCTGATCGGCAAACGCGCCGTGGCTGGATTTGATGGGTGCAAACAGGGTCAGGTGATCATTGCCTCGGTGCCAATGACCCGGACCGGACCGTGCGAAATCTATGATCTTAAACGCTTGCGTTTCACCGGGTCACTGGCCATTTCCGACCAGGGTATCGTCACAGCCCGGGATATGTCGGGCCAGCGTATCTGGAATACGCCCGCCCGCGCCAAACGCCGGTTCATCCTGAAAGATCAATAGGTGCGGATCAACCCCACCAGTTTGCCTTGCACTTTCACCTGATCCGCCGGGTACACCCGGGTTTCATAGGCCGGGTTCGCCGCCTCTAAAGCAATCGAATTGCCCTTGCGCAGGAACCGCTTCAACGTCGCCTCCTGGTCCTTGATCAGGGCCACGACGATATCGCCGCTTTCAGCCACTTCGCTTTCAAGGATCACCACGATATCGCCGTGGTTTATCCCGGCGTCAATCATCGAATCCCCTTTGACTTCAAGGGCATAATGTTCCCCATGCCCAGCCATCATCGAACCCGGTACCGCCACATGGTCGGTCACATGGGCAATCGCCTCGATTGGCACACCCGCAGCAATCTGACCCATCAGCGGTACTTTGGTCGCCTGTGCGACCACCACCCCGGCGCCTGCCGGGCGCGGCCCGTCGGGCCGGTCGCCGTCAATCACCCGAGGCTGGAAACCCGGCCCCGGTTCACCGCCCAGGGCCTCGGGCAGACGGACAATTTCGATGGCGCGGGCACGGTGCGCCAAACGGCGGATGAACCCGCGTTCTTCCAGTGCTGTGATCAGCCGGTGAATGCCCGATTTGCTGCGCAGCGATAGGGCCATCTTCATTTCATCAAAACTGGGTGGGACCCCGTCGTGTTGCAACCGTGTTTGAATAAACTTCAACAATTCCAATTGCTTCTTGGTCAGCATGCGCGACATCCCTTATCTGTTCACTATTTGTGCGTTTGCATTTGTTCTATGCATGTTCCCGTTTTGTGTCAAATGTTTTTCTGCGTGTTCGCCTAAAGCTGCAAATATTCCAGCCGTTCGCCCGCACGCCGGGCCGGATCGTTTGGCGGGCGCACAATCAGCACGTTGGACATCGCCAGAACACTAAGGAGCGAGCTGTCCTGATTGTCGAAAACCTGGATTTTCCCATGGCTGAATGCGGCGCGCATGTAATGTTCGCGGTCCCCATTGGGGCCAATATCATGCGCCAGCGGCGCGGTTGACAGGGCCGCAGGATCAGCGCCCAATCCAAGCATCAACCGGATCATTGGTATAATGAAGATCACTCCGCAAACCATTGCCGACACAGGATTACCCGGTAGGCCAACCATGGCTGACCTGCCCATTCGTCCGGCCATCAACGGCTTGCCGGGGCGCATGCGGATTTTGTAAAAGGCGCGCTCCATTCCCAGGCTTTGCGCCACCGGTCCCACCAGATCGTGATCGCCAACCGAAGCCCCGCCGATGGTGATGATCAGATCAGCACCTTCGGCCAGGGTGAACGCCATGGTAAGGGATGAAACCGTGTCTCGGGCAATTGGCAGGATGCGAACCTGCGCACCAGCGTTTTCCAGTAACGCCTTGAGACCAAAGGTATTTGACGCAATGATCTGATCCGGGCCGGGGTCCTCTCCGGGCATCACCAATTCGTCGCCAGTGGAAATCAGCGCAATCACCGGGCGGCGCGCGACCTGTACGCTGGGCACATTCATCGAGGCCAGAAGGGCAATTTCCTCGGGGCGCAAGATACGCGGGGCTGTGATGGCGTCGCCGGATTTAAAGTCGCCACCTGCGGGGCGGACGTTGGATTTGTTGGGGGTCTCAGTGAGGGTGATCAAATCTGAGCTTCGGCTGACATCCTCTTGTATTACAACGAAATCCGCCCCCTTCGGCATCGGCGCTCCGGTGAAAATCCGAACGGTTTGACCAGGGCCGACCGTGCCGTCAAAACGGTGCCCGGCGGCGGATTCGCCGATAACTTTGAACATCGCATCCCGCTCGGCCTCGACGGATTTGAGCGCATAGCCGTCCATCGACGAGGCCGCAAATGGCGGTTGGTCGCGTTTGGCGATGGCGTCTTTGGCAAGGGTCCGGCCCACCGCGTCGATCAGGGAAACACCCTCGGATTCCAACGGTGAAATCAGGGAAAATAGCTGTGCGCGGGCTTCGTTAACGGATATCATTTTGCTTGGTAACGCCCTGACTTACCGCCATCTTTCAGCACCACATGGATGCCGCCTATCTGCATCGCCTTGTCCACTGCCTTGGCCATGTCATAGACCGTCAAAGCGGCGGTACTGACAGCTGTCAGCGCCTCCATCTCAACCCCGGTCTGGCCGGTGGTTTTGACCGTCGCGGTGATGCGCACGCCAGGCAGGTCCGGGTCAAGGGTCAGTTCGACCGCGACTTTGGTCACCGGCAGGGGGTGGCACAGCGGAATCAGGTCGGGGGTTTTCTTGGCGCCCATGATGCCGGCCAGGCGGGCAACACCCAGAACGTCGCCCTTTTTGGCGCGGCCTTCGGAAATGATTTCAAAGGTTTGCCGGGCCATGCTGATGTGACCTGCGGCAACCGCGATTCGTGCGGTGACGGCTTTGTCCGATACATCGACCATATGTGCCTGACCCTGGTCGTCAAAATGAGTAAGCGCCATTACATCCCCTCTGCAATAACCGGGTTGGCCAGTAATTCCCGCGTCGCCTGTTCCACGTCCGGTTGACGCATCAGGCTTTCTCCGATCAGAAAGCTGCGCACGCCAAAGCGCGCCATTTCGCCCAGGTCTGACGGCGCGGTAAGCCCGCTTTCCGAGATGATCATCCGATCCAGCGGCACATGTTTTGCCAGGCTTCTGGTTACATCAAGTGAGGTCTCGAAGGTATTGAGATTGCGGTTATTTATGCCTATCAGGGGGCTTTTAAGATTCCCGGCACGGGTCAATTCATCCATGTCATGCACTTCGATCAGCACATCCATGCCCCAGCTGAACGCGGCCTGTTCCAGCTCAGCCGCCTGAGAGTCGTCAAGGGTGGCCATGATGAGCAGGATGCAATCGGCCCCAAGCGCGCGGGCCTCGGCCACCTGGTAAGGGTCATAGATGAAATCCTTGCGCAAGATCGGCAGATCACAGGCGGCGCGCGCATCGCTCAGGAAATGTTTGGCGCCTTGAAAGCTTGGCGTGTCCGTCAGCACCGACAGACAGGTCGCCCCGGCGTTGGCATAGGCCTGCGCCAGCGCGCCCGGATCAAAGTCAGCGCGGATCAAACCCTTGGAAGGGCTGGCCTTTTTGATCTCGGCAATCAGGCCATAGCCTTCGCGGGCCGCACGGTGCAGGGCATCCTTGAAGCGGCGCACGGAAGGTGCAGCAGCGGCCTCGGCCTCGACTTGGGCCAGTGGCTTGGCTTGTTTGTCGGCGGCGATTTCTTCCAGTTTATAGGCTTTGATCTTGTCCAGAATAGTTATGGTCATGTGTCCCCTCGGGTGATTTTCGCAAGTGCGGTGATTTTGGCCTTGGCGGCCCCGCTGTCGATGCTTTGACGGGCGATTTCCACGCCTGTCGGCAGGTCTGTGGCCATTTCCGCCACCACCAGTGCGGCAGCCGCGTTCAGCAACACGGCATCGCGGTAGGCTGACGGTGTTCCGTCCAGCAAGGCTTTGAAAGCCTGCGCATTTTCAGCCGGGGTTCCGCCAAGGATGTCTTCGAACGGATGCACCGGCAGGCCGGCCTCTTCTGGGTGCAGTTCGAATTCGGTGATTGCCCCGTCTTGCAAGGCGGCGACCCAGGACAGGCCGGCGATGCTTAGTTCATCGGTGCCATCGCTGCCATGCACCAACCAGGCACGGAGCGACCCAAGCTGTTCCAGGGTTTCGGCCATGGGGCGGATAAGATCGCGTGAAAACGCGCCGGTCAGTTGGCGTTTGACGCCGGCGGGATTGGTCAGTGGCCCCAGGATATTGAATATTGTACGGGTGCCAAGTTCGGTCCTTACTGGCCCGACATGGGCCATGGCCGGGTGGTGCATGGGCGCCATCATAAAGCCGATGCCAACGGTTTCAATAGCTTTTTCAACCACTTTCGGGCCGACCATCACCTTGACACCAAGTTCCCCCAAGGCATCTGCCGCGCCGGATTTGGACGACAGATTGCGGTTGCCATGTTTGGCAACGACCACGCCGGCCCCTGCGACCACAAAGGCAGTGGCGGTCGAAATATTCAACGTGCCTTTGCCGTCGCCGCCAGTGCCGACGATGTCCATTGCGCCTTCAGGCGCGCTGACGGTGTGGCATTTGGCGCGCATCACGGCGGCAGCAGCGGCGTATTCGTCAACCGTTTCGCCGCGGGTGCGCAGGGCCATCAGCAGCCCGCCAATCTGGCTTGGCGTGGCTTCGCCGTCAAACAGGATGGCAAAGGCGGTTTCGGCCTGCGCGCGGGTCAATGGCCCGTCGGCGGCAGCGGCGATCAGAGGTTTGAGGACGTCACTCATGCGGGGACTTTCACAGTATCAAGGAAATTTTGCAACAAGGCGTGGCCGTGTTCGGACGCGATGGATTCTGGGTGGAACTGGACGCCGTGAATTGGCAGTTCGCGGTGTTCCAGCCCCATGATGGTACCATCGTCCAATTGCGCCGTGATTTTCAGGCAGGCGGGCAGGGTGGCACGATCAACCACCAGCGAATGATACCTTGTGGCTTTGAACGGTGACGCCAGCCCGGCAAACAGCCCGGCACCGGTATGGGTCATCTGGCCGGGTTTGCCATGCACAATCTCATGACAGCGCACGATCTGGCCACCGAAGGCCTGGCCGATGGTCTGATGTCCAAGGCAGACGCCCAGCAACGGCGTGCGGGTTTCCGCCGCAGCCGCCGTCAATTCAAGGCAAATTCCCGCGCGGTCCGGGTCACATGGCCCGGGTGAGAGCAGGATCGCCGAGGGGTTCAGAGCCATCGCCTGGCGCACGTCTATGGCATCATTGCGCCGGATCACTATATCGGCGCCCAATTCGCCCAGATAATGCACCAGATTATAGGTGAAACTGTCATAATTGTCGATCAGCAGCAGCATTTTGCAATTGGCGTCCCGGGGGGCTGGCGGGACAGGCCCGGTCAGCGGTATAAGAGGTGGACATACATGGTCAGAGCGTCGCCCCAGCGTCAAGGGGGGCGAGGCTGGACCAGGATGACCCGGGGGCGAACCTGCCGCATAAAGACGGCAAATGGCAACGTTTGGGTCGTCAAGAGCAGGTTGAAACAGAGAGGCATCAGATTATGCGTGGATTTTTAGGTGGGTTGGCCATTGGTCTGGTGACTGTGGTGCTTGGGGTGGTGGCTTTGACGTTGCTGGCGCCGACGATGCAGCGTCCTGACCTTGCGGTGGATGGGCCGGTTGCGATGGGCAATGATCAGGCTGATGAAGATGGCACCGGCGTTGTGGCGGCGACGGCTGACAATGATCTGATCCAGATGGCCCCCAAGGACATTGCCGACCCAAGCGGTGAGCCGGACACCCTTGCCCTATTGGATGGCGCCGATACCACCCCGGCGGACAAGCCGGTTGTGTTGGGGGCCCCCCCCGGTCTGACCGATCCGGGGGCGGTGCCCGGGTCGCCGGAAATCAACGTTGAAGGGGATGTGCCGGTTGCCGCCTTGGCCCCGTCCAGCGGATTGAACCCGCCCCGGGGTGACGGTCAGCCGGGCACCCTTGCCAATCCGGTCCAGCCGGTGGTGTCAGATGGAACCCAGGCCGGAACGGGGTTTGGCAGCGGCACGAATGAACAGGATGCAGCCCCGGTGATTGTCGCACAAAGCGACCCGGTGCCATCATCGCCCGCCGGTGCTTTGAGAGATCCGGCGCTGGCCCCGGCGGCTGAGGCAGACCTGGCCCCGACGGCTGTGGAACAAAGTGTTGCGGCGCCAGAAACCCACGCGACGCCCAGCCCGACAATCGCAGCCGGGCATGATACGCAAGAACCGCTGCCTGAGGTGTCTGCCCGTCGTGATACTTTGCCCACCGCACCGGTTTCCGGGCAGACGACAGCCCCGACAGCAGATCAATTGCCAGTGGCAGACAACCAATCCGCTAGCGCGCCGGTTGATCCGGCCGCACCAGGTGGCGCGCAAATAGCCGCCCTGCCTTTGTCGCCAACTTCGCCGTCAGGCGTTGCCGCGTCAGTTCCTGACGTGGATCAAAGCGACCAGGCGGTGGCGCAACCACGCGAAAACCCCAAGCCACCCAGCCCGCAGACCACCAGCCTGCCGCAAGCCGGAAGCGATCCAGGCGCGCTTGAACCCAACATTGGCACAAGGGTGACCCCCCTGACCAAGCGGAACGCCGCCGGGGTCGGCACCATTCGGCTTGCTGGGGATCCAACGGCTGAGACAACACCAGAAGCGGGAGGCGCGCCGGAAAGCCGTGTCTTGCCACCGCTTCAGGCCAATGGCGAAACCTTTGAAAACCCGGATAACCGCCCGCTTATGGCGATCGTGCTGATCGACGACGGCACCAGCCTTGGCATCGAGGCTTTGGCCGATTTTCCCTATCCGGTCAGCTTTGCGATTGATCCCGGCGACCCGGAGGCGGCCGCCAAAATGGCTCGTCACCGGGCAGCAGGGTTCGAAGTGGTGCTGATTGCCGATCTGCCCCGATTGGCAAACGCGCAGGACGCGGAAACATCGTTGTCGGTCTGGCTGAACGACCTGCCGGATGTGGTGGCAGTGCTGGAAGGCACAGGTACCGGCATTCAGGGCAACCGGGATCTGTCGGCGCAGGTGACGGCAATTGTCGATCAACGGGGCCTGGGCCTTATCATGCAGGCACGAGGGCTGAACACGGCCTTTAAGCTGGCGGCGCGTGACGGCGTGCCCGCAGGGCTGGTGTTTCGCGATTTTGACGGTGCCGGGCAAACCCCGGTGGTGATGCGCCGGTTTCTGGATCAGGCGGCGTTTCGGGCCGGCCAGGTTACCCGTCAGAATGGTGGTGTGATCATGCTGGGTCGGCTGCACCCCGACACGATCTCGACTTTGGTGATCTGGGGGCTTCAGGACCGTGCGGGGCGGGTTGCGGTGGTGCCGGTTTCGGCCGTTCTGAAAGCCCGGTAATCTGCTTTTGGCCATTATTCGCCACCTGCCCAATACCTGTTGTCCGTATTCTTTGCCGGGTTCGCCAAACTGGCCGGCAAAGAATACGGAATTGCACCCAAACCGGGCTGTTCAGGCAAAAATTGGTATTATATAGGTATCATTATGAATTCTAACAAACTTTCCTGTTTGATTGGCGTAGATGGCGGTGGAACCGCCTGTCGGGTGGCGTTGACCTTTGGCGGTCGGCGCTTTGATGTTGCCCTGGGTCCGGCCAATGCGGCGACGGATCGGTTGGGGGCAATTGCAACGGTACGCACGGGCATTGCACTGGTGGCAGAGCAGGCCGGGCTGGACGACCAGATGCTTGCACAGGCGCGGGTTCATGTGGCGCTGGCCGGGATCAAAAGTGCGGCGGATCAACGCGATGTCGAACGTGGTGTGAAAATGCAGCACGTCCGGGTCACTGAGGATCAGGTTTCATCGCTATGTGGTGCATTGGGGGCGATGGATGGCTGTATTGCCGCCCTTGGCACCGGATCGTTTCTGGCGCGCCAACGGGATGGGCGGCATCATTTTATTGGCGGTTGGGGGATTGCTTTGGGGGATGAGGCGTCGGGTGCCTGGCTGGGTCGTGGGCTGTTGGCCGCGACATTGCGGGCAGCCGACGGGATCAGCGATGGGTCGCCATTATGTGCGATGATCCAGGCCCGGTTCGGCGATCCCGCGGGAATTATGCGGTTTGTGGCGGGCGCCAGCCCGGGCGAAATCGCCGAATTGGCGCCTTTGGTCGTACAGAGCGCGCAACAAGGCGACCATGTCGCGCAAAACCTGATGCAGGGTGGCGCAGATTATATTGGACGCGGGTTGATGGCCCTGGGGCATGAAACCGGCGGGGTAATTGTGCTGACGGGTGGTTTGCGGGATGCTTATGTGCCCTGGCTGGCAGCCGGGCTTCAGGCGGATCTGCGCCCCCGCATGGGGGATGCGCTGGATGGGGCGCTGTATCTGGCGGAACAGATTGGGGTGCAGCCATGAGTATCACCGGTTTTATGCGCGCGGATGCCAGGCGCAAGGCGATCAGGGAACGTGTGCCCGTGGTGCAGGGCATCCCCCCGGATCAATCGCCGCAGCTGGGGAAAGTGACCAAAACCAAATGAGTGGTCAGATCACAGGGTACGCGGGTGCCGCGGTATTTGATGGGCACAACCTGTTGGACGCCCATGTCCTGCTGGTGCAGGGCGGGATGGTTGCCGGAATTGTGGCGCAAGCGGATGTGCCTGCGGGTACAGACATCCGGTGGCTGGACGGCGGCATTCTGGCACCGGGGTTTGTTGACTTGCAGGTCAATGGCGGCGGCGGGATGATGTTCAACACCGATCCTTCGGTGGCGACATTGCGGGTGATGGCGGCGGCGCATGGGCGGCTGGGGGCGACAACGATCCTGCCGACATTGATTACCGATCACCCTGAAATGACGCGGGCGGCGATTGGTGCGGTTCAGGATGCGGTGACCGGGGGGGTTGCAGGCATTGCCGGGCTGCATCTTGAAGGGCCGCATTTGGCGGTGTCGCGAAAGGGTGCACATGATGGCGCATTGATCCGGGCCATGGATGCGCAGGATCTGGAAATTCTGTGTGCTGCGGCGCAGACCTTGCCGGTGTTGAAAGTGACGCTTGCACCCGAAAATGTGACGTTTGCGCAGATGCGTGTACTGGCCAGTGCCGGGGTGATCCTGTCGCTGGGCCATACCGATGCCGGTTATGACAATTGCGTCGCTGCCGCCGATGCCGGGGTTGTGTGCGTGACCCATTTGTTCAACGCCATGTCTCAGTTGGGCAGCCGCGAACCGGGGGTGGTTGGTGCCGCACTTAAAGATGGTCGGCTGTCGGCGGGGCTGATTGGTGACCTTGTGCATGTGCATGGGGGCACGATCAGGCTGGCTCTGGCCGCCAAACAAGGGCCGGGCCGGATATTTCTGGTCAGCGATGCCATGGCTGTGGCGGGGACGAACGACATGTCGTTTACCCTGAACGGGCGAAAAATCACCCGCCGGGACGGGCGGCTGACACTGGACGACGGGACACTGGCAGGGGCTGACCTTGATCTGGCAACCGCAGTGGGTAATCTGTGCGCAACTGGTGTTGAACCGGCGCAAGCGCTGGCAATGGCCACAACCTATCCGGGAGAAGTGTTGGCGCCGGGTGGCAATACGGGTAAACTTTGCCAAGGGACTGCGGCGGATTTTGTACATCTGAGCGACACAATGGAATTACGCACGGTTTGGCGCGCCGGTTTGGAAGTCGCGCGCATTTAGAGTGCTGATTCGGGCCGGAAATTTGCTAAGTGTACTTAGCATTTAGGGTATGGAATACCGGTAGTTGGCGGTAAGTATGGGGATATATAGAGTTATTTCCCCACTCTGGTTCGGTGAAAGTCACAGAAAGACCTTTACAGATTGGGGCTGGGTCGGTCACACTCTAGTTCACGTTATTAAAGTTTGTGTTTTTGGGGGTGCCCGAGTGCATATAGCATTCGCCGTTTTGTTCTTTGTGTTTATCGGATTGTCTGAAACTCTCCGGCATGGGATATTTGGGCTAACAGCATCAGAAGTAACCGGAATTTCCACGGGGGCGCTGGTTCTGGCGGCTGTTTTCATCCTGCGTTCAGACATTGTTAACCTGCCGCGCCGCAGTGCCGACAACCTCTATGGTGATCAAAAGTTCAACTGGTCCTGGGGGCGGACAATTCTGGGGCTGATTCTGGCACCGCTGCTGTGGGCCATGCCGATTGTCTATGGAATGACAATGATCCAGATCAATATCCTGCCATTGGACACACAAACCCTGATCGAGGCGCTGATTGTTCAGGTGCTTCTGGTGGCCGTGGCACAAGAGCTGTTCTTTCGCGAGGCGGCCATCAAGGCATTTAACAGTGATGTCAGGGCAATCTATCTGATTTCCGGGCTGTCGTTCTTCATCTTCTATGTACCGTTTGGCGTTCCGGGCGCGATTATCGCCGCCGGGTCCGGGATATTTTATCTCACCCTGCGGTTGATCGGCACCAATATTCTGGTGGTGGCGTTGATTCACGGGACCACCTCGGTGGTGTTTACAAATGTGTTGTCGCTGGGCCTGAAAGGGCGCAACACCGGTGATGAATGGACCTATGCCGGGTTTTTTCTGGCCGGGTCGGTGATTTTGTCGGCCGCAGTCTATCAGATTTTTGCGCCAAAACGGAGCAAGTTCGCCTATGCCTGATGGATCCACCCAGCCAAATGTCGAAGCCGAAGCCACCAATATCAAGGCATCGCGTTATACCATTCTGGTGCCCCTGAAACACGCACGCCATCTGGCCTATAACACGGTGTCGCAATCGTTTTCGATCTGGGATGCGGCGGATATGGTGCTTTGGGATGATCTTGTGTCGGCCAAAACAATGGCGTTTTCGACGTTGTACCGGGGGTTTGTCCAGGGTGGCTATGTGGTCAACGCCGATGCCAGCGAGATTGACACTGTTCGGGCCAATTACAACCGGGCGCGGCATAACGACAGCCACATAATGATGACCATCGCGCCGACCCTGTCGTGCAACTTTGGCTGTCATTATTGTTTTCAGGGGCTGGACAAGCCACTGACCAAAATGACGCCAAAAGTGCGCGCCGCCACCAAGGCCTATCTGCTGGACCAGATCGAGGGGCGCAAAAGCTTTCATTTGACCTGGTATGGCGGTGAGCCGCTGATGGATATGGACGCGATCTGGGATATTTCCGAAGAAGCGATCAAATACTGTGACGGGCATGGCATCCGCTACAGCTCGATGATGATCTCGAACGGGTACAAGATGACCGTTGGCGTGGCTGAAAAGCTGAAAAAGGCAAGGGTGGCCAAGGTTCAGATTACCCTGGACGGCGACGAGGCCACGCACGACAGCCGCCGTCATCTGACCAGCGGGCGGGGCACATTTGCCAAGATCATCGACAACATCAAGGCGGTGACTGAACGGCGGCTGATCAAGGTTTCGGTGCGCGTCAATATCGACGGCGAGAACGAGGCACAGGCCCGCAAGGTTCTGGATATCCTTCAGGCCGAAGGCCTGGGCGTGAAAAACGGCGTGACCGTTTATTTTGCCCCCGTCGAGAGCGTGGCCGAAGCGGCCGATGCCTGTGACAGCTGTCTTTCGAAAACCGATTACGCCGCGGTGGAAACCCGGCTGCAAATTCTGGCCTTTGAAAAAGGCCTGATGCCGATGCCACGCATGCCCCGCCATCTGGGGCTGTGTACGGCTGTGAAGCCCAACTCTTATGTGATTGTCCCCAATGGCGATCTGCATAAATGCTGGGATACGGTGATGGATTCCAACCTGCGGGTCGGGTCCGTCATAGGGGCGTCGCGCAAACGCGATGACGTCACCGAGGCCATGTGGAACAATTGGTCGCCGTTTGAGAACGAAGTTTGCAGAGCTTGCAAATTACTGCCATCCTGCGCGGGGGCCTGTGCCTTTAAATTTGTCCACAACGACTATGCTTCTGGTGAGGCGGGGAAGTTGCCCTGTCCAAGCCTGAAGTTCAACATGACCGAGCAGCTGTTTCTGCGTGCGAAAGCGCGCGGGTTCGTCACAAGTGACGACTGGGATCAGAAAAACAGCCCTACGGTCTCAGGTGAAGGAATGGTCACCGGAACCCGGCATACGCTGGACTCCGTTGGCGCGGCCTACGACGCACTACATATTGCATAATACGCGTCACAACCTGTATTTATGGGTCGTTTTGCAGACCCCGCAGATCTTTTTGAAGCCATTGACCTGGCTAACCTTAAGTATGTGAAAGAGTGATTGAAAAGCAATTTTTCGACCAGGCCCCGGCCTATTGAAATGTTGATTTTTCTGGAACAGGCGGTCCTTTCGGGCCGGGCCAGGCTGACGCCTGCACCGGGCGCGGAAAAAGCCGCCTTGTGTTTTTTTGCCAGACCTGGAAATCGCCAATGCTTTTGACGCGCGGGTTGATGCGCGTCTCAAGTTCAACAACCTTACGACTTCGGCAAAACTTGATCTGTTGATCAACGATCTGCTGCCGGATTTTTTCACGCCGGAATGTTGCCCCTGACAGGGCGTGACAGTTGGAGCGTGCGGCTGTTGGTGGACGGTGACGTTTAACGAAGCCTGATTTTGGATGCAAAAGGCATCCGCATTTTTGAAAACGGCCAGGACTGGAATCCGGCCATCGACTTGGAGACTGATATCATGACTTTACTTGCAATCTTACGTCCAACCATTGCCGAATTTCACCGCAACGAGGGTGAAGTTGATCCAACCGCCATCATCGCACTGAACCCGGCCGAAGCCGCGGCCATCACCGGCGGCATGCCGGTGCCGGACCCAGCCCAATGATCAGGGCAATGAAGGCGACGAAGGCGATGAACGCGGGGCCGATGAAGGCAACGAAGGGGATGAAGGCCAGGAAGGCGACGAAGACGCCTGCGGTGCGGATGCCTGCGCGGTTGATGCCGGCGGGGCCTCGGACTCGGCAGAAAGTGATCTGTTTGGGGCTGACCTTGCGGCCGGGATTGAATTGGATCTTGGAACCTGATGTCAGGCAAATAAACTAAGGCACGGGGGTGGTCGGATTTTTTCCGATCACCCTTTTGCATATTTAAAGGGGTCAATTGATCCTGTGACCCAAGTACATTAGACTGGGATCACAACCCGCGATAAGGTTTTGTCTGGTGAAGTTATTTTCGGTTTCCGTCGGCCTTTTGTTCGCAGCACTTGGTATATTCTTTGTGCCTGTCAGCTTTGCGGTCGATGGCTTTGGACTGGTGGTAAACCCCGGCGGCGTACGCACCATTCGCGCCTCTGAGGCGGGGCAGGTGCTGCATTTTCCTTCACTCGACGGGCGGTTTTTACCCGGCCAGATTGTCACCGCCATGGTGTTTGGCGATGCGGTCGCCAAGAATGCCCTGTTAGAAGGCACGCTGCGGCGCGAACTGGCCAAGATCGAAACCGATTTCCTTGATAAACACTCAAAGTTGAACGTCGACCTTGAACGTGACCGCGCCAAACGCGCCGCCACCGCCGAACTTTTGGCCGCGCGCGAAATTCTAAGCGCCGACACCGCCGCCAACCTTGCGGCTTTGCGTGCATTCACCGCCGCCAGCCAGCGCGATATCGATGCCCTGAACAAAGTCCGGCTTGAACAATTGCGCCGCCTGGAAGAATTGGTGCAGCGCTCGGGCGAAGTGTCGGCGCTGCCGGCCCAGCGGTTGGCGACAATGCTTGAGGATATTCAATCGACCCGCTTGTCGGTGATCACCTCAAAAAGTTCAAAATTCAGCGAAGGCAAGAAAATCCTTGATATGGTCAAGGGGCTGAACGATCTGACATTCGCCAATTCGATCGACCGGGCCGAAATTGAAATCCTGTCCGACCGATTGGTCAATCTTGACCTGCAAATGCGCGAATTGGACGCGCTGCGCAGCACCCAAAGCACCGAAGCCGCGGCCCGTTACCTGGCCAAGGCGGTTCTGCCCCAGATCGCGGTTGCCGACGGTATTTCAATTGATATGCGCACGCTTCAGGCGACCCGCGCCGATGTGGCGAAAAATGATCCCTTGCGTCTGTTGGCCACCAACCATCCGGCTGCCGGTGTGTCGCTGTTGATTTATGGCGTACCCGAAAAGGGCGCGGTGGTGTTGCGCCACGGGGACAGGGAAATCACCCTGGACTTACCCGCCGACCCGGTGCAGATGACGCAAGCGCTTGGTGATGTTGGTATCCAGGTGGCTAAGATTCACAGCGACCGCCAAACCGTGGGCGCAATGGAAGTATTCTCTATTTTCATCGAATTGGCGCAGGACCCGCAAAACCGTATTTCGGTGCTGTCGGCGGCTGCCCGAAATGCAGGCGATGTACCGGTTCTGATCCGCACCTCGATCGTTCTTGCCGCCGCTTTGCCGAAAGGGCGCGACGGCACCACCAACGAAATCATCGGCTTTCTTGAAAACCGCCACGTGGTGGTTCTGCGTCCGGGCCAACGGGTGCGTGGCTCGATCAGTGATACCCGCACCGGCGCCGAAATCGTGTTTGACGCGCATTTGCTGGACCGCGATTTTTCCACCGTTGATACCAAGGAACTGGGCATTCGGCTGGGCAACCAATCGCTGGCGGCCAAGATCATCAAACGCGGCGTGTTAAGTCAGGTGGTGGTCGGCATCGACGCGGATTCCGCCCAACAGATCGAACATCTACCCGGCGCTGTGGTGCATCTCAGCTTCCCTTTGACCCGCCAGTCCCTGTTCAGTTTCCTTCTGGCTCGTGATGCTTCAATCTAGAGCGTACCCAATCCAACAGGAATCAAATATTCCCCCGCTTTCCCGAGGCCGCGTTTGTCGTTTCCAACCCGTTCGCGAGGGCGGTTGAATGCTTTTGGATTGGCTGCGATCTGGTTCTTACTGGCCCGGTGCGATCTGGACGTTGTTGCGCCAACGGCGCAAGTTTGTCCAACAAACCACCCGCACCGATTGCGGCGTGGCCTCTGCCCTGACGGTGCTGAACCTGATGGGGCTGCCGGGCGACCCGGTGCACGGCGTTGAAGCCATGGACCCGGATCGGACCGGCACCAGTCTTGAGACCTTGCGGGTCTACTTTGAACAGCATTACGGGCTGGACGCCACAGCCTTGTCGGTTCCCGCGTCCCGGGTGGGCGAAATCAAAGGCCAGGTGATCCTGCACATGCGCCAGATGCATTATGTGGTGCTTTTGCGCGTGTCCAAGGCGGGGATCCTGGTGTTTGACCCTTCGCTTGGCCCGGTACATTATCCGATCGCCGACTTTGAAACGCTGTATTCCGGCTATCTGTTGCAGGTCAAACGGTTGGGCTGGTCCAAACGGGCCGGCGCGCTGCCCTCTAAGCGGATGCAGGCGCCGGTGCCGCGCGCCAAAGGCAGGCTCAGCGCCCAGCCGGTGGCGTTGTTCATCATTGGCGTGGCCATGCGACTGATGGAATGCGCGTTGCTGTTATGCCTTGTGGCGGTGTTGTTTCTGGTGCTGAACCGGGCCAGCTTTCCGTCCTTGCTGGCGTCTTTTGCGGTCATTGTCGTGGCTGGTCTGCTGCTTTTGCTGGCCCGCCAAATTAGATTTGAAGGCGAAGACCGATGGGCGCGTGGCAAACAATCGCGCCTTTGGCGCTCGATCCTGCGCACATCTTTCCGGGGCCGCGACCTGCATGGGTTTCGCGGCCGGATGGAACGCGATGTGGCCAGTACTGTGCGCCGGGGCCTGGCCATCACCATCCCGCAACGCGCACAGGTGCCGGCCACATTGGGCGCGTTTGCCATCATGCCGGTGATGCTGAGCTTGCTCAGCCCTTGGCTGGGGCTGGTTTATGTGGGATATTACGCGCTTGTGCTGATTGTCGCTCAGCTTGACGGGATCCAGGTCTGTCGCCGCTCGGTCAAAGGCAAGATCGGGCGTTATTCCAAGCTGACCCAGGGGCGCGACCTGATCAACGGCGGGGCCGCGCCCGAACTGATCGGTGAAGTGGCGAAATGGACGGTGATTGGCGTCGCGGGCTATGCAGTGCTGACCGGCACCTTGCCTGCTGTGGCATTGATGTTCTGGATTCTGACGGCCATGCAGATCGTCCCAATTGATTTCCGCCGTGCCAGCCTGTTGACACCTGACTTTGGTGCCCATGACCCGATCCCCGGCCTGACCGGCACCGAGGTTGAATTGCGCCGTCAAAAAGTGATCGGCCCGGTAGAACTTAGCGTCACCCGAGAGCGCAACCAGATGCGCATTGACGGGCTTGCCCCCCTGACCATGACCTTGCAACAGCCCGACCTGACGGTGCGCGAACAGCGCCTGATCATGGCCGATGTGGTGGCACACACGATCCGCAACCTGCCCGAAGAAGACCGGGTGGCGATTGGCCCTATCCGCATTTTCGGCCCCGGTCAGGGCGCGCTTCAGGCGGAATTCGAACATCTGATCATCACCCGTGAACAACAACCCAAAGGCAACCTGCCGGTGGT
Source organism: Paracoccaceae bacterium (assembly GCA_021648025.1). Lineage (GTDB taxonomy): Bacteria > Pseudomonadota > Alphaproteobacteria > Rhodobacterales > Rhodobacteraceae > NVQY01. The sequence continues at coordinate 231,986 of JAKITO010000001.1, forward strand.
GCGTGACGGTCGCAAAACCATGGATTCAACCCTGTCCGACCCGGTTTTGCGCGACCTGATATCCTGTGAACCCGGCGATTTCCCGGTGTTCTGGGATGTGCGATCGCGGCTGGCCATTTCTGATCTTGAGGCGCGCGCCGATATCGCCAATTGCCCTTTGGTCGGTCATTTGACCATGGGCCGTCTCACCCTGATAGCAAAGGCCGGATAAATGCCCGTATCTTACCCAATCCTAGGCGACATCTGGCCCTTTGACGAGGCCGCAGCCCCCCCCGAACTGGCGGTTCTGCGGCTGGACGTGTTTTTCACCGACCCCAAAACCACCTCGATCAGTGCGGCCCAGTGGATGCGTATAAAAACCCCCGAAGCTGCCCCGCGCTGTTCTTATGCCCTGCGGTTCATGCGCAACAATGGCAAGGGTGAACTGGCCAAATGGAACCCCGGCACCGGCCTTTGGCAACCGGTGGCGCGCTTTGATGTGCCTGACCGCAAAAAGGGCGTGTCGATCATTGAACTCAAAGGCATCCTGCTGGGGAATGTCAAAACCAAAGAAGAGTTGTCGCAGCGCTTGCAATCCCTGTTGCACTCGGAACTGAGCGAGATGAAAGTTTACCGGCTGTCTTCCAAAGTATTGTCGATCATGTCGATCATCACCTTGTTCTTTGCCGTGCGTTCCGGCGTTGAATCCAACGCGCTTGAGCCTTTCGCGCTGATTTTCTGCATCGCTGTCGGCATCGGCCTGATCGCGGTTGGTTTGCGGGCGCGGTGCCGCACTTTAAGTGAACTGGGCATGATCCGCTTGCGCGAACAGTTTCAGTTCGAATACCGCGCGCTTGACCATGCGCCGTTAACCGCCACCGATATCAACAGCCTGTTAAAAGACCTGGACCTGAAACGCGAAGAAGAGGCGGCAGTGTTCGGATTTCTGCTATTGTTGTGTTTTGTCTATTTCATCTCGCCGCTGGTGGTTGTCGGCGTCATTGTCTCGCTGATTATCATCACCCTGATGACTGGCGATTTGAAAACCCTGCGGATTTTGGCGGCCGCGTTTGATCGTTCCGAAACCCGGCTGGAACATTCTTACCTGTCGCTGCGTGCCGGGGATGACGACCTGGCGCCGCCGACCTTGCGCAAGGCCAAAAAGCAAGTGATGCGCGACCGGATCCGGCGCTATGGCGATATGCTGGGCAAGGTACGCGCGACCCAGGGCAAGGTGCGCTTGACCCAGGATATCGGCCTGACGGTGGCGTTTCTGATCATCTTTTCGGCCTATGCCTTTCCGATCGCTGCCGGATTTCAAAAGGTGTCGATCGGCCTTAAGGATTCGCTGGTGGCAACCTCGCTGTTCTCGGTCGCGCCGGTGATTATCCTGCTGAGCATTGCCAAATCCACCGTCGCCATGGCGCAGATCGTCAATCGTCAGATCGTGGCCCTGGCCCGCTGAAACCCGGCGCCAGTTGCGCTCAGGATTTTGGCTTTGGCTTCATCCGCTGGTTGATGTTGAATGCAATCACCACCCGCTCGGCATCGCGACCTTCGCCCTTGGCAAGGTTCGGGTCAATTCCATGATAAAGCCAGGCCGGAAAGAACAGCAATTTACCCGCCTGCGGCTTGATTTTGACCTTGGTCCAGCATTCGGTCTTACGCTTGGTATTGGGCAGGTAAGTGGCATAGCTCATCAGGTTCACAGTGCGCGGATCGTTCAGTTCCAGTGACCCGGCCCCTTCGGGTGCCTGCACATAATAAACCCCGCTCCACAATGCACCGGGATGGATATGGGTGCGGTTGCTGGCCAATGGCGGGTTGGAAATGGACCACATGGTGGTGATCTCAAGTTGACGTTTGTTGTCGTACCCCATGTTTTCCGACATCCCCGCGGCCAGCGCGTGAATGCGTTTGGTCAGCCGGTCAAACGCCTTTTCCTTATGCAGGTTATTGTGGCTGTGCCACCCGCCCAAAGCCTTGATGTTAGACCGCTCAATGCCCTTTTCATCGCGTTCCTGTTCATCATGGATCGCCTTGAGGATTTCGGCGTTCAGGTCTTTGGCGTCATGCATTATTGCCGAATAAATCAGTGTCGGAAAATATTCGTCGCGGCGCAATTCGTCGGTTTTACCCTTGGGGCCGATATGGCCAACGGTTCTTGTCATAATAATGTCTCCTGTTAAAATTTTTGACCGCAAAGCATGTCTTGCCAAACCCCGAAACCAAACGGTTATTTCATCTTTGGAGTGACTTTTTGGTTGATGTTAAAGGCAATCACCACCCGGTCAGCATCACGGCCGGTTCCTTTCGCCATATTCGGTGCGATCCCGTGATACAACCACGACGGAAAGAACAGTATCTTGCCCGCAACCGGTTTGATCGTCACCTTGTTCCAGGTTTCGACCTTGCGTTTTTGATGTTTGGTATAAATCGGCTGATGCATGGTCGCCACGGTGCGCGGATCGGTCATATCCAGCTTACCGGCCCCTTCGGGTGCCTGCACATAATAAACCCCGCTCCACAATGCGCCGGGATGGATATGGGTGCGGTTGCTGGCCAAAGGTGGGTTGGAAATGGACCACATCGTTGTCAGTTCCAGATGCCGGTTGGTGGCATAGCCAAGGTTCTTGGGTATGCCTGCCGCCAGCGCATGAATGCGGTTGGTCAGCCGGTCAAACGTCTTGTCTTTATGCAGGTTGTTATGGCTGTGCCACCCGCCCAAAGCCTTGATGTTGGACCGCTCAATGCCCTTTTCATCCCGGTCCCGTTCATCGTTGATGGCCTTCATGATGTCTTTGTTCATTGAGTCCGCATCATGCAGCATCGCCGAGAATATCATTGTCGGAAAATAATCATCCCGGTTCAGGCTGTCCTGACCGCCTTCGGTATCAAATTTGGCTACTGTGGTGCGCGCCATGTGATGTCTCCTTTGCTTGTCTTGTTATGTTCGCTGTCTCTGACCGAACGATTGTTATGATCTGTTAACCCTAGGAACCTGTTGTCCTAATGGCAGTTTTCGGGCGGTACCGGGGCAGGGGGCACCTGCGGTGTCTGGTTCAGCAGGTCTTTGACAAATGCGATCCGTGCAGGCACCGCCGCCAGAATGTCGCGGCTGTCCACCGGCGGAATACGCCCCGGATGGCGGATCAACCCATAGGCAAACAGCGCCGTTTCGGCCATATCCTCCCGCTCGGGGCGACTGGCGGCGTACCTGGTCACAAACCGTCCGTCGCTGACCTGCGCCGCGATCCATTCATCGCTTTGCCGGTATTTACGGTCCAATGTGGCATGCACCGCCTCGTGCAGCAGCGATTCTTCAAGATGGTTCTGACCGATCCGGGTTGTCGTGCGGTCGCTATAGACAAATATCTTGCCCGCGCCGGCGGAAAAGGTCGGGTTGCCTTTGTGAATGCCAAACTGGCGAATGCCGTGACGTAAAACCAAAGGCAGCTGGCCCAGGGGCCTGGTATATCGGCGCGCCTCGGCTTCGGCCGCTTCGCGCGATCCGAATTCAGGATTGACGATAATGTCAAACGGCGGGCTGTCGTCGAAATGCGCAGTGAACAGATAAACGTTGAAATCAAACTCGTTATCAACGCGTTTGTCCCACATTTGCCGGGTCGTGCGGCCCGTGTAACTAAGGCACGTGAAATGGGACGGGTCATCGACGGTAATAATGTCAAACACCGTATCCGCGGTTGAACTGAACGGAGGATCAGCAGCGGCAATCGAAGCGGGGATCAGGCCCGACAAGGCAATCAGGCCCGGAAATAAACCAGTCCGGCGCATCAGGGCACCAATGGATTCTTCAATATAACCGTTCAACATCACAAATGCGCTCATCCAGAACCTGACGGGCAGCACATGCGCCCTGGCAATTCAATCTACGCAGCAAAGCCTGTTGTCCCGCGCGAAAAGCGAATGGCCAATAACTCTTGCCCGGATAACATTGCTCCGGGCCACCATTCGCAATCCGAACATTTTAATCCGGCGCCTGCTATTCGCAAATCTGTCAGGTTTTTGCGTACTTGTGAGGCGCAATTCCTCAATTTGCGTCACCATGACGCAGGTAGCTGGCCGCAACCAGCCAGAACTATGTGTTTGTTTGATTGGGCTTAGCTATTTCAGTTTTGCCAGAACTTTCCGTGAGTGGCCCGTGAGTGGCCCGTGAGTGGCCCGTGAGTGGATAGCAAAAACCAAAAGCATCGCGTCAAAGCGCTTCCAGTGCGCCCCCTGCCTGAACCCAATGTCCCAGCCCGCCGATGTTATGCACATCGTCGTAACCCAACTTACGCAGCGTGCGCGCAGCCGACATCGACCGTGCCCCACTGGCGCAATATACGGCGATTTTGCCCTTGGTATTCAGAGATTTATGATAATCTGGATGGCGCGAATCAGCCATGTCGCGCAGCCGGATCAACGGAATATGCAACGCGCCCGCCGCCTTGCCCGAGGCCGCGACCTCGCCATGCTCACGCACGTCAATCACCGTGATCGAGCCGTCCCTGGCACCGGAAATCGCGTCTTGCGGGCTCATCTTGTTTTTGCGCATAAATCCAAACATCAGGGTATTCCTTGTAATAAACGGCGTAATAAACGGCGTAATAAACGGCGTAATAAACGGCGTAATAAACGGCCACATATCGGGCCAGCACTTTATTCTCGTTTTGCCTACATAACATTCCAATATCGGAATACAACTGTAAATGTCATCTTTGTTACAACGTTCACTTTTTGTTCACTTTTGGGGGTTGGAGACTCGGCCAACCTCTACTATCTCTAGAGAACCTTAACGGGGGCAGGCACAGGAACGACCATGGCAGAGCAGAAATTCATCGAAGTACGCGGTGCGCGCGAACATAACCTGAAAAATATCGACGTGGACATCCCGCGCGATTCTTTGGTGGTCATTACCGGCCTGTCCGGTTCGGGCAAATCATCGCTGGCGTTTGACACGATCTATGCCGAAGGCCAGCGGCGCTATGTCGAATCGCTCTCGGCCTATGCCCGCCAATTCCTTGATATGATGGAGAAACCGGACGTCGACCACATTTCCGGCCTGTCCCCGGCCATTTCCATCGAACAGAAAACCACCTCAAAAAACCCCCGCTCCACCGTTGGCACCGTCACCGAGATTTACGACTACCTGCGTCTTTTGTTCGCCCGGGCCGGCACGCCGTATTCCCCCGCCACCGGAAAACCGATCGAAGCACAACAGGTCCAGGACATGGTCGACCGGATCATGGGGATGGAACAGGGCACGCGTGCCTATCTTCTGGCCCCGATCGTGCGTGATCGCAAAGGCGAATATCGCAAGGAATTCCTCGAGTTACGCAAATCTGGCTTTCAGCGTGTCAAGGTGGACGGCGAATTTTACGAACTCGAAGACGCCCCGAAACTGGACAAGAAATTCCGCCACGATATCGACGTGGTGGTCGACCGGATCGTCATCCGCCAAGGGTTGGAAACACGGCTGGCCGACAGCCTGCGCACAGCACTTGATCTGGCCGACGGCATCGCCATTCTCGAAACGGCCGTGACCGGCCCCGAAACCCGCGAAGAGGGCTCTTCAGAGCCCGAGGAGCCGACCCGCCTGACGTTCTCCGAAAACTTCGCCTGTCCGGTCAGCGGCTTCACCATCCCGGAAATTGAACCGCGCCTGTTCTCGTTCAACGCCCCCTTCGGCGCCTGCCCCGATTGCGACGGCCTTGGCAAAGAACTGTTCTTCGACGAACGCCTTGTGGTCCCCGACGTGACCCTGAAAATCTATGACGGCGCATTGGCCCCCTGGCGCAAAGGCAAATCGCCCTATTTCCTGCAAACCATCGAAGCCATTGCAAAGCATTACGAATTTGACCGCCAGACCATCTGGAAAGACCTGCCTGCGCATGTCCAAAAGGTGTTCCTCTACGGCTCTGGTGACGAAGAAATCCCGTTCCGCTATGACGAAGGCGGGCGCGTCTATCAGGTCACCCGCGTGTTCGAAGGCGTCATCCCCAACATGAAACGCCGCTACCGCGAGACCGATTCAAACTGGATTCGCGAAGAATTCGAACGCTACCAAAACAACCGCCCTTGCCGAGTCTGTTCAGGGTTCCGGTTGCGCCCCGAAGCTCTGGCCGTAAAGATTGCCGACATGCACGTCGGGCAACTGGTGCAAATGTCGATCCGCGAAGCATTGCAATGGGTCACCGACGCCCCCGCGCACCTTAGCAAACAAAAAAATGAAATCGCCCGCGCCATTCTGAAAGAGGTCCGCGAACGTTTGGGTTTCCTGAATAACGTGGGATTGGAATACCTTACACTCAGTCGTGCAAGTGGTACATTAAGTGGCGGAGAAAGCCAGCGGATCCGTCTTGCCAGCCAAATTGGCTCGGGCCTGACCGGCGTACTTTATGTGCTTGATGAGCCTTCAATCGGCTTGCATCAACGCGACAATGGCCGCCTTCTGGAAACCCTGAAACACCTGCGCGATCAGGGCAACACAGTGATTGTCGTGGAACACGACGAAGAGGCAATCCGCGCCGCCGACCACGTCTTTGACATCGGTCCCGGCGCCGGTGTGCGCGGCGGTGTGGTGGTCAGCCACGGCACGCCAGACGCGGTGGCAAACGATCCTGCGTCGCTAACCGGTCAATATCTTTCCGGTGCCCGTAAAATTGAAATCCCGCCCAAACGCCGCAAAGGCAAGGGGAAATTCCTGACCGTGGTCAAGGCCACAGGCAACAACCTGCAATCTGTGACCGCCAAATTCCCACTTGGAAAATTTGTCTGCGTCACCGGCGTGTCCGGCGGCGGCAAGTCCACGCTGACCATTGAAACCCTGTTCAAGACCGCCTCGATGCGCCTGAACGGCGCGCGCCAGACCCCGGCACCTTGCGAAACCATCAAAGGCCTTGAACACCTCGACAAGGTCATCGACATCGACCAACGCCCAATCGGGCGCACGCCGCGGTCAAACCCGGCGACATACACCGGCGCTTTTACCCCGATCCGCGACTGGTTCGCCGGCCTGCCTGAATCCAAAACCCGCGGCTATAAACCGGGCCGGTTCAGTTTCAACGTCAAAGGTGGCCGCTGCGAAGCCTGCGCCGGTGACGGTCTGATCAAAATCGAAATGCATTTCCTGCCGGACGTCTACGTTACCTGCGAAACCTGCCAGGGCGCGCGCTATAATCGTGAAACCCTGGAAGTTCGCTTTAAAGGCAAAAGCATAGCAGACGTTCTTAACATGACCGTAGAAGACGCCCAGGCGTTTTTCAAAGCCGTTCCCACCATCCGCGAAAAGATGGACGCGCTGGTTCGGGTTGGTTTGGGTTACATAAAGGTCGGCCAACAGGCCACGACGCTTTCGGGCGGAGAAGCCCAACGCGTCAAGCTTTCCAAAGAACTCTCTAAACGCGCGACGGGCCGCACCCTTTACATTCTCGACGAGCCGACCACTGGCCTGCATTTCGAAGACGTCCGTAAGCTGTTGGAAGTGCTGCATGAATTGGTTGATCAGGGCAACTCAGTGATTGTCATCGAACACAATCTTGACGTGATCAAAACCGCCGACCACATCATCGACATCGGTCCCGAAGGCGGCGACGGCGGCGGGCGGATCGTCGCCACCGGCACCCCCGAACAAATTGCTGAAACTCCCGAAAGTCACACGGGGCGTTACCTGAAAGAGATGTTGACGGCCAACAAACTGGCCGCCGAATAAGGGCTCCCATGTTTCATCTTGCCAAAATAAACTCTCGACCCGGTGCCCGGCAAGGCCTGCGAAAGCAGGACTGAGAGGGGAGGCACGCGCCAAAGGCGCGTTTCAACGCCCACGCCTCTCAAAACGCGGCAGCATCGCACTGAAATCCTTCCCGGCCCCATCTTCCTGCTCGATAAATTCTGCGTATAATTGCATCGCCAACTCCCCCATCGGGGTGTCTGCATCCGCGCTCTCAGCGGCTTGTTGTGACAATCGCAGGTCCTTCAGCATCAAATCGGCTGCAAACCCCGGCAAATAGCCATTATCTGCCGGTGAATCCGGTCCAACCCCCGGAGCCGGACAATAGGCATTCATGCTCCAGCTATAGCCCGACGAGGTTGAAACCACATCAAACATCTTTTGGCGGTCCAACCCCAACTTGTCGGCCAATGCAAACGCTTCGCAGGTGGCAATCATCGTCGCGCCCAGGATCATGTTGTTACAGATTTTGGCCGCCTGTCCGGCCCCGCCCACGCCACAATGCACCATCTTTTGGCCCATGATGTCAAACAAGGGTACAGCACTGGCAAACGCCGCGTCGGTCCCTCCGGCCATAAAGGTCAACGTCCCGCCCGAAGCACCGCCAATGCCGCCGGACACAGGTGCATCAACAAACAGTAACCCAGCCTTTTCAGCCTCTTGCGCCACATCTTTGGCGCTGTCGACATCCACCGTGGAACAATCAATCAACGTCGCCCCTGGTGTCATCACTGCAATCACATCCGCCGCTACGTCGCGCAATATCGCGCCATTTGGCAACATGGTGATGACAACCTCTGCGCCCGCCGCCGCCTCGGGTGCGGACCCGGCCATCCCGACCCCGTCCACCGACACATCCGCCATGTCAAAGCCGGTTACCTGATGCCCGGCCGCGGCCAGATTGGCCGCCATTGGCGCACCCATATTGCCCAACCCAACGAATCCTATTTTCATGGCAATTCTCCTATATTTCAAAATGTTAAAGCGGCTTCTTCAAGTGGTGAAAGCATGTCTTTCACGGCCTGTTCAGGCACGTCTCCAAAGCCATGTTTCCAGACCGGGCAACGGTCTTTGTCGATAATCTGCGCCCGGATACCTTCAAGAAAATCACCCGCCTGCATCGAGCGATAAGTGAACCGGTATTCCAACCCCAGTGCTTGGCGAATATCGGGCCCGTCACTTCGTAGTTTTTGGATGATCTTAATCGTGCAAGCCATTGAAAGAGGAGAGTTTCTTTTCAGTACCTTTATGGTCTCCAATGCAAAGTCACTGGCGCCAGCCTGCAAGGCGTCAAGGATTCCATCAACGCTATCCGTGGTAAACGCCGCCTCAATCTCACCAAAATGCCGCCGCAGCGCCCCCCCAGGGGGCACCCCCCCCAAGCCAACGACGCCGGCGGCATCGTCGCCCGACTCAAGCCCTTCTATCACATTGCGCCATTGTGCCCTGGCCAGATACACATCAGCAAAGCCAGAAAAGATTGCGTCATCTGGGGTCATCCGCATACCGGTAAGGCCAAGGTATTCGCCCAATCGCCCCGGCGCGCGGGCCAGCAAATACGACCCGCCAACATCCGGCACCAGGCCAATACCGCATTCGGGCATGGCAATCCGCGTCGTGTCATCCACCACCCGAATGCCCGCATGACAGCCAATGCCAACCCCGCCGCCCATGACAAACCCTTGCATGAAACTAACCACCGGCTTGGGATATTCAGCGATAAAGGCGTTCAGACGGTATTCATCGCGCCAGAATGTCCGCCCATAGGCAAAATTGCCGGCCCGGCCCGTGGCATATAACTTGGCAATATCTCCGCCCGCGCAAAATGCCTTGTCACCCTCGGCGTCGATCACCACCAGTGCGACGTCAGGATCATCCGCCCAACTGCGCATGGCCGCGTCAATTGCCATACACATCTCATAGGTCATCGCATTCAGCGCGTGGGCCCGAGTAAAGGTGATGCGCCCGGCCTGTCCGACCACGCGGATGTCGATATCGCCCATCTCAGCGGTTCGCCAACATGTGACGCGCGACAATCACCCGCATAATTTCATTTGTGCCTTCCAGAATCTGATGCACCCGCAAATCGCGCACCAGTTTTTCAATGCCGTATTCCGCCAGGTACCCATACCCACCGTGCAATTGCAGACATTGATCGACAATTTTACTGCCTGCCTCGGTGACAAATTTCTTGGCCATGGCACAGAATTTTGAGGCATCCGGCGCACCAGTGTCCAGCTTCCATGCCGCCTGGCGCAAAAACACCCGCGCTGCCTGCAACTCAATCTCCATATCCGCCAGCCTGAATTGCAGGCCCTGGAACTGGTCGATGGTTTTGCCGAATGCGCGGCGTTCGCCCATATAATTCAAGGTCATGGTCAACGCCGCCTGCGCCGCCCCCAACGAACAGGCCGAGATATTCAACCGCCCGCCGTCCAGCCCCATCATCGCGTATTTGAACCCGTCGCCTTCGACCCCCACCAGGTTTCCCGCCGGGATTTTGCAATCGTCAAACTGCACCTGCGCCGTGGGTTGTGATCGCCACCCCATCTTTTCCTCCAACGCGCCAAAGCTGAGACCGGGCGTCCCATCCTCGACATACAACGTCGAAATGCCCTTTGGCCCGTCCGCCCCGGTGCGCGCCATCACCACATAGGCGTCGCAATACCCGCCCCCCGAAATAAACGCCTTGGTGCCATTCAAGGTATAGCCCTGGTTGGTGCGTGTGGCCCGCGTTGTCAGGCTTGCAGCATCCGAACCGGCCCCCGGTTCGGTCAAACAATAGCTAAGCACGGTGTTAAGCGCCAGGATGTCTGGTAAGACGCGCGCCTTCAATGCCTCATCGCCAAAACTATCAAGCATTTTTGCGCACATATTGTGAATCGACAGGAAGGCCGCCACCGATGGACAAGCCATTGACAATGCTTCGAAAACCAAAGTTGCGTCAAGCCGCCCCAAGCCTGATCCGCCACCGTCCTCGGACACATAAAGCCCGCCAAACCCCAGAGCGCCAATTTCCGGCCACAGGGTTTTGGGAATGGTGCCATCACCCTCCCATTGGCGCGCGAAAGGGGCGATATGTTGCTGACCAAAGGCATGGGCCATGTCAAAAATCGCCGTTTGCTCGTCACTCAGGGCAAAATCCATGTGGGGCCTCGTCGTCCGGTTTGAATTGAACAAGTGTTTAATTCGCAAATCCTACAAGAATATTTCAGCACTTGAAACCGGCTTTGAATGTACATTCTGAAATCCCTTGGGTATGCAGCGGTAACTTGGACCGGACAGGGCAGGGCAAGCGGGTGAGCAGTAAGAAAAAATTCCACGAACTCAATACACTGTTCAGTGAACTTGATGTCAAATTGGTGGATATGGCTGAACTGCGTGCCGAACAGGAACGACTGCAACGCTTTGAACGGGCAGGTGGTCTTGAAAAACCCGCCTATGCGTTGTCGCCGGGGATGGACGGGTTTGATGTCACCGGCCTGGTGGCTGAATTGGCCCGGCACGGCGACGCCCTGAACCGTTTGACAGATCCGCAAGGAACATCGACCGGATATCACGCGGGCAATGGCTATTACGACACGCCCGACGCCGAAGCGCTTTATCTGATGGTGCGCCGTTACAAACCGGCCCAGGTGATCGAGGTGGGCTGTGGCAATTCCACCCGGGTGACACGCCAGGCGGTGATTGACGCAAGGCTGGACACAAAGATCACCGCGATTGACCCATACCCGCGTGCCGATATCGCCCATGTGGTAGATAATTTTGAACAAAAATGCCTGGAACAGGTTGATCCGTCGCTGTTCGCAGGTTTGGGTTCCGGCGACATCCTGTTCATCGATTCAAGCCACCAGGTGCGGATGAGCAACGATGTCGCCCACCTGTTTTGCCGTATCATTCCGGCGCTGGCCTCTGGCGTGGTGATCCACGTCCACGATGTGTTTCTGCCGTTTGAATATCCCAAACGGTTCTTTTATGACTGCCCGTCCTGGGGCGAGCAATATGTGTTGCACACGTTGCTGCAAGGCGGCGGATACGAAGTGCTTTGGCCCGGATATTACCTGCAACGCACCCATCCGGATGCCATTGCAAAATTGCCGTTTCTGGCAAAGGGGCGCGCGCAAAGCTTCTGGATTCGCAAACGCTGATCCCATGCGCGATATGCTTTGGCCGTATTTACGCCGCCAAATTATGGGTTTGCGTCCCGCTGGTCATACAAGAAAGCTCGACTCCGCCGACATAAATGATATGCGGTGCGCCAAATTCCAGTTGGTGCAGGTGCAATTTCTGCACCCCTAGGTCGCGGATGAATTCATCATCAACCAGCGCGTCGGCCCGCACCAGTGCCTGATCCACGCCAAACATCGACTGAGCGCGCCAATCGCGGATCAAAACCAGTTGTGCGCCCGGCAGGATCAAATCCTGCTCCGGACGGGTATGGCCCAGTGAGCCTGCGGCAAATAAGATCGCCCGCGACACGCAGCGCCGGTGGTGAATACGGGTCAGCCGCACCATGCCTGCGTCGCGGGTGATCAGATTGTCGCCAGGCGACAAAAATTCCACTGGCACCTCACCCTCGCGGGTATAAAGGAAAGTACCGGCAACAAACCCGATCTTGGGCCTTGGTGAACTTACGGGATGCGACAACGGGTCAAACCCGTCAACACGCCCGACCGATTTCGGTTTCATGGCGTTCTCACTTTTACTGCCTCAGTTTTGGTAAACGAATACGGCAATCTCATGTTCTTGTCGCGCCCATTCAGACAAATTATGGCAGGTGTTGCCAAAACCCTAACGCCGATCAGGTTGCAATTATTTCCCTCGCATCCCCCCGGCACCTTTGCTAAGCAGCGCCAATATGCGGGTGTGGCGGAATTGGTAGACGCACCAGATTTAGGTTCTGGCGCCTATGGCGTGGGGGTTCGAGTCCCTTCACCCGCACCATTCTTTGTCTCACGGCGCGCAGCACCTCCGACGGGGCGGCCTGACCGGCCGACGAGCCGTCGCTCGTTTGGGCGCTTTGGTTCTAAGTTTGTCTGATTAACTGCACCATTCTTTGTCTCACGGCGGGCAGCACCTCCGACGGGGCGGCCTGACCGGCCGACGAGCCGTCGCTCGTTTTGGTTCTAAGTTTGTCTGATTAACTGCACCATTTTCTATTGATTTCGTTGTGTTTTCATGGTGTTAGTGCCAAAACCACTACGCAAACGCTACACAATTCGTGGTGGCGGCTATGAGGTTATCAATGGAATTACCGCATCTGAAACTAGAGAAAACCGGCAATGCCAAGTATCGGAGGCGTGTCATATCACCTCAAATGCGGGCCATGATTGGCACCAAAGCCATTGAATGGTCGTTGAAGACCCGTGAAGCGGGAGCCATTATCGCCGGACCTTGATTAGCGGAATGGATGTGACGGAGCCGAGGCGCTCGAGGTCATGGGTGACGTCGAGCCGGTCGGTGTCGAAACGCACCGGCACATCGAATTCAAAGCCTGCGGTTATGGCGACACCGCTGGCCGGCGTGATGGTGAAGATGACGAGACCGGTTGTGGTATCAACCGACCAGCCGGAGGCTTGCGCGACCCCATCCAGCGCTACCAAAACGGTTCTGGATGCCGGTTTGGTGATGGTGCGGGTCCATGTATGTGCACCGGATGAATAGGCTTTCACCAGTTGGAACGCCGTGGTGTTACCATCCCCAACGCCGACCAGACCGTTCTCTCCCGCCTGGCGGCCCTGAAAACCATGAGCGTGAACGAGCTGAAGGAAGAATGGGACCGGCTCTTTGCCACCGGCGCGCCGAACAACAGCCGGTCCTACCTGGAAATCCACATCGCCTACCGCATTCAGGAACTGATTCATGGCGGGTTGTCCAGGAAAAGCCGCCAGATGCTGAAGGCGCTTTCGGCCTTGGCCACGCCCGGAAAGGCGGTGCCTGATGGACGTCATTGCAAGGCACCCGTAAACTCCGCTGCGCCATTTACACCCGCAAATCCACCTGGGACGGGCTGGAGCAGGAATTCAATACGCTGAACGCCCAGCGAGAAGCCTGCGAGGCCTATATAACCAGCCAGCGTTCCGAGGGCTGGGTCGCGGTGCGCGAACATTACGATGATGGCGGATATCAAGAACGGCCTGGTCGACGTGATCGTGGTCTACAAGATCGACCGCCTCAGCCGCTCGCTGATGGATTTCGCCAAGCCGGTAGAGGTTTTCGACCGCAATCAGGTGACTTTCGTTTCGGTCACGCAATCCTTCAACACCACCACCTCGATGGGGCGGCTCCAGCCGCGCAATCCGCCCCCCGTCCCAGCAGGCATGCACGGTGCGAAACCCGTCAAGTTCCAGATAGAGCGGAAGCGAGCGCATCCAGCCGATGACATCATGCGTGGCAGCGCTTTCCGGCGAGAACTCATCCAGAAAGCCCGGTGTTGGCGCAGGTTTTTAGGGAACCACGGGCGCAAAGGCGCGCCGGTTTAGGATGTTTGGTATGAAAATGGATCGCGTTCAGTTCGTGATTGCCCATCACCGCCAGTGCCGTTCCGGCATCCAGCATCCCGCGCACCAGAGCGATGACCCCCCCCGTTTCGCGGGCCACGATCGATGAAATCGCCCAGAAAGACGCAAATGCGCCCGGAATACGCACCCGGGGTCGGAATGCCGCCACGCTCCGTTTCGCCTTGCATACCCCAGTGAGGTCAGAGCATGCTCCAGCATTATTCTCGTGGCCCCTGTTCAATGAACGCACTGAAACCACCCCCGCACTGCCCTGCGGCGTTTCGCGCCAAAACGCCCCCTTCGGGTTTCTCTTGTCGAACGAGAGGATTTGACATCGCGGCAACCGGTCGGGCATGAAATTTACGAAAAACCCTCGTTTTATTGGAGTTTTCGTGACCGACCTCAAACGCCTCGAAGGTCGGTCGAATAGAGAGAAACAGAGTTTAGAGAGCATCGCGAGGCGTTCCGGCATTCTTGCGGGTTCGGTCGCCAGACCTAAACCCCTTTGAAACATAAAGAAATTTACCCCCGACAAGGGGCATGTCCGCGTTTCAATGAAGGCAAGTGGCGAAGGATCTGGGCGCAACTTCGAACTCCAGCACCCAAAATCGCGACCGCGCTTCGGGCGGTCAGCCCGCCCCGTCGGAGGCGCATCTTCGCGCCGTGAGACAAAGAATGGCGAAGGATCTGGGCGCAACTTTGAACTCCAGCACCCAAAATCGCGACCGCGCTTCGGGCGGTCAGCCCGCCCCGTCGGAGGCGCATCTTCGCGCCGTGAGACAAAGAATGGCGGGGGCGGTGGGATTCGAACCCACGGCACGCTTTCACGTGCGCTGGTTTTCAAGACCAGTCCGTTCGACCACTCCGGCACGCCCCCTGATCGTCACCCCGAATAACGCCAGTTGATGCAACTGACAACAGGGTAAAGCGACAGATGAACAAGCGATGTCACCGGCAGTTGGAGCAGGTGCTTTGCGCAAATGCCATCCCGTTTGTCAAAGTGACCCAAAACAGGCGCGCAGATTCGCCCAGCCCAGCGGTAAGTTGGCAAAAACAGATCGTGTTAATTGCGAGATACTGGCGAAGATGGACTGGAACAGCCGCTTGACCAAGACGGGCACCCGAGATGCTGGTGTCAACCATCAGGCAGAGGTTCTCGCGGCAGCAATCGTCGTTCACCGCCAGGATGCGGAACTTGCGAGACGCACCGAAGGTGACCGGTGGCTATGGTAACACCAAGGTGCCGCACGGAGTCTCAGCAAGTATAGATCAAGGGCACATCTTGGGCGTTTTTGGTCGCAATGGGGTTGGCAAGACGACGCTGGCAAAATTGCTCAATGGAGGGCTGCGGGCAAGCAGCGGCACGATCCGATTGAGTGGACAAGACATTACCGGGCTTCCTGCCAATGCGCGCCGAGGTGCGGGCATTG
>JAKITO010000021.1 GCA_021648025.1 Paracoccaceae bacterium
CTGGAAGAACCGGTGATCCGTGTAGCCGGCGAGGATATCCCAATTTCGGTATCCATTGAACTTGAGAAAAACTCTGTTCCGACAACAAAATTTGTGGTCGAAACAGCGCGGAAACTTCTGGCATGAGCGGTGTCTTAAGAATGCCGCGCATGGGTGAAACCATGGAAGAGGGCAAACTTTTGGCGTGGCTCGTAGAGCCAGGGCAGCCTTTCAAGCGTGGGGATCCATTGCTCGAAGTGGAAACCGACAAAACCGCAGTTGAGTTTCCGGCTCTTGGGGACGGCATATTGGTGGAGTCGCTTGTTGAATTGGGGGTCATGGTCGAAGTGGGCGTACCGATTGCGCAGATCGATGTTGGCGATGGTCCTGATTGGACCGGCAGCGACGATGACGAGGCTGAGGAAAAGGTTGAAGTTACCAAGCTGACAGCGGACGCTGCATTGGAAGTGGTTTCAGCCCCAACTGCGACGGCCCCAACTGCGACGGCCCCAGTCCAGCGCGTGGACGGTGAGAAGCTTCGAGCCACGCCTCTTGCCCGCCGCGCTGCGCGTAAAGCTGGAATTGAACTTGGTCGTATCGTGGGTTCCGGACGACGGGGGCGCATTGAGCATCTCGATGTGATTGCGGCAACTCGGTCAGCGCCGATCGGGCTGCAAACCGGGCATGGCATTGCTTGGCTGGAAAAGGGCATTGGGTCTGGTATGCCCATCGTTCTTTTGCATGGCTTTGCAGCAGATCATAGTGCCTGGTCCGGTCTTCAGTCGCAGTTGGCGCGTGCGGGCCACCGTACATTCGCCGTCGACTTGCCAGCGCATGGCGCAGCCGACGCACAAGCGAACGTTCCAGCGGAACTCTGTGACCCTGTCATTCGAATGGTTGAAGATCAAATTGGTTGGGTTCCGGTCCATATTGTTGCGCATTCTATGGGCGCTATTGCGGCTGTGGCGATCGCGAAGGCGCGCCCAACGGCGTCAATCACATTGATTGCGCCTGCTGGCGTTGGACGTACCATCGACACAAATTTCCTCGATGAATTGGCCAATCCGCGTAGCGTGGACACAGTGGCTCGGACGCTTGATCGCATGACGCGTGGACCGAATGGCATCTCTGATGCGGCACATGAAGCGATCTTCAAGACACTTAAGGAGGGTCGCCTGGCCGGTCTTGCTCGATCTCTCGCCGGGGCGAGCGGACAAGGAGTCGACATTCGCAAAGAACTTGCTGATCTTGCTAAGGAAGTTCCTGTGTCAATGCTTCTGGGTCACCGCGACCAAATTGTGAGCTGGTCCGAGGCTCTTGATATTTCTCCTTTTATCAACACCCACCACTTCGCCAATGTGGGTCACATGCCCCATTGGGAGGCATTGCCTGAGGTCTTGCCAATTATTGACCGGAAGTTTCAAACATGAGCGATGCAAGGGAAAAGCTGAGTGCTGCAAAAGGCCGCCTGGGTGCGTTTGCCACAGAAACGCCAGATCTTTTCGAAGGGTTCATCAAAATTTCCAGAACCGCAACACGTGAGGGTCAGTTCACCGCTGCGCAAAAAGAGCTTATCGCGACAACCGTGGCCGTTACTCAGGGCTGCGAGGACTGTATTCTCTACCATGTGGACGCCGCAAAACGGCTTGGAGCGGATGAGGCCATGTTGATCGAGGCGCTTGAAGTCGCGGTAGAGATGGGCGGTGGCCCGGCAGTGATGTATGCTGGCAAGGCATTGGATGCATTTCGCAACCTATAAAAGTGCCAACTTGTTCGGGAGGACACCATGACATATTTCTTAACAGTTGACGGCGGCACGGAAAGCCTGCGAGCTCGCATTTATGATTTGGAAGGCGGATGTCTTGGAAACGTCGCGGTTCCTTACAAGACGACATTCTTGGCTGGAGCTCGTGCGGAACAAAACCCTGCCGACTGGTGGACAAGCTTTATCAAAGCATCGCGCGGAGCTATCCTAGAAGCGGGAATTGAGGCGGCTCAAGTCGAGGCGATTGCCTATGCGACGACATGCTGCTCAGTTGTCGCTTTGGATAAAAACGGGAATGCTTTACGGCCTGCCCTGATCTGGATGGATGTCCGGGCAAATGAAGAGGCCGACGCGGTTTTGGCCACTGGTGATGACGCTCTGCGACTCAACGGTGGCGGTCAAGGGCCCGTTTCTGCTGAATGGATGATACCAAAGGCCTTGTGGCTTAAGCGGAACGAGCCAGACATATACGACAAGGCCTATCGGATTTGCGAATATCAGGATTACATGACCTACCGGCTTACCGGCGAGTGGGCCGCGAGTCTGAATAATGTCGGACTGCGCTGGCACTACCGAAACAGGGATGGCGGTTGGGCAAAGTCGCTTGTTGCAGCTTTGGGAATGGAAGACATTCTTGAAAAATGGCCGCCTCGTGTCGCGGCGCCAGGTGAGGTAATTGGAACCCTGACCGCCAATGCGGCACATGAGTTGGGACTACCGCAATCAGTAAAAGTTGTTCAGGGTGGCGCCGACGCGTTGATCGGTATGATTGGCCTCGGAGTTGCCAAGCCGGGGCAACTGGCCCTTATTACAGGATCCTCACATTTGCAGTTCGGGGTGACCGAAGCACCGCTTAGTGCGCCGGGTGTTTGGGGGGCATACGCTGACATTGTTTACCCTGATAGGTACATAGTGGAAGGCGGGCAGACGTCCACAGGTTCGATCATCAATTGGTTGGGACGGCTTACCGGAGGTCTGGACTTTGACGAGCTAAATGCAAAGGCTGCGGAGTTATCACCGGGATCCGATGGATTAATCATTCAAGATCACTTTCAGGGCAATCGAACACCTTATACGGATCCCTTGTCGCGCGGTGCGATCGTTGGTCTGACCTTGTCTCATGAAAAGCATCATATTTTCAGAGCCATGATAGAGGGGATCGGGTTTGGAACACGCGCAATCTTGGATACTTTCAAGCGCGCTGGTTACCAAAGCGGCGAAATTACACTAGGTGGAGGTGCTGCGGCATCGGATCTTTGGTTGCAGATACATGCAGACACATCAGGCATTCCCGTACGCGTTCCGGAATCGCCTGATGCGCCATCCACTGGGTCGGCGGTATTGGCGGCGCATGGTGCGGGTCATTTCGCGACCATTGACGAAGGTATTGAGGCTATGGTTCACGAGGGCCGTACCATTGATCCGATCGCTGCCAATGTGTCGCGATATGAAGAAATCTATGCGCAGTATCTTGCGCTCTATCCGGCGCTTAACGGCGTGCTCAGGTAAACCCGGGGCTATTCAAACCATCTCTCGACCTGCCTTGGCTCAAACACCTGCGCGCGCCTGTAGAATCCTTTCGCCGATTTCCACAAACCCTTCGCCCCCGTGGGATTTGGCGATGAAGGTCGGAAGCGCCTCCATTTTGTCCAGAAAGTCCGCAACATTTGCCACGCCGCAGGCGTTCGGGAAAAACCCGAACATGGGCGCGTCATTGGGGCTGTCGCCACAATAGACAAAGCGGTCTTTCCGGGCCTCCAGATCAATGCCAAACTCTTGTGACATAAACCTTTTGGACATGGTCAGCTTGTCCCAGTTGCCAAACCAGCCGTTCACATGGATCGACGATACTTTGGCAACAGCACCGGCCGCGTGAAAGTGATCGACGATCCGCTGAATATCCGCATCACCCAGCGCCGGAACATCTTCGCAAAAGTCAATTGCCAGATCGGCCTCGCGGTATTGTTGGTCTGATGCCAGGGCCGTGCCGGGCACGGCTTTCAGGATGGTTTCTGCCAGTTTGGTCAACCTGTCCCTGTTTGCCTTTCGGGCGGGCCCATCCAAATTACGCAGGTGGCGCATTTCACGCCTTTCGTGATCGTATCGCATGGCAAATGCACCGTTCTCGCCAACAATCCCGGCAATCGGCCAAAGCCGCGCAATCATGTCACACCAACCCGCAGGCCGACCGGTGACAGGCACCACCAACAGGCCTGCATCTGACAGCCGTTCCAGCATCGAATAGGCCGCGGCCGGTAGCCGCCCGTCCGTCGTGATCGTGTCGTCAATGTCGGTCAATATACCAACTAGATTGCGGCAAACTGCCCCGGTCAGGTGTTCTATTGGCAACATGCCTGCGTGCGATTGTGGTGTCATTGGTTAATTCAAAGTCCCTTGGTCATGTTTGGTGGTCATGTTTGGTGGTCATGCCTGAATTGCTGGAATCCAAGTTCGGCGATTTCAATCAGAAAGGCGGGATCCGAGATCATTGTAAATGGTACGCCCCTTGGCATGGCGCACCACGTTAGCGGCAATTGGGTCGATGACGTTCATATCTTGTGATACCACAAGAACAACCCCTGCAGCAATTTTGATATGCATCGGAAAAACCAATGATTGACCTCTATACATGGGCCACACCCAATGGCCGCAAAATCTCAATCCTGCTGGAAGAACTGGGTGTTGAATACAACGTCCATGCGGTAAATATCGGCCAGGGCGATCAGAATGCGCCGGATTTCCTCGACATCAGCCCGAACAACAAAATCCCTGCCATTGTCGATCAGGACAATGGGTTAAAGTTGATGGAGTCCGGCGCCATCATGTTGTACCTGGCCGACAAGTACGGGCGCTTTATGCCCAACGGCCCAGAGGGCCGCTGGAAGGCGACCCAATGGCTGATGTGGCAGATGGGCGGTCTTGGGCCGATGCTGGGGCAGGCGCATCACTTTGTGCATTTCAATCCGGGTCGGGCCGAATACGCCGAAGAAAGATATCGCGCCGAAGCCAGGCGCCTTTACCTGGTGCTGGAAAGGCAACTGGAAGGGCGCGAATATATTATCGACGAATATTCGATAGTTGATATGGCCTGTTGGCCTTGGGTGTCCCGGTATGAATGGCAGGAAATATCACTTGAGGATTATCCCAACGTTCGCGCCTGGTATCAACGTCTGGCGGCCCGCCCCGCAGTTCAGGCCGGGTATCATGTGCCAAAGAAAGTCGGTGAAATCCCCGCCGGTTAAAACACCTGGTGGATCGAATCTGACGATTAGAACCACCAGGCCTTTTCTTGATGGATCAACTTATCAAGGCATTTGGATTGGTAGCGTTGTAACGTATGAGTGGGTGGCAGGGATTCAAATGTCTGGGTCGATCCACTAGTCGGACAGCCAGATCGGGTTCGACCATGCCCGTTTCCCCGCCCGATCAATTATCGAGATGCGTATCCAGGGCGAATCTTTCAGGCGTTCCAGCGAGAGAGTCGCAGTGGTCATTGCCTCTCCTCCCACCGCTGCCATCGGCGAACCGTGGCCTTGAACCATAACCTTGACAGCAGGGGTGCAGTCAACTTCGACACCGGTTTCAGTGATGCGGATGTCGTGAATATCCGGGCCGGTGCTGGAATAGTAGGCGCCAGATTTCAGGGCCTCGAGTAACGCCTCGGGGGTGTTTTCGTCTGCCTTGACCATGACCCAGCCACCAAAATAGTCGGAGGTGCTGAAATGTGCATCATCGGTGGCGATCAGATTCAGTTGGCGACCCTCGTTCAACAAGTATTCGAGCGTCAGAAACCCTTCGCCGCGATCATTGTCGACAGCGCAGCCGTGGTTATAGACCTCTACCGCATGGGCGGCGGTGATACTGCGCGCGTCGGCCTCGGTCAGGCCGGACCAGTGGGGGTGGGCAATGGCCACGAATGCGCCTGCATCGCGCGCACGGCGGGCAAGATCCGGCGCCGGTTCAGACCCCTTTACCGGTCTGAAATGTGGCGCATCGGGTGGTGTGAAATCGGTAGGAAGGCCAACCGCCAACAGATGCCACAAATGGCCATTTTCCATCGCGCCCGTGTGCAGCTCTGCGCCCAGAATGGTTGTGAAACCACCCGAGCGACAGTCGGTTGTGTCGGTAACCGGATAGTCGAACAGCCCAATACAATGATCGGTCAGGGCGATGAAATCATAGCCCTCGGCGCGGTAGCGGCGGCAAACCTCCTGCGGCTCTAGATCGCCATCAGAGCGGGTTGAATGGGTGTGCAGGTTTCCCCGGTAGAATTTACCGGGTCCTGTGAAAAATTTTGTCGGCATAATACAAGCATTCGATTGTTTTTGGGGGGGGGTGAAGCGGTCAGGACAAAATAGGCAAGTTCCGAGTCAGTTCAGTCAACTATGGAAAAAGTTTCCGATGTTGCAAGACATGTTTTCGCAATGTCACAATAATTGATCGACAGTTTTGGGGGCGCTGGATTGGCCCGCCAGCCAACTGCCGGGTGAACCGGTTTTCCCTGGTTTTTTCGTCGGCGTGGCCGGCCGGTTACAATATCTGGCTAAGGAACTTCTGCGTGCGTTCATGTTCTGGATTGCCAAAGAATTCCGTCGGTATGTTGCGTTCGACAATGTCGCCCTCGTCCATGAATATCACCTCGTCAGCGATGGTCCTGGCAAAGCCCATTTCGTGGGTCACCACGATCATTGTCATGCCGGTTTCGGCCAGATCAACCATTACATCCAGCACTTCCTTGATCATCTCCGGGTCCAGCGCCGAGGTCGGTTCGTCAAACAGCATGATCTTGGGGCTCATGCACAGCGAACGGGCAATTGCCACCCGCTGTTGCTGGCCACCGGACATCTGGCCGGGGTATTTGTCGGCCTGTTCGGGGATCTTGACCCGCTCAAGGTATTTCATCGCAATCTCGTTGGCTTCGGTCCGGCCCATCTTGCGCACCCACATCGGCCCAAGCGTCAGGTTTTCCAGAATGGTCAGATGCGGAAACAGATTGAAGTTCTGGAACACCATGCCAACCTCGGTGCGGATATGGTCGAGGTTCTTGAGGTTCTTGCCCAGCAGGATACCGTCAACCACGATCTGGCCTTCCTGATGTTCCTCAAGCGCGTTGATGCAACGGATCAGGGTGGATTTGCCGGACCCGGAGGGGCCGCAAACCACAATCCGCTCGCCTTTGTGAACGGTCAGGTTGATGTCTTTCAGAACATGGAACTGGCCGTACCATTTGTTCATTTCAGTGATTTCGATCATCACTTCGCTGGATGCGGCCGAGGCAAGCTGGCCCTGGGATTGTCCCGTTGTCTGTTCGCTACTCATGGGTATTTCCCTCGTTGCAGATTAATGCTTGTTTCCGGCCGAAAGTGTCACTTCCAGATGTCGGCTGTATTTCGACATTGCGAAGCAGATGATGAAAAACAGGATCGCGCCAAATATCAGCGGTTCCTTGTGCAGACCCAGCCACGGCACATCCCTGCTGATCGAGCGCAGCATCAACAAAATATCGAACAGACCGATGATCGACACCAGCGTGCTATTCTTCAAAAGCCCGATGAAGCTGCCGACGATGTTGGGGATCATGTGTTTCAGCGCCTGTGGCATGATGATCAGGCCCATGGTGCCCCAATACCCAAGGCCGATGGTATGCGCGCCCTCGAACTGCCCCTTGGGAATGGCCTGCAAACCGGCGCGCACGGTCTCGGCCATGTAACAGGCGTTGAACAGCACCACGGCGATGATCACCTGCACCAGCTTGTTCAAAACAAAGCCTTCGGGCATGAACAGCGGGAACATGGTGGTGGCCATGAACAGCACAGTAATAAGAGGCACCGAGCGGAACACTTCGATGAACCCGGTGGACAGCACCCGGATCACCGGCAGTTTGCTGCGCCGCCCCAGCGCCAGAGCGATGCCACCCGGCAAGGACGAGGCGATGCCGATGCCGGAAATTACCAGCGTCAGGAACAAGCCGCCCCATTTGGTCCAGCTGACCCCGACCACCGTCCAGCTTGCCTGCCAGAGGAAGGCGGCGGCAAATCCGGCCGCCAACAGCCCCAGCAGGATATTGCGCTGGGTCTTGTCCGGCGCGTTTGCCTGCCCGAGCAGGTCGATGACAAGGCGGTCCAGGCTTTGATTGCGGACCAGACCGGCAACCACGTTGGCCATGTTGATGACAAAGGCAAGGATCGCCCCGGCCACCATGACCTGCACGAACAACCCTTTGTCGCCACCCGAAAACAGGTATCCGGCCAGGAACGGATAAAGCGCCACCACAGAGGCACCAACCAGAATTTTTCCATGCACCCGGGTGATCCACAACGGTGCCATCCACAGCGCCAGCAATAACCCGCCAAAGTTGATACGCCAGATTTCCTCGCGCGGGTAACGCCCGTAGAAAATGTTGTCGAACCAGTCGATTACCCCGGCCCAACAGGCGCCGGTCAGGCTGTTGTCGAAACATTCGCGCCGATTTTCGGCGACAAATGTCGCGTCCAGATAACCCCAGACCACAACGCCACTGACGATCAGGTAGACGATGAACGCCATGAACAAGGTCAGGACGGTGTTGATTGCTGAACTGAACAGGTTCTTGCGCAGCCACCCGACCAGGGATGTTTCCGATATGGGGGCGGCACGCGCAGGGGTGTTTACTGCTTTTACAATAGCCATGCTCAGCGCTCCACCAGTTGCACACGTTTGTTGTAGATGTTCAGGAAGAACGAGATGGTCAGGCTGATGAACATGTAGAATGCCATGGTCATCCCGACCATTTCCACCGCATATCCGGCCTGATTAAGCGCCGTCTGCATGAACAGTGACACGATGTCGGAATAGCCGATGGCAATTGCCAGCGACGAATTCTTTACCGTGTCCATCCAGTTGCTGATCATCGGCGGCACAATCGCCGGCATGGCCTGCGGGATGATCACCAGCCCCATGACCCGATCCGGTTTCAGGCCGATCGACATCGCCGCATCAGTTTGTCCCCGGTTGACCGACAGGATGCCCGCGCGGACAGATTCGGCAATAGCCGCGGCATGATAGATGCTAAGCGCCACCAAAAGCGCCAGGAAAGCCGGCGGAACACTGGTGCCACCGGTATAGTTGAACCCGGCAAGCACCGGCACATCCCACTCCAACGGCATGCCGGTGGCCAGGAACACCGCACCCGGCAGCAGGACAATCGCCGCAATCGACGGCAGCAGGGTTTTGGTCTGCACCCCGGATTTTTCCTGTTTTGCATGGGCACGGCGACGAAAATAAACCACGCCACCAATTGCAACGGCCAGGGCAACAAGGGTCATCCAGAACAGATCGCCGGGAACTGGCGTTGCCATATAGAGACCACGGTTATTGAGTATGACACGCTCGGCTCCGAGGGAAAGGTCGATGGATTTCTTGACCACCGGCAGCAGGCTGAAGACGCCGATGTACCAGAATACGATCTGAATCAGCAGCGGCACGTTGCGAAAGATTTCCACAAAGGCCAGCGCCACCTTGGCAACCAGCCAGTTGGGCGACAGCCGCATAACCCCGACAAAAAAGCCAAGCACGGTGCTGAGAATGATTGCCAGAAACGAGACCAACAGCGTGTTAAGCGCGCCGATCATGAAAATACGGCCATAGGTGCCGACGCCGGGGGTGTATTCGATCAGCTTGAAATCCGTATCAAACCCGGCGGACGAGTTGATGAAACCGAACCCGGTATTCATGCCGCGGAGTTCAAGGTTGGTGGCTGTGTTGCTGATCAGGTACCAGGCCAGCCAACCAACGATGCCAGCCGTCACAACCTGGTAAAACACCGAACGGACACGCTGATCCTGAAAGAAGTTGAATTCTTCCTTTGGTCGGACTCGCACTTTTGCTTTCTGGTTGGTGGTATCCGTCACATCACATCCCCCTGTACCGTGTCCTTGCCGATTTTGAGTATCAGCTTAAAACAATGGTGCCGGACCAAAGGCCCGGCACCAAGAAGTGATTTAACGCATCGGTGGCGAATACATCAGACCGCCATTGGTCCAAAGCGCATTCAGGCTGCCTTCACGCGCAATGCCAAGACCCTGCTCACCATCACCCATGTATTTTTCATAGATTTCGCCGTAGTTTCCGACGGCTTTGATGATGTTATAGGCCCAGTCTTTTTCAAGGTCGAGACCTTCATTCAGGTTGCTCTCAGCTCCAAGCATGCGCAGCACGTTCGGATCTTTCGAGTTAGCGCGCATATCTTCGACATTGCCCTGAGTGATGCCCAGTTCTTCAGCGTTGATCAACGCGAACACAGACCAGCGCACGATGTCCGACCACTGGTTGTCGCCATGACGAACCGCCGGAGCCAGCGGCTCTTTGGACAGGGTCACAGGCAGGATCATGTGATCTGCAGGAACCGGAAATGCCGCCATGTTGCCAGCCATTGATGATTTGTCACCGGTCACCGCATCACAGCCACCGTTCACATAGGTATCGTCGCGCACGTTGAAATCTTCAAACGTAACGGCGCTGATACCCAGGTCATTGGCCCGGCTGAAGTCGGTAAGGTTCAGTTCAGTGGTTGTGCCAGTGGTCACACAGACTTTGGCACCCTTCAGTTGCATCGCATTGGTGATGCCGCTGTCTTTACGCACAGTGAAACCCTGGCCATCATAAAAGTTCGGGGTCAGGAAATCGATCCCAAGCTGACTGTCTCGGGTCAGAGTCCAGGTTGCGGTCCGCGACAGCATGTCGCTTTCGCCATTGGCCAGTGCAGTGAAACGCGACTGAGTGCTGACGGACTGAATTTCAAGCTTGGTCGGGTCGCCGAAAATGGCGGCGGCAACCGCCTGGCAAACCGAAACATCAAGACCATACCAGTTGCCCTCAGTATCAAGCATATAATAACCGGGGGAAGGCGAGCCAACTTGGCAGCGCAGATGGCCGCGTTCCTTGACGATCTCAAGCGTGCTTTGGGCTGAGGCAACCCCTGCCCCCGATACAGCCAGCGTCGCAATTGCAGCAAGCGAGGCAAAGTTCGGTCGTATTGTCATAATTTTTCTCCCATTTTTTTGTATTGGGCACCCTAGGAAGCCAATGCAAAGAGTGTCCAATACAATTTTCACCTCAACTCATGCAAGAATTGCATGAGTTGGCATTCTCATTCTTTAGATGTATCAATTTCAGGTCAGCATTACCTGCCGTCAACGGATATACCCAAGGGGTATTGATCAGGTGCTGTTGGCCTTTTGCTGCACCAGAACCTGCCAGAATCTCTCCACCCTAGGTTGGTCGTGTTTTGTACTGCGATAAATATTGATATCGACAAAAAGGTCATCCACCGGATCCGCGGCCCGAACAAGCCGCCCTGATTCCAGATCGGCCGCAACATAGGCGCTGGGAATCCAGGCCAGGCCAAAGCCTTCGATGGCCATTGCCTTCAGCGTCGGCGCACTTGAAGATTCGTAAACCGATTTAAAGGTCAGGTGGCTGTATTTGCGTGCCATATGAAACTTTACGGGGGACGGCGAATTTTTGGTCAGGGTGTGAAGGCACGGGATTGGCCCGGTTGGCGAATCCGGCAACCAATAGCGCGGCGCACCCTTGTCGTCCGGGCTTATCACCGGAACAAGCGTCGCTTGACCCAGTTTGAGCGATGCAAAAACCGAGTCATTGTTGAACAATCGGTTTCTTGGATCCTCATAGCAGATGAAAAAATCCACCGAAGTATCCTGCACCGCCGCGAAATAGTCAGCGACAGTATCATATTCGGTTCTGACAACAAACTGATCAGCTTCAATGTAGGGCTGAAGGCTTTTCAACCAGGACGGCAGAAATACATGGGCCAGCGTGGTAAGCGTCGAAAAGCGTATTTTCTCTTTGTCTTCGCGAACCAGGGTTTGCACGTCTTCTTTTCCCGCTTCGGCAAGGTCGACAATTCTCTGCGCCACGGGCAGGAACACCTTGCCCGCTTCGGTCAGCTGCGACGGCTGACTGCTTCGGTCAATCAGTGTCGTGCCGATCCAGGCCTCAATCGCCTGAATACGGCGGCTGAATGCAGGTTGCGAAACCGAACGCTGTTGCGCCGCCATGCGAAAGTTGCCCAGGGTACTCAACGCCAGTAAATCCTTGAGCCATTTGAGTTCCATACGACTTTCGCCTTCCAGGGTATCGCGGCACATCGGCCTGTAGTTGTTTGTGTTACGCGAGTTTCGCCAGCCCGTCCACGTTCGTGTAACCGTGGCGATGTTTGATATCCAGGCACTTTGATATCCAGGCGCAAGGGTGGCTTGACGTCGTGGATTCAGCCGTGGATTGTCCGGTTGCAAACCCAAGGAGTTTCCACCGTCATGCCCCCGCTAATACACGCCAAAACCGGGCCGAGAATTGTTGTTGTTGGTGCTGGGATTATCGGCCTGACGTCCGCCTTGTATCTGGCGCAAGCCGGGTTTTCAGTTGTTGTCGTCGAACGCGAACCCGGCCCTTGTGAAAACGCCAGCAAAGCCAATGCAGGCCAGCTGCTGTATGACCGGATCGCTGCGATGGCCGCTCCGGGGTTTCCGGCAAGTCAGGCAAAGGCCCTGTTTCAATCGGATCAGGGGGTCCATGTTTCCGGGTTGTTGCACCCTGGCAGATGGCCATGGGCCGGGGCATTCCTGCGCCAGTGTACAACTGCGGCCTGGCAGCGAAATACCAGCGCTTTGTTAGAGATCGCCCACCGGTCACGCAGTGCGATGACGACAGTGACAAACAGGTACGCTCTGGATTTTGATTGGCGCAAGCCCGGCAAGCTGGTGCTGTATTCGACGGCTGCCGGATTGGCGGATGCGCATGAGAAGTTTGAATTTCAAACCCGGTTCGGAGGTCGGCACGAAGTTCTGAGTGCTGCGGAATGTGTCACCCGTGAACCGGCCCTGAAGGGCACGACAAGGGAAATTGCTGGTGGTATTTACCTGCCGGATGCCGAAGTTGGCGACTGTCGGAAGTTCGGAATTGCCCTGGCGTCTGTTTTGGTTGACCAACTGGACGTTCAGATAAATTACGGCGTTGAAATTCTGGAACTGGTTCGTGACAAAAGCCGCATCCAGGCCCTGAGAACCAGAAACGGCCTGATCAATGGTGATGTGTTTGTGCTTGCGGCCGGCAAGGCCAACGCAAATCTGGCGCCTGGCCGGTTTTTGGGGAAAAAGCCGATAACCGGTATCAAGGGCATTTCCCTTACGTTTCCTTTGGGGGATGCAGCGCCCGATCTGAGCGTGACAGACACCACCGGAAAATTCGTTGTTCTGCGTCTGGGAAACCGGGTGCGCGTTGCGGGGTACGCGATGTTTTCGGATGATCCGGAAATAACCCAAAGCCATGTGGAGAAATTGACAGAAAAAGCACGGGGGTTGATGCCACACGCCGCATTGTTCAATGAAACGCCGGATACCTGGGTTGGGTTCAGGCCGACCACACCGGATGATTTGCCAATGATCGGGCGGGTGCATTCAGAAAACCTGTTTGTAAATGCAGGGCATGGATCATTGGGGTGGACCCTCGCACTCGGGTCTGCCGAAATTTTGCAGGAGAAAATTGGTGGTGCGTTTGGTCGAAAGGACGGGGTGTAAGTAGGCCGCGAACACCTCTGACTGACCCGCGTCGGATTTGCAGGAACACGCAAACCTCATGAAAATGGTGATCCCGAATGGATTCGGCCCACCAACCTGCCCCTTAGGACAGGGGAAACCCATATGCGATTCCCCTGACGCAATAGTGCCCCCGGATAAGGCCTGTGAAAGATAAACAGAACCCGTGAAATTGGCGGCCTGAATGAAACCATGATCCATCCTAAACAGGCGGCTAACTGGTCAAAATAGTAGGATTGTCTCATATATTGGTTGGGTCGGGCTGTGTGGTTGGTCATTTGAATGTCCTCAAGAATAACATGCTACATCGTTTAAGTCTGCCGATGAATTCGAAAGGGTTGGACTCAGAGAAAGCTGCCAAAGGCTTCAACCGGATTGAGGCTGTAGGCGGTATCTTCTTGACGCGATGCAAATGGTCTGAGACCTCTGAGATTGGCTTTAGTCCAATCAAAAAGGTTAGATAGACCGATGAGTAATAACCAGATTTGCGGGGTCGTTACCCCGCTTTTGACTCCATACAATGATGATCTGTCGATTTCCGAGGATCTTTATCTTCAGCATGCCGCAGATATCCTGACCCAAGGTTCGCATTTTCTGTCACCTTTTGGAACCACCGGCGAGGCGCTTTCGAATTCGACCCGTGAACGTATGGGAATTCTGGAACTGCTGGCGTCATCCGGCGTTGCCAGCGCGGGCCAGCTTATGCCCGGAACCGGTTTGTGTTCGCTGGAAGAAACCATTGCATTGACGCGCCATGCGTATGATCTGGGCTGTGCTGCCGCCATGTTGCTGCCGCCTTTTTTCTATTCCAACCCCGATGACGAAGGGTTGTACCGTTATTTCAGTCAGTTGATCGAAGCTATGGGCGACAAGGCTCCAAAGATTATCCTCTATCATATTCCGCAGAACACCGGCGTGGCGATCTCTCCGCCTCTGTCCGCGCGCCTGAACACGGCGTTCCCGGAAATAGTGGTGGCCTATAAAGACAGCTCGGGTGATTGGGAAAATACCGTGGCGGTGATCAATGCCGCACCCGGTTTGGCGGTTTTTCCGGCATCCGAGACGGTGTTGAAAAAAGGCATGGACCTGGGTGCCGCTGGCTGTATTTCGGCCACTTGCAATTCAAATGTGGGCAATATCCGTGCCATGTATGACGCGGTTCTGGCCGGGGATGCGGCGCAGGTTGCCAATCTGCAACCGGGGTTGGAACAGCATCGCAAGGCGGTTCAGAACGTCGGTCTTATCGGTGGATTGAAAAGCCTCAAGGCGGCCCACAGCAATGACCCGAGATGGCTGAACCTGCGCGCGCCGCATGTGAATGCGGATCCGGGCTTTGGGGTGAACCTGTTTGGCGGACAGGCTGGTGAGAGGGACGGTGCAAAGGGACTGGGCGGACACTCGCGGCGGTAATCGGCGCAGGCAATTTGGTTCTCGAAAAACCTGACCTGGCTGGTTTCGGTAAAGCCGGGGCATGGTTTGGTTTCGGCAATCGTGTTGAAATAGCAGCCTTTATTGCCGACGTGTCGGGCAGAACCATCGCCGCTCTGAACGGTAAGGATGGGTTGTGTGGCCTTCAGAACGCTGATGGCGCACAGAAATTTGTGCCAACCGGGCGGGCGGAAGACGCCTGGAAACTGTATCTTACAGTTCACATATTCAAAGAACCGGTGATTGATCCCTTGAAAACCTTTGCAAATGGCCTCATTTAGGCGCGTGAACCCGCGCCATGCGGGTGAAACCTAAGATGGAGACAACATGCCCAAGGAAGATATTCTTGAATTCCCCGGCGTCGTGAAGGAACTCCTGCCGAATGCGACGTTTCGGGTCGAGCTTGAGAATGGCCATGAGATTATCGCACATACGGCAGGCAAGATGCGCAAGAACCGCATCCGGGTTCTGGCCGGCGACAAAGTACAGGTCGAAATGACCCCTTATGATCTGTCCAAGGGGCGGATCAACTACCGCTTTAAGTAACTGGTTTTATGGCGTTTATCCTTGGATCAGGCAGCCCGCGACGGCTTGACCTGCTGGCACAGCTTGGCGTGGTGCCGGATGCTGTGCGCCCGCCCGACATAGACGAAACACCACTGAAAGCGGAATTGCCACGCCCTTATTGCATACGGATCGCTTTGGCCAAGGCGATGGCTGTTAAGACGGCGGATGATGACATCGTTTTATGTGCGGATACGACGGTTGCCCTGGGACGGCGTATTCTGGGCAAACCGGCTGATGCAGCCGAAGCGGCTAAGTTTCTGCGGTCACTTTCGGGGCGAAGGCACCGGGTGATCACCGCAATTGCTGTGCGACGGGGTAAAAACCTCTGGCAAAAAGATGTGATCAGCCAGGTCAAGATGAAGCGGCTGTCGGATCTGGACCTGAAATATTACCTTGCCAGCGATGATTGGCGGGGCAAAGCCGGCGGCTACGCCATTCAAGGCCCTGCATCGGCGTTCATTCCCTGGATTTCCGGGTCGTTCACGGGCATTGTCGGATTGCCATTGGCTGAAACCGCCGGGCTGTTGTCAGCCGCCGGTTATCCACTTTATCAGGGGGCACCATGAAGGGTCGTACCATCGTTCTTGACCATCTGAAAACCCGCGAGGCTGCGGCGTTGATGGTTGACGGCAAGCTTGAGGATTTTCTGATCGAGGGCGACGCCCCATCCCCCGGCACCATCTACCGCGCCCGCGCTGACCGGCCCGTCAAAGGCCAGGGCGGCATGTTTGTGTCCACCCCTGACGGCCCGGCCTTCTTGCGCCAGGTCAAAGGTCTGGCGCCGGGTGCGATGCTTTTGGTGCAGGTGACAGGCTTTGCAGAGCCGGGCAAGGCGATCCCGGTCACCAGCAAGGTATTGTTCAAAAGCCGCTTTGCAATTGTGACGCCGTTGGCGCCGGGGCTGAACATTTCCCGATCGATCCGCGATGAAGAAGAACGCGACCGGTTGCTGGAAATTGCCCATGCCGAAATGGGCGACGCCGGGTTTGGGTTGATCCTGCGATCCTCTTGCGCCGGTGCCGATGCTGATGAAATTGTCAGCGACGTGGCCAACACAGCAGATTTGGCAAGCCAGATCATGGCTGACAAAGGCACGGACGCGGAAAAGCTGATTGATGGGGATGGTCCCCACACCCTTGCCTGGCGTGAATGGACCGACCCGGCAGAGATTGTTCGCGACTCTGGCGGGTTCGAACATCACGGTGTCCTGGACGCACTGGATGGTTTGCGGCAAACCGGCGAGGCTTTGGCTGGCGGTGGTCACATCTATATTGAGCCAACGCGCGCACTGGTGGCGATTGACGTCAATACCGGGCGTGACACTTCCATGGCGGCGGGGCTAAAGGCCAACCTGGCATGTGCCCGTGCGCTGCCGCGTGCGTTAAGGGTCCGGGGGCTGGGCGGGCAGATTACCCTTGATCTGGCGCCGATGCCGAAAAAGGATCGCCGAGCCTTTGAAACTGCCTTGCGCGCGGCATTCCGGGCGGACCCGGAAGAGACTGCCCTGGTCGGTTGGACGCCGTTGGGGCATTATGAACTGCAACGCAAACGGGGGCGGGTGCCAGTTTCCGTCTTGGTGGAGCAATTGTTGTGACCTGCCCGATCTGTGATACAAAAAGCGACATAAAATACCGTCCATTCTGCTCCCGCCGCTGTGCGGATGTGGACCTGGGCAAATGGTTTTCGGGCACTTATGCCATCCCGTCAGATGAAATTGACCCCACAGATAACCCGGATCATGATCTGAACTGGCCGTCAAACCCGACCCGTCATTGAACGGTCAACCGGATGTGCCACCCAGTGAGCAAGCCACGTCCACAAAGCGCAGAGAGTTTCGTTTGGCATGTCGTGGCTGCTCAATTTCAAAGCCATTGGGACATTGGCTGTCGCTACACGCAAAAAGATTGCCAACCCAAGTCAAAAAGCTGCTTCAATTCGATTTATTTGCACTGGACAGTACAGGCTCCCGGGTCTAAATGTCCGCCACCCAGACGGCGCGAGCCTTCACCCGTGCCCGGGTAGCTCAGGGGTAGAGCAGTGGATTGAAAATCCTCGTGTCGGTGGTTCGATTCCGCCCCCGGGCACCACCGAGCAAGAAACACCAGATAAAAAGCAACGTGTTATCTTTTTCAGAAACTTAGCAGACCCACCTTTTGCGCGCCATACCCCTAGCTGTCCGGGCCGTCTGCGGTATCAGGTCATGCCGCCTCAAATCCATCGCGGATCGAAGCCAAGAACCCTTCGCCGACTCGGCCTTCAAGATGTCGCGTTGTTCTCGATTGGGAATGAAACCTGCGCCTTGCAACCTTCTGGGGTTTCGGCAACCGTCCCGGCCATCATGTCAGCCAACCCCTTGATCTTTACCGCCATAAAATTGCCTGCCTCATCATGGTTTGACCACCATGAAATAGAGCACACTGAAGGGTAAAATTGTGGCAATGGCTCCGGCAAAAAGCCAGATTCTGGAAAGCATCCAATACCGCTGAGGAATACTGCCGCCATACTGGAAGGATTTGGCCATTTTTGCTTGCATCACCTGGACAGGAATCAGGACAAAAACCCACACAAATGCCGAGGCCATGAATATCCAATAGCCGCTGGCTAACCAGTAAGTAGCAGTCACACCGCCAAATTTTGCGGCCATGACAGTGCCGGACCCAAGGATAAGAAACACACCAACAAGAGTGAATATGAAGTCTGTTATGGTAACAAGGCGTTGGCTGTAGGCAATGATTTTCGGCTCACCGGTGGCGTTCGCCAGAATTTTCCACACAGCCGTCACCGTGATATTACCAAGAAAAACTATCACCCCCACCAGGTGGATCAGCTTCCAGAAATGATAGCTTTCAATTTCCATCACAAGTACCTTTTAATATCCTGATCCTGATCCCGTATCGACGGCAGGCACACCGCGATTCCATCACGGAAATCGCGTATTGTTTCAGCGCCTGTTGTGATCTCAACCGGATTGTCTACTCAGACACGCCTATCTGTACTATGACAACTTAACACTGTAAAGTTTAAAGTTGTTGGCTGAACTGCGCCAGGACTGATATCTCTCACGCACAAGGGCCGGGTTACTTCGATTGTTATCAAGGATCTTGAGTTTATCACCCGGTAATTACAGTTCCTCAAAATGGAAATGACATGAGCAGAAACGCCAGAAAGAAGAATGACACCCCGGAAGCAAAAGTAGTTGGCTCAAAAAAATCCACTTATCACCACGGTGATCTGGCGCAGGCGCTTGTTGCTGCCGGTCGCCAGATACTGCTGGAAAAGGGAACCGATGGGCTGTCATTGCGAGCCGTTGCCGCCAGGGTTGGTGTCAGTCAGGCCGCGCCTTACTCACACTTTACCAGCAAGAAAGACCTGTTGCGGGCAATCAGTGCGTCGGGTTTTTCTGAACTGGCCGGTAACATGATTGCCAGTGCTGCGGTGGGAAAAAGCCCACAGAATACGCTGCTCAATTACGGGGTGGCCTATATTGAATTTGCCATCAATAACCCGGATATATATCGTTTGATGTTTGCCAGAATTGACCCCAATGCGCGCAGTGACCATCGCAATGTAATATTCCCACAAGCAGACATTCTTAACAAAGAGGCGGCCCGCGCCTACAGGATGATTTTTGATTTGTATCAACCACAATGCAAGGACAACGATCAGGCAACCATTCTATCCGATGGCGCATGGGGACTTGTGCACGGCCTGGCCTCACTTATTACGGAAGGCCTGATCAAACTGCCGAAAACAGGTCGCGATCAATACTTAAGAGAATTACTTGCCAGCCAGATACGCATTCCCGGGTGAACTGGTCCGGGTTCCACCATCGGGTAAAATCGTGTGTTTTGACTTGCCCGGCATACCGAGAAATTTCTCAGATGACCGTGAAGTTTTTGGCGCCTGGTCCGCGCGACAAAGCCCCAGTATTTACCTTCAGCGAAACAGGTAAATCGGGCTTGACCAGGCCTGAAAGCCGTCTTCGGTGGTGACACATATCCACAAGGGGTTGTCCCCGTCATCATCAAGGGAGATGGATTGAGAAAAAGATAGCTGTCTTTGCAATGGTGCATCGGGCAGTCGGAAAACCGTTAGCTTCCTCTCAAGCCCGCCGGCATCCAGCGTGATGTCTTGCAGGGTGATATCCGCAAGGGCCAGCGTCAGATTGCCGTGGTTGGTGGTTATCGCCAGGCCAGCGGCGCTTTGCGCCCCGTCAACCCATGCGTCAAAGCCCATGAAATTGCCGGTTGTCACCGTTTTCCAGATCACCGTGTCGGAACCACGCTGTTCAAACAGGCTGTCCGGGTTCCATTGGTTTATCGTCTCGAACCGGGTGATCGTGGCATTTTCGAACTGTGCCCGCCCGGTCCAGTTGGTATTGCGCCCGCGCCCACGATATTCAGCGCCGCTCCATAACACACGGATGCGGTTGCCAAGGTCGCGTTCCTCGTAGGGGCGCACGGTTTTAATCACCTCGGTGCCATTGCGGATTTCAATGCGTTCGATGCCGGCATGGGCGATGATCTCGCCCGAGAATTGCACCGTTCGGGCGTCGGTGCGCACGATGTCGCCCATCATCGCCTCAACGACCGGGTGGGTTTTGGTGTCGGGCATGGCGTCGGGGTTGCGGTCAAACAATATGCCCGGGCTGGGCAGTTTGACCGCGACATCCATGAACATCCGGCACCCGGTGGTGCCATAGTGGTGGCGCCGCCTTTGCGCCTCGAATATTGCGTCGCGATCGTTGCGGTCGGTCAGGAAACAGGTCAGCCCGCCGTAAGCGCCAAAGATCGAATCCCCCGGATAGCTGGCACCGGGGCGGCCCTTGTGGCCATCGCTGTTGCACACCACGCCAACCCGGCGATTAAGCGGGAACCCGTCGGTCAGGATCCATTCAAACGTGCCCCAGGCCGAGTGCATTTCAACGGATGTTTCAATCAGCGGGTCGTGATCGTAGAATATATTGGCATAGCGCCCGCCCACATGCGCGTACATGACCACATCTTCGCCCGTGTCGTTGAAGGCCTTGTACAGATCAGTGAGGGTATGGGCATCGCTGGCCATATCCGCGCGATCCTCAAGCAAGGCATGCGAACAACGGCGGATGGGGCGGCCTTCGGTGCGGAAAAACACGTTGTGATCACCGCCCACGGCCGTATTGCCCGACCATTCATAGCCCGGAAAGACGGTGAACCGTCCCGGTTCATCCATTAGAGCGGTCTGTTGGTTCAGGTGGGCCCAAAATTCAGCAGTTACCTGAAAATCATTGGCCTGATGGCTGGTCACATCCAAAAACGCCTTGTTGCGGGCAAAATCCAGATAGCTTTCGATGGTGTTGGTGCCGATGGTCTCGCCGGTCTGGCCGTGCAGATCACCCCAGAACCCCGCGATATCGCCCTGGCGGATCACCAGCGGCCCGGCCTCGGCTACCTGGGTGTCGCCCGCAAATACCTTGATGCGCAAAATGCCCTGATCCGCCACCGTCAGGTTTTCCAGGGTGATGGCCCGGTCTTCGGGCGCGTATTCCAGTTGCTCAGGAAGGCCGGTTACCGGCAGCGATGGTTCAAGGCGCAATGTGGCCCCGGCCTGTGCGGTCGGGTTGCCCCATTTGTCCTCGGCTTTGAGGCCCAGATGAAATGTCTCGTCTGGTCGGCGCAGGGTGGGGATGGCCGCGTGCCAGCTTACCGGCGGGCCAGCGACGATAGGAATGGCCAGTTGATCTGCAAGTTCGCAATAATTGCCGGTGGCCTGCACGTCTGCCATCACCCGGAATTCCCGTCCGCCTTCAACAAAGGTCTGGGTCAACATGCCAGGTGACCCGCCGGAGGTATCACCAAAGATCACGGTAATCTGGTCGCCCTGTGTCAGATAGCCGCCGCTTTGGAACACCGTCAGAATCTCGTTCCACGGGCGCTGGCCGCCGCGCTTGTCGTATTTCAGCTCAAGACGGCCCTGACCGTTGCTGGTGGCGCTGACAAAGTTTGCCGCCGCCGGGTCGTTGAACTGGGGTTGGCCCGCATCGCCGATATATCGCCAGGCGACGCGGATACCGCCAGTATCATCCAGCCCCAGCTTGCCCACGGTATAGACCAGCCTGAAGGTCTGAAAACTGCGCACCTCGGTGGGACCAACCGGTTCCAGCACCGCCGAACCCAGTATCGACGGATCATCCCCGGGCCAGACCGAGGGGCCGTTATCACCAACCATGCTGCGCTTGACTGCTCCGAAGGGGCTTGCTTTCTTCATGGGGGAGGGCCTTTCTGCGGGGCTTTAAAATTAGTTTGACAGGGCGGGGCGTCAAAACTATACAGTATTTAACTATATAGTTTTGTAGGGTGTAGTTTCGCATTCGTCAACACGCAAACTTTGCAACAGATAGAGGTCGCAATGAATTCACCCACCACTGGCAAGTCGGAACCATTTGCCCTTGTTGGCCTGCCGGTCGAGCGCAGCCGCGACAAGCCGCGCGCACAGGGCCATACGATGATGATCGACTGGGGTATCCCGCTTTTGCGTCAACGCGACATACTGGAAATGGCCGGGCGCTACATCGACTTTGCAAAGATCGCCGTTGGCACATCGCGCTTTTATGACGAGACGTATCTGACCGCAAAACTTGACCTGTATAAAGCGCATGGCGTGCGGCCCTTTCTTGGCGGTCAGTTTCAGGAATATATGTTTGCGACCCAAGGGGCCCAGGCTTTGCGGCCATTCCTTGAGGAGGCCCTGCGACTGGGGTTCGAAGTCGTCGAAGTCTCGGACAACGTCATCCCCCTGACCGACGAAGAACGCAGCGAACAAATCCGGCTGGCCGTGGATGTGGGCCTGACGGTTCTGGGCGAAGTCGGCTCAAAATCCGAACAAAGCTCGGCTGATGTGCTGATTTCGCAGGGCAATCAGGCCTTTGAGGCAGGCGCGGAACTGGTGCTGATCGAGGGGGCCGAGCTGATCGAAAACGGGGTGATAAATTCGGACATGCTAGGTGCCTTTCAGCAGGGTCTGGACATGACACGGGTGATGATCGAACTGCCGGGGCCGTGGGTGCCGGACACATCTCTGTCGCAAATCCACGACCTCAAGAAAGCCCTGATCCGCCTGTTCGGGGCAGATGTGAACCTTGCCAATATCATGCCGGATGACATCATCGAAACAGAAAGCCTTCGGTGCGGGCTGGGCGTTGTTGGCCCGCAGCGGGGCAATTGAAGACGACAATAACAAACCAAACTACCAACCAGGGAGAGAAGTAATGAAATTCACCAAACTATTGTGGTCCGCAACCGCGGCCATTGCCATGTCGGTGGCCTTTATGGCCCCGTCCGGGGCCTTTGCCTCCAGCGACGGCGATCCGGACATTATCACCATCTCGGGGGCCGGTCCTCAGGGGCGCTGGTTCAAAGAGGCATCGCTGTTTGGCAAGGTGCTGACTGAAAACCTGACGGATTTGGCCGTCAATGGCGTGATCGGCAAGGGTGTTTCGGTCGGCAATATCAAACGGGTGGCCGCAGGCAAGGTGCAGGCCGGGCGGTTCTTTTTGTTCGATATGGAAAACGCGCTGGCCAATCAGGCCCAATTCGAACAGGGTGAATACGATAATGTGCGGGTCTGGATGAAACTGGGCACCCATCTGTTTCGCATCGTCGCGGTGACGGGAATTGACACATTCAGCGATCTCAAGGGGCGCACCATTGCCGTCGGCGTCAAAGGCAGCGGTGATGATCTTCTGGCGACACGGGTTCTGGCCGGATACGGCATTGATCCGTCCAACACCAAGTTCCGCTATGTCGGGCGCAAGGATGGTCAGGCGGCCCTGGCCAACGGCCAGATCGACGCCATCGCATACGCCTATTCCCGCAACAACCAGGGACACCTTGGCCCCATCTTTGCCGCTCGTAAAATCGGCGTTGACGTGGATTTTGTCAAACCCGACGAAGACAGGACGGCCGATTTCCTTGCCTCTGACAAATCGTTCTTCCTCGACACGCTGGGCGAGCCGACGTTCGGGCGCCCTGACCTGGAGGGCATCGCGTTTTTCAACGGCATGGCCATCGACGGCAACCTGTCCGAGGAGATCGTTTACCGCATGACCAAGGCGTTGTTCGAGAACTGGGACGATGTATTGCTGGGCGCGCCATGGTGGGATGAACCGGGCGAAGCAAGCCTGGAAGATGCAGCCAGCATCACTACGGCCCCCTATCACCCCGGCGCCATGAAATATTTCAAGGAAGCGGGCGTGTGGGACAAGTTCCGCTAGTCTTAAACCTCTGAAATATTTAATTATTGCCAGGGTGTCTGAAAACTCAAGTCAGGAAGTACCTGATATCAGACACCCTGGCCGTTGCAATTCTGGGATACCGATTGATGTCTGACACCGCCCAACCCGACACGAATTTGTTTGCGACCCTGAATGCGACAAGGCGCTGGTCAATTTCGATCCTGATTATCGTCGCCAGCGTGTTCACATTGTATACCGGTGCCACCGGCCCTTTTGAATCGCCGGTTCAGCGCGGCTTTTTCATTCTTGTCCTGCTGCCGCTGGTTTTCCTGCACACCCCGTCAAAGCTGTTCAAAGATCCGACAACCGAAATCATTTCCTCGATCACTCTCAGCCTGCTGACCCTGGTCACAATGACATGGAGCCTGATCAATTTCGAGCGGCTGTATTCGGACCCCTTTATCGACCCCATCGACATATTCTTTGGCCTGTTGGGCCTGGTCCTGATCATCGAAGCCGTGCGCCGGACCGTGGGCATGGCGATCACCCTTATTCTGGTCGGGTTTCTGATCTTTGCCTATTTTGGCGAATACATCCCATGGCGGATGCTTCGTCACGGCGGGCTTGACCTTGAAACCATCGCCAGCACCATTTTCTACGGCACCGACGGGGTGTTCGGCACGCCCGTTGGCGTGACCGCGACCTTCATCGTCATGATCATGATCCTGGGCGCGTTCCTGACCGCCACCGGCACGTCCGAACTGTTTATGAACGTCGCCAAGTCGCTGGCCGGGCGTTACACCGGCGGCTCGGCCAAGATCGCGGTCGTTGGCTCGGCGCTGATGGGCATGATCACCGGGGCGACGGTGGCCAATGTCGCCACCACCGGCACCGTGACCATCCCGATGATGAAAAAGGCCGGCTATGATCCGCGCTTTGCCGGTGCTGTCGAGGCGCTGGCCTCGTCGGGCGGGCAGTTGATGCCGCCGATCATGGGGGCGGCGGCCTTTGTGATGATCGACTATCTGAACATTTCTTACGGCACCCTGGTGACCCACGCGATTGTCCCGGCGATCCTGTTCTTCTTTTCCGTTTTGATGATCGTGCATGTGCGGTCGGTCAAAGAGGGCTTCAAACCCATTCCGGCGGATGAGATTCCCAACCCCTGGCTGGAGCTGAAGAAACGCGGTCATATGTTGTTTCCCATCGTGCTGCTGGTGACGCTTTTGTCCATGCGCTATGGCATCATGTATGTGGCGTTCTTTTCGGTGGTGTCGGCGATGATCGTCTGCCAGTTGCGGGCCGAAACCCGGCTGAACCTGATGGGCTACTACCGCGCGTTCGAGGCCGCGATGCTGGGCCTGATCCCGCTGGTGGCGATAACCGCCGGGGCCGGCATCCTGATCGGCGTGCTGAGTGCCACGGGCCTGAACCTGAAAATCACCTTCCTGATCGAATACATTGCCCAGGGCAGCCTGCTGATCACGCTGTTTCTGACCATGGTGGCCTGTATCATCCTTGGCATGGGCCTGCCGACCGTGGCCGCCTATGTGGTGTTGGCGACACTGGTTCCCGGATCGCTGATAAGCCTGGGCATTTCCCCGATCGCAGCACACCTGTTCATCTTCTACTTTGCCATCCTGTCGGCTATCACGCCGCCGGTCTGTACCGGCGCCTATGTGGCGGCCGGCATTGCCAAGGCGGACCCGGTGCAAACCGGCATGGCCGCCATCCGGCTGGGCCTGGTGGTGTTCCTGCTGCCGTTTGCATTTGTGATCGAACCGTCGCTGATCATGATCGGCAGCTTAAGTGACAGCGCCATCTACATCCCCGCCAGCGTCGTCGGCATCGTCTTCTGGGCCTATGGGCTGGAAGGATACTATACCAAACTGTTGTCGCCGCCGGTTCGGGCCGGTCTGATCCTGGCCGGTGTCATGCTGATCTGGCCGAACCTGTGGTCCAGTCTTGCAGGTCTGATCATCGGCGGCGTGATCCTCACCCCATTGTTTCTGCAAAACCGCAAGAGGAGACATGCCTGACGAATACGGGCCGCCCCCCAAGGCACAAAAGCTCCGGGGCAATATATTGAAATCCAGTTGTAACCGCTTTACAATCCGGACCACCGGGTAGTTATTTCAGCCCGGTGTCGGGGCATCGGCGTTCTTGACAGGACCTGTCTTGCGCAGTGCATCCTTGAAAGGCTGTGTGCCTTGGAAAGAATGGATAATCTGCGTGGTGAATACCTCTGTGAAACCGATTGATAGCGGCCCGGCTGGAAACCACCCAAAATCCGTGGCCGACGCGCTGTCGGCCCAGATGGCACAAACCTCACGCGGGCCGCGGTGCACCAAACGCACTGCGGCCCGCATATCCATCATGAACATCATCCGCTCGGGCATTGTAAAACCCGGTGACCTGCTTCCCTCGGAAATCGAGCTTACCAAAATCCTGGGGGTGAGTCTGGGCACGGTGCAGGCGGCGCTACGCGGGCTTCAGGATATCGGCACGATTGTGCGTCGGCGCGGCGACGGCACCCGCGTCGCCTCGGGCGAGCCGTTTGCCGAAACCATCTGGCATTTCCGCTTCATGTCCAGAGAGGATGGTTCCCCGCTCAGGATCACTGATCAGAAAACCCGGGTAGACACGGTGTCCACCCACGGCATCTGGTCGGACCACCTGGGACAGTGCGCACAATATGTTCGCATCTGGCGAATTCTGACCTTGCAGAACAACGTCCAAGTGGGCGCTGAAATGTTCCTGGACAGTTCTTTGGCAAAGGGTCTGGGGGAAACAAATGCTTCGGATCTGACCCATATAAATATCCGTCCCTATCTGGAGGAAACATTTGGCCTGACCACCGCGCGTGCCTCGCATTTTGTCCAGACAACCGAGTTGAGCCGGAAGACTGCCAGGAAATTCAATCTGTCGCCTGAAGGCATTTATTATGAAATTCACGCGAAAACGTTTTCGGCCACCCAAACGCCAATTTATTTTCAGCGTATTTTTGCGGCCATAAATGATTGCGCCTTGTTGCTTTAGGGTCCGGAGCATGTTTTTGCGCCGAAGCCCTGAATGAGGCCATCGCCAAATATGGCAACCCACGAAATAGAGACCCCGGATAAGGCCTGTGAAAGAAAACCAAAACCTGTGAAAATGGCGGCCTGAATGAAACCATGATCCATCTAAAACCGGCTGCCAGCTGGTCGAAATAGTAGGATCACCTCTGTGCGCGACAGGTCCAAATCCAGTGGCGCGTGGGTGGCGCGTGGCCCGCATTTCAACCAGCACCTTGAATTCAGCGCAATGCCCGGTTATGTGCGCCATACCCGCAATCAAAAAAGAATCCCAGACATGGCTATCTCCAATCCGATCCAGTTCATCCAGCAAGTTCGCGCCGAAGTGTCCAAGGTCGTCTGGCCGACCCGTCGCGAGGTGTTTTTGACCACCATCATGGTGTTCATCATGGCCGCGCTGACCGCTGTATTCTTTGCAATTGTGGATATTCTGATCCGCTCCGGGTTGCAGGGTATTCTGGGCATGTTTGGCTAAGGCCCTTCTAAATGCCTTCCCCGTAACGACCGCCCTTTCATGCCGCCCGGATGAGGCTGACTTGGAACGAAACCCACGTCCGCGCCGCCGTGTTCGCGCAAGACGAGGCAAACGCCCATTCCGAAAAGGGCGACCCCAATCTTTTACAACACGTTCTGCTACTCAAAATTTTGGCAGCCAAATTTACGCTACTGCAAGAGAACATTTTCTCTGTGCCATTCAAGGGCTTCTTCCAAAACCCAAAGCCTTTTTGTCACAGCTTCCCGAATAGGCGAGCCATGAAGGTTCTTAAGGAACTCGTCACCTTCAAGTGACCCGGTGCACTCCGGTACGGGCGGTGGGCCAGATGTATCGCCGTTCGGGTTTCGACAATGACCGCGAACGGGTCGAACATTTGTTTGCGATGTATGAACAGATGGATAAGCTGCTGTTGGTCAAAAACCCGCGTAAACGGCGCAAGGGTTAAGGGCGGGTTGTTGTACAAAACGCACAAAACAGCTTTTGAACCCGGTACAAAAGGGTCAATCCATCGGAAGCCCTGATCCGTACTGAAAGATTGGGTGTTACGGGCATGTTTGGCTGGGGGATCGGATGGGGGCTGAATTGCGCGTCAAATTGGTGGGCCAAAAAGTACCTAAACCTCTTGATAAGCCTGCCATTCGGGCGTAAGTGACGGCCTATTCCCAATGAAAGGCGTGCGACGATTCGTGTTGCGCGCCGCTTTTGTTCGGAGGCGAAGGTGGGATAACCACCTGAAAAGTATCGGAATATTCGGTGAGCCTTAGGGGTGACCGGGCAGTTTAAAGGCGGACAGGTTCAATGGCGAAACGGTGGTATTCGGTCAGCGTTCTCTCAAACTATGAGAAAAAGATCGCAGAACAGATTCGCACTTCGGCCGCCGAGACCGGTCTTGAGGACGAAATCGACGAGGTTCTGGTGCCCACCGAAGAGGTGATAGAAGTGCGCCGGGGCAAGAAGGTGACGACCGAACGACGGTTCATGCCGGGGTATGTTTTGGTGCATATGGAGATGTCGGACCAAGGCTATCATTTGATCAACTCAATCAACAGGGTAACGGGGTTTCTGGGTCCACAGGGACGCCCGATGCCGATGCGCGACGCCGAGGTGAATGTACTGTTGAACCGGGTGCAAGAGGGCGAGGATTCGCCGCGCACCCTGATCCACTACGAGATTGGCGAGAAGGTCAAAGTCAACGACGGTCCGTTCGAGGATTTCGATGGCATGGTCGAGGAAGTGGACGAAGACAACCAGCGCCTGAAGGTGACGGTGTCGATCTTTGGCCGCGAGACGCCGGTGGAATTGGAATTCACTCAGGTTACCAAGCAAATCTGAGGGGGTGGTGGGTTGAAAACCCACCCTACGGCAGAAATGCCGTTCATTTGTGGGAGGTTAGGGCGCGCGCGTCTGAACCGGACCACAGCAACTGAATGGGACGATGACGCGTCATCGTTGTTATGGGGCGGGTAAGACCGCCAATGTTTAAGGAGAAGGCCACATGGCCAAGAAGCTAGTCGGTACGATGAAATTGCAGGTGCCTGCAGGTCAGGCAAACCCGTCGCCGCCCGTAGGCCCGGCGTTGGGTCAGCGCGGCATCAACATCATGGAATTCTGCAAGGCGTTCAACGCCAAGACGGCTGATCTTGAGCCGGGCGCCCCATGCCCGACCATCATCACCTATTATCAGGACAAGTCGTTCACCATGGATATCAAGACGTCTCCGG
Organism: Paracoccaceae bacterium; assembly: GCA_021648025.1. GTDB lineage: Bacteria > Pseudomonadota > Alphaproteobacteria > Rhodobacterales > Rhodobacteraceae > NVQY01. Next base: position 28,837 of record JAKITO010000021.1, read on the forward strand.
CGTCGTATTTCCTGAAAAAGGCGGCCAAGCTGAAGTCCGGCGCGGCCACTCCATCGCGTGAGATTGTTGGTTCGGTAACCGTGGCGCAGGTCAAGGAAATCGCCGAGGCGAAGATGAAAGACCTGAACGCCAACGATATCGAAGGCGCGATGAAGATCATCCTGGGCTCGGCCCGGTCCATGGGCATTGAGGTGAAGTAAGATGGCAAAGTTTGGAAAACGGACCCGCGCCGCACGCGAAGCTTTTGCTGGCAAATCCAACCTGTCGGTTGAGGATGCTGTTGCTTTGGTCAAAGGCAATGCCAAGGCCAAGTTTGATGAAACGGTTGAAATTGCCATGGTGCTGGGGGTTGATCCCCGCCACGCGGACCAGATGGTTCGCGGCGTAATCGGCCTGCCCAACGGAACTGGCAAGACAGTACGTGTTGCTGTGTTTGCCCGGGACGCGAAGGCGGACGAGGCCAAAGCGGCGGGTGCCGACATTGTTGGTGCCGAGGACCTGATGGAGATCGTTCAGGGCGGCAAGATCGACTTTGATCGCTGCATTGCCACGCCGGATATGATGCCGGTTGTTGGTCGTCTGGGCAAGGTACTTGGCCCGCGTAATCTGATGCCAAACCCCAAGGTTGGCACGGTGACCATGGATGTGGCGGCGGCTGTCAAAGCGGCCAAAGGCGGCGAAGTGCAATTCCGGGTTGAAAAGGCCGGGGTTATTCATGCTGGTGTCGGCAAATCGTCGTTTGATGCGGCCAAGCTGGTTGAAAATATCCGCGCCTTTATTGATGCGGTTGCCAAGGCCAGGCCTGCCGGTGCCAAGGGCACCTATATGAAAAAGATTTCGCTAAGCTCGACCATGGGTCCGGGTGTTAGCGTCGATGTGGCAAGTGCTGCGGGCGAATAATTCCGTAGGGTGCGTGCTTGCACGCACCAACGCGAATGGTGCGTGCAAGCACGCACCCTACGAATTCCGGGGAAACCTGGAATAGCAGGGCCAGACGAACGGCCCTGTTCTGTCCGAGACGGAGGGTTTGGGGATATCCCCGAATAATTCCTTCCTGAGATGGGAAACGAGATTTTGAAGTCACCCCAAGTGGTGGTTTTGGCTCGGGACCCTGAAATTGGACCCGAAGCCGTGGGGCAACCCACGGTAAACTGAGAGCCGGCGGTAAGACCCGCCATAATTGGAGTGAAACTGTGGATAGAGCCCAGAAAGAGAAAGTGGTCGAGGAACTCGGCCAGATCTTCGAAAGCTCTGGCGTCGTGGTGGTTTCCCACTACGTCGGTCTGACAGTTGCCGAAATGCAGGATCTGCGCGCGCGTGCACGCGAAGCGGGTGGATCTGTGCGTGTTGCCAAGAACAGGCTTGCCAAAATCGCCCTGAAGGGTGCTCCGTGTGAATCGATCGCAGAGCTTCTGACGGGTATGACCGTTCTGACCTATTCCGAGGATCCCGTGGCAGCCGCCAAGGTAGCCGAGGGTTTTGCCAAGGAGAACAAAAAGTTCATAATCCTTGGCGGGGCAATGGGTGAGAACGCTCTGGACCGGGCCGGTGTCAAGGCCGTGTCGAACATGCCATCACGTGACGAGCTTATTGCTTCGATCGCTGGTTGTATCGGCGCACCTGCATCGAATATCGCCGGGGCCATTGGCGCACCTGCAAGCAACATCGCAAGCATCCTTACGACCGTTGAAGAACGGGCAGAGGCTGCATAAGCGTTGGCACTGAATGATCGGCGTTGGGAACCATCCTGATGTTGGAACACAAAAACTGTAACGGAAAGAGCTGATAAAATGGCTGATCTGAAGAAAATGGCAGAAGAGATCGTTGGTCTCACCCTGTTGGAAGCACAAGAACTGAAAACCATCCTCAAAGACGAGTATGGCATCGAGCCCGCCGCAGGCGGCGCTGTGATGATGGCAGCCGGTGGCGACGCCGGTGGCGATGCGGCCGAGGAAAAGACCGAATTTGACGTGATCCTGAAAAGCCCGGGCGCGTCAAAAATTGCTGTGATCAAAGAAGTTCGCGCCCTTACCGGTCTTGGTCTGAAAGAAGCCAAGGATCTGGTTGAATCCAACGGCAAGGTCAAAGAAGGCGTGTCGAAAGACGAAGCCGAAGAAGTCAAAGGCAAGCTGGAAGCAGCTGGCGCCGAAGTCGAAGTCGCGTAAATTACGCGGCGGGTGGCGGGGTGAACCCCGCCCTACGGACTATTTGTAGGGTGGGTGAAAACCCAACTATCGCGAAAATTGGCTGGCTCTGGGGAATTTGCCGGGGCCAGCCGAACCTGTCTTGGAAAGCGCCCCGGAAACGGGGTCTTTTCCAAGGCGCGGTTCAACGGATCGGGAGGCCACCATTCGGGACGGTGGCCATGAATTGATCCGAATTGCGCTGTCTCGTAGGGCCAAGATGTCGTTGCCCGGCGGCATCCTTGACCGGTGAGAAATTAAATAAGGTGACATCTGATATGGCTCGAAGCTTTATTGGCCAGAAACGTCTTCGCAAGTACTATGGTAAAATTCGCGAAGTTTTGGAAATGCCGAACCTGATCGAGGTTCAAAAATCCTCATATGATCTGTTCCTGAACTCGGGCGAGGCTGACACGCCGACCGAGGGTGAAGGCATCATGGGGGTGTTCCAGTCGGTCTTCCCGATCAAGGATTTCAACGAAACCAGCGTGCTGGAATTCGTGAAATACGATCTGGAAAAGCCAAAGTACGACGTTGAGGAATGTCAGCAGCGCGACATGACCTATTCCGCGCCGTTGAAAGTCACCCTGCGCCTGATCGTGTTTGATGAGGACATCGACACCGGCAACAAATCGGTCAAGGACATCAAGGAACAGGACGTTTTCATGGGCGACATGCCCCTGATGACGCCCAACGGCACGTTTGTTGTCAACGGCACCGAGCGGGTGATCGTTTCCCAGATGCACCGGTCGCCGGGCGTGTTCTTTGATCACGACAAAGGCAAGACGCACAGCTCGGGTAAGCTGTTGTTTGCCTGTCGCATCATCCCTTATCGCGGTTCGTGGCTGGATTTTGAGTTTGACGCCAAGGATATCGTGTTCGCCCGGATCGACCGTCGCCGCAAACTGCCGGTGACGACGCTTTTGTTTGCTCTGGGGCTGGACCAGGAAGGCATCATGGATGCCTATTATAAGACGGTTTCTTATAAGCTGAAGAAGAACAAGGGCTGGGTCACACCGTTTTTCCCCGAACGTGTTCGTGGCACCCGTCCGACTTATGATCTGGTGGATGCCAAAACCGGCGAAGTGCTGTTTGAGGCGGGCAAAAAGGTCACGCCACGCGCGGTCAAAAAGCTGATCGACGAGGGCAAGGTCAAGAACCTGCTGGTGCCGTTTGAGCATATTGTCGGCAAGTTTGCCGCCAAGGACATCATCAACGAAGAAACCGGCGCGATCTATGTCGAAGCCGGGGATGAACTGACGCTTGAGTATGACAAGGAAGACACCCTGATCGGCGGCACGGCGCAAGAGCTGATTGATGCCGGTATCACCGACATTCCGGTGCTTGACATCGACAATGTCAATGTTGGTCCCTACATGCGCAACACCATGGCGGCAGACAAGAACATGAACCGCGATAGCGCACTCATGGATATCTACCGCGTCATGCGCCCGGGCGAGCCGCCCACGGTTGAGGCCGCATCGAACCTGTTTGACACGCTGTTCTTTGACAGCGAACGTTATGACCTTTCCACCGTTGGCCGGGTCAAGATGAACATGCGTCTGGCGCTGGATGCCGAAGATACCCAACGTACCTTGCGGCGCGAAGACATTGTCGCCTGCATCAAGGCGCTGGTTGATCTGCGTGACGGACGTGGCAGCATTGATGACATCGACCACCTTGGCAACCGCCGGGTGCGTTCGGTTGGCGAGTTGATGGAAAACCAGTATCGCGTTGGTTTGCTGCGCATGGAGCGGGCGATCAAGGAACGGATGAGTTCCGTCGAGATTGACACCGTGATGCCGCAAGACCTGATCAACGCCAAGCCAGCCGCGGCGGCAGTGCGGGAATTCTTTGGGTCTTCGCAATTGTCTCAGTTCATGGACCAAACCAACCCTCTGTCAGAAGTGACGCACAAGCGTCGCTTGTCAGCCCTTGGGCCAGGTGGTCTGACCCGCGAACGTGCCGGATTTGAGGTGCGCGATGTGCATCCAACGCATTACGGTCGTATGTGCCCGATTGAAACGCCGGAAGGGCCGAACATTGGTCTGATCAACAGCCTTGCGACGTTTGCACGGGTCAACAAGTACGGCTTTATCGAAACGCCGTACCGTGTGGTCAAAGATGGCCATGTAACGGACGAAGTGCATTACATGTCCGCGACCGAAGAAATGCGTCACACCGTGGCGCAGGCCAACGCGCAGTTGGACGAAAATGGCAATTTCATCAACGATCTGGTGTCGACGCGGAAATCGGGCGACTATACCTTGAGCCTGCGTGAAAACGTGGACCTGATCGATGTCAGTCCCAAGCAGTTGGTTTCGGTTGCCGCATCGCTTATTCCGTTCCTTGAGAATGACGATGCCAACCGTGCCCTGATGGGGTCGAACATGCAACGTCAGGCGGTTCCGCTGCTGCGGGCCGAGGCACCATTGGTTGGTACCGGCATCGAAGAAGTTGTGGCACGGGATTCCGGCGCCGCCTATATGGCCAAACGCGGCGGGATCATTGACCAGGTGGATGCGCAGCGGATCGTTGTGCGCGCAACCGAGGACCTGGGCCTTGGCGACGCGGGTGTTGATATCTACCGCATGCGTAAATTCCAGCGGTCGAACCAGAACACTTGTATCAACCAGCGGCCATTGGTCAAAGTGGGTGATACGGTGATCAAGGGTCAGGTGATCGCCGACGGTCCGTCCACGGATATGGGCGAATTGGCTCTGGGCAAAAACGTGGTTGTCGCGTTTATGCCGTGGAATGGCTACAACTACGAAGACTCGATCCTGATTTCCGAACGGGTTTCGCGTGATGACGTCTTTACCTCGATCCATATCGAGGAATTTGAGGTTGCGGCCCGCGATACCAAGCTGGGACCAGAAGAGATTACCCGCGATATTCCCAACGTCGGTGAGGAAGCCCTGCGCAACCTTGACGAGGCGGGCATCGTGTATATTGGCGCGGACGTAGTACCGGGCGATATTCTGGTGGGTAAGATCACGCCAAAAGGCGAAAGCCCGATGACGCCTGAGGAAAAGCTGTTGCGGGCGATCTTTGGTGAAAAGGCCTCGGACGTGCGCGATACTTCGTTGCGGGTCAAACCGGGTGATTTCGGCACGGTTGTCGAGGTCCGGGTATTCAACCGCCACGGTGTTGAGAAAGACGAACGTGCGTTGCAGATCGAGCGGGAAGAAGTCGAAAGGCTGGCCCGTGACCGGGACGACGAGATGACCATTCTTGACCGCAACACCTATGCGCGTCTTAAAGATCTGATCATCGGCAAGACGGCTGTTAAAGGCCCGAAAGGTGTCCGTTCCGGTTCCGAGATCACCGAGGAACTGCTGGAAACCCTGGGCCGTGGCCAATGGTGGCAGCTGGCACTGGGCGAAGAGGGTGACGCGCAGATCGTTGAAGCCCTCAACGAGCAGTATGAGATCCAGAAACGTGCTTTGGACGCGCGGTTTGAGGATAAGGTCGAAAAGGTCCGCCGGGGCGATGATTTGCCTCCGGGTGTGATGAAGATGGTCAAGGTGTTTATCGCCGTTAAGCGTAAATTGCAGCCGGGCGACAAGATGGCCGGACGCCACGGCAACAAGGGTGTGATTTCCAAGGTTGTCCCGATGGAGGACATGCCGTTCCTTGCCGATGGTACGCCGGTTGATTTCTGTCTGAACCCGCTGGGTGTGCCGTCGCGTATGAACGTTGGGCAAATCCTTGAGACGCATATGGGCTGGGCCGCGCGCGGTCTGGGCCTGAACATCGACGAGGCGTTGGGTGAATACCGACGCTCTGGCGATCTGACGCCGGTACGCGATGCCATGGGCCACGCGTATGGCGAAGATGTCGTGGCCGAAGGTCTGTCGAAGATGAGCGAAGAAGAGCTTGTCGAGGCGGCAGGCAACGTCATCAACGGCGTGCCGATTGCCACGCCGGTGTTTGACGGCGCAAAAGAGGCGGATGTGAATGACGCATTGGGGCGCGCCGGGTTCTCGGAAAGCGGTCAGTCGATCTTGTTTGACGGTCTTACGGGCGAGCAGTTTGCACGGCCCGTGACAGTTGGCATCAAGTACCTGCTGAAGCTGCATCACCTTGTGGACGACAAAATCCACGCGCGTTCCACCGGGCCTTACAGCCTTGTGACGCAGCAACCACTGGGCGGTAAAGCCCAGTTTGGCGGTCAGCGATTTGGTGAAATGGAGGTCTGGGCTTTGGAGGCTTATGGCGCTGCATATACCTTGCAGGAAATGCTGACGGTGAAATCGGATGACGTTGCCGGGCGTACCAAAGTGTACGAAAGCATCGTCAAGGGCGAGGATAACTTTGAGGCGGGCGTTCCCGAGAGCTTTAATGTTCTGGTGAAAGAAGTCCGTGGCCTTGGCCTTAATATGGAACTCCTGGATGCGGAGGTTGAGGAATAGGTGCGTGAAATCACGCACCCTACGGTCCGACTGTAGGGTGTGTGCTCTGCACGCACCGGCCCCCTTCCAAATCGCACGAAATTTGAGGATATCAAAATGAACCAGGAACTGTCAAACAACCCGTTTAACCCGCTGGCCCCGCCGAAAGTGTTCGACGAGATCAGGGTGTCTTTGGCATCGCCAGAGCGCATTCTGTCGTGGTCCTATGGTGAGATCAAAAAGCCAGAAACCATCAACTATCGCACGTTCAAGCCTGAGCGTGACGGGCTGTTCTGTGCCCGCATCTTTGGCCCGATCAAAGATTACGAATGCCTCTGCGGTAAATACAAGCGGATGAAATATCGTGGCGTTGTCTGCGAGAAATGCGGTGTGGAAGTCACCTTGCAAAAGGTCCGTCGCGAACGCATGGGCCATATCGAACTGGCCAGCCCGGTGGCACACATCTGGTTCCTGAAGTCGCTGCCAAGCCGGATTGGCCTGATGCTCGACATGACCCTGCGCGATCTTGAGCGGGTTTTGTATTTCGAAAACTATGTGGTGATCGAACCCGGCCTGACCGACCTCAACTATGGTCAGATGCTGAGCGAAGAAGAGTTCATGGACGCGCAGGATGCGTACGGCATGGACGCCTTCACTGCCAACATTGGTGCCGAAGCGATTCGCGAGATGCTGGCGCAGATTGATCTGGAGTCTGAGGCTGACCAACTGCGCGCCGATCTGGCCGTTGCAACCGGTGAGTTGAAGCCAAAGAAGATCATCAAGCGTCTGAAAGTGGTGGAATCCTTCCTGGAATCCGGCAACCGCCCGGAATGGATGGTTCTGACCGTTATTCCCGTAATTCCGCCGGAGCTGCGCCCATTGGTGCCGCTGGATGGCGGTCGGTTTGCGACCTCTGACCTGAACGATCTGTATCGCCGGGTGATCAACCGCAACAACCGTCTGAAACGCCTGATTGAATTGCGTGCGCCTGATATCATCGTGCGTAACGAAAAGCGGATGTTGCAGGAATCTGTCGATGCGTTGTTTGACAACGGGCGTCGTGGTCGGGTCATTACCGGTGCCAACAAGCGTCCGTTGAAATCACTGTCCGACATGCTGAAAGGCAAACAGGGTCGGTTCCGTCAGAACCTTTTGGGCAAGCGGGTCGACTTTTCGGGCCGTTCGGTGATCGTGACCGGGCCGGAACTTAAGCTGCATCAATGCGGCTTGCCCAAGAAAATGGCGTTGGAGCTGTTCAAGCCGTTCATCTATTCGCGGCTAGAGGCCAAGGGCCTGTCCAGCACGGTAAAGCAGGCCAAAAAGCTGGTGGAAAAGGAACGTCCAGAAGTGTGGGATATTCTGGATGAGGTGATCCGCGAACATCCTGTGATGCTGAACCGCGCGCCGACCCTGCACCGTTTGGGCATTCAGGCTTTTGAGCCGGTTCTGATCGAAGGCAAGGCAATTCAGTTGCATCCGCTGGTCTGCTCGGCCTTTAACGCCGACTTTGATGGCGACCAGATGGCCGTTCACGTGCCGCTTAGCCTTGAGGCACAGTTGGAAGCGCGCGTGCTGATGATGTCGACCAACAACGTGTTGTCGCCAGCCAACGGTGCGCCAATCATCGTGCCGTCGCAGGATATGATCCTGGGTCTGTATTATGTCACGCTTGAGCGTAAGGGCATGACAGGCGAAGGCATGACCTTTGGCTCGATCGACGAGGTGCGTCATGCGCTGGACGCAGGCGAGGTGCATTTGCACGCGTCTGTCACCGGGCGGATGGTCCAGATTGACGAAGAGGGCAACGAGGTCGCGAAGCGGTTTGAAACCACTCCGGGGCGGATGTTGTTGGGGGCATTGCTGCCGGTTAATAACAAAGCTCCGTTTGATCTGGTCAACCGGTTGCTGCGCAAGAAAGAAGTGCAGCAGATCATTGACACGGTTTACCGTTACTGCGGCCAGAAAGAGAGCGTTATTTTCTGCGACCAGATCATGACCATGGGCTTTAAAGAAGCATTCAAGGCCGGCATTTCGTTTGGTAAGGACGATATGCTGATCCCCGCTTCCAAATGGCCAATCGTTGACGAAACCCGCGGCTATGTGAGAGATTTCGAACAGCAGTATATGGATGGCCTGATTACTCAGGGCGAGAAGTATAACAAAGTGGTCGATGCCTGGTCCAAGTGTAACGACCGGGTGACAGACGCGATGATGGGCGCCATTTCCGAAACCAAGACCGACGCGGCCGGGGCCGAGATGGAGCCGAATTCGGTTTACATGATGGCGCATTCCGGTGCGCGTGGTTCGGTGACGCAGATGAAACAGTTGGGTGGCATGCGTGGTCTGATGGCCAAGCCAAACGGCGACATCATCGAGACACCGATCATCTCGAACTTTAAGGAAGGTCTGAGCGTTCTGGAATACTTCAACTCGACCCACGGTGCCCGTAAGGGTCTGTCGGATACGGCGTTGAAAACCGCGAACTCGGGTTATCTGACCCGGCGTCTGGTGGATGTGGCGCAGGATTGTATCATCAGGATGCACGATTGCGGCACCGAAAAGTCGATCAACGCGGAACCGGCGGTCAATGACGGCGAAGTTGTTGCCACGCTAAGCGAGCGTTTGCTGGGCCGAGTTGCTGCCGAGGACATCTGCAAGCCGGGCACTGACGAGGTGATCGTCGGGGCCGGTACGCTGATTGACGAACGTATGTCGGATGCCATCGAAGCCGCCGGGGTGCGTTCAACCCGTATCCGGTCGCCGTTGACCTGCGAAGCCGAAGAAGGCGTTTGCGCCATGTGTTACGGGCGTGATCTCGCTCGCGGTACAATTGTCAACTCGGGCGAGGCTGTGGGTATTATTGCCGCACAGTCGATTGGTGAACCGGGTACACAGCTGACCATGCGGACGTTCCACATTGGTGGCGTGGCCCAGGGTGGTCAGCAGTCGTTCCAGGAGGCCAATCAAAGCGGTAAACTTGTCTTTATAAACGCCAATACACTAACAAATTCGGATGGCGACATCATGGTGATGGGTCGCAACATGAAGATGATCATCAACGATGAGGCCGGTGACGAGCGGGCCAATCACAAGCTGACGTATGGTTCCAAACTGTTCGTCAAGGACGGCGACATGGTAACACGCGGTGACAAACTTTATGAATGGGACCCCTTTACGCTGCCAATTCTGGCGGAAAAGGCGGGCACGGCCAAGTTTGTCGATCTGGTCAGCGGTATCGCTGTGCGGGACGAAACCGACGAAGCCACCGGTATGACCCAGAAGGTCGTCATCGACTGGCGCGCAACCCCCAAGGGTAACGAGCTGAAGCCAGAAGTCATTCTGGTCGACAAGGACGGGGAACCAGTGCGCAACGATGCGGGCCATCCGGTGACCTATCCGATGTCGGTGGATGCGGTCCTGTCGATTGAAGACGGTCAGGACGTGAAGCCGGGCGAAACCGTCGCGCGTATCCCGCGCGAAGGTGCCAAGACCAAGGACATCACCGGTGGTTTGCCACGGGTGGCGGAATTGTTTGAGGCGCGTCGCCCCAAGGATCACGCGATTATTGCTGAAATTGACGGCTATGTGCGGTTCGGGCGCGATTATAAGAACAAACGCCGGATCAGCATTGAGCCTGCGGATGAAAGCCAGGACAACGCCGAATACATGGTTCCAAAGGGCAAGCATATTCCGGTGCAGGAGGGCGATTTCATCCAAAAGGGCGAATACCTGATGGATGGCAACCCGGCACCGCATGACATCCTGGCGATCATGGGCGTCGAGGCATTGGCCGACTATATGATCGACGAAGTACAGGATGTGTATCGTCTGCAAGGCGTTAAGATCAACGACAAGCATATCGAAGTAATCGTGCGTCAGATGCTCCAGAAATGGGAGATCAAGGACAGTGGCGATACCACGTTGCTGAAAGGCGAACATGTCGACAAGCAGGAGTTTGAAGAGGCTTGCGAAAAGGCGCTGTCAAAAGGCGGGCGGCCTGCCAAAGGCGAGCCGATCTTGTTGGGCATCACCAAGGCGAGCCTGCAAACCCGCAGCTTTATCTCTGCCGCGTCGTTCCAGGAAACGACACGGGTTCTGACCGAAGCGAGCGTGCAGGGCAAGAGAGACAAGCTGGTTGGTCTGAAAGAGAACGTCATTGTTGGCCGGTTGATTCCGGCGGGCACTGGCGGGGCAACGATGCAGATGCGCAAAGTTGCGCAGGATCGCGACAATGTGGTGATCGAGGCACGCCGTGAAGAGGCCGAAGCGGCGGCGGCACTGGCCGCCCCAACGGAGGATGATATCATCGGCGGAGATGCGTATGACAACCTGATGGTTGATACGCCCGAAAGCCGTGATTGACCTTTTCTGAAATGTATTCCCCCGCGCCCATGGCGCGGGGGTTTTTTCGTTCGGATGGACAACACGAGAACAACAGTTGAAGGTTATCTGGGACGCCGAACCTGCTTGAATAGATCAAAGGGGAATGGCAGAATGTAACTGCTTGGGACACTTGGCATTCCTTGAACCCCTTGAACGTGTCTCCTTCAACTAAGTGACATTGAGTTAGGTATGGACAAAGAACAAGCGACAGTGAAACCGGGGCTTCGGGCCAACGTCAAAATCAACTACCATTTCGGCGCTCCGTTTGCCGAGAATGATCACCTGATTTGGTCGCTTCGCAAAGACACTATATTGTTGGCAGAAAATCGAGTTTCCGCACCCAGACCCAAAAAATTCAAAACCCTTATTCCCAAGGCGATTTCCGACCTGGAAGGCAATTTTCCAACCTTGGCGGAACAAGACAAATTTTTCGATTTCATTTCCAGTGGTGACCCGGTTGACCGGATAATTCTGTCGAACCCAAATTTTATCGGTGCGCCAACCTGGATGCTGTCTGGTGGAAAGTTTTTTCCAAACGCTGGTCGCAACATCTATAATATCCACTCCCTTTTACCAGATAATCCCAGCGAATATTTCATCGGAATATCAAATCCGGTCACCTGCCTTTCGGCGGCCTTTGGCGCCCAGACATCCAGATCAAACCGGCAGTTTTTCAATAACGTGGAATTGGACACCATTCGTTGGTCCACTGTTATTCAATCAATTCAGCAAGTGTCACCCGGCACACCGATCACCGTTTGGTGCGACGAGGAAACGCCGATAATTTGGCCGACAATTCTGCGCGAAATTTCCGGGATAGATCCTCAGGTTGAGATGGCCGGTGACCTCGATATTATCAAGAAAATCATGTCCAAAGAGGGCGGTGATCGGATGGAGGCCTATTTGCAGGCCCATCCTAAACTGAATGAGCTTCAGCGCCGCCGGGTGAAGGACGAATTCCTTCGGAAATTTGTGCTGGAAAGTGCGGTGGAAAAAGAGATCGACCTGAAGGGTTGGACCGATGACACCGTGGATGCCATGACGGATATTTACGAGGACGATATCGACTTTATCGACCAGATGCCGGGTGTCACCCTCATTTCCGCCTAAGGGTTGGAAAAGACCCTTCGGACATGGTTGATGTCAATGCCGAAATCGGTCCGAAAATGCTCTTGCTGATCGGGTGTCAAGGGTTCGACCGGCACAGCTTTGACCGCCTTCTGACGGGAATCATTATAGCTGTTGTGGGTGCGCACAAACATCGGTGGTTTGGAAAAAGTGACAGTCGGCATGAACTTGACTATCTTGTTATGGGCAAAATTCATGATGGTCAGTTTGCTGCCCCCGGCAATGTGCATGCCAAGCGAGGCGACATCATAAGGGCGGTGGATCGGCGTGGCGGATATCCCGTGTTTGCCGACTTCGGCGACATAGCCGCTGTTGAAATCAAAGGTCACCGCCTGGTGCCGTTTCAGCAGGCCTTGGCAGTCCTGGGTGGCGGTACGCAATTTCTCGATGAATTTGACCGAAATGGCGTCATCATCGTCATGTCTGAATTGCAAACAGGGCCTGGACGGGTCACGCCGGGCCTTTTGCAGCAGTTCTTTCATGACCTCCCGCTGACGACGAGGCGGTTCTGCAACCAACCGCGCCTGAGGCAGGTCGGAAATCTGGTCCTGCAACCGGTCAACGTGTTCCTTTGGCAGGCTATCACCGATCACGATGATCAGTTCGAAATCCTGATCAGTCTGGTTCTTCAAACAGGGAAGGGCAATGGTTTCGAACAGCCGGAATCGTTCCTCAAGCCGGTCATGATCGTAAAGATAGCGAATGCGCTCTTTCAGGGTTTCATGTTCAACCTGAAACCCGCCGTAAGCTGGGTAAGAAAACCTGCATAACCCTATGACTTGCATGATTGTGCCTCGCGCGCCGGATAGAATGAAACCTATTGATGGTTTAGCATAATGTCGCAATGTGTCACTGAATTGGCAAGCCTCACAAACGCGGGCACATGGGCTTGTTGACGCTGTTGACACCGGCTGCGACTCCCCATATACGCGCGCTATCTCGGCAATTGGGGTTCGCCCTGGGACGTCGAATTCTGAACTGAAGTGGTCAAGATCCGGGCGTTATGACCCCGATCCTCTGGATACCAGCCGCGTCGAACCCGTTACTTGGGTGGGTACGCGGTTGTTTCGCTTTGCGGACGCGTAAGGCGTTAAGATTTAACCGCACGTCAAGGCGTGCATGACACATGTGTTGATAAGACGGGAAAGACCGGCAATGCCAACGATCCAGCAGTTGATCCGCAAACCGCGGAAACCAAAAATCAGACGCTCGAAATCCATGCATTTGGAGCAATGCCCGCAAAAGCGCGGCGTTTGCACCCGGGTTTATACCACCACGCCGAAAAAGCCGAACTCGGCCATGCGGAAGGTTGCCAAAGTGCGCCTGACCAACGGTTTTGAGGTCATTTCCTACATTCCGGGCGAAAGCCACAACCTTCAGGAACACTCTGTTGTGCTGATCCGTGGCGGTCGTGTCAAAGACCTTCCCGGTGTTCGCTATCACGTTCTGCGTGGTGTTCTGGATACCCAGGGCGTCAAAGACCGTAAGCAGCGTCGTTCCAAATACGGTGCCAAGCGGCCCAAATAACCCCGCATTCGTCTGGTGGGTCCGGTGTAATCCGGCCACCTGCCTGAGAAGATATGAAAAGGTAAGCAACCATGTCCCGTCGTCACGCCGCCGAAAAGCGCGAAGTTCTGCCGGATGCCAAATTTGGCGACCGCATTCTGACCAAATTCATGAACAACCTGATGGTTGACGGTAAAAAGTCGATCGCCGAACGGATTGTTTACAACGCCATGGATCGCGTTGAGACCAAGATCAAGCGGGCTCCGTTGGAAGTGTTCCACGAGGCACTTGAAAACATCGAACCGTCGGTCGAAGTCAAATCCCGCCGGGTTGGTGGTGCCACCTATCAGGTGCCCGTCGAAGTGCGCCCCGAGCGTCGTCAGGCATTGGCCATTCGTTGGTTGATCAACGCCTCGCGTACACGCAACGAAAAGACCATGGAAGAGCGTTTGGCGGGTGAATTGATGGACGCGGTTCAATCGCGCGGTTCTGCCGTGAAGAAACGCGAAGATACCCACAAGATGGCCGAGGCGAACAAAGCCTTTAGCCATTATCGCTGGTAATTTTTTTAGAGATTAGAGGGCCGAGAGATGGCACGCGAATATCCCCTGGAGCGGTACCGCAATTTTGGTATCATGGCACACATCGACGCGGGTAAAACCACCTGTACCGAGCGGATTCTGTTTTATACCGGCAAGTCCCACAACCTTGGTGAGGTGCACGATGGTGCGGCCACCATGGACTGGATGGAGCAGGAGCAGGAGCGCGGCATCACCATCACTTCGGCAGCAACCACCTGTTTCTGGTCGGGTATGGACAAGCAGTTCCCTGAACACCGAATTAATATCATTGACACTCCGGGGCATGTTGATTTCACCATTGAAGTGGAGCGTTCGTTACGGGTTCTGGATGGTGCCTGTGCGGTTTTTTGTGCGGTGGGTGGTGTTCAGCCACAATCTGAGACTGTATGGCGTCAAGCTAATAAATATCGCGTTCCTCGCATAGTATTCGTTAATAAGATGGATCGGTTGGGAGCGGATTTTTTTCGTGTAATAGCTCAAATTGAAGATCGGCTTAGGGTTTCCCTTGTTCCCGTTGTTATTCCTATCGGAGCTGAAGATGGTTTTGAAGGGGTTGTGGATCTATTGAGGATGAAGGCAATCTTCTGGGATGAGGCTGATATGGGTGCAGTTTACAAGGTTGAAAAAATCCCTTCGGCCTTATTGGACTTGTCGCAAACGTATCGTGAAAAGATGATTGAGGCAGCTGCTGAGGGTTCTGATGCTTTGATGGATAAATACCTGGAGGGAGGGGTGTTGTCCAATGATGAAGTCCAGCTTGGTTTGCGCCAGCGCACTATTCGCAATGAGGTTGTTCCGGCGTTGTGTGGTAGCGCCTTTAAAAACAAGGGCGTTCAAATGCTGTTGGATGCCATTGTTGGTTATAGGCCGTCACCGCTTGATGTGCCTGCTATCTTAGGGGTGGGTGAAAGTGGTGTTGAGCGTGAGCGCCATAGTGATGATGCTGAGCCTTTTTCTGCATTGGCCTTTAAGATTGCGACAGACCCCTTTGTGGGGACTTTGAGTTTTTTTCGTTGTTATTCTGGCGTCGTTAGTGTCGGTGATACTGTCTTTAATCCTGTGAAAGGTAAAAAAGAACGTATCAGTCGTCTTGTGCAAATGCATGCCAATAGCCGTGAAGAGATAAAAGAAGTCTTTGCTGGTGATATTGCAGCTGCCGTGGGCTTGAAAGATGTTACAACTGGTGATACATTATGCGCCCCTTGGGATGTTATCACTCTGGAACGGATGGAGTTTCCGGAACCGGTAATATCTGTGGCGATAGAGCCGCGAACGACAAGTGATCAAGAGAAAATGGGTGCAGCGCTGGCTAAGTTGGCGCAAGAAGATCCTTCGTTTCATGTGCTTACGGATGAAGAAACGGGTCAGATAATAATATCTGGTATGGGCGAGCTTCATCTTGAAATTCTTGTGGAGCGACTTAAGCGTGAGTTTAAGGTTGGTGCAAATGTTGGTGTGCCCCAGGTTGCTTATCGTGAGGCGATGCGCGGTAGTGTTGAGGTTGAAGGTAAGTTTATACGGCAGTCAGGTGGTCGTGGTCAATATGCTCATGTTTGGCTTCGTCTTGAAGGGCGGGATCGAGGTGCTGGCTACGAGTTTGTGAGCGAAATTGCTGGCGGAACGGTGCCGCAAGCGTTTATTCCTTCTGTTGACGAGGGTATTAAGGGTTCTATGCGAAGCGGTGTGCTTGCAGGATATCCTGTAGTTGATGTCAAGGTGACCTTGTTTGATGGTTCCTATCATGATGTTGACTCAAATGAAAATGCGTTTAAAATTGCTGGCTCGATGGCGTTTAGGCAAGGATTTTTGGGTTCCAGTCCATTTTTGCTTGAGCCGGTTATGCGGGTTGAGGTTGAGACGCCAGAAGAGTATATGGGTGATGTGATTGGCGATTTGAATCGCCGCCGCGGTTTGGTGCAGGGAATGGAAGATTCGCCGGCTGGAAAGTCAATCACTGCAGAATTACCGCTGGCCGCAATGTTTGGTTATGCGACTTCGCTACGTTCGATGTCCCAAGGGCGAGCGACTTATAGTATGGAATTTGAAAAGTATGACGAAGCACCTGCAAATGTTGCGGGTGTGGTGACTGCAAAGTCAGCTTGAATAATTGATTGAGTTTTTATTAAGAGGGTTTAAGCCGTGTCCAAAGAAAAGTTTGAACGTACAAAGCCACACGTAAACGTGGGCACAATTGGTCATGTTGACCATGGTAAAACGACACTGACAGCGGCATTGACCGTGACACAGGCAAAGAAGTTTGGCGGTGACTCAAAGGGTTACGATCAGATTGACTCAGCGCCGGAAGAGCGTGCGCGTGGTATAACCATCGCCACCGCCCACGTTGAGTATGAGTCTGAAGCACGTCACTACGCCCATGTTGATTGTCCTGGCCATGCGGATTATGTCAAAAACATGATTACAGGTGCGGCACAAATGGATGGCGCAATTCTGGTCTGTTCAGCGGCTGACGGGCCAATGCCTCAGACCCGCGAGCACATTCTGCTGGCACGCCAGGTAGGTGTGCCTTATGTCATTGTATTTCTGAATAAAGCCGATATGGTGGATGATGAAGAGCTGCTGGAGTTGGTTGAAATGGAAGTGCGCGAACTGCTTTCTTCATACGACTTTCCGGGTGACGACACCCCCGTCATTATTGGTTCAGCGCTAAAAGCTCTGGAAGGTGATGACAGCGAAATTGGAACGCAAGCCATCGACAAGCTAGTCGAAGCGCTGGACACCTATATTCCAATGCCAGAGCGCGCCATTGACGGTGATTTTCTGATGCCGGTGGAAGATGTATTCTCGATATCAGGTCGTGGCACCGTGGTGACAGGCCGTATCGAGCGTGGCGTGGTTAACATTGGCGACGACATTGAAATTGTTGGGATCAAAGAAAGCGCCAAGACCACCTGCACAGGTGTTGAAATGTTCCGCAAACTGCTTGATCGCGGTGAAGCGGGTGATAACGTTGGCGTACTGCTGCGTGGCACCAAGCGTGAAGAGGTTGAGCGTGGCCAGGTACTGTGTAAACCAGGATCAATCAAGCCGCACACTAAATTTGAAGCAGAAGTTTATGTGTTGAGCAAAGATGAAGGTGGGCGTCATACACCGTTCTTCAATGGCTACCGCCCCCAGTTCTATTTTCGTACCACGGATGTAACGGGTGCGTGTGATTTACCTGAAGGTATTGAAATGGTTATGCCGGGTGACAATGTTTCCATGACGGTTAGCTTGATCGCACCGATTGCGATGGAAGAAGGTCTGCGCTTCGCGATTCGCGAAGGCGGGCGCACAGTGGGTGCCGGTGTTGTTGCTAAGGTTGTTGAGTAAAATATATGACTTCAAATCAGAAAATCCGTATCCGTTTGAAAGCGTTTGACTATCGTTTGATTGATCAGTCTGCGCGAGAAATTGTTGAAACAGCCAAGCGTACTGGTGCGCAAGTAAAGGGGCCGATTCCTTTGCCTACCAAAAAAGAGCGTTTTACTGTGTTGATTTCGCCGCATGTCAATAAGGATGCTCGAGATCAGTATGAAATTCGCACGCATAAGCGTTTGATGGATATTGTTGATCCAACAGATAAGACAGTTGATGCGTTGATGAAGTTGGATTTGGCTGCTGGTGTTGACGTCCAGATTAAATTGACTTAAAGGGTTTTGGCGTGCGGAGCAATGTTTCGCCGTTGATAGCTGAGAAGCTAGGAGTTTTAAAATGACGATTGGTGTGGTTGGTCGTAAAGTTGGGATGACGCGCGTTTTTACTGATGCGGGTGATTCAATTCCAGTGACTGTGGTTGAGGTTGATCCTAATCGGGTTACTCAGGTACGTGATGCAGAACGTGATGGTTATCGTGCTTATCAGGTGACGTTGGGTTCTCGTAAAACAAACCGCGTTTCTAAGCCGGCAGCAGGACATTTTGCCAAAGCGGAAACCGAGGCGGGGCGCGGCTTATGGGAGTTTCGTCTTGCTGATGGTGAGGGCGAAGAGATTTCTGTGGGTAACGAAATCAAAGTTGATGTTTTTGAAGCTGGTCAGAAAGTAGATGTTGCTGGAAAAAGCATTGGTAAGGGTTTTGCGGGTGTTATTAAGCGTCACAACTTTCATATGCAAGATGCAACGCACGGTAACTCTTTGTCGCATCGTGCGCCAGGTTCGATCGGTCACTGTCAAACGCCTGGCCGTGTATTTAAAGGTAAGAAAATGTCTGGTCACATGGGCGCTGCTCAAACGACTATACAAAATCTTGAAATTGTCCGTGTTGACGTGGAGCGAAATTTGCTTCTGATCAAAGGTGCGGTTCCTGGTGCTAAAGGTGGGGATGTTGTGGTTCGTCCATCTGTTAAGGTGCGTTCGTAAGGAGTTAGGTAAATGGAACTGAAACTGGTTACAAAGTCTGGCAAAGAATCAACCGAGAGTGTGGTGCTTGCGGATGAGACTTTTGGCAAAGATTTTAATGAGGCTCTTGTTCATCAGGTTGTGACGGCGTATATGGCGGGTTCGCGGTCGGGAACTCGTGCACATAAAAATCGTGCGGCCGTGCGTGGTGGTGGTGCAAAACCTTGGCGACAAAAGGGGACAGGGCGCGCAAGAGCTGGTACAATACGCTCCCCGTTGTGGCGGACTGGTGGAGTAACCTTTGCGGCGGCGCCACAAGATCACTCGCAAAAGGTGAATAAAAAAATGTATCGCGGTGCGATGCGTTCGATTTTGTCAGAGTTGGTTCGACAAGATCGTTTGGTTGCTGTTGATGCAATCAAGCTTGATGCGCCAAAGACTAAAGAATTGAATGGGACCCTTAAAGCAATGGGTTTGGCTGGCCGGGTTTTGATGGTAACTGCGGCTGAAGATGTATCTTTATCACTGGCGGCTCGCAACTTGATGAATGTCGAAGTTGTTGAAGCGCGCAATGTGGATCCAGTTAGTTTGGTTCATTTTGATAAAGTGCTGATGACGGCAGATGCCATCAAACAAGTTGAAGGGATGTTCTCATGAAAAAAGAACGCTTGATGAAGGTGCTGCTTGCACCTCATGTCTCTGAGAAGTCGACTGTAGTTGCTGACGCGAATCAGCAGTTTGTGTTCAAGGTTGTGCCTGATGCAAACAAACTTGAGATTAAAAAGGCCGTTGAATTGATGTTTGATGTAAAGGTTGATGCAGTTCAGGTGTTGAATGTAAAGGGTAAGCGTAAGCGTGTTGGTCAAATTGCTGGTCGACGCGCTGACTGGAAAAAGGCTTACGTTAAGCTGCAGCCTGGTCAGGATATTGATTTTATGGGTGCGCAATAAGCGTTAAGCGAGCGAGTATAAGGATTTTATAGTCATGGCATTAGTAAAAGCAAAGCCGACTTCAGCAGGCCGCCGGTTTGTTGTTAAGGTTGTGACGCCTGGTCTTCATAAAGGGGCTCCATATGCGCCTTTATTGGAGAAAAAGATCAAGTCTTCGGGGCGTAACAATACGGGCCGAATTACTGTTCGGCGTCGTGGTGGTGGTCATAAAAAACACTATCGTGTCGTTGATTTTCGCCGTAATGATAAAGATGGCGTTGATGCACGCATAGAGCGTTTGGAATATGATCCAAATCGCAGTGCGCATTTGGCTTTGGTTCTATATGCTGACGGTGAGCGACGTTACATGATTGCGCCTAAAGGGATGGTTACTGGCGATGCTGTTGCGGCTGGTGTAGATGCGCCAATCAAGCCGGGTAGCTGCTTGCCAATTCGCAATATTCCTGTTGGGACGACTGTTCATTGTGTTGAGCTAAAACCTGGTAAAGGTGCTCAGATTGCACGTAGTGCTGGCGCTGCCGTGCAGTTGGTTGCTAAAGAGGGTGCGCATGCGACATTGCGTCTGCGTTCCGGTGAGATGCGTAAGGTTCTTGCGGATTGTCGGGCGACCATCGGTGAAGTGGGGAATTCTGAACATGGCTTGCGCTCGTTAGGCAAGGCAGGTGCGAATCGCTGGCGCGGTAAGCGTCCAACTGTTCGTGGTGTTGCTATGAATCCAGTTGATCATCCTCACGGTGGTGGTGAAGGTCGTACTGCTGGTGGTCGCCATCCTGTCTCACCATGGGGTGTTCCGACTAAAGGTTATAAAACTCGTAAGAACAAACGTACGGACAAATTGATTGTTCGTCGTCGTAAGTAATTTAAAGTAGAGGGCTAGAAACGTGCCACGTTCAGTCAAAAAAGGTCCATTTATTGATGCTCATCTCCTGAAGAAGGTAGATGCCGCTGTTGAAAATAATGATCGTCGTCCAGTGAAAACATGGTCGCGCCGTTCTATGGTTATGCCGCAGATGGTTGGTTTAACTATTGCTATACATAATGGTCGTCAGCATGTTCCTGTCCTGATCAATGAAAACATGGTTGGTCATAAGTTAGGTGAGTTTTCTGTGACTCGTACCTATCGAGGTCATGTTGCAGACAAGAAATCAAGGTAACGGAATTTAAAAATGGAAACGACTGCAACTTTGAGAAATGCACGCATCTCAGCGCAAAAAGTGCGTTTGGTCGCTGATCAAATTCGTGGCATGAGTGTTGAGCCTGCTTTGCAGACTCTTCAATTCAGTACCAAAAAAGCGGCTGTTATTATGAAAAAGCTGCTTGAATCTGCCATTGCCAATGCAGAACATAATGATGGTGCTGATATTGATGAACTGAAAGTGTCAACAGTGTACGTTGACGAGGCTATTACTCACAAACGTATCCGAGCGCGTGCCAAAGGCCGTGCAAATCGAATTCTAAAACGCACTAGCCACATTACTGTGGCTGTTGCTGAGAAGTAAAAGAGGCAATTATGGGACAAAAAGTTCATCCAATTGGTATGCGTCTTGGAATCGTTAAAGACTGGAATTCCAAGTGGTTTGCAGAGACCAAAGATTTTAGTGGTTTATTGCTTACCGATCTAAAGGTACGTGAGTTCTTGCAGAAAGAGCTGGCGCAGGCTTCTGTGAGCCGTATCCAGATTGAACGTCCTGCACGAAATGCACGGATTACCATTCATACTGCTCGTCCAGGGATTGTGATTGGAAAGAAGGGCGAAGATATCGATAAGCTTCGCAAGAAAGTTGCCAAGATGATGGACCTTCCTGCTGCAGCTGTGCATCTCAATATAGAAGAGATTCGCAAACCAAAGCTG
>JAKITO010000022.1 GCA_021648025.1 Paracoccaceae bacterium
CCGCAAGGCCAAGCCTTTGGGCGCGCATCCGCACCTGTGCGGCGGCCTCTTCGCCGCTGATATACAGCGTCTTCAGGCCGTTCTGGGCAAACCGCGCGGCGGCCTGCAACATCAGGGTTGATTTGCCAATACCGGGATCGCCACCCACCAGAATGGCCGATGCCGCAACCAACCCGCCGCCCAATACCAGATCCAGTTCGTCAATGCCTGAACGGGTCCGGGGGGGTGGTGCCTCATCGGTGCTGAGATCGCTTAAAAGGATCGAAGTGCCGCGTTTGGCGCCCAGTGATTTCTTGGCAGGGCCGCTCGACAAGGGGATCTCTTGCTGAATGGTGTTCCATTCGCCGCAGCCGTCACAGCGCCCGGACCATTTGGAGGTAGATGCGCCGCAGGAGGAACAGGAGAAGGATTTGGGTTTTGCCATAGGGTGCGGTGTGCCTGATTAGGGGCCGCTCCTCAAGCCCTTAAGGGCTTTCATCGCGGGTTGCGCGCCCTGAGTGCGCGGAAAGAAAGCCAAGCCCCATGCCCGTAAGGATGCAACCGGTAAACAAGTAAAGCCCCCAGGCCGTCTCGATTGTGCCGATGCCGATGCCTTTGGAGAGTGTGATATAAAGTGCGATCAGGAATATATCGGCCATCGCCAGTTTGCCAAGGAAATGCAAGGCGGGCAGGGTGCGTTTGTCCAGCAGGTGCCATTGCACAAGGGCCAGGCCGATGACTTTGAGGTAGGGGGCAAAGATGGCAAAGAAGGTGACCAGCAGAGCAAGGGCGATGTCGGATTGCCACAAGGATTGCAGGCCGGTGACGACGGATATTTCCGAAAGGCCAAACAGCGGCAGCAGCCCGGCGCGTAAGAGGGGGGCGAACCAGGCGATGGGATAGAGGATCAGGAGCGACAGGGTGGCGAGGCGCAAAAGCATGAGGTTTCCCGTAGGGTGTGTGCTTGCACGCACCTAATGACGACAAGTGGTGCGTGCAAGCACACACCCTACGATTTACCTCACTGCCTCAATCGGCCCCTCGGCGCGCCCATGAATGAACTGGTCCAGATAAGGGTCACCCGAGTTATCCATATCCGCCACCGGCCCGGTCCATTGGATCACCCCGTCATGCAGCATCGCCACATTGTCGGCAATCGCGCGCACCGAGGTCATGTCGTGGGTGATGGTCATCGCCGTCGCCCCCATTTCGGTGACAATTTCGCGGATCAGGTCGTTGATCACCCCGGCCATGATCGGGTCCAGCCCAGTAGTAGGTTCGTCGAAAAAGATGATCTCAGGCTCGGCGGCGATGGCGCGCGCCAGCCCCACCCGTTTTTGCATGCCGCCCGACAGTTCGGCGGGCAACAGGTCGGCCACCTCGGGTTTCAACCCGACCCGGCGCAGTTTCTCAATCGCAACCTCGCGCGCCTCGTCCTGGGGGCGCGCCAGTGACCCGCGCAACAGGCGGAACGCGACGTTCTGCCAGACCGGCAGCGAATCAAACAGCGCACCACCCTGAAACAACATGCCGAACCGCGCCAGAAACGCGTCGCGGTCGCCTTTGCCCGCCGGCTTGCCATCCACCATGATCGTGCCCGCATCCGGCTGGATCAGCCCAAGGATACATTTCAACGCCACCGATTTGCCGGTGCCCGACCCGCCGATGATCACCATCGACGACCCGCGCGGGATGTGCAGATCCATGCCCTGCAACACGCGGTTATCGCCAAACGCCTTTTTCACCCCTGTCATGCGGATCATATCGAGAAAAACACCCCCGTCAGCACAAAGTTGGCGGCCAGTATCAGGATCGCCGCCGTCTCGACGCTGCCTTTGGTGGCGCGGCCGACGCCTTGCGCGCCCCGGCCTGAATCCATGCCGTAATAACAGCCCATCAAGGCGGCGATAACGCCAAACACGGCGCCTTTGGCAAGTGAAGATGTCACATCGTTAATCTCAAGGAAATCAACAGTATTCTGCAAGTAGGCGGCGGCGTTGAAACCCAGGTTCTGCACCGCAACAACATAGCCACCGGCGATGCCGATGATGTCGCCGACGCCCACCAGAACCGGCACGGTGATCAGGGCGGCCAAAACGCGCGGTGCAACAAGGTATTTCATCGGGTGTGTCGAAAGCGTGACCAGGGCGTCAATCTGTTCGGTCACCTTCATGGTGGCAATCTCGGCGGCAATCGAAGACGTGACCCGGGCGGCAATCATCAGCCCAACCAACACCGGCCCAAGTTCACGCACCATGCCAATAGCGACGATTTGGGGCACAACGGCTTCGGCGTTGAACCGCGCACCACCAGAGTAGATCTGCAAGGCAAGCGCGCCCCCGGTAAACACCGCCGTCAGCCCGACCACCGGCAAGGACAGCCAACCGATATTCAGCAACGCATTGGCAAACTCGCGCGGGTAATACGGCGGGCGGACCATGTGCGAAAACGCGCTAAAGCCAAAGATCGCCATCCGACCCATGCGGGCCAAGGCATACATCACCGAGCGGCCTAAGGCAGCAAGAGCATTCATGGTGGAATTCATGGGGTTCATTCGCGGTACATCCGCGTATAGCGGCCCCCCAGTGAGGTCAGGATTTCATAACCGATGGTGCCGGTCGCCTGGGCCAGTGCATCAACCGATTGATACGGGCCAAGGATCGACAGGTGGGTTGGATCCCCGGTCAAATCCGTGTCCAGATCGGTGACGTCAACCGTAATCAGGTCCATCGACACCCGCCCGACCAACGGACAAGGCATGTCGCCGGCATAGGTAAATGCCGCATCCCCCATGGCACGGATCAGCCCGTCAGCATAACCGGCCGAAACTGTGGCAATACGCGAGGGGCGCTGTGCGACCCAGGTATTGCCATATCCAACTGTCTCGCCCGGTTCCAGATCGCGGATCTGGATGACCGGCAGTTCCAGGGCGACCACCGGGTCGGCGTCGTTGAATGGGGCACCGCCATAAAGGCCGATGCCGGGGCGGGTCAGATCAAAGTGATAGTCCGGCCCAAGCAGGATACCGGCGGTGGCCGCTAGTGAAAGTGGCGCATTAACATCGGCTGCCATCTGTTTGAAAACGTTCAATTGGTGCGGGTTCATTGGATGGTCCGGTTCGTCGCTGCACGCCAGATGCGACATCACCAGACTTGGCCCCTGACCGATGGCAATATCGCGCAATGCCGCCCATTCGGCAGGTTCCATCCCCAGTCGGTTCATGCCCGAATCAAGCTGGATACCAAACGCCCCATCCGGCAGGCTTTCCACATGGCGCAGCATCTGGTCGACCGAGTTTATCATCGGCGTCAGCTCGTGCACCCCAATCAGACCGGAATCGCCGGGCATATGGCCGGCAAACACGTAAATCTGCGGGCCTTTGCCCAGCAATTTACGCAAATTCACCGCCTCGTTTACCTGTGCCACGAAAAACTGACGTACACCTGCATGGGCCAATGCGGGCGCGACCCGTTCGATGCCCAATCCATAGGCGTCGGCCTTGACCACAGCCCCGGTTTCGCACGCCGTCATGGCATCCAGTGCGCGCCAGTTGGCGACAAGGGCAGCAAGGTCAATACTCAGGGCGGCACTACTCATGGGATGTACATGGCATGGGGGGGGGCGGCGTCAAGGGGTAAAGGGTTTGGACGTAGGCGCACGATCGGTGGCTTTCAGTTGTTCCTTCAGAAATTCCGCGCATTTCAGAGGGTTGCATCGCAAAGTTAAGGTGGCGGATTAAGGCCCGGTCACAGTTTGGCAAAAAAGTTGCTAGAATTCCTTATCGCCATCCTGTTGCCAGGGCTTGGCAAGGTTGCCAAAGCGGGTAAAGCGGCCCTCAAAGCTAAGTTCGATGGTGCCGATTGGTCCGTGACGTTGTTTGCCGATCACCACTTCGGCCCGCCCGTGCAGCTTTTCCATCCGCTCCTGCCAGATCGCCATATCTTCCAGCTTGTCATCCGACGGCTTTTCCCGCTCGGCGTAATATTCTTCGCGGTAAACAAACATCACCACATCCGCGTCCTGTTCAATCGAACCGGATTCGCGCAAATCCGAAAGCTGCGGGCGCTTGTCTTCGCGGTTTTCCACCTGGCGCGAAAGCTGGGACAAAGCGATGACCGGGATATCAAGTTCCTTGGCTATCGCCTTGAGTCCCATGGTTATTTCACTGATTTCGTTGACCCGGTTTTCGCTGCGCCCGGTGCCCCGTACCAGCTGAAGGTAATCGACAATCAACACATCAAGCCCATGGGTGCGTTTCAGCCGGCGTGCCCGCGCCGATAGCTGACTGATCGGCAAGGCGGGGGTGTCGTCGATGAACAACGGGCAGGCTTCGAGGGTTTTGGCCGCATCAACAAAGCGACGGAATTCGCCTTCGGTCAGATCGCCGCGACGGATCTGTTCGGATGGGACTTCTGATGCTTCTGACAGGATCCGCGCGGCAAGTTGCTCGGCGCTCATTTCCAAAGAATAAAACCCAACGACACCGCCGTCGATGGTGCCTTCGGTGCCATCGGGGCGGATGCCTTTTTTATAGGTTTTGGCGACATTGAAGGCGATGTTGGTGGCCAGCGAAGTTTTGCCCATCGACGGACGCCCGGCAATGATCAGCAAGTCGGACCGGTGCAGCCCGCCAAGTTTCGCGTCCATGTCAATAAAGCCGGTGGACACACCTGACAGCTTGCCTTCGCGCTGATAGGCGGCATTGGCAACATTAACCGCGTCGGTTACTGCCTTGAGAAAACTCTGAAATCCGCTTTCAGTCTGGCCTTGTTCGCTCAGCTGGTAAAGCTGCTGTTCGGCCTCGACGATTTGATCTTTGGGTTCACTATTGACATCGACCTGTGCCGCCTTGTCGGCAATATTGCGCCCCAGTCCGATCAATTCGCGCCGAATGGCAAAATCATAGATCATCTGGGCATAGTCACGCACCGCAAAGGCGCTGACCGCCGCACCCGCAAGGCGGGCAAGATAGGCGGGGCCACCCAGCTCTTTCAGGCCTTCGTCGTCCTCCATGAATGCCTTGAGGGTGACCGGCGATGCAAGGGCGTTTTTGGCGATGCGGGTTGAGGCAATTTCAAAGATTCGGGCATGTACGGGATCGTGAAAATGCTGCGGACCGATGATCGAGGCAATGCGGTCATACAGGTCGTTATTGGTCAGGATCGCGCCCAAAAGCTGCTGTTCGGCCTCGACGGAATGCGGCAATGCGCCTTCGGCCTGCGCGTCCGCGAGGCCACCGGGACCACCGGGACCATTGGCGTTGAAAGTAGTGATTTCGTTCATGTCTGTCCCGCCCGGTTTCGCAGTTACTTGGCCCCCGCCATTAGCGTCAGGTCATACAAGAGGTGTGGGGCCGAGGGCAAATTGTATGTTTCTGTGGATAGCCTGTGTATGGTCCCAGATATACCTCATGATGACGCAGGTTGGGTGTTCAGGTCAACATATTGCGTCTTGGTGTATTGATTAATTGTTATTTTTTTCTGGCTTCCTGCCACGCGCGCGGCGCATTCAGGAAGGATTCAACCTCGCGCAGAGTGTCGGCATCAAAGGCGTCTGACGCCTTGGCTTCGGCCAGGACATCCCACCAGGTGCATAAGGAATGCAGGGTAATTCCATGGTCTCCAAGGGTCTTTTCGGTCTCTGGGAAGATGCCATAGTAGAAGATCACGGCAGTATGACCGCAGGTGGCACCGGTTTTGCGAATCGCGTCAACAAAGCTGAGCTTGGACCCGCCGTCGGTGGTAAGGTCCTCGACCAGCAGGACGTGGTCGCCTGTCCCCATGTTGCCCTCAATTCGGGCGTTGCGCCCGTAGCCCTTGGGTTTTTTGCGCACATAGGTCATCGGCAGGGCCATGCGTTCAGCGACCAGAGCGGCAAAGGGGATGCCGGCGGTTTCGCCACCGGCAATGTTGTTGAACGCCTCGTATCCGGCGTTGCGCATGACGGTGACGGTCAGGAAATCCATCAAGGTAGAGCGGATGCGCGGGTAAGAGATCAGTTTGCGGCAGTCGATATAGGTCGGGCTGGGCAATCCGCTTGAGAGGGTGAACGGGTCGGTCGCATTCAGGTGGACGGCCTTGATTTCCAGCAGCATCCGGGCGGTGAGGCGGGCCATTTCCTGAGGCGTTGGGTAGGCGTTGGGGATCATTTCAGGCGTCTCTCTTGGGGCTGCTCTTCAAGCCCTGAAGGGCTTTCCTCGCGGCGTTGCGTTAGGGGCCGACATGCCAGTGAAGGTCAAAACCGGGGTCAAAGACGGTGACGGGTCCAGCTTTGGATGTGATTTTGGCCGGGTAGGCGACGGGCGTGCCTTTGGTCAGGGTCAGGGTGCTTTTGTTCACCGGCAGACCGTAGAATGCGGGGCCGCTGAGTGAGGTGAAAGCCTCTAGATTGGGCAGGGCATTTTCGCGGTCGAACACTTCGGCCAGGATTGACATGGTATTGGTGGCGGTGAAACAGCCGGCACAGCCGCAGCCGGTTTCTTTTGCCGCATCCACGTGTGGTGCGCTGTCGGTGCCAAGGAAAAAGTGGTTGTCGCCGCTGGTTGCCGCCTTGACCAGTGCCAATCGGTGGGATTCGCGTTTGGCGACCGGCAGGCAATAATAATGCGGGTGGATGCCGCCGACCAGGATGTGATTGCGGTTGATCACCAGATGGTGCGTGGTGATTGTCGCCGCCAGATCAGTGGCCTGCGACTGCACATACTCCACAGCGCCGCTGGTGGTGATGTGTTCCATCACCACACGCAGACCCGGGGTGGCGCGCCTGATCGGGTCCAGGACGCGGTCGATAAACACTGCTTCGCGGTCGAATATGTCGATATCGGCGTCGGTGACTTCACCGTGGACGCATAACGGCAGGCCAATCTCGGCCATGCGGTCCAGAACGCCGCGCACCTTGTCAAAGTTGGCCACGCCGCTGGCGGAATTGGTGGTGGCCCCGGCGGGGTAAAGTTTGACCGCCGCGATCAGCCCGGTGGCGTGGGCCATCGCCACGTCTTCGGGGTTGGTTTGCTCGGTCAGGTAGAGGGTCATCAGCGGTTGAAAACTGGATCCGGCGGGCAGGGCGTCGGTGATCATTGCGCGATAGCGGATCGCGTCAGCCGCGGTGACAACCGGCGGCACAAGGTTGGGCATGATGATCGCGCGGGCAAAATGCCGCGTGGTTTCGGGCAACACGGCGCGCAACATGTCGCCGTCGCGCAAGTGCAGGTGCCAGTCGTCGGGGCGGCGGATGGTCAGGGATGTACTCATGCCGGTCGGCTAGCACAAGGGGCTTGCATGGGCCAGAGGGGGCGGGCAGATTGGCGGTGGAAAAAGGGGGATTGGCGGCTATGGTTGGGTTTGATTTCATTGTTATTGGTGCGGGCATCGCCGGGGCGTCGGTTGCGGCGGAACTGGCGGGTTCGGGCCGGGTCGTGTTGCTGGAAATGGAAAGCCAGCCGGGCTATCACACCACGGGCCGCTCGGCGGCGATATTTGCGCCGGTTTACGGGCCTGCCCCCATTCGCGCCCTGACCCGGGCGTCCGAAGCGTTTTTCCATGACCCGCCTGAGGGGTTCACCGATCACGCGTTGTTTTCGCCGCGCGCCACATTGCTGATCGCACGCGAAGACCAGGGACCGGTGTTGGATGCGATGATGGCCGAGTTGCGCGATGATCCGACGGTTGAACGGTTGGATGCGGAACAGGCACATGAAGTACAGCCGATGTTGCGCGATGGTTATGCGGTGGGGGCGGTGTTTGATCAGAAGGGGCAGGATATTGATGTGCATGCCTTGCACCACGGCTATTTGGGAATGTTCCGACGCGCAGGCGGGGTTTTGGTTTGCAAGGCCGAGGTCAATAGCCTGCAATGCCAAGCGGGCGTTTGGCAGGTTGAAGCGGGCGGCGAAAGTTACCGTGCGCCGGTTGTGGTGAATGCAGCCGGGGCCTGGGCGGACCGGATTGGCGCCATGGCCTGCGCCGAAATCATTGGCTTGGTGCCCAAGCGCCGCACGGCTTTGATGATCAAGGCGCCGGACGGGATAAAAACCGGCGACATGCCGATCACGGTTGATATTGACGAACAGTTTTATCTTAAACCCGATGCCGGTCGGTTGCTGATATCACCGGCCAATGAGGATGTGGATGTGCCCGGCGATGTGCAACCGGACGAGATGGATGTGGCGATCTGCATCGACCGGATCGAACGTGCGTTTGACCTGGATGTGCGCCGGATCGAGAATAAGTGGGCCGGTTTGCGCAGTTTTGTCGCCGATGGCGTGCCGGTGGTTGGCATGTCCGACCGCGTTGACGGGTTTCTATGGTTGGCCGGGCAGGGTGGCTATGGCATCCAAAGCGCGCCCGCCCTGTCGCGCCTGGCCGCGGCGATGGTCCTGGGCGCGGCCGTACCGGTGGATATCCAGGATCAAGGCCTGAACCCCGATGACCTTGCCCCCGCCCGACTGGAGATGACCCCGTGAAACTGTTGATCGCCGGCCTTGCCACTGAAACCAACTCATTTTCACCGATTCCCACCGGGGCGATTTCGTTTGAGGAAACCTTTGTCAGCCGCAAGGCCACCGACCTGCCTGCCAATCTGTTTTCCGCGCCCCTGCATGAATGGCGCAAACTGGCCGAGGCGCGCGGCTGGGAGGTTACCGAATCGCTTTGTGCTTTTGCCCAGCCTGCCGGGCTGACGGTACGGACGGTCTATGAGGTGTTTCGGGACGAGATTCTTGGCGATATCCGCGCGGCGATGCCCGAAATTCTGCTGCTGTCGATGCACGGGGCGATGATTGCCGATGGCTATGACGACTGCGAGGGCGATCTGTTGGCGCGGGCCCGGGACATCCTTGGCGACGGGGCGGTGATCGGCCTTGAGATCGACCCGCACAGCCATCTGACTGAACAGATGCTGGACTGCGCCGATCTGATCGTCTGTTACAAGGAATATCCCCATACCGACAGTCCGGACCGGGCCCGCGAGTTGTTTGAGATGGCGGCTGATACGGCGGCTGGCAGGATCAGACCGGTGATGGCCGAACATGACTGCCGGATGATCGCCATGTATCACACCACCAAGGCGCCGATGCGTGGGTTTGTCGATGACATGATGGCGCGTGAGGGTCGCGACGCCATCCTGTCGCTGTCGCTGGTGCATGGGTTTCCCTGGGGTGACAGCCCGCGGGTTGGCACAAGGATGCTGGCGATAACCGACGCGGATGCCGGTCAGGCAAAAGCGGTTGCGCAGGAATTCGGCCAAAGGTTGTTTGATATGCGCGATGATCTGCGCATGGACTGGCCGGATATTTCTGCTGCCCTGGATATTGTCGAGGCGGCCAGTGAATTTCCGCTGGTGCTGGCGGATTTCGCAGACAACGCCGGGGGCGGCGCGCCGTCGGATGCGACGTTTGTGCTGCAACAGGTGGTGGCGCGCGGTATGTCCGATATTGCCATGGGGATATTCTGGGATCCGATCCTTGTGCGCATGTGCCGCGAGGTCGGTATCGGCGCGCGGCTGGATGTTCGTCTGGGCGGCAAGATTGGGGTGATGTCCGGTGATCCGGTGGATCTGAACGTGACCGTCCGGGGCATCGGGCAGGACATGTCACAGCAGATGGGCGAGACAAAGATGGGCATGGGCAACGCCGTCTGGCTGGAAACGGCGGGGGGCGTGCATCTGGTGGTGAATGATCTGCGCACCCAGTGTTTTCACCCAAATGCGTTCAGCGACCTTGGCATCCCGCTGGACCGGATGAAGGCCATCGTGGTGAAATCGTCGCAGCATTTTCAGGCCGGGTTTGCGCCGATTGCCGCCCAGGTGGTGCAGATCGCCACCCCCGGTGCCATCCCGCCGGATTTCACCATCATTCCCTATACCAAACGCGATGACAATTACTGGCCCAAGACAGAGACCCCGTTCAAATGACCAATCCTCTGATAGCCGCCCGCGATCGTTTCACAGCCTTAAACCCGGAACGCCGGATCAATATCAACTCTCGGGACTGGGGGGTGATCCGGGTGGGTGACACCGGCCCGGCGCTGGTGCTGATACCCGGAACATTGGGGCGGGCGGATGTGTTCTGGCAACAGATTGCGGCGTTGCGGGGCACTGTGCGGATTTTGGCCGTCAGCTATCCCTCCTGCGGTGGGATCAAGGAATGGGCGGCCGATATTGCCGCGATGATCAAGGGCGAAGGAATGCAGGGTGCGGTGGTGTTGGGGTCGTCCCTGGGCGGGTATCTGGCGCAATATATCACCGGGCATTACCCAGGGTTGGTGGGGGGGCTGGTGGTGGCCAATACGCTGGCAACCACGCGGGGGATTGACCAGATGCCACCCTATAAGTTTGACCTTGAAACCATACCGATCAAAGACTTGCGGGCCGGGTTCGAGACCGGTTTGAAAACCTGGCTTGACCCGTCCAATCCGTATGCGGATCTGGCGGGGCTATTGCTGGCCGAGGTGGCCGGGCGTATCCCCGAGGCCGAGTTGCGCGCCAGATTGCAGGCGTTGAAACACGCGCCCGACCTGCCTGGGCAAACCCTGGAAAGGGCGGCGATCTTTACGGTTCAAAGCGATGATGACCATCTGATCACCCCTTCATGGCGCAAGGCGGTGCGCGATGCTTTGAACCCGGCGCGCGCCTTTCGGTTCCGCGAGGCCAGCCATTTCGCCTATGTCGCGCGGCCAGATGATTATTCCGCGATGCTGAACGAAATACTTGGGCTGACCCAGCCCGGATCCCATTGGCCAATTGGACAGGAGGCAGTTTTATGATCATTGTTTCAGGTGATGAAATTCAGGGCCTTCTGGCCATGAACGACGCAATCGAAACCGTACAAACCGCGATGATTGCGGTGTCGGCGGGCCGCGCGACCATGCCGCTTCGCTCGATCATGGAGATTGACGGCACCAACCGGTTGGGCATCATGCCGGGTGCCTTGCGGGACCCGGATGTGTACGGTGTCAAACTGATAAGCCTGTTTCCCGGCAATCCGGCCAAAGGGTTGTCGTCCCATATCGGTCAGATGGTGATTTTTGACAATGACACCGGGGCGGTGACGGCCTGTCTGGACGCCGATGCCCTGACAGCGATCCGAACAGCGGCGGCAAGTGCGGCGGCAACCCGGGTTCTGGCGCGCCAGGATGCACAGGTTCTGGCGGTGATCGGCACCGGCGAACAGGCCATGCGCCACATCGAGGCGATGACCTGCGTGCGCGACATCTTCGAGGTGCGCGTGGCCGGGCGCACCCGGGACCGGGCGGTGGCGTTTATAAAACGGGTTGGCCCGAAATTTCCCGATCTGACGTTTGTGGCCGCACAGGACGCCCGCAAGGCGGTACAGGGCGCGGATATTGTCTGTACGGTCACGTCGTCGGTGACCCCGGTATTGCACGGTGACTGGATCGCGCCGGGGGTGCATGTGAATGCAGTCGGGGCGTCGATTCCAAATATGCAGGAAATTGACCATGGCCTGTTGATGAAATCGGCGTTGTTTGTCGACTACCGCGCCTCGGCACTGGCCCAGGCCCGCGAGATAATTGACGCATTGGCCAGCGGTGACATGGACAAAGCCCATATCCGGGGCGAGATCGGTCAGCTTTATGCAGGCGAAATTGCCGGGCGTCGTGACGACGACGAAGTCACACTTTACCGTTCGCTTGGGGTGGCGGCGCAGGATCTGGCCTGCGCGCGCCGGGTGCTGGAAATCAGGCGGCTGAACCATGGGTGATTGGTGGCAACAGCCTCTGGAACACCTGAAAACTGCGATGTTTCGTGATGCGTCTTAAACATCGGTTCACCTTCTGACCTAAAGTAATGCAGGCAAAGGGGCGGCATTGGTGAAGCTTTGGAAACAATATGCGTGGAAACTGTGGCTGAATTTCCGGCAGTGATCTTTGGTAAGTATCTGTTATTGTTCGATAGCTTTATGAAGCCATCCACCTGACATTGTTTTTTCTGCTGGACTCTCCACCAAATCCGCTCATTTTGGTGCGATATGTCTGTCAAGCTTGGGCAGTCGGGGGGGGAAATGACCAAATTTGCGATGATTATTGTGGTTCCGCTGGTGTTAAGTGCTTGTGCACGACCGATATTTCATTCGAATGAATTGGCCGCGTTAAAACCGGCCTGCAGGGATGGGCAATGGGAAGTATGCGCCGATATTGGCCATACAGTCCGCAGGGAACGCGCCGAGGCGGTCTATTTGGCGCAAGCGCAGTAGAGCACCGTACACCGTATAAATACCGGCGGGATAAAACCGGCGATTGCCGCTGGTTTCAACGGGTTTGATGCGTGGGTTTTGCCCACCCCAGCCTGTTGCAAGCCAAATCAGGGTGGGATTCTGTCGGCCCGTTTTTGTGGCCCTAGGGCAGAACCTTGTTATCAAACACTTTCAACACGTCGCCTTTGCGCAGGGTGACGTCGCCCTTGGGCTGGCCACGTTCGCATTCCCAGCCTTCGTGTTTAAGTTCAAGCTTGTGATCGGGATAGTGGGTTTTCAGCTTCCAGTCGTCGGTTTCCGTCGCCCGGGTCAGGATCACCTTGCAACGCGGCACCATCAGCACGCCGCCCTTATTGGGTTTTTCGATCAATTCAACGTTCAGATTGCTGAACAGCTTGTCCAACGTGATTTTGCCCTCTTCAAAGCGTTTCAGCACGGCTGTGGCCACAACCGGATCAACAGCCGTTCCCTTGCGCGTCACCGCATAGCCCCAGCCCGGTCCCGAAGTCGGCTCGTCCAGCACCACGGTCAGATTGGTGAAATTGGTGGCGACCATGCCCGCACTTGAGGTGTTGCCAGTGGTATAATGGGTATAGCCCATCAGTTTGCGACCCACTGCCAGGGCCTTGTCCACCGCCTCTTTCTCAAGCACCGGATTGGCCCAGCTGGAACCAACGCCGCCGCTGAACTGGGTGTTGGAGATTTCGGTCGCCAATGTCTGGGCCAGCTTGTCGCGGTCGGCCACCACCCGTTTGCCGGCCTCTTCGGTATAGGTGATCTTGACCTTGTTCCATTCGACCGTCTGGCTGACGCCGGTGGGATTGTCGGGTTGTTCCGGCGTCACCCCATCTTGGGTGGCGGCGCGCCTTGCCTGACGGTCAAGCCCGGTTTGTGCGCCGTGGCGCGCCGTGCCGTGACCTTCGCCGCCTGCGGCCTCTTTCTTGAACTGTTCTTCGCGCCATTCGGTGGCTTCGGCCATTTTGCGAATGGTTGCTTCAATCGCATTGCGGGCCTGTTCAATCGGCACATCCGCCAACATGGTGCCCATCGACCGGATCTTTGATTGCAAGCCTCCCAGCGCGGTAACGATATCGCGCTCTTTTTCCAGCTTTGCGGCTTTGAGGGCCCTCACGTTTTCATTCAATTCACCGCGTGAATTGGCCAATATCTTCCTGGCCTTTTGCAGCCGCTCTTCGCTGGCATCGACCTGCTTTTGCTTCTTTTCAATGTCCTTGGGGCGTGAAATACCGGCAAGGGTTTCCTCAAGTCCGCTTAGGGTCTTTGCTTCGTTTGTTATAACCGCTTCCAGCTTTTTCAGCTTGGTCAACTCACCTTCGATTTTATACCTGATGGTTTGCATTGCATTTGTGGCCTGCAAGGTTTCAAGTTCTTTTTCCTTTTGTCCGGCGCTGCCTTCTGTCGTCTTTGCGGCCTGGCGGATAAAGCCAATCAGGCTTGCATCAAATTCGACCAGCTTATCATGCGCCGCAATCCAATCGCTATTTTTGATAAGTTTCCTGGCGTTGCCATACAGCCCTTTCAGAGCCGTTTTCTGATCACCGGTCAGATGATCCAGGGCTTTCTTCAACCGCCGGGTCGAGGCCTGGAACCGGGCGTTGGCTCTTTTCTCGTCTTTTGCATCTGGGGTACCGGGGGCTTCGGCGGGTGCGGCCTCTTTCAGGATCGCCTGCATGCGCGTGTCCAGCTTGGCAAGTATCTGGCCGGCAGCGGGAACATCGGTGTCTTTTAAGTCCTGGATCTGACCAAACAGGATACGCAACTCCTTGCGATCCCCGTCACTGATCCCGCCTTTGATCTTGTCGAACTGCGACACGGACGTTTGCAACCGGGCCTCGAACCGTGCGTCGGTGGTTTCGGCCCCGCCCGCATCAATGTCGCCGCTGACCAGTTTAAAGTCGAACGGGATGCCTTTGAATACCGGTTTCAGCTTGACCTCGGGCATCTTGCCCTTGGTCAGCGTCAGCTTGAGGGTTGAACCTTCGATGAAACATTTGCCCAGCGCGTGGGCCTTGGCGCCTGACTTCAGGGCCTTGAGGATTGGCGGCTTGACCTCTCCGACCACCAGCACCGGTTCTTGCGACCCGTTGATCGGATAGTCGTCATAGAAATAGAAATCACCAAGGGTGGCATCCAGCCTGCCCAGCTCTTTTTTCAGTTCTTTTTTGTAGGCGTCAACTGACTTGAATGCGTCAATATTGTTGAATGGCATTGCATCCTCCTGGCGAGATAAATGTGTTATTTGCAGGGGCGAAATGGGCACCCTGCGTGTTTGGCTGAAATTACCTTGGGGTGACGTTACTGGCACAAGGGCAATCAGGCAAGTGAAACGCTTTTGAACTGACCATTCGCGCGCAAACAGAAAAACCGCCCCAAAAGGGCGGCCTGTCTGAAGTGTTCACTGTATCAACCGTGGGGTTACGGTTCTATTGGAGCGGGCGAGGCGATTCGAACGCCCGACCCTAACCTTGGCAAGGTTATGCTCTACCCCTGAGCTACGCCCGCATCCGTTAGTGAGCCGCAAATAGTAACAAAGGGTCTGACCCGCAAGAGGGAAAACGCGGTTGTGCGGAAATAATCGTCGGACAGGCAACGGAATTTTCGCGGGCGCGCGTTTTACCCTTGTCAGATCAATTATTGACCAAAGGGGTGTTGCCATGATTGCCAGGGAAAAGATCAAGCTGGGATTGCTGAGTGCCGGGATAATTCTGGCGATGGTGTTACAGGCGAACCATCCAGCGTTGTCCTGATTTTTCGCTGGATGTGTTTTGTTGTTTCAGCCGGTCATAGGCCAGAACACCAGAATCGCCGGGATCGAAACCGCGATCACCAGAACCTCCAACGGCAGGCCGATGCGCCAATAATCACCAAAGTGATAGCCGCCGGGACCAAGGATCAGCGTGTTGTTCTTATGGCCGATCGGCGTCAGAAACGCCGCCGACGCGGCCACGGCCACGGCCATCAGGAACGGATCGGGTGACACGTCCAGGGCGATGGCCATCTGGATGCCGACCGGGGCGGCGACAATGGTGGTGGCGGTGTTGTTCAGTACATCCGACAGGGTCATGGTGACCACCATCAACACGGTCAGGATGGCCCAGGCGGGCATGCCGGCGGTCAAAGTCAAAAGCGCGCCCGAGATCAGTTCGGTCCCCCCCGAGGTTTCCAGGGCAGCACCCAGCGGGATCATTGAACCAAGCAGGACAATCACCGGCCATTCCACATGGTCATAGATCTCGGCCACCGGCAGGATTTTGGTCAGCACATACGCCACCACCACCAGCCCCAAAGCCACCGGCAGGTAAACCAGCCCAAAACTGGCCGCCGCCACAGCCCCGGCAAACAGGCCAATCGCCAGCCAGACCTTTTCATTGGCCGTGACGTTCAGACCGCGTTCCGCCAACGGCAGACAGCCCAGCCATTCGGTCACATCCGGCCCATGCCCGACCGGACAAAGCAGCAACAGGATGTCACCGGCGCGCACTTGGGTCTGGCGCACGTGGGTCTTGACCGCCCGGCCTTCGCGCGACAATCCCATCAGGATGGTGCTTTGACGCCACGCCAACCCCAATGCCTGCGCCGTCTTGCCAGCGATGCGGGCGGTTTCGGGCACCACCACTTCGATCACTTCCAGGCCGTCGCCTGCCGCTGTCAAAAGCCCCTGGCCCTTGGCGTCCGAGAAATCCAGACTGAGGGCGGCGCGAAATTCGTCCAGCGCCCCCGGCCCGGCCTCAAGCACCAGCGTGTCGCCCGCCTGCAAGGATGTATTGCGCGCACTGCCATAGCGGCGTTTGCCGTCGCGAATCAGCCCAAGGATCGCCACATCGGCCTTTTCCGCCTCAGCGTCCAGTTCCGCCAATCGCCGCCCGATCTGTTTTGACCCCTCGGGCACGGTCAACTCAGCAATGTAGTCGGCCAAAGCGTCCTGACCCTGGGCACCGCCGTCCCGGTTGGGGATCAGCCGCCAGCCAAACAGCGCCACAAACGCCAGCCCGGCCAAGGCGGCGATGCCGCCTACGGGGGCGAAATCGAACATGCCAAACGGCTCGCCCAGGGCTTCTTCGCGAAAGGCGGCGATGATGATGTTGGGCGGCGTGCCGATCAGGGTGACCATGCCGCCCAGTATGGTGGCAAAGCTAAGCGGCATCAGCGACAATCCCGGCGAACGACCCGCCTTGCGGGCGGTCTGGACATCGACAGGCATCAACAACGCCAGGGCGGCGACATTGTTCATGAACGCCGACAACACAGCGCCGATCCCGCCCATCAGGGCGATATGCGCGCCCAGGCCCCGGGCCGAATTGACCATGGTGCGGGTGATCAGGAACACCGCCCCCGAGCGCACGAGGCCAGCCGAGACAATCAGCACCAAAGCCACCACCAGGGTGGCCGGGTGGCCGAAACCATCAAATGCGCTTTCGGTGGGCACGACGCCCAGCACCACGCCCAGCATCAACGCCGAGAACGCCACCAGATCATAGCGGAACCGCCCCCAGATCAGCAGGGCAAAGACGCCGCCAAACAGCAAAAACAGGATGATTTGATCTGTTGTCATGATCTTACCTTATCTGGGCTGATGGTTCCGGCAACCGGCAATCCGGTTGGCGCGCCTTGAATACCGACGCCACGCCGGTCTATATGATCGCCAAACGGCAGATAATCAACAGGGGTTGCACCATGGCAGGCCATTCGAAATGGGCAAATATTCAACACCGCAAAGGGCGCCAGGATGCGGTGCGTTCCAAGCTGTTCAGCAAGCTGAGCAAGGAAATCACCGTCGCCGCCAAGATGGGCGACCCGGACGTGGACAAGAACCCGCGCCTGCGGATGGCGGTGAAAGAGGCCAAATCGCAATCGGTGCCCAAGGATGTGATTGATCGCGCGATCAAGAAATCCCAGGCCGGCGACGGCGATGAATACGAAGAAATCCGCTATGAGGGCTATGGTCCCAACGGCGTGGCGGTGATCGTCGAGGCGATGACCGACAACCGCAATCGCACGGCCTCGGTGGTGCGGTCAACTTTTGCCAAGAACGGCGGCAATCTGGGCGAAACCGGATCGGTCGGGTTCATGTTTGATCGCATGGGCGAGGTGACGTACCCGGCGGATGCGGGCGATGCGGATACCGTGTTCGAAGCGGCAATCGAGGCGGGGGCCGATGATGTGGAAAGCTCGGAAGATGGCCATATCATCTGGTGTGCGGATAGTGATCTGAACGAGGTGTCAAACGCGCTTGAGGCGGCGTTGGGCGAAAGTCAAAGCACCAAACTGGTGTGGAAACCCAATATCACCACCGAGATGGACCTTGTGGGCATGGAAAAGCTGATGAAGCTGATTGACGCGCTTGAGGATGACGACGATATCCAGCGGGTGACCAGCAACTTTGACGCCTCGGACGAGGTGATGGAGCAGTTGTAATCGTGGGGTGTGCAACGCGCGCATCTTTCTTTCCTGCAAGGGGGTGGTGCGTGAAATCACGCACCCTACGGCTTGCCATCAGGCACAAGAACCGTTTTGGCAGCCGCGCGAACCGCAAGGGTCACCGGCTTTAACGATTGCGCCATGATGCGGCTGACCTGCCAGGTCAGGGGCACGTCCAAAGGCGCGTCGGCAAGCAGGGCCACCAGATGGCGCTTGCGAATATGATCGCGCACCAGAACTTCCGGGTTCATCCCCCAGCCGATACCGGCACGGGCGGCATCGACAAAGCCCTGAGACGATGGCAGGAAATGGCAGGGCGGTGACAGGCGTTGGCCAAAAACCGCCGCGATCCAGGCGCTTTGCAGCGTATCCTTGGCGTTGAACACCAGACACGGGGCCTTGTGCAGGCTGGCGGCGTTGACGCCCCCATTGACGCCTTCTGTGAACCATCGTTGCATGAAATCCGGGCTGGCAGTTGCGATGTATCGCAGCGATCCCAGCGCGATTGCGTCACATCCCGGGGCCGGTTTGCCGGACAGGGTGATGGCCGCACTTACCTCGCCGCGCTTCAGCCAGTCGGCGGAATGGCTTTGGTCGTCGATCACCAGATCAAACAAAACACCCTCAACCGCGGCCATGGCCGCGACAAACCAGGTGGCCAGGCTGTCAGCGTTCACGGCGATGCGCAGGCGGGTCAGAGTTCCCGGTCCCTGTGTCGCGGCCCCGGTCAGGGCAAGATCGCGGGCCACAAGGCCCTCCAGCAGGCCGACATCTTCGGCGTGTTTGGCCAGCCGCCGCCCGGAACTGGTGCCGGTGCAGGGGCTGCCCCGGTTGATCAATGACGTGCCAACCCGCTCCTCCAGCGCCTTGATGCGTTGCGAAATGGCCGAGGGCGTGACCGCAAGGTCGGCGGCGGCCAATTCAAAGCTGCCAAGGCGCAGGACGGCGGTAAGGGCCGAAAGATGATGAGGGTCGAACTGCATTAGCTGTGCTTAACTGGTGTGATCATAATTAACTGGATTACGTCAGGGCGCGGCGTTAGTCAAATTCGGATAGCAAAGGAATTACCGATGATTTCGACGTTTCTACCCGGCTTTGGCCTTGGGTTCAGCCTTATTCTGGCGATTGGCGCACAGAACGCCTTTGTGCTGCGCCAGGGTCTGCGGGGCGAGCATTTGTTTGCGGTATGCCTGACCTGTGCGGTATCGGACGCGCTGCTGATCAGTGGCGGCGTGGTTGGATTTGGCACCTTGGCGCAGGCCTATCCCCGGTTCGAAACGGTGATGCGCTGGGGAGGTGCCGGTTTTTTGCTGATCTATGGCGCATTGGCTTTGCGGTCGGCCTGGCGCGGAACATCGGCCCTGAAGGCGGCGGATACGGCCAAGACCGGGTTGGGGGCGACACTGGCGGTGGTGCTGGCGCTGACCTGGCTTAATCCGCATGTTTATTTGGATACGGTGGTGCTGATCGGGTCGATCTCGGCGCAATATGACAATCGGTTGGTGTTTGGCGCAGGGGCGGTCAGCGCCAGTTTTGTGTTCTTCTTTGGGCTGGGATACGGCGCGCGCCGTCTTCAGCCGCTGTTTGCCCGCCCGCGCGCCTGGGCGGTTCTGGATATTTGCATTGGTCTGGTCATGTGGATGATCGCCTGGGGGCTGATTGCCATGTGACTGATTGCCATGTGAAGGGGTTGCGCCTGCTGGCGAATGGGTATTGATGCACCCCATGAACACTTCAGCCATCAACCGCCCCATGGTCGGCATCCTGTGGATGCTGGTGACAGGCCTGTGTTTCGTCGCCGTTACCGCCCTTGTCAAATTCATGGGTTCCGGCGTGCCGCCGGCCCAATCGGCATTTCTGCGTTATGTCATCGGCTCGCTTATGCTGGCGCCGGTGGTTTGGCGGGTGATGCGCGACACAAAACTGACCCCGCG
Source organism: Paracoccaceae bacterium (assembly GCA_021648025.1). Taxonomy (GTDB): domain Bacteria; phylum Pseudomonadota; class Alphaproteobacteria; order Rhodobacterales; family Rhodobacteraceae; genus NVQY01. Next base: position 19,561 of record JAKITO010000022.1, read on the forward strand.
GCAATGGACCCTGTTTGGCGTGCGTGGCACCATGCATGCGGTGGGGGTGATCCTGTGGTTCTACGCCATGACCCGCATTCCAATTGCCGAAGTGACGGCGATGAATTACCTGTCGCCGGTCTATGTGACGATCCTTGCGGCGATATTTCTGGGTGAAAAGCTGGCGATGCGCCGGATTGCGGCCATTCTGGTGGCTTTGCTGGGCACGCTGATCATCCTGCGGCCCGGTTTTCGCGAAGTGAACCCCGGGCATCTGGCGATGTTGCTGGCGGCGGTGGTGTTTGGTGGGTCGTACATCCTGGCCAAGATCACGGCGGATGAGGTCCACCCAGGTGTCGTCGTCGGCATGTTGTCATTGGTCGTCACCATCACCCTGGCACCGTTTGCCGCCGCCGACTGGGTGACGCCGACGCTGTATGAACTGGCGATCCTCTGCGGGGTCGCGGCATTTGCCACCTTTGGCCATTACGCCATGACGCTGGCCTTGCGTGCAGCGCCGATTGCGGTGACCCAGCCGATCACGTTCCTGCAACTGATCTGGGCCACGGCGCTGGGGGTTCTGGTGTTTGACGAAGGGTTGGATGTCTGGGTGGTCACGGGGGGCTGTTTCATTCTGGCGGCGATCAGTTTCATCACCTGGCGCGAAGTGGTTTTGAAACGGCGTATCGTGGCGCCGCCAGCCCCGGCCACCAAGTTCTGACATAAGCCGGGCATCACTCCCGGGTGGTTCGGCACAGCTTTATTGATTGACCAGTCAATAAAACCCCCGTAGCGTTGCGGCAACGCCACGGGAGTACTGGAGATGCCGAAGCTGGGAATGGAACCGATTCGGCGGGCGGCGTTGGTCAAGGCGACCATTGCCGAGGTTGGCGACGTTGGATCATTGCAGGTAACGGTGGGTCAGATCGCCAGGCGGGCGGGCATGTCGACCGCGTTGGCACATCATTATTTTGGCGGCAAGGATCAGATTTTTCTGGCGGCGATGCGCCATATCCTGAGTGAGTTCAAAGCCGAGGTATTGGCTGAACTGGCGCAGGCAAAGCCGGATGCGCGGGCCGAGGCGATCATTCGGGCGTGTTTTGCGCAATCGTGTTTTGCGCCCCGGGCGATTTCAGCCTGGATGACGTTTTATGTGATGGCCCAGACCAATTCTGAGGCGTTGCGGCTATGGCGGCTGTATCAATGCCGGTTGCGGTCAAACCTGTGCCACGCATTGCGCCCGGTTGCGCGCGATCCAAAGGTGGCGGCTGCGGTTTTGTCGGCGTTGATTGACGGGCTGTATCTGCGGGCGGCCTTGAATGACCCTGAGGCGGGTGAAGTGGCGACGCAGCGGGCGTTGACTGTGTTGCATTTGTTGTGTGACCGGTGATGAAACCTGCAAGCAGAGGTAATCCAAATGAGCGCTTCCGCGCGCCTGTTTTGGATGGGCGCCACGTGACGGTTGGGACCGAAGCGGTGTATTTGATGGTGAGCGGGTAGGCATGCAAGCGGATTTTGTGATCGTCGGGGCCGGGTCGGCAGGGTGTGCGTTGGCGTACCGCCTAAGCGCGTCTGGCGCATCGGTTCTGGTGGTGGAATACGGTGGCAGCGACATAGGCCCGTTCATTCAGATGCCGGCCGCGCTGAGTTATCCGATGAATATGGCGCGCTATGACTGGGGGTATAGTTCCGAACCTGAGCCGCATTTGAACAACCGTTCGTTGGTGTGCCCCCGGGGCAAGGTGATTGGCGGGTCGTCGTCGGTCAACGGCATGGTTTATGTGCGCGGCCATGCGATGGATTACGACCATTGGGCCGAGGTAGGCGCCGATGGCTGGGGATATGCCGATGTGCTGCCGTATTTCAAACGGATGGAAAGCTGGCATGACGGCGGGCACGGCGGCGATGCGGAATGGCGTGGCACCGACGGACCGTTGCATGTAACCCGGGGCCCCCGGGACAACCCGCTGTTTGCCGCCTTTGTCGAGGCCGGCCAGCAGGCCGGGTATCCGGTGACGCAGGATTACAACGGACACCAACAAGAGGGCTTTGGCCCGATGGAGCAAACCGTCTGGAAGGGGCGGCGCTGGTCGGCGGCCAATGCCTATTTGCGCCCGGCCTTGAAGCGGGCCAATTGCGATCTGGTGCATGGGCTGGTGACGCGGGTGGTTCTGGAGGATGGCCGCGCCGTTGGGGTCGAGATTGAGCGCGGTGGCACGCGCCAGGTGATCGGTGCGCGCCGCGAGGTGGTGTTGGCGGCCTCGTCGATCAATTCGCCCAAGTTGTTGATGTTGTCGGGGATTGGACCGGCGAAGCAATTGCGCGATCACGGGATTGACGTTGCGGTGGATCGTCCCGGGGTAGGGGCGAACCTACAGGATCACCTGGAGCTGTATATCCAGATGGCGGCGAAACTGCCGATAACACTTTATAAGCATTGGAATGCTTTCTCAAAGGCTCTGATCGGCGCGCAGTGGTTGTTCACCAAGACCGGGCTGGGCGCGTCCAATCAATTTGAAAGTGCGGCGTTTATCCGCAGTCGTGCCGGGGTGACCTATCCTGATATTCAGTATCATTTTCTGCCCATTGCCGTGCGTTATGATGGCAAGGTTGCCGCCGAGGGCCATGGGTTTCAGGCCCATGTCGGGCCGATGCGCTCGATCAGCCGGGGGGCGGTGACATTGGGTTCGGCTGATCCACATGCAGCCCCGGTAATTCGGTTCAATTACATGAGCGCGCCGCAGGATTGGCAGGATTTCCGTACCTGCATCCGCCTGACCCGCGAGGTTTTCCAGCAACCGGCGTTTGCGCCTTATGCTGATTATGAAATCCAACCCGGCGCGTCGGTGCAAAGTGACGATGCCCTTGATGGGTTCATTGCCGAACATGCCGAGAGCGCGTTTCACCCTTGTGGTACCTGCCGGATGGGCGCGCGGGATGATCCCGGCGCGGTGGTTGACCCGCAAGGGCGGGTGATTGGCATTGATGCCCTGCGCGTGGCGGACAGCAGTATTTTCCCACGCATCACCAATGGCAACCTGAACGCACCGTCGATCATGGTGGGCGAAAAGATTTCCGATCATCTGTTGGGGGTTGATCCGTTGCCGCCTGCCAATGATCGCCCGTGGGTTCACCCCAAGTGGCAGACGACACAGCGTTGACAGCGGCAGTCGCAAGTTATGAGAAAGGCGATTCAATATGAACGCAAAAGGCTCTAGTGGTTCCCGCCGCCGTCAAACCGCGCCGCATCCGCCGCAGCCCGGCGAACGGCGTTGGATTTGTGCTGGGTTTCCGCGTATTCCGCCTCGGGGTCGCTGTCATACACCACGCCGCCGCCGGCCTGGATATACAGCTTTTGATCCTGGACCACCGCCGTGCGTAAAGCGATGCACATGTCCATGTCACCGCCTGCACTGAAATACCCGACGCCACCACCATAGATGCCGCGCTTTTCCGGCTCTAATTCGTCGATGATCTGCATGGCGCGCACTTTTGGGGCACCTGAAACCGTGCCCGCAGGCATGCCGGCAAAAAACGCATCCAGCGCGTCCTTGTCGTCGGCCAGTTCGCCTACCACGTTGGACACGATGTGCATGACGTGGGAATAGCGTTCGATCAGGAATTGTTCGGTCGGCTTGACCGTGCCGATCTTTGCCACCCGGCCGCAGTCATTGCGCCCCAGATCAAGCAACATCAGATGTTCGGCCAATTCTTTCTTGTCGCCCAGCAATTCCGCCTCTAATGCCCGGTCTTGTTCCGGCGTGGCCCCGCGCGGGCGGGTGCCGGCGATGGGGCGGATGGTGACTTCGTTGCCAAATACCCGGACCAGGATTTCCGGACTGGCGCCGACCACCTGAAAGCCGCCAAAGTTGAAATAGAACATGAATGGCGACGGGTTGGTGCGACGCAACGACCGGTACAAGGCAAACGGTGGTTGGGTGAACTCTTGCGTCCAGCGCTGTGACGGCACCACCTGAAAGATATCCCCGGCGCGAATGTATTCTTTGGCCTTTTCAACCGCTTGCAAATAAGCGTCTTTGGTGAAATTTGATACAGGTTCACTGGCCTCAACCGCTTCACCCAGGGTGCGACGGTCTGCGGGCATGGCCCGTTCCAGATCGCGCAACGCGTCCATCACCCGCTCGCCCGCTTGCGCGTAAGCGGCGCGTGCCGATTGCCCACCCGATACCCAGGCGGGCGACACCACCGTCACTTCGCCTTTGACGCCGTCCAGTACCGCCACCACCGAAGGGCGCAGCATCAGGGCGTCGGGCAGGCCCAGGGGGTCGGGGTTCACATCCGGCAGATGTTCAACCAACCGCACCATGTCATAGCCAAGGTAGCCAAACAGGCCCGCCGCCGCCTGCGGCATGTCGCCCGGCAGGTCGATCCGACTCTCGGCGATCAGGGCGCGCAGATTGTCCATCGGGTTGCCATCCTGCGGCGCAAACCCGTCAGGGTCAAACCGGGCCGACCGGTTGAGCGACGAAACCGCCCCGTCACAGCGCCAGATCAGGTCGGGTTTCAGTCCAATGATCGAATAGCGCCCGCGCACCTCGCCGCCGGTCACGGATTCCAGCATGAAGGCGTCTTTCTGCGCATCCGTCAGTTTGAGCATCAGAGACACAGGCGTGTCCAGATCAGCCGCCAGCCTGGTATAGACCACCTGATTTTTGCCCTGCTCATATGCGGCAGCGAAAGTGGGGAAATCAGGGGTCAGGGCCATTTGTTCAACGTTGGCCGCTAGTGGATATGGCCGGGTTGGCCATGGGGCGGATTGCCGCCACCACCACCACCACCACTGATATTCGCGCCCACGGCGTTCACCGCGTTCTGATCCACTTGCGGGCGAGCACGGTTCTGGGCGTCGCCGACAAAGGCGTCAAACAACGCCTGGGCCAGCGATTGATTCGCGTCTTCGCCTAGGCGTTCGCGCAAAGCCGCCAGTTCGGCGGTTTCTTCGGGCGGCAGTTCTTCGTCCAGACGCACCACATATACGGCCCCTTCGCCTGCGATCACCCGCAACTCACCCATGTCCATCTCGAACACCTGATTCATGAAGTCGGCGGGCGTGCCTTGCAGAAACGCTGTGCGGGTCAGGCCGACCTCAGAGATTGGCACGGCCCCGGCAGTGCTGAAATCGCCCGAGGTCACGTAATGCGTCACGACGCGTTCGGCAATCACCTGCAAGGCCTGTTTGGTCTGATCCAGTTCCCAGGCGGCAATGACCCGATCGCGGGCGCTGTCAAAAGGTTCTGGGCGCTGGGGCAGGGTCTCGTTCAGTTGCAGGGCAAACATCGCCCCATCCTCAAGAAACGCCACCGCAGGAAAATCATCCTCGGTGACGGCGCTGGCTGCTGCGCGGAACCTGGCATAGGCGGCAACACCTTCCAACGACAGGGCCGTCCAGTCGATGGTGTCCAGCTGCATATCGGTCTCGTCTGCCAATTCCTGCAACGAGGCGCCGCCAGCCAGAAGGTCGTCAATGTTTTCGGCCTGCGCGTCGACCAATCGGCGGGCACGTTCGCTGGCCAGTTCTTCGTGAAGTTCTTGGCGGGCATCGGCAAATGGGGTTATCTGCGCCGCCAGATTACCGTTTACGCGAAACAGGGCGGGGCCAAGAACGGTGTCCAAAGGCCCGATAACCTTGCCGACTTCGGCGGCAAAGATAGGTTCGGCAGCCCCCCCAAGATCCTCGATGCTGACATCCCCCAGATCAATATCAGACAGGGTCAGGCCGCGATCCAGTACCAGGTTTTCAAAGGTCGTACCGCCAACCTCGATCTGGGCCATGGCTTCGGACGCGGTGGCAGAATTGCCAAACACCAGACGTTCCACCAGACGGCGTTCGGGGATGTTATACTTGTCCGACCGGTCATCATAGAGTTTTCGCAGCGCGTCTTCTTCGATGTCGATCTGGTCCAGCATCATTGCCGGCGTCATCAGCACATAGGTGAGGCGCTTGGTTTGCGGCAGGGTGAAATCATTCGCGTTGTCATCGTAGAACATTTGCAATTGCTGATCGGTTGGATCGGCCAGCGGTTCGGTGAGGGCGGTATCGTCGAACCGGACATGGGTAAAGCTGCGCCGTGCTGCAACAAAATTGGTGATCGTGTCGTTCAGGGCGTCGGGCATCACCACACCGTCAATGATCGCAGCCTGAACGATGGTACGGGCGGCTTCGGCGCGCAGATCGGCCTCGAATTCGGCTTCGGTGACGTTGGTCCGTTCCAGTTGGTACTGGTAGGATTCGCGATCAAACGCCCCGTTAACCCCTTGAAAGGCAGAGATTTCGACAATCTCCTGTTGCAGGTTCTCGTCGCCAATGGACAAGCCAAGATCAACCACTTCGCTGTCAAGTGCGGCCAGGGCGATCAGCCGCGCCAAAACCGACTGATCAATGCCCAGATTGTGGGCCTGCTCCATTTGCAGCGGCTGGCCGGTCTGGGCCTCGATCGCGCGGATCTGGCGTTGCAATTCGCGGGCATAGTCATTGGTGCTTAAGGTTTGGTTGCCGACTGTGGCGACCGTGCGGATGGTGCCGCCGGAGCTTAGAACACCAAAGCCGGCCAGACCGACAATCAGCAATCCCAAAAGAAGCCAGACAAATGTCTTAGAAAGTGTTTTTGCGCCTGCGCCCATGTCGTCCCCTTTAATCGGCATATTTGCCGGTATTTTAACGGCTTATGTCTACGACGCGCTTGGCAGGGGGGCAAGATTAGAAAGGCAGGTTTTCCAGGCGGTTGAACATTGATTTGATGCCTGCGCGGTCAAGATTGGCAAAAGCGACGCGCAACTGGCGTTTTCCCGCCTTGTCGTCCTGCGGTGTAAACATCGTTCCTGGCAGCAATAACACCCCTGCCTCGCGCACCAAAGCCTGGGCAACCGCGTCTGAATCCATGTCAAACGGGTGTTGCATATAGGCGAAATAGGCGCCGGCACCCATTAATTTCCAACCCCGGTTCTCCAGGGTTGGAAAACCAAGTTCAATCGCCGCGCGCCGGTCAAGAATTTCGGCGCGCTGTTCGGCCAACCAAGTCGACAGGTTCTGCATGCCCCACAGGGCGGCATGCTGGCCGATCTGATTGGGGCAGATGGCGACGGTATCAAGGAACTTTTCCGCCTCGGCCAACAGGGCAGGGGCGGTGATCATCGCGCCAACCCGGTGGCCGGTCAGCCGGTAGGCCTTGGAAAAGGAATAGAGGTGGATCAGGGTTTGGGACCAGTCGGGATCGCTGAACAGGCTGTGTGGCGTGCCGGTTTTGGCTTTGTGCCCCTTTGGGGCGGTTCGGCTGTCAAAATCACGATAGGTTTCGTCGAGGATAAGTTTTAACCCGTTGGCCTGCGCCAACTGGTAAAACGCCATCACCAGTTCGGCAGGGTATTCCACCCCGCCGGGATTGTTCGGGGTGACCAGCGCAATGGCGCGGGTGCGCGGGGTGATCAGGGATCGGGCCTGGTCCGGGTCGGGCAAAAGGTCAGGCCCGGTTGGCAGTGCAATTGCCCCTATCCCCATCATGTCCAGCCACATTTTATGATTGAAGTACCACGGGGTTGGAATGATAACCTCATCCCCTTGACCGGTGATTGCCGACAGTGTGGCGGCAAACGCCTGATTGCAGCCCGAGGTGATGGCGACATGATCCGCGCTGATACCCGCGCCGTAATGTACGCCGCATTGCATCGCCAGTTCGGCGCGCAATTCCGGCAGGCCCAGAACCGGGCCATACAGATGTGCCTCATCGTTGGTGAGCACCAACTCGGCAATCGCCGCCCGCAAGGCTTGCGGCGGCGGGTCAACCGGTGCGGCTTGCGAAACATTGATCAATGGCCGGTCGGGCGGAAAGGTGATGCCATCCAGCCAGCGGCGGGCTTCCATGACGGGAGGCGCAAAGGTGGCGGCTGTACGTGTCAACTCAGGCCTTTCTTCGGACAAAACGCTCATCCATCCTATCGGATGTCCTCGCGAGGACATCCGATAGGATGGATGAGCGGCCCCTAGTCGGTGCCGCGATACGGCTCGACATATTGCAGGGCCATGTCCCAGGGAAAGAAAATCCAGGTATCCTGTGAGACCCCGGTAATGAATGTGTCCACCATCGGTTCGCCCAATGGTTTGGCATAGACGGTGGCGAAATGCGCCTTTGGGTAAAGATCGCGCACCACTTCAAGAGTTTTGCCGCTGTCCACCAGATCATCAACGATCAGAATACCGGTGCCGTCGCCCATCAAGTCCCGGTCGGGGGACTTCAACACAATCGCATCCGATTGCGCCTGATGGTCATAAGATTTGATGCTGATGGTATCGACCGTGCGAATGTCCAATTCGCGTGCGACAATCATTGCCGGGGCCATGCCGCCCCGCGTCACCGCCACAACCGCCCGCCAAGCGCCATTGTCCGGCCCGTGCCCATCCAGCCGCCAGGCCAACGCCCGGCTGTCCCGGTGGATCTGGTCCCAGCTGATGTGAAAGCCTTTTTCATGCGGCAAACGGTTGTCGGTCATGGTGTCTTATCCTTTTGTGATGTCCGGCGCGTCCACTGCCTTCATGCCGACCACGTGATAACCTGCGTCCACATGCAGCACCTCACCGGTCACGCCGCTGCTCAGATCCGACAGCAGATACATGGCCGAACGCCCCACATCATCAATCGTCACGTTGCGCCGCAGCGGCGAGTTATATTCGTTCCACTTCATGATATAGCGGAAATCACCAATGCCGCTGGCGGCCAGTGTCTTGATTGGCCCGGCGGAAATTGCATTGACGCGAATACCGTCCTTGCCCAGATCTTCGGCCAGATACCGCACCGACGCCTCCAACGCCGCCTTGGCCACGCCCATGACGTTGTAATGTGGCATGACCTTTTCGGCGCCATAATATGTCAGCGTCAGGCAGGAACCGCCCGGGTTCATCATCTTTTCCGCCCGCTGGACGATGGCGGTAAAGGAATAGACCGAAATATCCATGCTCATCTGGAAATTGCCACGGGTGGTGTCCACATAACGGCCACGCAATTCGTTTTTATCGGAAAATCCGATGGCATGGACCACAAAATCCAGTTGCCCCCATTGTTCTTTCAAAGACGCAAACAACGCGTCCATCGACGCCTCGTCGCCCACATCGCAAGGCAGGACAATGTTACTGCCCAACCGCTCTGCCAATGGCCCAACCCGCTTTTTCAGCGCATCGCCCTGATAGGAAAACGCCAGTTCCGCGCCCGCACCGGCACAGGCCTGGGCGATGCCCCAGGCGATGGACCGTTCATTGGCCAGCCCCATGATCAGACCGCGTTTACCGGCCATTACAGTGTTTTGCATACTATTGATCCTTATCAGTATCAGAATTCGCCCACCCTTGGGGTGAAATCTGATGCAAATCACATGCAAAGCACTTTTGTTGATTTGACATGGATGCCCTCCGCCAGTCCCGCGTCTAATATCACCGACCTTTAGGGGATTGATCAAACCGCATCAAGGGCACCATGCGCGAATTCAGGGTTGTGGCGCGCGCCGTCCAGCAATAGCCTGCAGGTGCTGCATGGGGGACATGATATGTCAGAGCGTGACGGAAAATTTGGCGGTAACGACCCCTTTGTTCTGGCGCAAACATGGCTGGAGCAAGCGCAGGACGTTGAACCCAACGATGCCAATGCCATGGCGCTTTCAACGGTGGACGCCAACGGCTTGCCCAACGCCCGCATGGTTTTGTTGAAAGAAATCGAACAGGGCGCTTTTGTTTTCTACACCAATTATACCTCGGCCAAGGCGCAGGAGCTGGACCATTCCGGCAAGGCCGCTTTTGTCATGCACTGGAAATCCCTGCGCCGCCAGATACGCGCACGTGGTGACGTCACCCGTGAAGACGGGCCACAGGCGGATGAATATTACGCCTCCCGCTCACTCAAAAGCCGCCTTGGCGCCTGGGCCTCGGATCAGTCCAGCCCATTGACCAGCCGTGCCGCATTGGTGGCAAAAGTGGCCATGATCACCGCGCAACACGGGCTGGCCCCGTCGCGGCCACCGTTTTGGGGGGGCTACCGGCTGATCCCGACCGAGATTGAATTCTGGGCCGATGGGGCGCATCGGTTGCATGATCGGTTCAAATGGACCCGCAAGGACGCAAATGCACCTTGGCAGGTCGAACGGCTTAACCCCTAGTGGGCTGGTGCGGCCTGCATATCAATTTGCGTATCATAAGGGACACGCAAAAGACGATTTTGCGTTGCCCTGATTGCGATTGCACTTGAACTAAGGGGGCAAGATCGCGCACATTGAAGCTTGTACAAATTTCAAGCACAGTACATTGGGGATGGTGTGGCCGAAGATCTGAATAGCATGTACCATGTGAATGGCCTGGTTAAATGGTTTGACCCGGGCAAAGGCTTTGGCTTTGTCTTGGCTGATGATGGTGGCCCGGATATCCTGTTGCATATCAATGTTTTACGGAACTTTGGCCAAAGTTCCGTCGCTGATGGTGCACGGATCGAAATTGTCACTCATCAGACCGACCGCGGGGTTCAGGCGATCGAGGTGGTTTCGATTACCCCACCCGAATGTGACGGCGAGCCGGTGCTGAGCGATTTCGCTGATCTTGCCGACGGTGTGCTGGACGATGCCCCGCTGGAGCCTGCGCGAATCAAATGGTTCGACAAAGGCAAGGGGTTTGGCTTTGCCAATGTGTTTGGCAGTTCAGAAGATGTTTTTGTGCACATCGAAGTGCTGCGCCAATCCGGGTTGGCCGACCTGCAACCGGGCGAGGCAATGGCGATGCGGGTTGTTGACGGTAAACGTGGACGGATGGCGGCCAAAGTCATGGCCTGGGAATTTGCCGTCAACGGGGTGCCGGCAGAGATGCCTATAGAGACGTCGATGGAAACCTCGGCTGAAATTATCAACATTGCACCCAAAGCACCCAGTCGCGAAGAGGTCTAGGTGCGGTTCCTTTTAATCGGTATTTGCCTGCTTTGGACGGGTCAGGTGATGGCCGAATCCTGCGCAAATGACCGTGTCACCCTGCGCGGTGACTGGGGACAGGCGGTATTTGCGGTAGAGGTCGCCGATACCCCCCCAAAGCGGGCGCTGGGCCTTATGCACCGGGAACAGATGGCGCGCCGGGCGGGGATGTTATTCATCTACGAAGCCCCGGGAACCGCCAGTTTCTGGATGAAGAACACCCTGATCCCGCTGGATATGCTGTTTGCCGACAGGGCGGGGCGCATAACCCGCGTGCATCACCGGGCGATTCCCGGTGACCTGACGATGATTGATGGCGGCACACAGGTTTATGCGGTTCTTGAGATCAACGGTGGTCTGGCCAAAAGGTATGGCATCACGGTCGGAAGCGTGATGCGTCACCCGGCGTTTGCCGATGGTCCGGCGGCGTGGCCCTGCTGAAGGCGCGTGTTGTGGAAAAAACGTAAATCATCCATATTGATGCATATCGGGGCTTTTCAAGCCGCGACAACCGGTCTAGACACGGCCTTGGTTCGGGGCGTGGCGCAGCCTGGTAGCGCACCTGTTTTGGGTACAGGGGGTCGGAAGTTCGAATCTTCTCGCCCCGACCAGTTATAAGTCTTTGGTCAGATCGTGATATCTGACCCGGCGGTCCTGTGAAGGGATCGCCGTTTGGCTTTGAACAACTCAGAAATTTTTCCTTGGGTCGGTTGAACGGGTCAGGTTGAACCAAATGTCCTGTTGTCTATTTGGCAACGGGTTGGTTGGGTGGTTGAAACGTTAACTATTTGGCGCCCGCTACCTTGACTAAGTGTCCGGGTTGGACGGTTTTGATTAAGAGTCCGCCACAACCCCCTTTGCACCATTGTGAAATCTTTTGCACCGGTGCCCATGCCAAATGGTTAATCAACAGTGGGGTGAATCACCCCGGGGGTGCCCTCGAAGCGCAAGGTGGAAAGCCGCCGATCAGTCAACTGAAAAATCTTGGAAAATTCGAGATAAATCAATTGACGGTCTATGCCCAAATACGTCAAGTAGTATGAACCGGTCGGACAGCCACTAAATCTGGTAGAGAATAGCCCGAGGGCACCGATTGGTTTGGGATGGTCGAATCTTTGAGAACATCACGGGCGCGCATGCCTGATACTGCCCTTTTTGGGCGAAAGATGATGATTCTTCGGTCCCGTCGGCAACAGTCTGTAAAGGCTGAAATCCGGCAGGAAGTTGGGCCGATACTGTCGGCCCATTTGGAGCAGTTGTAATATTGGGGCAGCAAGATGAAGATCGAACGTAAATTTACCAAAGCCGGGCAGGACGCCTATTCAGATCTGGACTTTGTTCTGGCCACCTCTGAGATTCGCAATCCCGACGGAACCGTCGTGTTTCGTCAGGAAGAGATCGAGGTGCCGGCCAGGTGGAGTCAGGTCGCCAGCGACGTGATCGCACAAAAGTATTTTCGCAAGGCGGGCGTGCCCGAGCGGTTGAAACCGGTGCCGGAAAAGGATGTGCCTGAATTCCTGTGGCGCTCTGTGCCTGACGGGGTTGACGTGGGTACCGGCGGCGAAGTGTCGTCGAAACAGGTGTTTGACCGGCTGGCCGGGGCCTGGACCTATTGGGGCTGGAAGGGTGGGTATTTCACCAAAGAGGCGGATGCGCGGGCGTATTTTGATGAAATGCGCTATATGCTGGCGGCACAGATGGCCGCACCCAACAGCCCGCAATGGTTCAACACCGGGCTGCACTGGGCCTATGGCATCGACGGGCCGGCGCAGGGGCATCATTATGTGGACGACAAGACCGGCAAGCTGACCAAATCGAAATCCAGCTATGAGCGGCCCCAGCCACACGCCTGTTTCATCCAGGGCGTCAAGGACGATCTGGTCAACGACGGCGGCATCATGGATCTGTGGGTACGTGAGGCGCGGTTGTTCAAATACGGCTCGGGCACCGGCACCAATTTCAGCCACCTGCGCGGGGCGGGTGAATCGCTTTCGGGTGGGGGCAAATCGTCGGGTCTGATGGGGTTCCTGCGGATTGGCGACCGGGCGGCGGGCGCGATCAAATCCGGCGGCACCACACGGCGCGCGGCCAAGATGGTGATTGTTGACGCCGATCACCCGGATATCGAAGAATTCATCAACTGGAAGGTGATCGAAGAACAAAAGGTGGCAAGCATCGTGGCCGGCTCCAAGATGCACGAACAGATGTTGAACGGCATCTTCGAGGCTTTGAAGGTCTGGGACGGCGCCGAAGAGGATGCCTATGACGCGGCTAAAAACGCCGCGTTGAAAACCGCCATTCGCGCGGCCAAAAAGGTGGCGATCCCCGAGACCTATATCAAACGGGTGCTGGATTATGCGCGCCAGGGCCATACCAGCATCGAATTCGCCACCTATGACACCGATTGGGACTCCGAGGCGTATAATTCGGTTTCCGGCCAGAATTCGAACAATTCGATCCGGGTGACCAATGCCTTTCTGACTGCGGTTGAAAAAGACGCCGACTGGCAGTTGATCAACCGCACCGACGGGGCGGTGTCCAAGACCATCAAGGCCCGCGATCTGTGGGCCCAGGTGGGCCACGCCGCATGGGCCTGTGCTGACCCGGGCATTCAGTATCACGATACGGTCAATGAATGGCATACCTGCCCGGCCAGCGGTGAAATTCGCGGCTCAAACCCTTGTTCGGAATACATGTTCCTGGATGATACCGCCTGCAACCTTGCCTCTCTCAATTTGCTGCGGTTCCTCAAGGATGGCAAATTTCAGGCCGAAGAATACATGCACGCCGCCCGGCTTTGGACCGTAACGCTGGAAATCAGCGTGATGATGGCGCAGTTTCCATCGCGGGAAATTGCGCAATTGTCCCATGATTTCCGCACCTTGGGCCTGGGATACGCCAATATCGGCGGCTTGTTGATGAATTTGGGTCACAGCTATGACAGCGACGAAGGCCGTGCCCTTTGTGGTGCCCTGACCGCGATCCTGACCGGGGTTTCTTATGCCACTTCGGCTGAGATGGCCAAGGAACTGGGCCCGTTTGACGGCTATGACCTCAACAAAGACAACATGTTGCGGGTGATCCGCAATCACCGCAACGCAGCCTACGGTGCGACCGACGGCTACGTTGGCCTTAGCGTCAAACCGGTGCCTCTGGATCACGCCAACTGCCCGACATCGCAGTTGGTCAAGCTGGCCATGTCGGCCTGGGATGCGGCGCTGACTTTGGGCGAGGCGCATGGGTTCAGAAACGCGCAAACCTCGGTGATTGCCCCCACCGGCACCATCGGTCTGGTAATGGATTGCGACACCACCGGGATTGAACCGGACTTTGCTTTGGTCAAGTTCAAGAAGCTGGCGGGCGGGGGGTATTTCAAAATCATCAACCGTTCCGTACCAGCCGCACTTGAGGGTCTGGGCTATGGCAGTGCGCATATTGAAGAGATCATCGCTTATGCGGTCGGTCACGGATCACTTGGCAATGCACCGGGGATAAACCACACGACACTGACGGCAAAAGGCTTTGGTCCCAATGAGTTGGCCAAGGTTGATGCCGCTTTGGCAAGCGCGTTTGACTGCCGGTTTGTGTTCAACCAATGGACCCTGGGGGCCGAGTTCTGCACCAATGTTCTGGGCATCCCGGAGGAAAAGCTGAACGATGCAAGTTTTGATTTGCTTCGCCATATCGGCTTTACCCGCGCGGACATAGATGCCGTCAACAACCACGTTTGTGGCACCATGACTTTGGAAGGTGCCCCGCATCTTAAGGCCAAGCATTATCCGATTTTCGACTGTGCCAATCCGTGCGGCAAAACCGGCAAGCGGTTTTTGAACGTCAACAGCCACATCACCATGATGGCGGCGGCGCAATCGTTCATCTCGGGGGCAATCTCCAAGACCATCAACATGCCCAACAATGCCACGATCCAAGATTGCCAGAAGGCCTATGAACTTAGCTGGTCTTTGGGCATCAAGGCCAATGCGCTGTACCGCGACGGGTCCAAGCTCAGCCAGCCATTGGCCTCGGCTTTGATCGAAGATGATGACGACGCGGCTGAGATACTGGAATCAGGCAGTCAGCAGGAAAAGGCCGTGGTTCTGGCGGAAAAGATCGTCGAAAAGATCATCGTCAAAGAGATCATCAAAAGCCACCGGGAAAAGATGCCGCAGCGGCGCAAAGGCTATACCCAAAAGGCGGTTGTTGGCGGGCACAAGGTGTACCTGCGCACCGGCGAATACGAAGACGGCCAGTTGGGCGAGATTTTCATCGACATGCACAAAGAGGGTGCGGGTTTCCGGGCGATGATGAACAACTTTGCCATCGCCATTTCGGTGGGCCTGCAATACGGCGTGCCTTTGGAGGAATTTGTCGATGCCTTTACTTTCACCAAATTCGAACCGGCCGGCATGGTGCAGGGCAACGACAGCATCAAAAACGCCACCTCGATCCTTGATTATATCTTTCGCGAACTGGCGGTGTCGTATCTGGATCGCACCGATCTGGCGCATGTGAAACCCCAGGGTGCCACATTCGACACCATTGGCCGGGGCGCGGAAGAGGGCGTGTCCAATATCTCGGAAATGTCCGAAACCGCCGCCTCGCGGTCCTTGCAGGTGCTGAAACAGATCAGTTCGACCGGGTATTTGCGCAAACGCATGCCGCAGGAACTGGTGGTTTTGAACGGTGGCCAGTCCATCGGTGCCACGGCGCTGGCGGTTGCCACTGATCCTGTGGCGACTTTGCAGGCCTTGGTGCCGGAAATCACGACAGCCGCACCTGGGGCCGCAAGTGTGATGGCAATGGACAACCGGGCCAAGGCCAAGATGCAAGGCTACGAGGGCGAGGCCTGTAATGAATGCGGTAACTATACTTTGGTGCGCAACGGCACTTGCATGAAATGCAACACCTGCGGCGGGACCAGCGGGTGTAGTTAACTTATCGCGTCAACTTTGGCGTGCAGGGGTTTGAAAACCAACATGGTTTTCTGACCCCGACGAATAGGGTGGGGCGGGTTTCTGTCCTTCCCACCTTCCCACGGGGCGGGTGCGCTTGCCCCTGACGATGTTCAGGCCGCAGGCATAAAAACACGGGCGGTAAACTAGAATGAGCCTGAACGGCGAAACTCAACGGAGGGCTTCGCGCCCTCCGTTTTTTTGTCGCACCAATTCTTGCTAAAGCCTTGAAAATCACATTCAAACCGGCGACTATGCGAAGGAAGAAAATTTAATTTCAGGAGTTATTTGATGAGAATCAAGGGATTTTTACCCGCAGATGGCGGTTTTGATGTCACGGACATATTTGGTACTATCGGCTTCATTACAACCGAGGCTGAAATAACCAATGTGTTTCCAACGGGCTTGGTTGGCAACGGCATTTACGACGGTGAGGTCGTGACAATCGTCGGGTTCGGTTCGGACCTTAACGTTGGGTCGGTTGGCGGAGTTGATATTATCAACTCCGGGACGATGGATGGTTTCACCGTCGTCTCTCAGACAAAAGGTACAGTGTCGTTTGTTGATCTTGATATCGACATGTCGGTGTTCGCGCCAATAATAGTCGCCGATAACAACGGTTCAAACCCGTCCGGCATCGAGGAATTTTTGCAAGCAAGGGACTGGGATATCTTGCTGAGCAATAACGATGATATCGCCCCAAAAGGAACGATGCTGACAGACGGCGTCGAATTCAACATGAAGGGCAATGACATCATTCGCGGGCTGGGTGGCAATGATGATCTTTATTCCGGCAACGGCAGGGATAAACTGTTTGGCGGTAATGGGAATGACCGACTGGACGGCGGCAAAGGCAAGGATATGCTTAATGGCGGTGCAGGCAAGGATGTTCTGGATGGTGGCGCCGGCAAGGATGTTCTGGATGGTGGCGCCGGCAAGGACGTGCTGACCGGCGGTGGTGGCGCGGACCGGTTTGTGTTCAAAGACAACGGCGGTCGCGACCGGGTCCAGGATTTCAATGCCACCAACAACAAGGAAGATATTGATCTCAAGGCGGTGTCCGAGATTGCCGGATTTAAGGACCTAAAGAACAATCACATGAACCAGGTCGGCAATAACGTCGAGATTGACGACGGCGCAGGTACCCAAATCGTGCTGATCGGCGTTGATATCGGCGATTTGGGCAAGGGTGATTTTCTGTTCTGAACGCGCACCGCTTTTGGCTGGCCTCTGACGTCTGATTTGTGGCACACAAGGTCAAATCAGTGAAAGACCAGTGATATGGCCCGCATCAAAAACCACGCCGCCCGCGACACCTGGATTGAAACCACCTTGCGTGCCTTGCCCAAGGGGTCCAGCCTGCTGGATGTCGGGGCCGGGGAATGCGCCTATAAACCCCATTGCGACCATCTGGAATATCTTGCCCAGGATATTGCCGAATATGACGGGGCCGGCGACGGGGTTGGCCTGCATACCGGGCGATGGGATACCAGCCGGCTGGATTTCATCTGCGATCTGTATGACATCCCCGAGGATCGCCAGTTTGATACGGTGTTCTGCTCCGAGGTGCTGGAACATGTGGTTGACCCGGTGCGCGCACTGGAAAAGATGGCGCGGCTGACCAAACCGGGCGGGCGGATGATCATCACCGCCCCGTTCAACTCGATCACCCATTTCGCGCCGTACCATTATTGCACAGGGTTCTCGCAATATTTCTACCGGGTGCATTTCGAACGGCTGGGTTTTGAAATTGCTGAACTAACGGCCAACGGCGGCTATTTCGACGTGATGGATCAGGAACTCGGCCGCCTGACCCGGGTGCGCAAGAAATTCGGCGCCGGCTGGCGCGAACCATTTACCCCGCTGCTGATGCAATTCACCCGCCTCATCGCCCGCCTGATCGCCGGACAGGACGGCCCCCGCATGGCCCGCGTCTCCTCCGAGCTGCAAACTTTTGGCTGGCACGTGATCGCCACCAAAACCCAAACCTGACTCCCGGCTTCATCTTGCCAAATAAACTCCGGGGGGGGCCGTAGGACCCGGGGGCCGGCCCCCTCCAGCATTGCAAGTTTGTGCCGCCCTCAATCGGGGCGCAATAACGTTGCCACCCGACCCTAAGCGTGTACTTGCCAAAAGCCCCTGAAAAGATGGAGTTTTTCCGCCGACCTGCGAACGCCTGATTTTTTCGGCGTCTCCCCGCGTGTCCCCAACCCCGGTAACGGCGGGCATTGGCGCGTTTGGGCCGGGTTCGACAAAAGGCCAAGACATCCCCCCGGTTGCCGGTGTTCTTAGCCTCAGGGGTGCAAATCTGCGCCCTGTAAAACCAAACCGGAGAGTGAACATGAAAACCGTATTGCTGAGTACAATCATCATCGCAGGCCTGAGCGCCACATCTGTTGCAGCCCAAGTCGATACCAATGGTGACGGTATCCTGACCCTGGACGAAGTCAACGCGGCCTTCCCCGATATCAAGGCCGAAGAGTTTTCAGCCATGGACGCGAATGCCGATGGCGTGCTGGACAATGACGAAGTGGCGGCCGCACAGGACGCCGGGCTGATGCCCAAGACCTGATCGTTCAAGATATGCAGCGCCCCTGCCTGGTTGCCATCACGGTGGTTTACCAGCTTGGGGCAGGCCCCCGGATTTTCCAAACATCCGGGGGCCATTTTTTTGGCGTAAAGCGACATTTCAGCCGGGCATACCCTCGTAAAAAATTCGTGAATTGTTAAGGGCGCAAAGACCGGCTAAACCCCTGCCTTATGTCACTTACACAAAAAGCCAATGCCTTTTGGGCATACGCCAACCCTCGCAAGTTTCTGGCGACCACCCAGCGGGTATTGCCGGTCATCTGGGTGCTGGCCGGTGTCTGCCTTGTCACCGGTCTGGTCTGGGGCTTTTTCTTTACCCCGGATGATTACCGCCAGGGATCCACGGTCAAGATCATCTATCTGCATGTGCCCTCGGCCCTGATGGCAATCAACGCCTGGATGATGATGCTGGTGACCTCGCTGGTCTGGTTGATCCGGCGTCACCACGTCAGCGCCCTGGCGGCGCGTGCCGCCGCCCCTGTGGGGCTGGTGATGACACTGATCGCGCTGGCCACCGGGGCGATCTGGGGTCAACCGATCTGGGGCACCTGGTGGGTGTGGGATCCGCGCCTGACCTCGTTTCTGATCCTGTTCCTGTTCTATCTTGGCTATATCGCCCTGTGGGAAGCGATCGAAGACCCGGACACCGCCGCCGATCTGACCGCCGTGTTGTGCCTTGTGGGATCGGTCTTTGCCTTGCTGTCGCGCTATGCGGTGAATTTCTGGAATCAGGGGCTGCATCAGGGCGCGTCCCTCAGCCTGGACAAGGAAAAACATGTGGCGGATGTTTTTTACCATCCGTTGCTGGTCAGTATCGCCGGGTTTGTGCTGTTGTTCATCGCCCTGGTGCTGTACCGCACAGGTACGGAAATCCGCGCCCGCCGGATCAGAACATTGCTGGCACGCGAAAGGGTGGGTGCGTAAATATGCCTGATCTGGGAAAATATGCTGAAACGGTATTGATGGCCTATGCGGCCTCGGTTGTTTTGTTGGTGTTGCTGGTGGGCCTGTCGCTGTGGCGTGGCCGCAAAGTGCGCTCAGATCTGGTGCGGATTGAAAAAAGGCTGCGTGCTGATGGCTAAAATTTCCCCACTGATGATCCTGCCGCCGTTGATCTTCACCGGCTTTATCGCCCTGGCCGGGTTTGGCATGTTTCGCGGCGACCCCGATGCGCTGCCCTCGACCTTTATCGGCAAGACGGCCCCAGAGCTGCCGGCTGAAGCGCTCAAGGGTTATCCGGGTGTTACCGCACAGGATTTGGCCAGCGGCGAGGTGTCCCTGGTCAATTTCTGGGCCAGCTGGTGCCCGCCGTGCCGGGCCGAACATCCCAACCTGATGAAAATGGCCGCCGACGGCGTCCGCATCTATGGCGTGAACATCAAGGATAACGCAGGTCAGGCCACCGGTTTTCTGGAACAGGACGGCAATCCGTTTCTGGGCATTGGCTTTGATCCCAAGGGGCGCCGTTCAATCGACTGGGGCGTCACCGCCCCGCCCGAAACCTTCATCATTGACGGCCAGGGAACGATTCTGTTTAAATTCATCGGCCCACTTGTGGGCAGTGATCTGAAACAACGCTTTATGCCTGAGTTGGAAAAGGCCCAAGCAGCCCAGGCGGCAAAAGCAGCCCAGGCGGCAAAAGCAGCCCAGGCGGCAAAAGCAGCACAGCCGGACGGCTGAATTTCCTTGTGCCGCCCGGCGCTTGTTGCTTGTCTGATTTTAACCTTCCCAAACAAAGCGCCCAATCTCATGTCTTTTTCCCCCGAAGCCGCCGAAACCCTGGCCCTTGATGCCTTGGCCTGGCTGGTCACCAACGACGACCTGTTACCGGTGTTTCTGGGCGCAACCGGCGCCAGCGAGGACGATCTGCGCGCCCGTGCAAGCGAGCCTGAATTCCTCGGCTCGGTACTGGATTTCCTGATGATGGATGACGCCTGGATCATCGCCTTTTGCGATGCCAAAAATATCGCTTATGAACAGCCAATGTTTGCCCGCGCCGCCCTTCCGGGCGGTGAACAGGTGAACTGGACTTAAGGAACCAAAGCCATGCCCATTTCTGCGCCCACATCTGCGCCCATTTCTGGCCTGTTGTTCGACAAAGACGGCACGTTGTTCGATTTTGGTGCCACCTGGGAAGGCTGGGCCAAGGCCTTTCTTCTGCGAATTTGCACCAATGACCGCGCCCGCGCGACGGCGTTGGGCTGGCATATCGGCTTTGATCTTGCCAACCGCCGGTTTCAGTCCGACAGTATCGTCATTGCCGACACCCCGGCCGGGATTGCGCAGGCAATGATCCCACATTTGCCGGAAACCACCTATGACCAATTGCTGGAAACACTGAACAACGAGGCCGAACAGGTCTCGCAGATCGAAGTGGTGCCTTTGGTGCCATATCTGGAAAAACTGCGCAGCACAGGGCTTCGATTGGGCGTGGCCACCAACGACGCCATTTCACCGGCCCTTGTGCATCTGGATTCGGTCGGCATTCGTGGTCATTTCGACTTCATTGCCGGGTCGGACTCTGGCTTTGGCGCCAAACCTGCCCCCGGGCAATTGCTGGGCTTTGCCAGGGCCGTGGATCTTGACCCAGGCGTGATCGCCATGGTCGGCGACAGTGCCCATGACCTGGTTGCCGGGCGCGCGGCGGGGATGGTGACAATCGGCGTGCTGACCGGTTATGCGAGCGAAAGCGACCTGGCCCCTCATGCCGATGTGGTGCTGCCCGATATCGGCCATATTCCGGGCTGGATTGTGGGCAAATAGGGCCAAAGCGACCATTGCCAAATGAAAACGACAAACCGTGTCGCAATCAGAGCGGCAGTTGGTTGGGCGGTTGTGCCTTTTGAACCAGAGCTTTGACAACAAGGACTGGTTAAATGGCACAGGCGGATACCCGTAAACGGCGCAGCGGTGGACGGGCTGGCAAGTCGGGCCGCCGGGGTGGTGCGGTGATAAACCAGATGCCCTGGCGCATTCCGGTCAATGTCGATCGCCCGACCGAGCCGCTGGACCAGGCCGGTGTTGGCGCCATTCATGACGGTGCCATGCGCATTCTCGAAGAGATCGGCGTGGTGTTCCTGAACCCCGAGGCGCTGGAGATCTTTCGTCAGGCCGGTTGCCGCGTCGACGGCGATCTGGTGCGTATGGGCCGTGATTTTGTGATGGAGATGATCGCCCGCGCGCCGTCTGAATTTACCCTGACCCCGCGAAATCTTGATCGCACCCTGACGGTTGGCGGCAAGCATATGTTGTTTGGAAATGTTTCTTCGCCGCCAAATTACTGGGACATGGAGCTGGGGAAAAAGGTTGCCGGCAACCGTGAACAATGCGCCAACCTGTTGAAATTGACCCAATATTTCAACTGCATCCACTTTGCCGGCGGCTATCCGGTGGAACCGGTCGATGTGCATGCCTCGGTGCGCCATCTGGACGTTGTTTATGACAAGCTGACCCTGACCGACAAGGTGATGCACGCCTATTCTCTGGGCCGCGAACGGGTCGAGGACGTGATGGAAATGGTGCGCATCGGCGGTGACCTGACCCACGCCGAATTCGAAGCCACGCCGCGGATGTACACCAACATCAACTCGACCTCGCCGTTGAAACACGACTTTCCGATGATCGACGGCTGCTTGCGGATGATCCGCCGGGGGCAGGCGGTGATTGTCACGCCGTTCACTCTGGCAGGTGCCATGGCACCGGTGACCATGGCCGGAGCCGTGGCGCAATCCATTGCCGAATCCCTTTGCGCCATCGCCCTGTTCCAATACGTCCGCCCCGGGGCGGCCGTGGGCATTGGCACATTTACCTCAAACGTCGACATGAAATCCGGCGCGCCCGCCTTTGGCACCCCGGAATACATGCGCGCCACCCAGATGACCGGCCAGATGGCGCGATTTTACGGGCTGCCCCTGCGCTCGTCCGGCGTGTGCGCCGCCAACGTGCCGGACGGGCAGGCGATGTGGGAAACCTCGAACAGCCTTTGGGCGGCGGTGCAATCGGGCACCAACATGGTCTATCACGCGGCTGGCTGGCTTGAGGGCGGGCTGATTGCATCGCCGGAAAAGTTCATCATGGATTGTGAAGTTATTCAGCAGATCCAGCGCTATATGGAACCGTCCACCTTTGCCACCGGCGTCGATGACATTGCCTTTGATGCCATCAAAGAGGTCGGCAACGAAGGCCATTTCTTTGGCACGAAACATACCCAGGATCGTTATAAAACCGCGTTCTATCAACCGTTCCTAAGCGACTGGAAAAACCATGAAGCCTGGGAAGAGGCCGGCGCCATCTGGACCCCCGAGCGGGCACATCTGATATTCAAGGACATCATCGCCACCTTCGAGGCCCCGCCGATGGACGTGGCCATCCGCGACGAGCTGGCCGATTTTGTCGCCCGCCGCAAATCCGAAGGCGGCGCACCTACCGATTTCTGACCCTGTCGGCTGACCGTAGGGCGGGGTTTCACCCCGCCGCCGCCTTTACCGATACTGCCGCAAATACCGCTTTTCAAACATATCCTTGGCCTTGTGCGCCAAGCCAACTGACGGCAGGGCGATATTGAACTTTTCGGTCCGCACCACCATTGCACCCTTGGCATTGTCGTCGATGATGCACATCAACTCGACCCGAAACGTCTTGTCCGGGGTGGCGCCGTTCAGTTCAGAGATCAGATTGGCCGCCGCCGCTTCGGCCTGCAAATCGGCCATATGCGCCTGTTTCGGCATCCAGTCAGGCCCCGGAAAACTGCCCGCGTCGCCGGCCACATAGGTGCATTTGAAACCCTCGACCTGACACATCCGGTTCGCCGCGATCAAACCTCCGGGCGAACGGGGCAGGGTGGTGTTGTTGAACCAGGGGTTGCCGGTCATGCCGGGCATGAACATGATGATATCGGCGTGAAATTCGGCGCCTTCGGTGACGACCTTGTCGGCCTCGAACCGGACCATTTTCTGGCCCAGATAGGTCTTTATATTCAGCTTTTCCATGCGTTTCATCAGCTTGGGCACAATCTTTGCACCCAACCTTATGCCCGGTTTGGGGGCGGGGCTGAAGAACACCAGTTCGAACTTGTCACGCCGTCCTTGCGCCCGCAGCATCTGGTCGGTGCCGAACAGGAATTCAAACATCGGCCCCCCCCGCATGGCCGAGCCTTCTTTGGGGTTGCCGGAAAAGCCAAACGCCAATGTGCCACCTTCAAGTGCCTGTAAACGGTTGGTGAATTCCATCACTGGCTTGACGCCTTCACAGGGTGTCAGGGCGTGTTCAATGCCCGGCAACTTCTTGATGAACTTGCCGCCGGTGCCGATGATCAACCCGTCGTTGCGGTGATCCCCGGTTGAGGTTCTGACCAGCCGCCCGCCGTCTTCCAACCCTTCAACCGCGCCCTGAACATAGGTGATCCTGTTGCGCTGAAAGAAATTGTTCAGCGGGATGATGATGTCGTCAGGCTGGCGCTGACCGGACGGCAGCCAGATCAGACTGGGCAGATAGACCAGTTGCGGCTCCGGCGCGATCAGGGTGATTTCAAGTGAAGGATCGCCGCTGCGCAATTTACGCGCGGCGGTAAGAGCGGCGAAACCTGAGCCAAGTACGGTTACATGTGCCATTGTGATCCTCGGTTTGTTGTTGGGTGGTGCGTGGGTTTTTTAGCCTAAAAGCGCCTTGACCTTGGCGACCGTCGCCGCCGCCGTTATGCCAAACTTTTCAAACAACTCCTCTGCCGGGGCCGACGCGCCAAAGCTGTCCATGCCGACAAAGTCGGACTTGGCGTCCCGCCCGCCTTCGCCCGACAGCCACCGGTCCCAGCCTTGGCGCACTGCGGCCTCGATACCAACCCGGACCGGGCCCGCAGGCAGGACCTTGCGCCGATAGGTCTCGTCCTGTTCGGCGAACAACTCCATGCAGGGCATGGACACCACGCGGGTGCCGATACCGTCGCTTTCCAGCATCTCGCGGGCCTGCATGGCGATACAGACCTCGGAACCGGTGGCAATCAGCACTGCCTGGGTTTTGCCGGTGGCTTTGGCCAGAACATAGGCGCCCTGCGCGCTGAGGTTCCTGGCCTTGTGTTCCAGGCGCACCGTTGGCAGGCCCTGACGGGTCAGGGACAAAACTGATGGGGTTTCCTTGGTGGTCAGGGCAATTTCCCAGGCCTCGGCTGTTTCCACTGAATCCGCCGGGCGGAAAACGTAAGTGTTCGGTGTCGCGCGCGAGATCGCCAGATGTTCGACCGGCTGGTGGGTTGGTCCGTCTTCGCCTAACCCTATGGAATCATGGGTCATTACAAACACAGTCGGGATCCGCATCAACGCCGCCAGCCGCATGGCGGGCCTTGCATAATCGGTGAACGCCATGAACGTGCCGCCATAGGCGCGCGCGCCGCCATGCAGCACCATGCCGTTCATCGCCGCCGCCATGCCATGTTCGCGAATGCCCCAATAGACATAGCGCCCCTTGCGGTTGTCCGTATCAAACACCCCCATATCGTCGGATTTGGTGTTGTTTGATCCCGTCAGGTCAGCCGAGCCGCCAATGGTTTCCGGCATCACCGGATTGACCGCCTTCAACACGTTTTCCGACGATTTGCGCGTGGCCATAGTGGCGGCGTCCTCGCTCGCCTGTTTTTTCAGATTGCGGATCACCCCGGCCAGCTTCTTTGGCGCATCGCCGCCATAGACCCGGGCGAACTCGGCCTGTTTGCGTGTCGATTGCCCGGCCAGCTGGGCCTCCCATTCGCGGCGTGCCGCTGCCCCGCGCGCGCCAATCGCCGCCCAGTCAGATTTTATTTCCGCCGGGATAACAAAGGCATCCGCGGTCCAGCCGTAAGCGGCCTTGGTGTCTTTGATCAGGGTTTCATCAGTCAAAGCACCGTGGCCTTTTGAGGTGTCCTGGGCCGATGATCCCAGTGCGATATGGGTCTTGCAGGCAATCATTGTCGGCCTTTTGCCGGTCCTGGACTTGGTCAGGGCGGCGTCGATGGCTTCGGGATCGTGGCCATCAACTTCGATCACCCGCCAGCCGGCTGCTTTGAAACGCATCACCTGATCGGTGCGGTCCGACAGGGACACCTTGCCGTCGATGGTGATGTCGTTGTTGTCCCACAGCACCACCAGACGGCTAAGTTCATGCCGCCCGGCCAGGCCAATCGCCTCGTGGCTGATGCCCTCCATCAGGCAGCCGTCCCCGGCAATCACAAAGGTGCGGTGATCGACCAGTTTGCGGCCATAACGCCCGCGCTGAATTTCTTCGGCCATTGCCATGCCGACAGCCATGGCCAGCCCCTGACCCAGCGGGCCGGTGGTGGACTCGATGCCCGACGCGTGGCCATATTCCGGGTGCCCGGCGGTGCGCGCACCCCATTGGCGGAAATTCCTGATTTCGTCCATGGTCATATCCGCGTACCCCGTCAGGTGCAGCAACGAATACAGCAACATCGAACCATGCCCTGCCGACAGAATGAACCGGTCACGGTCTGGCCAGTTGGGCGCGCTGGCGTCAAATTTCAGGTGGTTGGCAAACAGCACAGTCGCCACGTCGGCCATGCCCATGGGCATACCGGAATGGCCGGAATTGGCGGCGTGAATGGCATCAAGCGTCAGGGCGCGAATGGCTGTGGCGCGGGCCCAGTGGGTGGGGTTGGCGGTGCGAAGGGCGGTCAGATCCACAGGCTTGTATCCTTTGAAAAGAGTGATGGTTTTCTGCTCAATAACACCCGCTCCCCAAAGATCAAGCATCGTGGCGGTGCCACATAAGCGACCACCTCAGCAGTACGCTACAAGTGCTTGATTACCTTGATTACAACGGAGGGGGGGTATTTCCCGGCGGGTTTGGTTAAAGTGGGGCAATTCGGCAGGTTCAGCGATTCGCTTGGTAACAAGGGCGCACAGGATTGCACAGGATTACACTGGACTGCACAGGCAAACGACAACAGGGATGGATAAGGCGCATGAGCCAGATCGAGGAATATCAAAGCCGGATCGTCGCCGCGATGGAGCGGATCGGTGCCGGGGTTGCAGCGCTGGACGCGCAAGGCGCGCAAGGCACCGGTGCCGCTGAGGCATTGGGCGCGCAGCTTGAAGAGGAAAAGCAGGCCAATGCGCAGCTGGAAGAACGCCTGGCCTCGCTGATCTCGAAACACCAGGCTGAGCTGGCGGCGCAAAAGGCCGAGTTGGACACATCGGCCGAGTTCACGGCGCTGAAGGCGCAATTGAAGGCACTGCAAGCCGGGCAGTCCGAAGCGATGTCACGTCTTGATATGGATGTGCAAAGAATGCGGCAGGCCAATGACCAACTGCGCGCCAGCAACGCCGCTTTGCGCCGCGCCAACGAACAAGGCGTCGGAGAGCCGCATCTGATCAACTCGGCCATGCTGGCCGAATTGGAATCCTTGCGTGCCTCGCGCGCCACGGACAGCGCCGAAGTCAGCGCGGTTCTGGATAAATTGGGACCATTGTTGGCCGGGGCCAAGAACCTGCCCGAAGGGGAGGACGCGTAATGCCGGAAGTCACCATTCAGATAGGCGGACGCGGGTTTGATGTGTCTTGTCAGGAAGGCGAAGAAAGTTATCTGCACACTGCCGCCAAGATGCTGGACGACGAAGCACAGGTTTTGTCAGACCAGATTGGGCGCATGCCCGAGGCGCGGATGTTGCTGATGGCCGGTTTGTTGCTGGCCGACAAAACCGCCGCTGTCGAGGACAAGATCAAAGAGGTCGAGGCCGAGTTGGCGGGTTTGCGCGGCGGGTCTGTGCCGGAACGCGTGGAGGTTCCGGTGGTGCCCGAAGCGGTGACCGAAACATTGGCCGAACTGGCCGCGCGCGCCGAAGCGCTGGCGGCAGAGATTGAAGGGAAAGCAGCCGGATAACACTCCGACTGTGCCTTTTACGCAGATTTAGCCCCGGATCAGATCCGGGGCGGCGTCTTACTAACCGTTGGCTTCGCGGATTTTTTCGGCGGCGTCTTTGTCGTAGGTGACGCCATTGGTTTCAAACAATGTGTCCAATTCGCCCGACATGGTCATTTCGGTGATAATATCGCAGCCCCCGACAAATTCGCCTTTGACATACAGTTGCGGCACGGTCGGCCAGTCCGAAAAGTCCTTGATCCCCTGGCGCACCGCGTCATCGGCCAAAACGTTCACATCGGCAAATTCCACGCCCATATAGTTCAGAACGCCGGCCACACGGGATGAAAACCCGCATTGCGGCATTTCCTTGGTGCCTTTCATGTAAAGCACCACGTCATTGGCCGTGATCTGTTCTTGAATTTGGGTTGCTGTATCGCTCATGTTGTTGGTTCCATCTTTTTCGGGAAGGACTGGATCAGTCCGGAATCTTGGTGGTCAGGGCCAGCGCGTGCAATTCACCATGCGCGCCGTCCATCTTGCCCTTGAGGGCCGCATAGACCGCGCGCTGTTGTTGCACCCGGTTCTTGCCACGAAAACTCTCGTCGGTAACTTCGGCGGCAAAATGCGAGCCGTCTTCGCCCATCACGGCGATGGTTGCATCGGGAAAACTCTCGCGGATCAGGGCTTCGATTTCAGAGGCAAGGATTGCCATGGTGTGTCTCTCCTCGGGGATCGTTGTTGGCTAGATAAGGTGAAGTTGCTTCTGGCGCAAGGTTGGGCAGGCTATGGGATTGGTTGTTTTGGTCGCAGGCGTTTTATAAATTCGGCCGCAGGGTCGCCCATCTGGCGCAGGATCAGGTCGGCCCAGACCTGGGTCTGACGCAGGGTTTCCGGGCTGTGATATTCATTGGCTTCAAGGCTTTGCGCCAGCGGCACCACCGCACTTTCGGCCTGATCCAGAGCCGGTACAAAACAGGGCGCGCCAACCCAGACCTTGTCCATTTGGCGCGCGTCCGCACGACAAGCCTGCGCGATCCGGTCATAAAGTTCGCGGGTCAGAGCCAGTTTTTCGCCGGGCTGCCTTGGCGCGCGCTCATGCAGCAACCGCCCGAACAGCTTGCCAAATGTCACCCGGTTTTCCATTGGCACCTCTGCTGCAACAAACCGGCGCTGCAACAGGCGCATCACCGCCAGATCAGGCAAATGCAGCGAACGATTGTGGTTTTTCCCGATTGCCAGGTCAAATGGATCATCGCCCAGTATCTGGCGCAGAAAGTCCTGGCGTACATCGCCGTTTGCCAGAAATTTGCGCACAAACGGGCGTACGATCAGGCGCTCGCCGAATTCAGCCCGCCACAGTGCCAGCCGCGCCATATAATCAAATCGCCCGGTTTCAAGGTACATCAAGACAAATTCGTCCATCTCGCCGGTGCTGTGTCCAAGTTTCAACCGCTCGGAAAATTGCGCCAACGCCCGTGAGGCATGGGGGCGCACATAAACGATGACTTTCACCGTTTCGGCGTATTTGGGCAGGTTTTCGCGGATCGCCCTGGCCACCTTGACAGGGTTGCAAAACTCGAACAATTCGCTGGACAGGACGGCCACATCCCAGCTTTCTTCCTCTAGGCGCCGGGCGGCATTCTGCCAGGGTTTCGGATAAAGGTCCGGGCGCTGGCCCAGCGACAAAGCCAGCCGACCATGGTGGAGCTGTCTGGGGAAAAGCAGGCGCGAATGCTTTGGCGTGGCCTGGCCACCCGTCAGCATGTCCTGGATAGCAGTAGAGCCGGTCTTGCAATCGCCGATATGCAGGAAAAGCTGCTTCACAGCTCAGCGATGGCTGCGGCAAAACTGGTGCGATAGGTTGCCGAAAGCTCGGCCAGGGACGCCTCGGAACGACCGATACGCACCAATTGGCCGGTAAAGCGGCCCACCGACGCGATGGGCACATCGGCGCGTGCGGCGGCGATCATCAGGGCCTCGGCCTGATCAAAGTTGCAGGCCACAAGGTAGCGCGCCTGATCTTCACCAAACAGCATTTCGGTCGGGGCATGGTCCAATATCACGCCTATGCCTGAGCCTTCGGCCAACTCAAACGCGGCCATTGCCAGCCCACCATCCGACAGGTCGGTGCAGGCCGCAATCAGGTCCCGATTGGCGCGGATAAAGTCGCCGTTGCGCTTTTCCGCCGTCAGATCAACGGGTGGTGCATCGCCTTCCTCGCGGTTGAAAACTTCGGCCAAAAGGGCGGATTGGCCGAGGTGCCCCAAGGTTTCGCCGATCACCAGGGCGGCGTGGCCGTCGCGCACGGTGGTGCCGATGATGTCGTCCATATGCGTCAGAATTCCGACGCCGCCGATGGTTGGTGTCGGCAGAATGCCCGCCCCGTCGGTTTCGTTATAAAGGGATACATTGCCGGACACGATCGGCATGTCCAGCGCGCGGCAGGCCGCCCCAATGCCTTTGATGGCGCCAACAAACTGGCCCATGATCTCGGGCTTTTCCGGGTTGCCAAAGTTAAGGTTGTCAGTGCAGGCCAAAGGCGTGGCCCCTACGGCAGTCAGGTTGCGATAGGCCTCGGCCACCGCCTGGGCGCCGCCGCGTTCCGGGTTGGCCATCACATATCTGGGCGTCACATCCGAAGTGAATGCCAGCGCCTTTTCGGTGCCATGCACCCGGATGATGCCGGCGCCAAGCCCCGGCGTGCGGTTGGTGTCACCCATGACCATTGTATCATATTGCTCGTAAACCCATGACTTTGACGCGTAATTGGGAGAGCTGATCAAGGCGCGCAAGCCATCTACCGGGTCAATCTGAGGCACATCGCCCAGCGGTTCGGCGGGCGGCGTTTCCACCCAGGGGCGGTCATATTCGGGGGCCGAACCTGACAGGGTGGCCAGCGGCAGGTCGGCCATGACGCGGCCTTTGTGGTAGATGATAAACCGGTCTTCGGCGATGGTTTCGCCGACAATGGCGAAATCAAGGTCCCATTTGTCAAACACGGCGCGGGCCTCGGCCTCAAGCTCAGGACGCAGCACCATCAGCATGCGTTCCTGGGATTCCGACAACATCA